>MHBI01000093.1 GCA_001804815.1 Lentisphaerae bacterium GWF2_50_93
AAAGCGAAAGCTGTTATCTTCTCCACGGTTCCAGTGGAATCCAAAGCGCAGAATGATCTGCGCACTTCCAAAGATTCGTCCTCCGTCTGGAGGACTCTTCATAAAGAATTCTAAACAGAGCAAAAAAATGCGTATAGCAGACAGGGCTGAAGCCCGTCCCTACTTGACGCGCAATTAATTGCGCTACTACTACTACTACATTTCACCGTGCCAGATCTACGCTCACGAATACTACTGCCTTGGCGGGCAACTCCAGCGTGACGGTATTGTCGCGGACGGTCGTTGGAAGCGGTTTCGGCTCGTTGGTGCTGGCATCGTATGCCAGGCTGTCGAGTGACGGCTGGGAAAGCATTACGGCAGTTGCTGCGCCTGCATTGAGCTTCAATGTTGCTGATACTGCTTTGTCCGCAGATGCATTAACTAGCACCACGCTCACTTTCTTCTTGTCGGCGCTTAGAGTTGCGAGACTCGCAGTGGAAGCAGGAGCAGATCCTTTAATTTCCAACACGCTGCTGCCGATCTGGCTGTTCCACAGGCGGTAGAACATATAGTTGATCGACCGCTTGTTCGGTTGCGCAGGATAGAGGATGCCGTAGCCTGGATATCCAGGATTTCCGAGCAGTTCCCAGCCGCTGGCACCTTCCAATGGATTGTTCTGGACGTAGCCGATCATGCGGACGGCGCGATGAAGAATAGATATGATGTTGCGGTTGCGTTCGTTGACTTCAGGTTCCTTGTCGCCGGGACATGCTCCATACAACGCCCATTCGCTGTCGAGGATCGTCACGGCTCGATTCGGATTGTACGCCGCCAGTAGCGCCTTGAGAGTTTCAATACGTTCCATCATCGTCTTATTGGTTTCTATGACAATCGTCTCAAGAGGCTTGTTGAGATCGACTCCGGCATAGAAGTGCGGACATACAAAATCGTAACTGCCGGCGGCAATGCGGAGCAGATAGCTGCCCCAGACCAGGGAGTGGTCTGAAATGCTCAGTCCAATACGCGCATCAGGCTGGACATCGCGTACCGCCTTGGAGACAGCCGCGACATGTTTTGCGTATTCATCTGGAGTGGCATACGCCATACCGGCTTTTGATCCCCACAATGCCGGAGCGTAGACCTCGTTGCCGACTTCCCAGTGACGGAATCCATAATTCTTTTCGACGCTGCGTTTGACTGCCCTTGCCCAAATATCAGGAGGCAACGACTTGGAGGCGCTCTCAATCTCCAGTTCCAGGATCACATGCGCTGTCGGAATACCTGTCTTCTGGCACAGCTCCGCCGCCCGATCTATTGACTCCTCCACAGACCAGGGGCCGTCCCCTACTCCATAGAGGCGGGTCATCGGCAGACGCAGTTCGCGGATCGCCCCTGCAGTCTCCTCAGGCATCACATATTTCCCTTTCTTGTCGAAAGGATAACCACTATGCCCGTCGAGTCGGTGAAATGACATGCCGCCGACAAGGGGATTGACCGGCTTAAGGATGCGCTCGGCATCGATCGTGATGTCGAGTTTATCACCAACGGCAAGCATTGCTTCGGCTGGTTTCTTCTTCAGTGTCGACGGGTCAATCAGTTGCACCGTCCCTGCCGGGTTGGGTGATTCATCGATGGTGATATCGTCAACCCACATGGTCTGGGCAGTATCGGTGTCCGAAGTAGCCTTGAAGGTCAGGAGTATGTAGCTTGCCTCGCCGGCGAAGAAATCGAGACCTTCATGGATGGTGAAGCTGTATTTCTTCCAGTCTTTGGTCAGAGGGACCGTCCAGGATCCCGGGGACGGTGCGTCAAGATAGGTTTTCAGACTCTGGTAGGCGGTAAGACTGAAGCGGCCGGCGCCGTCATGCCCGCCCCGCGCGAAAAAGGAAAATGTATACGCCATTCCGGGTTTGGACTGCAGTGCGCGGTCCGGGTTCGTAACGATGTACCCCTGGGTTCCTTTCGGATGGACAATCCGGAAGCTGGCCTGTCCGCCGTGTGGACGGTCAGTATCACGCGTATAGTTTGATGCGATCTTCCATTTCTGGTCCCCCCACATCGTCCAGCCCGGAGGCGGAGTAGCAGGAGAGGACTGTTCGAAATCGCCATTGAATACGGGGACATCTCCGGCGACTGCGTGCAGGACAAAAGACACGGCCATAGCCATGAGAACGCTGACAGTAATTTTATTTTTCATAGTGGTAGAAGATAATCAGAGTAGGTGCATAAATCAAATAGAACATGAGAAGAAACGGTCGCGGCAAGCGCGACCCTCCACGGTTCAGCCGTTCAATATTTGATATTTTCCGTTTCCACCCCATATTTGAGAAAACTGAAAGGACGGACAATGAAAATCTACGTGATCGGCGACAGCATATCGATACAGTACGGGCCGCATCTCCAGAAATATCTAAGCGGAGCAATCGAATACTCCCGCAAGGAAGGCGAAGAAGAGGCTCTTCTCAACCTCGACAATCCGGTTGGCGCGAACGGCGGCGATTCTTCGATGGTGCTGTCTTTCCTGAAGGCGAAAGCAAAAGCCGGCGGGATTGACGCCGACCTCCTTCTTTTGAACTGCGGGCTCCACGACATCAAGACCAATCCCAAGACCGGCGAGAAACAAATTTCTTTTGAAAACTACAAGAAGAATCTGAAGGAGATCGTCTCAGTCGTCTCGAAAATGAAACCGAAGCTGGTATGGATTAGGACGACGCCATGCGATGAGAAGGTCCACAACAGCCGACCGAACATGGAGTTCCACAGGTTCTCCGCAGACTGCACGAAATATAACAGCACGGCTGACAAGATCATGAAGGAAGCAGGAGTTCCTGTGATCGATCTTTACACTTTTACGGCAAACCTCGGAAAGGATATCTACTGCGACCATGTCCACTTCCATGAACATATAAGGGAGAAGCAGGCCGCCTTCATCGCCGGATGGCTGAATAATTTTTCGTAGAAAAATTATATCAGATAAAATCGGGTTTCCTGTTGCGGATGTAGATTACTTCGACGGAGCCGGTGCCGATCCTGACTATGTCGCCTTCGCAAAGGAAGCGTTTCTTCATCTTCCTGCCGTTGACGAACAATCCGTTTCTTGAATCGTCGTCGACCATGAGCCAGCTGTTGTTGTTCCTGCTTATGTGGCAGTGGTTGCGCGAGACCTTGGAGCTCTGCAGGACGATGTCGGAAGCTTCCGCCCTGCCTATGCTGATCAGGTCGGACTCAAGCGTGAACCATGCGTGCGGCTTGCCTTTCACGACGATGAGAAGCAATTCCTCGCCGGCCGGCGGCTGGTCGAAAGACTCCAGCAGGCTGTCGATATGCCTTATCCGGTTCTTCACCTCGTCAAGGCTTATCTCCTTGACGTCCGAGGTCTCCAGGAGCAGTGTCCTGAACTCGTCCGATTTTACTTTTGGTATGTTTGTCATTGTTGTTTCCCGTCAGCGCTTTTCAAGCCTGTGTATCATTTCCTTCGCGCTCTCAACTATTATCTTCATCACCCTGAATTTATTCTGTGCCAGGAGGTTCGGCGACATCTTCAGGTTCCTGGCGACCTCCTCGACGGGCTTCTCCTTGAGGTAGATCTCCTCGAATGACTTGAAGACCTTCGAGTTGACCCTCTTCTTTGCCGCCTGCAGCGATTCCTGGAGTATCATCGCCTTCCACTCGTTGTCCCACAGGATCTCCCGTTCACTTGCCGCCTTGCCCTCGTCGGCGGAGGCCTTTCCGAAAAGCTCGGAGTTCCTCAGCCTCGTGATCTTGCCCGCCCTCCTGAATGCGTCTATGACCTTCGACTCTGTTATCTTGAAGAGGAGCGACTTGAACCTGCCCTTCTTCCTGTCATACTCGAAACCCTTGATGTACCGCATCAGCACCATGGTGGTCTCCTGCAGTACGTCCTCCGCAAGCTCCTTCGAACATCCCCGCTTCCTCGCGAAATTGATGATGACGGGCGCATAGAGCTCGTAGAATACGGCCCATGCCTTGTCATCATCCTTCTTCAAGGCGCAGATGAGGGTTTCCCTCGTTTTAAGTATATCGTATCCTGACATAGGAGACCTGGTTGTAAAAAATCATCCTTTGACTTCAGGTCAAGGAGCCGTGCAAAAATAACTTTGACATTTGCTGGCGAATATTTTGGATTGATTATCATGATGTTTGCAAGGAGCATATCTAAAGATATGCAACGAGCAAACAGCGTGATAAGCGGCCAAAAGAACGCCAGCCCTCCGGGGCGGAATTCCATGTATTTGTCTTCTCCGTTGCTTCGCCACTTACGTATGCACCATACGCGCTGGGCTCGCGCCTCGAATCCAAACACCTGTACGTTTCGCCAAATGTCAAAGTTATTCCTGTACGGCTCCTAATGTACTTTTCCTGAAATCAATCTTCCAGTTGATTGACTGGTTTTCAGATGATTTGATGCGCAAAATAGCCAGATCCCCCATTATTTCGACGTCCGGGGACTCAACCGTCCACCCTTCCGGCACGTAAATCCACACCTGGTACTTGAATCCTGCCACCACATTGGATATTCCGCGCAGGCTGCTGGAGGCATTGTCCCAGCCGGCTGATTCGAGATCGACGGCCCCGAGAGTTAAATGCCGGTTCGTGCCTACCACCTGCGGATGATCCTGCTTCCTGAACATTCCCAGCACGCGGCATTCCTTCGGCGGAATATCGATGTAGACCTTCTTCTCGCCGACATACAGGATCTTACCGTATGAGGCATTAACATAAATGTACTGGCCCGGTTCAAGGCCGAGACGTTCCGGGGAAATTTCCATTTTCGCCGGTTCCTTGGCGTCCCAGTTGAAAAGCGCCACGACATCCCAGTCGCCCGCCCCATGGCTCTTCACCTTCAGATCGAATATCCTGGGCATCTTGTACTCCCTCAGCGGATACAGTTCCATCGGATGGATGTCCGCGACAGGATATATCCTGCGGAGGAGATCAACCCTCTGCTCGGACAGCTTGTACATGATGTCGCCCGACATCAGCATCTGCCCTGTGATTCCTACGAGGACAGTCCAGAGCCTTGCCGTCTCGAACGGCAGCGGGTCTCGGACGCATACAGCGTCGGGGTCCGTGTAGAATGCGATCGTGTTGTAATGCAGGTACCGCATCGTCGACTTGATCGCAGGCTGTATGCCGTCCCAGCCCGCCCTCAGGTTTACATCGTCGCCGGTACGCATTCCGTCGCATATTCCCGCACCGTCAAAACCTTTCGCGCAGCTGAGCAGGAATCGTTTTTCTCCGAGTATGTATTTGATCGACGTGAGCATTTCCCGGTATGCCTCCTCGGGAACCTTCTTCTTGTTATGGAGATTCCTGCGCTGGGCCTTCAGCACTCCGACAAGTCCGCCCTGCGCGTCTATCTTCACATATTCGTACCCCCATTCCTCGACAAGCATCCTTATGACGCGTTCGACATGTTTGACTGCCGCATGATTTGTGAGGTCCAGAAAGTACCTGCCGCACCAGTCGACAAGCTTGTCGCAGTCATTTTTCCTGCAGCATTCGGCCGGGTTGTCCTCGGGGCTCTTGAACTCGCCTATCGATGTCCCGTCATCGTTCCTTATGAAAAGCTCCAGGTTCTTCGTGAAGAACTTGACATCGCTTTCGACGTGGGGGATGCACCATATGCCCGGCTTCATGCCCTTTGACCTGATATAATCCGCCAGGAACTTCATGCCGCGCGGGAATTTCTCAGCGCATGTCACGGACCACTGCCTGTTCGATCCGTAGTATTTGCCGACCCCCTGCCAGCCGTCGTCTATCTGTACAACTTCGCATCCGTACGGCTTGAGCTTCTCCTCGAGCCAGTCGGTCATCTTCATGATCTCTTCCTCATTGATGTACCAGTTGTACTCGTACCATGAACACCAGCCGGAGGGCGGACACGGAAATTCCTTCCGGTTGAGGGGCCTGAAAAACGGAAGACCGCGGTGGACCGACATCAGATTCTCAACCGTCTTTATTGCAAGGGGTCCGCACCAGCTCAGCTTCAACACCTCGTGCTCGTAATAGATCTTCAGGTCGTTCGCCTCAAAGGTCAGGGCTGAATCGAGGATTCGGCTGTAGACGGCGTTGCAAAGGCGACTGCTCACAGTCCCAATACCGAGCTGTACCACGTCCTTGTCCTTCTGCGCCTCTATCCTGCACGGGAACGCGTCCTCGAAATCAATCAGCCGTCCGGAAACCTCGCCGACGCTTGAGATCGTCCAGCCAGTTGGATTGGATTCGATCTTTGCCGGAACACCCAGGACTATTGGACACTTCTTCATATTTGAAATTCCTTTTTAAGCATACAAACTTCCTGTATTGCGGATGTCTCTTCGATGTAGGGTTCGCTGTCACAGCGAAGATCATATCCCATAACAATACGCGGCACGGCCGGATAAATTAGGGGCGGCTCTGAAAATTCCAGGAGAGATTTAGACAACCTTCAGTCCAAAGGGTTCAGATCGGAGTCGCGCCACGGTTTCCAATCGGGATTCGGCGCCGGGGTCAGGGCGTGCATCTCCTCCATCCATGCATGGAGTTCGGCAAGCATCGACCCGGTAATTTCGGGATGGAGAGGGGCGACATTGTCCTTCTCGCCGATGTCTTTCCTGAGATCGTAGAGTTCTATCCCGTGTTCGAAGAATTCTATCAGCTTCCAGTCGCCTCTGCGAATTGCGCAGGCCGGAGTGCCTCCTTGGTTGGCGTAATGGGGGAAATGCCAGAAGACCGGACCGCGGTCATAGGATTTTCCCTGCAGCGCGGGCAGGAAGCTTTTCCCGTCGAGATGCTGTTCCTTCTCAAATGGAAGTCCGCAGGCTTCGAGGATCGTCGGATAGAAATCGCAGCTTGTGACGACAGAATCAGACACCGTGCCAGGCTTTATCCTGCCGGGCCATCTGACTAGGAGCGGATCCCTGATCCCTCCTTCGTACATCCATCCCTTGCCCTCCTGGAGCGGGGCGTTGCACGTGGGAGACGATTCGGCAGTGCTGAGCCCGCCATTGTCGGATGTGAAGATAACGATCGTGTCTTCCGAAAGTCCCTTGCGGTCGAGTGCGTCGAGGATCTTTCCGACATTCTCGTCAAGATGTTCGATTAGTCCGGCGTATGCTGGATTGGACTGTATGATCCTGCGTTCAATGCGCTGCTTCTTCTTGTGCTCGCAGGGAAAATGGTCTCCTGTGACAATGGGATCAATCTTGTCTATCCCCATCACCTTCGCCTTCTGTTCATACTTCTTTATTTTTTCGGGTTTTGCCTGTACGGGAGTGTGCACGGCGTAGAACCACATGTTGAGGAAGAAAGGAGTTCCGTCATTTCCCATGATGAGTTCGACCGCCTCGTCGCCAAGCCGGTCGGTCAGAAAACAGTCGCCTTCCTTCGGAGCTATGGTCGGAATGTCCCATGGAAGGAAATAGTGGCCGCGTCCGGACGGATGCCCCATCTCGCAGCCTCCGACATTGACGTCGAAGCCGTGCCTGTCCGGCCAGTATTCCTCCTTGCCAAGATGCCACTTCCCGATGTGCCAGGTCTTATAGCCGTGCTGTTTCAAAGCGGATGCCAGAGATTTTTCACGGGTGGACATGTATGGGACGTAAGGAACTCCGAGAAGCTTACCCTTTTCAAGCGTACCATTGTAATGTGCCGGATCCGGGGAAATGTAGTGTGTCAGCCCGAGCCGTGCCGGATATTTTCCTGTCAGCAGGCTGGCACGCGTAGGAGAGCAGACGGGACATGAGGCATATGCATCCGTGAACCGCATTCCTTCGCGGGCGATCCTGTCTATGTTCGGACTCTCATAGAACCTGCTGCCCTGGCATGAAAGATCCATCCAGCCCATGTCGTCTACCAGTATGAGAACTATGTTGGGTTTTTTCATATTAGTCTTTCTGTGAATTTTTATTACCCTTAAAACGGACAGATACAATACATCCTATCAGCGCGGGAAGCCCTATGAAGATGAAATAGAACTCCCATACACCTATGATCCAGCCTAAATCCAGTGGCGGGTTTGACGGCCATTTCCACAGGCCGCATCCAATGCCTGCAAGTTCAGCAAGCGGAAAGGACGCGCTGAGAAACACGACAACCATGCATTTCTTAAGGACGGACTTATTTGAAATACGATTGGCGATCATGAAGAGAAGCAGTGACACCACGATTCCGCCGCAGATGATGAAGACGGGTATTTGCGTTCCGGGGATCCATATCAGGAAAGAAGAATTGTAGACCGTCACCTTTGAGACGAAATTGTTTACCAGCTCGCCGGCTATGACAGTTCCCATCGACAGAATCATGACAGTCATGTCGGGGACTTTTCGTTTCCTGAGCGAATTTGCAAGCAATCCCAGGAAAAGTCCAATTACAAGAAATTCGAATAAGATATAGATGATGGTCATTTGAGCCTGTCTGTTTCCAACTAAAATACCCCGCGCTCACGGGAAAGACAAGATTTGTATTGGAAGTTTGAATTCCGGCTGTAATGCGTCAGTCTTCACAGGAGTAATCTTGAGATTGTTTAAGGCAGGGCGCGTTCTCCGTAACGCGCCGCCTCAAGAACGGACACCTCGGAGAGGCGTCCCTACCTTTAGAAATAAAGGCTGACGCGTTGCCTCCGGCTCTCATCCGTGCATCAACAAAAAAGAGAGCTATACCACGAAGAACACGAAGGTCGCGAAGTAAAAAAAACAGGTGCTTTCGAAAAACAATTATAATTCTTCGTGTACTTCGTGCCCTTCGTGGTGAAAGCAGTCTTAGCGAATTCACTCCTCCGATAGAGAATAAAGAATATGGCACAGAACATAAATATACTTTATTAAAATGAATAGCAATGCTTGACGTAACTACATAATATAACTACAGTAACCTATGAAATTCGAATGGGATGAAAATAAAAGAAAACTTAAAATGAGCAAAAAATGTACTATAAGGGAATCTCAGACAGAATATAAAGCCCTGTCCAATCTCAAGGACAATGATATTGATCTTTCAGATTGTCCTGAAGTGACTCCTGAGATGTTCGCCAAGGCCATTGTGAGGAAAGGTCTGAAGCCTGCCGTTCGAAAAGCCCAAATAACATTGCGGATTGATTCAGACGTGCTTTCCTGGTTCAGGAAACATGGCAGTGGATATCAGACTCGGATCAACTCGCTTTTGAAGGCCTACATGCAGGAGAAGATGAAATCTGAACATGCAAGTTTCCAAAAAAGGGTTCATACTGGACGATAAGCTTACCTAATCAACATATAAGGAATTTTATGATCAAATGGCATGACATTCAAGACTGGGGAGTCGAGGGCAAGGGATGGAACGACACGGTGAAATATTTCGATCGTCTTCCGGCACGGGCGCAGAAGGTTGTTCCCGAACCGGTATGGAATCTCAGCCGCACCGCTACAGGGATGGCAGCATTGTTCGAGACCGACGCGCCTGCGATACACGCAAGATGGAAGCTGGGTTCCGACCAGATGAACGAGATGAATTTCCCGGCCGCCGGATTCAGCGGGCTTGATCTATACGCATGGACAGGAAAAACCTGGCGATGGGTCGGGGCCGGACATCTGGTAAAAGAAAAGAATCACGAACAGCCCATCATCGAGGGGATGAAGCCTGTTAAGCGCAAGTACATCCTCTATCTTCCAATGCGCAATCCAGTTGTCCAGGTTGAAATAGGAATACCTGGAGGTTCGAGCTTCAAGGCGGTTCCGCCGCGCAAGGAAAAGCCGGTGGTGTTCTACGGGACATCAATCGTACATGGCGCCTTCTCATCGCATTCCGGCATGGTGCATACGTCGATCCTCGGCAGATGGCTGAACAGGCCGGTCATCAACCTCGGTTTCTCCGGAAACGGCAGGATGGAGCCTGAACTTGCAGAACTCATTGCCGGAATCGATGCCAAGATCTATGTGCTAGACTGCCTGCCCAACATGGGAATCAAAGAAGTGGTAGAGCGCGTTGAGAATTTTGTCAGGATACTCCGCAAGAAGCGTCCCAGGACTCCTATCGTGCTGGTCGAGGACCGTCCGCACACGAACAGCTGGGTCAGGGTTGCCCTGCTGGCGGAACACAAGAAGAAATGGAAAGCCCACCTTAAGATCTACGAGAACCTAAGGAAAAGCGGCATCAAGGATCTCTATTACATCAAGGGCAAATCCCTGTTCGGCGACGACAGCGAAGGGTCTCCGGACTCAAGCCATCCGACCGACCTCGGGTATATGCGGCAGGCGGAAGCCATGTATCCCCTGCTCCGCAGGCTATGCGGGAAAAGCTGAAACGAATCGCTATTTGCCTGGAGACACCATCGCATCGCCACCGGCGACGCAGACACTTTCCAGACGGAGTTCCTGTTTCGTATCCTTTTCCTTGTCAAACATCGGCTCGATCTCCACAAGATGTTCGGTGGCCGGATCGAGGTCTGTCTTGATCACCATCGTGTGGTGGCGGTTGCCGCCGAACTTGGTGGCGTTGGCATCGAAGAAGTCAATCGGTTCCTTTGCACCCCACGGAGTGTAGGTGACGACTTTGCCATCAATCCAGACACGGTACTTGCATGATGACGGAGTCTCCTCCCCGAAAAGCATGAGCATTTTCGCCTTGACGTTGAACTTGAGACGTGCGACGGCCTGCGTTTCTTCCTTGTCCTTGCCATCCGCACCTTTCACTTTCTTCCTGTTGGAGGCGACCACCTCGTCATCGAGCCAGCGTGACATCAGGGCGTCATGCCAGGCCGCGGTCAGGTTGGGCACGCCGGATGTCCATCCTTCGGGAAGCGGACCGAGCGTCGAGATGCGTACGCGGGCCTGTTTCATGTAGGTGTCAGCATAGAGCATTTTCTCTGGAGCGCTGCAGACAGCCTTTTCCTTTACACCCTGCTGGAATGCGGCCCATGCGGCGTCAGCGAACAGCTGATATCCGAAATCGCCGGGATGGACGAGATCATTAGGCCAGATCTTCTCGACTGTGGCTTCGCCGTTCTTGACGCGCTCGATGGAGAGGACAATGGCGTCACCCACCATGGTGTTGTAGGCCTTGGCGATTGCAATGTGGGCATCGCGGCGTTTCATGCCGTCGGTATTGCCCTGCTTCGTGTTCCAGCCAAAGGGGAAGATCACCTGCACGAGCGGGCACTTTGCCTGCTGGATGATGCGTCGGACAAGCGACTCGTACGATGCCAGAGATTCAGGATTGTCGGAATAGATGTCGTCGTTGGCTGAGAAGTCGAGGAAAACAAGGTCTGGCTTGTAGCGCAGCACGTCGCGGTCGAGACGGAACACACCAAGCTGTGAGCCGGTGCCGCCTATTGCAGCGTCACGGAACTTGAAATGCGCCTGAGGATATGCCTGTTCGAGATAGTCGGCGACCCGGGCGCGATATGAGGTGTTAGCCGGATCCGTGGCATTGGCGCTCCAGGTGAGTGATGCGCCGAAGAATACCACGACCAGCCGTTCCCCGGCCTTCGCACGCCGGTCGAAGTCCTCGAAACTCGGTGTTGCAGCTCTTGCACCAATCGCAAACAGGGTCATTGCCAAAATCAGACATCTCGTCAGATTCAACATTTGCATATCTCCTTGATTTATTTTGAGATTTTCCTAGGCGCATTACCATCTTCCACGCAAAATGTGCGGGAAAGTCTGAACAAGACCTATACAATGCATTCACGTCACTGGAATACAATAGTAGCCCAGTTTTTCGGAACCATCTGCAGCTCGAAGACCACGTCGTCGACAAGTCCGGTCTGCTGGTTGTTCCAATATGCGCGGAGCCGTGTGCGCTGTCCAGCGGGATCACCGAACGTGGCGCCTAAATCGCCTTTGTATCCGGTATCGGGCTGCGGTTTGAAGCCCAGGGCCGAAAATGGAATCGCCGCTTCAACGACATATCCCTTGCCATTTTCGATCTTCACTTCGATCTTCGCATCAGGTATCACATCCACGTAGTCCATCGTATAGTTGGCCACTACTCCGGAAGTGAAAGATCTGGACTTCTTCACATCAGACTGCTTGCGGTAGAGCACGGCCACCGGCTTGCCCTGGAGGTTCCCGATCGATATCCGGAAGTCTCCTGCTGCAGCATCGGCGCGCTTGGAATCCGCCTTCTGATTTGAGCCGAACTGGAAGTCCACGGTGTCTCCTTCGGAATACATCTGCACGAATTCCTTCGCACCGTTCATCCATGGAGTCCTGTCATTCACCTGCCATCCGATATAAAGATTGTTGTCATCGTAGCTCATCAGGGCCCTGACTTCGCTGTCGCCCTTCTTCCATTCGATGCGCTGGATTTTAGGGAAGTCCTTGTCAAAATTCCCTGAGAACGACGGTGCTGTAAACTTCGCGACGCTGTACTGGAGACCCGCCGTGACCGACTGCAGGGCCTT
>MHBI01000094.1 GCA_001804815.1 Lentisphaerae bacterium GWF2_50_93
AGCATTTCCCCCTGACGGGTATGCAAGGGACTTCCATGCCATGTCGAATGACGTGGTCACCCTCTAGTAGAGCGCCCTGCCGGGCGCACACATGTAGGGTCGCGCTTGCCGCGACCATAAGAGCGGACGCGGCAAGCGTGTCCCTCCATTTAACAAGCAATATCAAAAGACAGTATAACAAAATTATTTTTCTCAACTGCTTCAGCTGCCGCAACTGCTGACGAACAGACAGTTCAGACTGGATTATGCCGTTGTAGTTAGAGCCTGCTCGAAAAGGGGTAGCACAGACATTCCTGTCTGTGACGGAAAATGAAATTTGAACCCACAGACAGGAATGTCTGTGCTACTTTTCAAGACAAACTTCATTTGAGATTATCTTTTCGAGTAACGTCTAGTTAAGCCATTATTGGCTGTGTTTACTAAAAGCCAGCCACACGCAGGAATGTCGAAAAGTCTTTGCCATGTTTGCGCATTATTTATTTTCCCAAAGGAGCGCCGGTCTTCCTCCTTCGCTAAGAAGTTTACCTGCCTGTGGCAGCGCCAAAGGCGACCAGGGCTTCGGCGCGACAGGCTAGGCCGGCTTAGTGCCGACCTGGAGGTCGGCGTTCCTTAATAAGTAGGGACGGGCTTTAGCCTGTCCCGTTCCTAGAGATTAAGATGGTACATGCTAAAGCACGTACCTACTTAACGCGCAAACATGCGCTACTACCAACAAGATCACCCGCATATAAATATTCACTGAAGGACAAACTTCAGTGAATATTTATCACTCCACGGATTTTACCGCAATGTCCTTGGAGGCCTTGAACGAGCGGAGCTGGTACGGCTTCAGTTCGACCTTGAATTTCGCATCTGAAACTTTCTGCTCCTGCCCTGCCCCGAGATCCGAAACCGTTCCGGGCGCGCGATCGAAGACGAAAGAAACCGATGAAGGATCCTTTCCGGTGTTGACCGCATAGAACCATGTGCCGTCCGGCATAGTGAGAGCCCTGCTTTTCACAGTCTCTGTCGAACCAGCCAGGTCAGTAAATTTCTTTGCGGGCAGAATCCTATATGCCTTTGAAAATTCCGCAAGCTTCTCCTCGACGCCGCAGGTGCCTATCAGGTATCCGCCTTTGGTGAAGCCCATGATGTCATTGTATTTCAGGGGCATGACGAAGTGCTCCAGGAAGCTGTTGATATTCGGATTGAGCGTGGACACGCGCCACCCGGTCTCCGTCAGCCAGCTGGCCTTTAGGGGGTTGCCTTCGCCACCCCACCACTTTCCCGCTCTGCCGACAGCATCCTCGAAGTAGCGGTCGTGCATGTTGATCCAAGGGAATGATGCATCGTTCAGCATGGAGTAGACAGCCGGCTTCTTGTAGTCGTCGCGGACTACAGGGAGGGCGGCGGCCAGCCATGACACGCCTGCCATCTGCCGGTAGTCGGACGGATAGATGGTCTGGGCCAGGATGATGTTTGGAATGCCGGCGTAGAGCTTGGAATCGATGCCGCTTTCCTTGTCGATGAGATCCGCGAAGTCAGGTTGCTTGAAACGCGGGTCGCCGGAGTGGTCGCTGATAGTCGGGTTGTAGCTGAAGAGCGAGAGCTTGAGGTCCGGCCTCTTGGCGGCCATCCTCTTGGCTACTGCCTTGTACCAGTCGGCGATCTTCGCACAGCGCCACTGGATCCATTCGTTCCTGGCGTTCGCCATGAGCCAGTCGTAGTAGAGCTTTCCGCGCAATGGTTTGCTGCGGTCGACATCCACCTTCCTGCCGGTGTCCTTCTCGAAGGCATCTATGTTGTAGTCGTTGTAGCCGGCCTTGAGATCTCCGAACCACGGGATCGTATGCTTGGTGAGATGCATGGTGATCCCCTTGAACGCGGGACTGCCTGAATAGAGCTCGAGCATCTCGTCGATCTGCGCGTCCACGTATCCCTGGACTGCAGGATGCAGTGGGTTGAAGTTCGGCGGTGAGCCATGCCAGCCGCCCGGATTGGGCTTGCCGTCCGAAAGGATCATCACCGGTGAATTGTGCAGGGAACCGTCACTGACTGTCCTGGCATTGATGATCACATCTTCGGGGACATCGATGTTCTGGAAGTTGATCGCCGGCATGAAACCAAGCCCGTTCGCCGCGAACTTCGCAAGGATGCAGGCTATGAAATTGTCCGGATGCTGCCTGGGCTGATATCTCAATCCCATCTTCCCATGGTACCATACGGCGGGATATGAGAGGAGGTTCTGTCCGCTCCACTTCATGTAGGCGATGAGCCGGTCGAGGGTCTCCTCGTATTCCGGCATGAGCTGCCTTTCAATTCCAAAATCGAAACCGACGGATGGATCCTCGAAGTGGATTCCGACCGTGCGTGTCCAGCCTCCGACCGGAGCCGCATCCTTTATGCCTGCATCCGGCAGTCCGCCCTGCATGGAGTAAATGCGGATCTCCGAAACTGCCGCCGGAGCGCCCGCCCTGGCGGTCATGAAGATCAGCGCGTTGCTCTTGGCCCGCGCCCAGAGGATCGAACGGTGCGTGAGAGTCTTCATCGAGAGAGGATATTCGTCGCCGCAGAAGACGCCCGTCTCCAGTCCATAGTCATTGCCAGGATTCTTGGCGTCCTGCCCCACAAGCTCCATGGTGCGCAGCTTGTCATCGGGATAGTCCCATTCGATGACATATGGGACGCCGGCAGCCGGCAGATCCAGCTTCACCGCGAAACGGTCGTTCTTCTTCTTGCCGGCCTCGAAATACGTGCGGCCGTCGAGAGCCCCTTTCACGCAGTCGCCGATGGATGTGAAGCGCTCGGGTGGAACACCCCTGACCAGGTCGATCGTCTCGATGAGCCTGGTGTCCAGCTTTGAACCGGCCTCCTTGAGATAGGGATTGGTTTTCCCGAGCGACCAGATGCTGGCGTACTGGGCGGGCCCGTGCCCGATGTCCACGACGAGCTTGTACTCGCCCTTGACGGCGGTCTTGATCTTCGACACGAACTGTTTTGACTGGCCGGGCTTCAGGCTGGCACCTGTCTCCTTGCCTTCGGCGATGGTCGCGCCTTGAGGATCTTCAACCTTCCATGAACAGGCGCCATTTGAATCCTGTGCTGAAATGTTTTTCAGGTTCCATTTGACATCGACCGTCTCTCCGGCAATGCAGTAGTAGCAGAGGCTGTCAAGTTTCAATGTGGTAACAAGTGACATGTCGGAATTGATCTGCTCCGTTGTCAGCGCCTTGTCGTAGATCTTCAATTCGTCGATCAGTCCATCGGCCTTGGCCTCGCTTTCCTGGCTGCCTACGAAGAAGGATGCGAACTTGTTCCTGAGGGCTGAAAAATCCCTTGCACCCTTCTTTACGTTGAGCGGTGAATTGCCGTCGCCGGGCATGCCGCATGGAACGCCGTTCATATAGATGCAGTGCCCCTTCTCGGCATCCCAGGTCATCGCCACATGGGCCCACTTGCTCTTGTCGAGACCCTGGTTGCCGGCAACCAGGTATGTGTCGTTGATGTCGCTTACATCGCCCCTGAAGTGAGCACCCCAGAACCAGAACCACAGGGCGCCGGATCCATGCCGTGTATCCTTTCCGAGTGCGCCTTTCGGGAACGGCTCGGAGAAGAGGCAGTGCCAGCCTGCCCTGTCGTCGCTCGACTGTTCGGACGCGCGCCAGTTCGGCTTGAACCAGAGGGTGACGGTCCCGCTCTCCTGTTTCAGGTTGCCTTCAGTGGCGTACTCCAGCAGGGAATTCTTGGAGATGAAAACAGCCTTGCCCTTGACACCGTCCGCGTAGCTGAGGTTTTCAGCCTTCAGCGGCTGGGCCTTGCCTGCGGCTCTGGAGGCGTCTGCGTTTCCTTCGAACGGAAGCTCGAATGTGGGTTTCGGCGCCGGTTCGGCGGCTTGCACCTGTAACAGTGGAAGCATCATGCTGAGGGCCATTATCCCGATCTTGTTTCTCATCTCTCTCCTTTTTAAAGTAGGGACGGGCTTTAGCCTGTCCCATTCTTAGATTTTAAGATGGTACATGCTAAAGCACGTACCTACTTAACTCGTAAAATGCGTTAAATACAAACGGCAAATTAATCCAAGAACATGCCTTACGGCATTGACTACAAACGAATTGAATGGGCTTTGGAAATTTGCTCGTAGTTAAGCCCGTGAGGGCTGTTATTCGATTATTCTTGATATAGTGCCAGCCCCCGGTTCTGCCGGGAGCTGGCAAATTATAAAAGCTTCCTTATTTCGTGGTCTTGAACCAGAAGCTGATTGTGACTTCCTGTCCGGCCTTGACAGCTATTTCCTGAAGTGCAGGACCATTGTGCCAGACTTTCATTGCGCCAGGTTTCGTGTGTCCCTGGTCTGCGACGTGCGTCGGCTCGCCATAAGTTGACCATCCGTCGAATCCGCCGTCGAATCCGCCGTTCTTGAGGTCGGCGCCTTTTACTGTGACATCATCATAGAGGATCCATACGGGTTCGAGTTCTTCAGGATTGCCCGGATCCTTGGGTTTCCATTCGCCCATCATCTTTATGATGACCTTGCCATCCTTGGCGGGCTTGAATGAGAACGAGGACTGCTTCCATTCGGCGGTGGCGGGAACTCCAGTGTGGATGTACTGCGTGTTCTTCGCCTCATCCATCCACGTCGCGTTGTCGGCGCTTCCACCTTCCGGAGCCTTGGTCGTTTCAATCTTGACGCCATCAGTCGTACCGTCTATATCGACGCGCGCGTTGTCCGCAAAAAGCGATGCCCCCCATACTGTGACGGCGGCGATGAGTGCTGACGACAAAAACTTCTTCATTTTCTCCTCCTTTTTTTGTTGAGCGATTAATATACAATCTGATTTCAGAATTGCTTCATTATTTCCACTTCATTGATTCAAGGGTTTGCCGGGGCTGGGGCGGCTGTTTCGGCGGCCAATACTGGACGAGCCGACAGATATCCCCACACAAATACGTTTGACGCCCAGGTGTCAACTACGAATTCGTTCATCGATACGAACAGGAACACATCGAAGTAAGCCTCGGTCAGCGGCCAGTCGTACGGATTCGGCCAGCAGTATTTCGGCTTGCTGAAATAAAGAGGTATCGGCCAATCCCAGAATCCGCCCTTATTGTTCCAGTAATCAACATTGCCGAATACAGTGAATCCCTCCGGCGGAGGCTGTCCGCTCGAGCGCGAGTCAAGGTGCAGCGGATTCTTCACCGGATTGGCGCCGAGTCCTGTCGTGTAGACGATGTTGTTCGGGTTGCAGCCGGACTGGAACAGGCAGGACTGCAGCGCTCCCTTGAGGTATTCGGGCTTGCCGGTGAGGTAGTGCGCGCGGGCGAGCTCGGTGCCGCCGGAGGTGCTGAAGAACCCGCCGAACATCGGCCTGTACTTGTCCATCTGCGTCAGGCTGTAGGAATTTGCCGCGGCATATGCAAGCGACCTGTCCGCCTGCTGCGTGACCGCCTTGAGGGCGTTCTTCTTCATCAAGGGATCGGTCTTGGCATCGTCAAGGCGCGCATAGAGGAATGCCGCGTCGCACTGGATGTGCTTCGACCACCAGCACACGGACGAGGGATCCCTGAGGCATGTGCTTTCCATGAAGACATCATGGTACTTCTTGTCGCCGATTATATCATAGAGTATGATGGCGGAAAGATTCCTCGCATCGGTGGCGTTCCAGAGCTCGCTGTTCTTGTCAAGCGAACCGTCGGTCTTCCTCTTCGCATAGTCCGCCTCGGCCCAGTTGAACGCCTTTACAGCGCTGTCCTCGTAGACCTTCGCAAACTCGGGCTTGATGGGCCTCAGCACCTTTGCGGCGCGGCCTGCGGCTGCGGCATAGTACCAGGAGTCACGGATGTTCGGAGCAAAGACGTAGGCATGCTGCGTGGAGAGCCAGCTCACGTCGGGGACGCCCGGATCGCCATCGGTCTCGATGCCGTAAGGAACGCCGCCGTCGGGAAGCTGGAGCCTCCTGAAACAGTCGACCTCGAAGAGCGCCTCGGTGATCATGTCGGGGATCCCTTCGATCTTCGGGATGTTGAGATTGAGGGAATTGAAATACGCAGGATAAAGCTCGACAAGCTCAAGCTGGTACAGCGTCGTCTTCATGTGGCTTACACGGCGCGGATTCCAGTCGCCGGCATCATGGTAGCCGCCCCAGGCGTCTGGGACGGACTCGCCGGTGTCGCCCTTCACGATGTCCTTGAAGGATTCACCACCTTTCGCCATGGCGTCATAGGTGGTGCGGGTGATGACGGAGCCGGCTTCGACCTTGAAATCAACCGGCTTCTTGAAATCGGAAT
This sequence comes from Lentisphaerae bacterium GWF2_50_93, assembly GCA_001804815.1. Classification (GTDB taxonomy): domain Bacteria; phylum Verrucomicrobiota; class Lentisphaeria; order Victivallales; family GWF2-50-93; genus GWF2-50-93. The sequence goes on from MHBI01000094.1 coordinate 6,265, forward strand.
ACGGAGGTCCAATCTCTATGCCGCTGCGGTTGTTGTAGAGGCCTTTCATCTGGACGAGGAACGCCTTCTCCCATATCGAGGCGCCGATCTCGAAAGGATAGCTGCAGCCGATCCCGTCGGCGAAAATGCGGTATTTCCCGGGCATCCTGAATTCGCTGAAGTCAATCCTGTAGACGGCGGTATTGCTATAGTTCTTAGGAGGTTTAGCGCACAGGACCTCTTTGCCGTCGACTTCCATTATGCATTCGACATTTCCGGAGTGGACAGCCTTGCCGCTGGCGTCGTCAAGTATCGAGAACTTCAGTCCGTCGGGCAGCCTGCATCCGCCTCCCGTACCAAGCCATACGGATAGGAACGCGCGTTTCACGGTATCGTCCGGACGGTATCCGATCTGGTTCACGTGGACAGTCTCGCTCCTGACATTCTGGAGGTCGGCCTTGAAGGTGACATTCGGAGTCTTGACGTTCAGAGGAAGCGCCATTGCGATGGAATATTCCTTGCCGGGCTGGATTTTTGCAGGCAGTTTCAGGTAGATGGTATGGCGCATCGGGAATATCAGTCCGCCAGTCAGCTGCCAGTTCGTCGGCATGCTCTTGCGGTAGACGGCGGCAGGCTTGATCCCTGCTGCAAACGCCGGATCGTCCTTCGAAGTCACTGTATAGTTGGCTGCGACATCCGCAACGAAATCCAGGAAGGGATCGCCTTCGGGTAATTCATAGGTGAACAGCCATTCCAGGTTCCTGCCCTGGAGGTAGCCGAGTTCCTTTCCGCCGCGGACGAGCTTGGCGCGCTTGACCACGCCGTCGCGATGCTTCTCCTCCTTCTTCACATCATCAGGCTGGGGTTCGTACTTGGACATTTTTCCTAGGTTGATCTTCTGGGCGTCGATCGTAAGGGAAAGTATGTCCGGTGCGGCAAGCGAGACGCGGGTCACCTCGGGGGAGCGTTCGCCATTATATCCATAGCTCTTGATCAAATTCTCGCGGTCGCGTGCAAGCCTCTCCTTCGCCTCGGTTTCCTTCTTCAGCTTGGCGGCGGCCTCCTCGGCCTCCTGCTTCTTCCCTTCCTCGCGCTGCGCGAGCAGAGCGGCGTCCGCATCGACTAGGACGATGGCGTCGATCTCGACATCGATGGTGTTCTTGCTCCAGTCGCCCAGCAGCTGGTATTGCGTGATGTGTGCGAGGTCGAGGACTCCGGGATTGTCAGGGGATTTCTTGTTTTCAAGAAGGTTGGGCCTTGAAAGCGGTGCTCCCCGCTTAGGCGTTACCATGACAAAATCCTCTGAAGGCTTGGGAAGCGCAAATTCATATGAGGCGCCGCGTTCTCCGGCATCGCTGAAGTTCAGCTTGATCGCATTGGCGCTGTTTCCCGCCTTCGTCCTGAGCTTCAATGCCGGGGACTTGTCGGCGTGCGCGCTGAGATCCAACGGCACGTTGAAGCCCGCCCCTCCGTCGCATTTCATATCCTTGAGGACTGCGTACCCGTCGGCAACCTTGACTTTGTTCTCCCATGAAAGATAGGAGAAGGTCGGGTCCTTGTCGAGCTCGCTTACAACGAACGGCGCAGCGGGCTTTGGTGCATCCTGCGCCTGCAGTGCGGACTGTAGAACCAGCGCCATCGCGAAAACTATTGCCATGTATTTCCGACGGAACATGAAATAAATCATCAATCATTCTCCCTTATTAGCCATTTGTCATATTAAATTACAAAAATATTTACGAGCGTGTAGACGCTCCTTGGAGTGCGGTGATTCACCGTGTCGGGCGTAGCCTCCCGGCGAAGACTGATCACCGCTTTGTTTCGCGAAATTCATTTCGCGGCATTTATTGGACGGAATGAATTCCGTCTTTAAAGGCGGCAATCAGTCTTCGCTAAGAAGCTACGCCCGACACGTAAATTGCCGCACTCCATGTGCGAATTTCGCAATTCGCAGAAAGATTCCTTTCAGAAAAATTCATTATCTGAAATCTACACTGATCTTCTCATTTTCCCTCAGGCCGTACCGCCAGATATCCCCAGACGAACACGTTCGGCGCCCAGGTATCCACTACGAACTCATCCATCGACACGTACATGTGTATGTCGAAGAAAGCCTCCGTAAGGGGCCAGTCGTACGGATTCGGCCAGCAGTTGTCGGGCTTTTTCAGATAAAGGGAGATCGGCCAGTCCCAGAATCCGCCTTTCCACTGCCAGTAGTCGAGATTTCCAAAGACAGTGAATCCTTCCGGAAAGGGCTGTCCGCTCGAGCGTGAATCGAGATGCAGCGGATTTTTCACGGGATTGGCGCCGAGTCCGGTCGTGTAGACGACGTTGTTCGGGTTGCAGCCCGACTGGAACAGGCAGGACTGCAGCGTCGCCTTCAGGTATTCCGGCTTGCCTGTGAGATAGTGCGCGCGGGCAAGCTCGGTTCCGCCGGACGTCGTGAAGAATCCGCAGAACAGAGGCCTGGCCTTTTCCACGTTGGTGACCTTGTACACATTTCCCGACGCGAAGTTCATCGACACTTCCGCCTGGCTGAGGACAGCCGCGATGGCTTTCTTCTTGAGATCGGGATCGGCCTTCGCGTCATCAAGCCTTGCATAGAGGAACACGGGATTGCACTGGACTGCCTTGCCCCAGATGTAATAGTCGGCGTTGGGAGTGTTCAGGAGCGTGTCGATCTTGAAGATCTCGTGGTATTTCTTGTCGCCGAGGATGTCATAGAGGACCAACGACGAGAGATTCCTGAAATCGATTGCCATCCATAATTCCTCGAACTTGGCGGCGGATCCGTCCGCCTTCCTCTTCGCATAGTCGGCCTCGGCCCAGTCGAACGCCTTGATGGCGCTGTCCAGATAGGTCTTCGCAAGGTCGGGCTTGAAGGGTTTCAGTACTTTCGCAGCGCGTGCGGCGACTGCGGCGTACAGCCAGGAGTCGCGGATGTTCGGGGCAAGCACGTAGGCATGCTGGTTCGTGAGCCAGCTGATCTCGCCAGGGCTCGGATCGCCGTTGGTCTCGATGCCGTATGGTATCCCGCCGTCGGGAAGCTGCATCCTCCTGAAACAGTCGATCTCGAAGAGCGCCTCGGTGATCATGTCCGGAATACCTTCCATCTTAGGGATCCTGAGATTCAGCGAATTGAAATACTCGGGATAAAGCTCTACAAGCTCCAGCTGCGCCAGAGTGGTCTTCATGTGCGTGGCTTTCCGCGGATTCCAGTCGCCTGCATCATGGTAGCCGCCCCAGGCATTTGTGACTGTCTCGCCGGTATCTTCCTTCACGATATTGGGAAAAGACTCGTTTCCATTTGCGAGTGCGTCATACTTCGTACGTGTGATGACAGTACCAGCTTCGAGCATGAAATCAGCCGGTTTCTTGAAATCAGTGTACGGAGGTCCGAGTTCCGGTCCGCTGCGGTTGTTGAGGAGGCCGCGCATCTGGATCAGGAACGCCTTCTCCCATGCCGTCTTGCTTATCTCGAAAGGATAGCTGCACCCGATACCGTCGATGAAGATGCGGTATTTCCCGGGCGTCTTGAAACTGCTGAAATCCATTCCATATACGGCGGTGCGGCTGGAATTGTTCTGCTGGCTGACGCCATATTTCTCCTTGCCGTCCACGTCCAGGAGCTGCACCACGTTGCCGGAGAAGACGGAATTGCCGTTCGCCTCGTCAATGATGGAGAACTTGAGGCCGTCCTGGAACTTGTATGCACCGCCGGTTCCCATCCAGAGGGAAAGGAATGCCTGCTTGTCGGGATCATCCGGACGGTATCCGATCTGGTTCACATGTACTATCTCGCTCCTGACATTCTGCAGATCGGCCTTGAACGCAACCTTGGGATTCTTGAGATTTATCTTTTCGGTGGAGATTTGATATTCCTTCCCGGGCTGGATCTTCGAGGGGAGCTTAAGATAGATCCTGTGGCGCATCGGAAATGCGAGACCGCCAGACTGCTGCCAGTCGATAGGCAAGCTCTTGCGGTGCACAGTTGCAGGTTTTACGCCGTTTGCATAGGCGGGATCGTCCTTTGACGTGATGGTGTAGTTCGCCGCTTCATCGGCGAGGAAGGTCAGAAGCGGATGGCCTTCAGAACCTTCATAGGTCGTGAGCCAGTCAAGATTTTTCCCCTGGAGCCAGCCTACAGGCTTCCCGTCGCGTGTCAGGGCGGCGCGCCTTACCACGCCGTCGGGATACTTCTCCTCCTTCTTCACATCGCCCGGCTTCGCCTCGTATTTGGAGAGGACCGGAAGCTTGATCTTCTGGGCTTCGATCGTGAGGGACATTATGTCGGGCGCCACGAGGGAGACGTGCACGACTTCCGGCGATACAGGGGTGCAGTAGCCGATGCTTTTCAGCAGCTGCTCGCGTTCTTTTGCAAGTTTCGCCTTCTCCTCGGCGGCCTTCTTAGCTTTCTCTTCAGCCTCTTTCGCCTGCTGTTTTTTGCCTTCCTCGCGCTGTGCAAGCATGGCCGCATCCGGCTCGACAAGCATTATGGCGTCAATCTCGGCGTTGAGGGTGTCCTTACTCCAGTTTCCAACGAGCTGGTACTGCGTGATGTGGGCGAGATCGAGTGCGCGGGGATTCTCCGGATTCTTATTGTCCTCGAGCGTGTTCGGGACCGAAAGCGATGCGCCCCACTTTGGCGTGACAACCACGAACTCGTCAGATGGGCTGGGCAGCGTGAATTCCCAATGTCCCGAATATCCGTTTTCAACTGAGCAAAGGAGCTTGATTGTCTTTGCGGTGTTTCCGGGTTTTGTCCTGAGCTTCAAGGCTGGGGACTTGTTGGCGTGTGCGCTGAGATCGAGGGGCTTGTTGAATCCTCCGCCACCGTCGCATTTCATGTCCTTCAGGATCAGATGTCCGTCCCCGGCCGTTACTTTGTCCCTCCAGGAGAGATATGAGAATTGCAGGTTGGAACTGAGATCATTGATGACAAATGGTTCGCCGGGCTTTGAATCTGTCTGGGAGTATGATGAAGTTTGAAGCATGAGAACCGACGCGAAGGCAACCGCCGCCAAACCGCGGCGCAACGAAGATGATATCATTCAAGTCTCTCCTTAATTTATAATATATATATTTGACAGGATGACCTGATTGACAGGCTGAATTGAATTAAATCCTGAAAATCCTGTAATCCTGTCCGAAAAATTGATTCCAATCATTCCCAGGCGCACCATCCACCGTTGACAAACCTGTAGACCACGTTCTTATATTTTATCTCAGTGAACTTAATTCCTTCCACATGTCCGTCCGGAAATGCGAAGTTACCGGTCTTGTTGCCACCATGCCGCCATCTAGGCCAGGCTTGATTTCCTGTTCCTCCGTCGTTTCTATCCGTGTTATGGGATGCAAAGCTGTCTGGAACTACATTATCCTTCTGTGAAATATCTATGCTGGGCCAGGAACTTGTCGGATCAGGCCCCTGGTACCAGTACCCTATGTCACTCTCGTAAAAGGCTGCGTAAGCAAAACCTTGACCGACCTGGCATCCTTCACCTACTATGACCAAGTCGGAGGGGCGCTTGATCTGGTTGGAGTCGAAGCGTGCGGTTGGAAGGAGTGGCCTGTCAGTACCATTATGGTACTCCTCGTCCGGCATAACACCGTAATGTACCGAGTAGCAAAGGTTATTTGCATTGTTCGTCCTCGATAAGCCGTTGGGACAAGCAAAGACGGGAGACTGGAGACCTCCATAATTCGAACTTTGCTTGGTGTTAACATACGGGTTAAGAAGCAACGACCAGTCTGAATTACCACCCACCGACTTGGAGGGGGGATAGTACCCATAGTCACCTCCATAGAGCCCGAGGGCAAGCCCCTGCTGCTTGAGATTGTTCATGCATGCAGTCGACCGCGCCTGGTCCTTGGCCTTGCCCAGCGCCGGCAGCAGCAGCGCCGCCAGGATTGCGATGATCGCAATAACCACCAGGAGCTCGATCAAAGTGAAAAAGGCCGACGGATGACGGATCCAGCATCTCGAATCTCTAAAGGTTATGCACCAGGCATCATATCTTTTCTTCATTTTTCCACCCTTTTATTAAGATAATGCATCCCCAACGCGCCAAAAATACTGCAACCGGTTGCAGATTTCAAGTCCTGGAAATACAATATTTGAATAAAAATAACGGCTGGAAAAGACAGAAAATTGCAGTCGCAATATTGCCAAAGGTTGAATCCAATACTGTTTCATGAGGACCTTCTTGTTACAACGGCAGGGTTTTACCCCATGCAATGCGGCTTTCCCCCCCCTTGATTGGAAGCACTTTGCAAACTAGTGTCATGTATCGCAAATAGGCCGAAATAAAACGTGGGGGATTTTGGATGTTCAGTCTGTACGACTCCGCTAAGGCGATGCTGAAGCATCG
>MHBI01000095.1 GCA_001804815.1 Lentisphaerae bacterium GWF2_50_93
ATAGTTGTAGCAGCCCTGCAGTACCGACAGCAGCAGCATGGCAAGATTGCATTTTATAAAATTCCTCGTAGTAGACATCAATTATTTCTCCTGGGGAATTGTCTGGTTTTTGGATTTGAACATCCTCATGACAAGCATGAAGAACAGCGGAATATAGAATATTGCGAGGAGTGTGGCGGAGAGCATCCCGCCGAGAACTCCCGTTCCGATTGAATTCTGGGCGCCTGATCCTGCGCCTGTGCTGATCGCAAGAGGCAGAACTCCGAAGATGAACGCGAATGAAGTCATGAGGATCGGACGCAGCCGGATACGGCATGCTTCAATGGTGGCGTCGAGGAGGTTTTCCCCGTGATCCATCTTGTCCCTCGCGAATTCAACGATGAGTATCGCGTTTTTCGCGGCCAGTCCGATGGTGGCCAGGAGTCCGACCTGCAGATATACGTCATTGGAAAGTCCTCGCGACCAGGTTGCGAGGATCGCGCCGAAGACTCCCAGGGGGACGACAAGAAGGATGGCAAATGGAACCGACCAGCTTTCGTAAAGGGCGGCGAGGCAGAGGAAGACCACAATGAGCGAGATCGCATATAGGATGTGGGCCTGGCTTCCGGACATGCGTTCCTGGTAGGAGAGCCCTGTCCATTCGAATCCTGTGCCCTGTGGAAGCATTGTCGCCAGCTTTTCCATCTCATCCATTGAATCCCCGGAGCTTTTCCCGGGTGCGGCCATCCCCATTATTTCTGAGGACTGAAATCCATTATATCTTTCGAGACGCGGCGAGCCGTAGCCCCAGCTGGTCTTCGCAAAGGAGGTGAAAGGGACCATGGATCCCGCCTTGTTCTTCACGAACCACTTGTTAAGGTCCTCGGGATTCATCCTGAACTGGGCATCTGCCTGGAGGAATACTTTCTTGACGCGCCCCTTGTCGATGAAGTCGTTCACATATGCGCTTCCGAGAGCCGATGATATCGAATCCTGAATATCGGTTATTGAGACTCCGAGTGCGCCAGCCCTTTCCCAGTCGATATCGATCTTGAACTCCGGCATGTCATCCAGACCGTTAGGCCTCACCATCATCAGATTCGGGTTCTGCGCCGCCATGCCGAGGAGCTGGTTGCGCGCCTCCATGAGCCTCTCATGTCCGATTCCTCCACGGTCCTGGAGCATGAAGTCGAATCCGTTTGCGGTTCCGAGTTCGATTACTGCCGGCGGAGGGAATGCGAACACAAGAGCCTCCTTGTAGCTTGCGAATGCACCCATCGCCCTGCCTGCAAGCGCGTTCACGCGGAGAGCAGGACTCTTCCTGAGCTTCCAGTCCTTGAGTTTCACAAACGCCAGGCCTGCATTCTGGCCTCTTCCGGCAAAGCTGAAGCCGGCAACCGCGAAACATGATTCAACGGCATCCTTCTCGTCCTCGATGAAATACTTCTGCACCTTCGAAACAACCTTGAGCGTCTGTTCCTGTGTCGAGCCGGGAGGAAGCATCACCTGGACGAAGAGTATCCCCTGGTCCTCGTCAGGCAGATACGAGCTGGGAAGCTTCATGAAAAGATATCCTGTTCCTGCGACGATCAGGGCATAGATCGCCAGGTAGCGGAAATTCTTGTTCAGAATTCCGCCGACGGTGGAGAGGTAGCGGTCCCTGAAGCTTCCGAACACCCTGTTGAACCAGTTGAAGAACGGCCTCAAAAGGAAAAACCCCTCTTCGGAGACTACATGTCCTTTCTTGACCGGCTTGAGTATTGTTGCGCAGAGGGCAGGGGTGAATATCAATGCGACAAGCACCGACAGCACCATGCAGGTGATGATTGTCACCGAGAACTGCCTGTAGATGATCCCAGTCGATCCGCCGAAGAATGACATCGGGATGAACACGGCTATAAGCACCATTACTATGCTTATCAGCGCTCCGGTGATCTGCTTCATGGACTTCCTGGTCGCATCAACCGGCGACAGGCCCTCCTCGCTCATGAGGCGTTCGACATTCTCGATCACGACGATGGCGTCGTCAACCAGCAGTCCGATCGTCAGCACCATGGCGAACATTGTCAGGGTATTGATGGATAATCCGGTCATCTTGAGGACGGCGAAAGTACCGAGAAGCACTACCGGCACCGCAATAGTCGGAATGATCGTCGCGCGGAAATTCTGCAGGAACACGAACATGACCAGGAAGACCAGGATGATCGCCTCGATAAGGGTCTTTATGACTTCCTCGATGGATATCCTGACGAAGGGGGTGGTGTCGTAGGGATAGACCATGGTCATCCCCTCCGGATAGAATTTGGAAAGTTCGTCCAGTCTTTTCTTTATTCCTGCAACAGTTGAAAGGGCGTTTGCGCCAGCGGACATCTTGACCGCCATGCCTGCGGCAGGCCTGCCATTGAAATTTCCGACGGCGTCGTAGCTTTCACTCCCGATCTCGATCCTGGCTACGTCCTTGAGCCTTACAGTGGATCCGTCGCTGTTTGTGCGCAGGAGGATTTGTCCGAATTCCTCCGGTGTCTGAAGAAGGCTCTGCACGTTTATGGTGGCGTTGAGGCGCTGCCCAGCGATGGCAGGCGTCCCTCCGAGCTGTCCGGCAGATACCTGCACATTGTAGGACCTGACAGCCTGCATAATGTCCCCCGGAGTCAGCTTGTAGCTGTTGAGCTTGTCCGGATCCAGCCATATCCTCATTGCATACTGGGCGCCGAAGGTCATTACTTCGCCTACGCCCTGCACCCTGCTGATCTGCTCCTGGATGTTCGCCACGACATAGTCCGTGAGGTCATAGCGGTTCATGCTGTCGTTCCCGCAGATGAATCCGATGACCATGAGGAAGTTGCTGGTGGACTTCGTGACCCTTATGCCCTGCTGCTGCACGATCTGCGGGAGCATTGGCAAAGCGAGCTGCACCTTGTTCTGCGTCTGTACCTGTGCAACATCAGGATCCGTGCCGGCATCGAAAGTCAGGGTTATGGTCGCATATCCCGAGGATTCGCTTGATGCCGAGATGTAGCACAGGTGATCTACCCCGATCATCTTCTGCTCTATCACCTGTGTCACGGTGTCCTCTATGGTCTTCGCGGATGCTCCGGGATATGAAACGTCTATGGATATTTCCGGAAGGGCGATCGACGGATACTGGGATACAGGAAGGGTGAATATCGATATGACGCCGGCCAGCATCATCATTATCGCGATGACCCAGGCGAATATCGGGCGGCCTATGAAAAACTGCGACAACATCTTTTTGCTCCTTCAGTCTTTCTTTGCCGGTTCAGAGGCGGTTGCCGCGGGTGCGGCGGGTTTCGAATCGAACGGGACGACTTTCACCTGCATGCCAGGCCTGATCCTCTGGATGCCCTCGATTATCACGCGTTCTCCAGCCTTGAGGCCCGATTTTACAAGCCAGTTCCCGTCTATCGAGCGGTCAATCACCAGAGTGCGAATAGCCACCTTGTCTGAGGCGTCGGCTATCATCACCGCCGGCTCACCGCGCATGTTGCGGGTAACCGCCTGATGGGGCACCAGAAGCGCATCTTCGATAATTCCTTCCTCGACCATTGCACGCACGTACATGCCTGGAAGGAGCGAGCTGTCGGGATTCGGGAATACGATCCGGAGAACGTAGGAGCCTGTGCTCTGATCGACCGACACGTCCCTGAACTGCAGCTTTCCAGTCTGGGAGTAGGGGGAACCGTCCTCAAAGGAAAGCTTGACCTTGGCCTCCTTTTCGCCATTGCTTTTCACAAGCCCTTCCAGAATGCTCCTCTTGAGGCGGAGAAAGTCGGCGCTTGACTGCGTCACATCCACGAATATGGGATCTATCTGCTGGATTATCGAAAGGGGCATGAGATGGTTGGCGGTCACAAGCGCACCGACAGTCACGTGCGACTTGCCTATGCGTCCTGAGATCGGGGCGACGACACTTGTATCTTCCAGATTGATGCGTGCGGTCTCCACTGCCGCCTTGCAGGACAGTATATCGGCCTCAGCCGTCAGAAACTCGGATTTGGTATTGTCAAATTCCTGCTGGCTGATCGCCTTCGATTCAATCAGCACCTTATGTCTTTCATACTTGGAATTGACGGAGATTATCCTGGCTTCGGCCTTTGCCAGTTCGGCCTTGGCCCTGTCGTAGAGAGCCTGATAAGTGGAAGGATCTATCTTGTAGAGGAGGTCTCCCTCCTTTATCTGGGCCCCTTCCTCGAAAAGACGTTTCTGGACTATGCCACCGACCTGCGGGCGGACTTCAGCAACCAGGCACGCAATAGTGCGTCCCGGCATCTCGGTCGCCAGCACCACCTTCCCGGTTTTTACGGATATTATCGACACTTCCGGAGGGGGCATGGGAGGGGGCGCCGACTTGCGGGGCCCGCAGCCGTCCAGGCAGGCCAGCATGGCGGCGGACGCCATGGCCAGAAGTATCAGTTTCAGATTCCCTGTTGATCCTATCGGTTCCATGTTTCAAGACTTCCTTTTTCTAGATGCTTCATTATATTTGATCCCGACGCATGCCGCGTCGGTGATATGGTCGACTATTTCGTTCATGTTTGCAGAAGTGAAATCCTTGCCTGGAAATGTCATATTGACGATCACCCTGTCGTGAAAATAGAATATGCAGTTTGATATCACTGAGAATGTCCTTATGAATATTTCATCATCGCTTGTTCTTGGAGGCAGCACTTTCCGGAAGTGGGAGGCTAGGCCGCTGAGCCTCGGTTTCATGAACGTCTCATAGATGTTGGGAAAAATCTCCGAAGGATCCTGCATCTCCCTGCCGAATATCATCCCCTTGAACCGGTTGAGCGGGTTGTCGCCGGTTATTTCAAGGATGATCTGCTCTATCCATTTGCGGAGCATTTTCTTCCATTGCGCAAAATCTCCGCCCCAGGGCCTGCCAAACACGTTCTCCGCCTCGGTTTCACTGAACAGGAACTGGAACATCTCATGGTACAGGAGCTCCTTGCTCCTGAAATGGTAGTTGACCAGGGCGACATTCACCTTTGCGCGTTTGCATATGTCGCGGATAGTAGTGCCGTTATAGCCCCTCATCGCGAACTCCTCCGCCGCCGCAGTCAGTATTTTCTTCTTAGTGCTCATTTTTTTCCAGCCCCCATCCGTATATAAACACATGTTTAAAACAACAGTTTAAATGATTTGGCGGGCAATGTCAAGGGCGCCGGGAAGTTTTTATCTGGAAAAGGTAATGCGCCTTGCCGGCGTACCATGTTCCTGCCGGACCGCCAGCACCCCTGCTGGCAGTCTTTCTTCGTCTTTCCACTTCCACGCCGATGCCGGCAAGGGTGCCGGCGTACCATGCCCTTGCCGGACCGCCAGCCCTCCCGACGCACTTACACCCCGTCGGATGACTGGGGCCGTGGCCGGGATCTGCGACCTGCTGGCAGTCTTTCTTCGTCTTTCCACTTGCCCGTGCTGGATGCCAAATTGCTGTAAACCTAGCAAAAACCGTTGTTTTATGATATAATGTGCGATGGTCTACGTGTGTGTATCCGTTAAGGCGGCAGAGAGGGTGAATGTTCAAGGGCAATAAGAATATAATGCGCTATTTCCTTGTGGTGGCGGGAATGCTGCTCATGCTGGGGTTCGTCTACGCGACTCTCCGGATTGTCATATTCCCTTCATTTGAGAAAATTGAAAGGCAGAAGGCTGCAGAAGCGATAGAGAAGTGCGAGATGGCTTTCAACAGCGAGATGTCCCGCATATCAGCCATGTGCCATGACTGGGGGATTTGGAACGACGCATATACGTTTGCTCAGGACGGGAATCCAGCCTTTGTGGAATCGAACATCAGTGATCAGATTCTGGATGGCAATCAGCTCAACATGCTCTGCATCACCGGGAACGATGGAATGATACGGCATGCCCAGCTGTATGACTTGGAGACAAAGACTAATTTTGAGTTCAAGGATCTGTCGGATCGAAAGGTCGGCGGAGACTTCCTGAAAATGCTCCGGCTTCCGACAACCAAGTCGAGCCTTAAGGAAATAATTTCCACGGAAAAAGGACCGATTGCCGCAGTTTCATATCCAATCCTGACAACCCGCGGAGAAGGCCCCGCCAAGGGCGTTATGCTCATGGGGAGATTTGTCGATAAACGGCTTATAGATGAAATATCAAGGAAGACTGGGCTTGCTGTCGAGATGGTTCCGGCGGAACCAGGCTCAGCCACGACTGGCAAACACAGTGAACTGCCGGAAACCGGTAAATACAGGATGAGTGAATTGTCTCCGTCATTTCTGAAGGTTGAATGGACTGCAAAGGATATCAACGGAAAACCGGCCTTCAGCCTTTCAATCAAATTCAGAAGGGACATCACAATCCAAGGCATGGCCACCATCTGGCTGACGATGGGCATTCTTGTCGGCCTTGGTGCGCTTTTCACGGTCATCGTCCATCTGTCCATAGTAAAATACATTTCCCTGGATCGGCCTGTCGGACGGCAAGACTGGTCGATGGGGCATAAATTGCTTGTCGCCATAATAATACTGATCGGCTTTTCCATGTCGACGATACTGTTCCATGTATTAAAGAAGAACGAGGCGGATATACTGTTCAAGGATTTTGAAAGGAATGAGGCGGGGCCGGTGGCGGTGCGGATCCAGCAGAAGCTGGATTCACTCGAAGGGAACATCGATTCCGTAAAGAGCTTCTATTCTTCCTCCGAGGAGGTTACCCGCGAGGAGTTCAGGAAATTCACTGCCGGCACACTCGATAAGAACAAGGATATAAGGGCGTTCGACTGGGTTCCTCTTGTACTCAGGAATGAACGGGAAGAATATGAGAGGAAGGCCTCGCAGGAACTGAAGATGGAATTCTATTTCACTGAAAAATCTCCGGAAGGGAAGATGGTCAGGACCGGAGAGAGGGATGAGTATTTCCCAGTTTATTATTTTGAACCTCGCATCGGGAACAGGGAATCCGCCGGTTTCGACAATTATTCCGAATCTTCCAGGAAGACTATTCTGGACAAAGCCCGCTCCTCCGGCGAAAGGGGGCTGTTGATCAACCTCAACCTTGTACAGGACAAGGTTGAAAAGGCCGGATTCCTGTATTACCAGCCAGTATACAAAAACAACATGCCTGTCAGCAATGCTGAAGAACGCACTGCAGGTATAAAAGGATTCATCGTGGCTGTCTTCCATATGGATGATCTCATGGATTCGATCCTTTCAGATGCGAACCGCAGGAGCATGGTTCTGGAAATTGCCGGACGGGGGGCCGACAGGAAGGACAAGGTTGTAATCTTTTCCAGCAGGGCAAATCCAGCCGGCGGCCCTGGACAGAATGAATTCATCAGGAAGTTCGATTTCGGAGGAAGGAACCTGGTGGTGTCATGCCGGCCTACCGCAGGATACATAGCAGGCCATACGGGAGATACTCCTTTGTATGTGATGGCAATTGGCCTGCTTTTGACAGTGATCATGGCGATGCTGGTATACTTGCACATCCGGAGGACTATCGAGGAAGGTGAAAAGCAGTACCGGCTTCTTTTTGAGGAGATGATGAGCGGATTCGCACTGCACGAAATCATCTGCGATGAAAAGGGAGTGCCGGTGGACTACAGGTTTCTGGCAGTCAATGAGGAGTTTGAGAAGCTGACGGGATTGAAGGCTGCAAACCTGATAGGCAGGTGCGTGCTGGAAGTGCTTCCTGGTACTGAGAAATTCTGGATTGAAAGGTATGGAAAAGTAGCGCTTGGAGGCGAGCCTATCCAGTTTGAAGAATTTTCCGCATTGCTTGGCAAATATTTTGAAGGCAGGGCGTTCAGCCCTGGAAAAGGCAGGTTCGCAGTCGTATTCCACGACGTGACCGAAAGGAAAAAGAACGAGGATGCGCTGCTCCATGCCGCCAGTGAGTGGAGGACGACATTTGATGCCGTCAGCGACGCCGTCTGGCTGCTCGACGTTGATCAGAGGATAGTGCGCTGCAACAGGGCCACTCTTGAATTAACAGGAAAGGATTTCAAGGATGTCCTCGGGAAGCACTGCTGCGAGGTCATGCATGGAACGAAACAGCCGCTGGATGGCTGCCCAGTCCTGAGAATGAAAAAATCTAGGCAGAAGGAGTCCCAGGAGCTCAAGATAGGGAATAAATGGTTCCTGGTGAAGGTCGATCCCATTTTCGACGACAAGGGGGAAATCAGCGGAGCCGTCCACATAGTCAGCGACATCACCGGCAGGAAGATTTCAGAGGAGGAGACATTCAAGCTTGAAGAACAATTGCACCAGGTGCAGAAAATAGAGTCGATAGGAAGGCTTGCAGGCGGCGTAGCCCACGATTTCAACAACCTCCTCACACCCATACTCGGATATGCTGAAGTACTGAAGATGGATTTTCCTCCAGGGGATCCGAGACGCGGACAGATCGACGAAATAAAGAACGCCGCCGAACGCGCCAAGGATCTCACCAGGCAGCTCCTGGCATTTGGAAGAAAACAGATGCTGGAACTCAAGATTGTCGATCTCGGAAAAGTCATTGTGAACTTTGAGAAAATGCTCAGGCGCACCATCCGTGAAGATATAAGAATTGAACTGGATATTCCTGACAGCATCGGAAAAGTCAGGGCGGACGTCGGACAGATCGAGCAGGTAATGCTGAACCTGGCTGTCAACGCCCAGGACGCGATGCACAAGGGAGGTGTTCTGAGCATGAGCCTTGAAAGTATCCGCCTTGGAGAAGATGATCTGAATGATGCAGAAGGTGTTTTACCCGGCGATTTCGTATGCCTTGCCGTAAAAGACACAGGACATGGAATGGATAAGGACATACTGGACCATATCTTCGAACCTTTCTTCACGACAAAGCAGATGGGGCAGGGTACGGGGCTTGGGCTCTCAATGATTTACGGCATAGTGAAGCAGCATGAGGGGCATATCAAGGTGTTTTCTGAAATCGGCTCCGGTACGACTTTCAAGATCTACCTGCCTGTCTCAGGGGAGGAGCCTGCCGACGCGGAAATGGCTCGGGCTTCTGTAAAATCCAATAGGGGCAGTGAGACAATACTTATCGTTGAGGACAATCAAGTGGTGGGGAATATTGCAAGCCTGCTCCTGAACGGCCAGGGATACAGGACTTTGGTATTTGAAAATCCCGAGGAATGCATCCGCTTCGTGGAGAAAGGCTCTGATCATGTCGATATGCTCCTAACTGATGTAATCATGCCCTATGTCAATGGAAGGGAGCTCTATGAACGCATCCATAAGAAAAGACCCCTGATGAAGGTCCTCTATATGTCAGGATATGACAGGAATGTTGTCGCGCTGCACGGTGTCCTCGAAAAAGGCGTCCATTTCCTGCAGAAGCCATTCACCGTGGAGTCAATCACCGAGAAAGTCCGGGAGACTTTGGATTCATGAACAGAGTCATCCTGCAGGATGACGGATGAATGGATTGTTGGATGAATGGATGATTGGGTTTAAGCTCAAATAAAATCTAAAGTAATCAGCTTATATGTAAAAACTGGGAAAGTCATTTCTTGTTTTTCCACAGGATTGTTTTATGCTTAGCTCTTTGATACGCAACCATCCAGGCATCCATTAATCCAATCATCCATAGGGTGCCGGTCAGGATTCATTTCAGGAAATTCCTGATTCCAGTGAAGATCATCTGCGCCGCAATGGCTGAAACTACCAGTCCGGTGAGTTTGCTCAGGATGCTCAGTCCTCTTTGGCCGATCAGCTTTTCTATCGGTGTGGCCAGCAGAAGCAGCATCATCACGCAGAAAACTGCGGAGAGCAGTGCCCCATATCCAATCAATCTTGTATGCATGTCCGTCGTCTCAGCGCCCATGACCAGCAGCGCACCGGTAGTTCCAGGACCTACAATCACCGGAATGGCCAGAGGCACCACGGCAATATCTCCGTCATCTTCACCGCTCTGCCCGTTTCTTGCACCTCTGACAAGATCCACTGCCGACAGGAAGAGTATTGTTCCCGCCCCTATCCTGAATGCATCGAGGGTTATCCCGAACACCGAGAAAATGTAGTTGCCGAAGAAGTAAAGGACCAGACATGTGAGTATCACCGCCCCTGTGACGCGGAGCGCCAGCTTCGTCTTCGCCGCAGGCGACATGGATCTTGTCATGACCAGGAAGAGAGACAAGGCGAAAAACGGCGTCAAGATGAAGAAGAACTTCAACCATACTGTTATGAAATCTGAGAAAGTCTGCATAATTACACCTTTTTGAGGGTTCCTTGTTTAAATCCCGATAATTCCGTCTGTTTTTTACTTCATAATTCAAAATTGGATATTCGATATTCTACATGCATGTCGGGCGTTTGTACAATTCCGGCCTTAATCAAGGCACGGATGGTTTCCCCTGGTGATGATTGAAAAAGAGGGAAAACATGCTTAAGTATTCAGAGGTTCCCTTAAGTAAAACAAGTGATTTCTGGGGGTGGTAAATGTCAAAAGAGCCAATTGGTGAAAAGATATATTATTCAGATTCGGGTTTGAAGGTGACAAATCTGAGAGTCACCTGCAAGTCGGTCAGCGTTCCCGTTTCCAAGATTGACGGCCTCCGTGTGAATCCCAGCATAGACAGGGTGGCGATGTCTGTGGGCCTGACGATATGCAGCCTGGTATTGATATTTTTCAGCTATATTCTTCCAAGCGATTTCATGATGCCGTTCATTGTCGGAATGCTTGTGATATCTGCGTCCGGGCTTGTATGGTTCTGCCTAATACTCCGGAAATACCTTGAAGTGCTGTTGACTGTTGAGGGACGTGAAATCTCCCTGCTCAACGCGGGTATTTTTGAGAAGGCATATGTCGAATCCGTGGTCGATGCCCTCCGCAAGGCCGAAGAGGACCAGAGGAAGTTCGTTGCGATGAAGGAAACCGGCAGGCTTTCTAAGGAGGCCTCAAATTTCACTCTCACTGAGACCATGCGCCTCAAATTCATCATCGAAGACTATGAGAGAATAAAGGCCGAGGTTCCGGACAAGAACACGAGTCAGGATATTGCGCCATCCGCCTGAACTTCCGTCTACTCTTTCATCGCCCCTGGATCATCCGCATTATTGCGGCGTGTTCCTTCAGGTAGGCGTAGTGCGCCGCGATGTCAGGCAGCGTCTCCGGTGTCCACTGTATGGCCTCTCCGGCATGTTGCACGGCGGCGGAAGCCAGTGCGGCTTCAATGGTCTGCCCGTTGTCAAGGGCCTTCACAACTGCGTCATCATGGGCTGTCCTCGCCGGGTGTGCGCCTGCCGATGATCTGTTCAGCGCGGGCCAGATATTCTTTGATTGCCTTCTTGTTCATATCCTTTCTTCCTACGTTAAGGGATTAAGGGGCCAGCGGGCGGTATTTCGTCCGATGCAGCCAGTTCAGAGTTCCTTTTTCCTGCGCACGCGGACCTGTGACAGCTGGGGGATCCGATCAGGCTGAACGACAAACCTGCTGTCGGCAAGTAAGGCGTTCAGGAGCAATTCACAGGAGAACGCGAGGTAGCCATGCCTCATCAGGTCGATCTCGAGAAAGGCCACGTCCCTGGGCTTGCGCCTGGGGCGCAGGAACTCATAGCACATGTCCAGGACGGGCTTCCCCAGTCTCAGAACACTGGGGGCAGCAACCCACTCGTAGTCGTCTTCAGTCTTGCCAAGTGCGAATAGTGCGTCAAGGATCACATGCTGGAATGCATCGATGTCGGGGAATTTCCTGTGGATGCTGCCCATGGCCTGGATGGCCATCTCATACTGTCCGTCCAGCACGTAGGCGTCTCCGAGCCGTTCCTGGGCGTAGAGGTCTTCCGGGTGTCGCGCCACCACGCGTTCGCAGTAGGCAACCAGTCCCGGATAGTCCTTGTTCTCCAGGAGTTCGGCGTACGCCTCCCACGCCTCGAAATCGTCAGACTCGTCGGCGTACCCGTCGCCGGAATCTGCGGCGCATTGGTATCTGCCTGTAAATTTCAGGATGCCTGGTTTGTCATTCATTGTTTTTATCCCTCTAGACATGCCCCGGGGACGTCCTACTTCTTTCTCAGTTCATCGAACCATTTTTTCTGGTCCAAGATTCCGAAGAGGAACGCTCCGCGGTGGTTGGCCCCTTCGCCGGCGAAGACAGCGTTCATGGAGGCGCCGCCCATGGTCTCCTGATACTTCATCGGCAAGGTGGCGATATGGGGGGCGATGACCTCGTCAATCTGCCCGTAGTACAGCCGGGCGGGAGTTTTGGCCCGCCAGCAATAGGCTTCATTCGCCTGTAACTGCCGGAAGAATTGGTTGCCCAGGACA
>MHBI01000096.1 GCA_001804815.1 Lentisphaerae bacterium GWF2_50_93
GTAACGCAGTTACGTTCAGATACAGACCGGAGATCGTATGTCTGGAGAGGACTTTCACCTCCCAGTGATGTGCGCCTCACAGGCGCACGAGTGCGGCACCCCTGTGCCGCTTTATATTTCCTGCTCCATCTTCAAAAATCATCAAACACCTTCAAACTATCTGTTTTAAAACTCTCAACAGTCTTCTTAAAAGCAGCTTCTCCGTGCATATTGAACCATCCCGCTGAACACCAGGTATAATTCTCCGCAACAGGAACAACCCCGTGATGGACAGGATTGTTATGTACATATTTCAGCCTTGCATATTCAAAAAGCTTTTCCAATAAAAAGTCTCTCTGTTCCGGTTTTGAAAAATATGGAACTTTTCCATAAGTACCAGACGTAACCATATATGTTCCGGATTCAATTGTCCTGTGCGGTGGTGAATGCGGCCAGTCTGGCATAAAAGTTTTCCTTGATAATATTAGAACTAAATCCAAAGCAAAGCGGCACAGGGGTGCCGCACTCCAAAGATTCGCTTTGCTCATCATAAATCATTTGAATCCGGAAGAATCAATTAGTTTATGCTGACGTGCTCTTTGAATGCAACTTAGCATAGCCTGCTGCCACGGCGACAATGATTACAAATAACAGGAACACACCGCGGACAAGCAGGGCCGTCCATATCGAAGTGATGCAGAATGCCGCGATAGCCCCCATTGCGCCCAGGGCAAGAATTTTCTGATAGTCGGTAACAGAAGCGTCAGATTCCGATTTACAGGAGAAATAAGATACGGTTGTCCTCTGGAACCAGAGAGTCAGCATCGTCAACAGCCCGATCAGTCCGATAAGCCCGGTACTTGATGCAAATACCAAAAACAGGTTGTTATGATCCTGCTCCTTGGGGCCTTCCTTGATTGCAAGAAAGCCGTAGTTCGTCCCTATCTGGGACTGGTAGTTGCCCAGTCCGACACCAAGCAGAGGCTGTTCATTCCACATCTGCACCGATGCCTGCCATTCCGTGTAACGCGGTTCGACCTGCCCGTTTTCATCAAATATGCTTATTGACTGTTTCAGCACTTCAACATTGTCGCGGGGAAGCCTGGGCAAGACAAAAATAACAGCGAGAGCAATTACAGTCGTCCAGATGAGGAAGGCGCGGCGGGAGACAAAGACACAGACCAGGCTGCCTGCAATCAGCAGACCGGCGAAAGCTCCGCCGGACAGGACTGTGAGTCCGGCAGCGGCAAGGATGAGAAAGCCCCAGATCTTCATCCACCTTTTTCCTGATTGCAGTACGATGGAAAGTATCAGCGGTAAAGTCACCGCAAGAAAACCACCGTATGTATTGCGGTTGCCGAAAGTTCCTTTGACCTTCATAATGACAACTGAACTGTCAAAATATTGAATGACAGCAAGCAATACGACAAATGAGACAATTCCTAAAAATAAAACTGTTGCCTTGGCCAGTGCTTTGTCGTCGAACTTGATCTTGGAAAAAAGGAGGAATGCGACGATGACATATTCAACGACCTGGATAAGTTCTTTTACCGTTTCAGTCTTATTTTCAGCATTGAAAACCGAGACTGCGATCAAGGTCACGAACAATATGTTTTCAGGAAGCGGCAGGATTTCCTTCAGGCCGGCAAACAAGCGTTTCGTGGAAGTTATGCACGTGTCTTTAGAAAATAAGGTATTGGTTATCACTGAAATACCGAACAGCAGACCTCCGAACCAGATCAGCGGATCGGCAAGACTGAGATGGGCGTTGCCGACATTGAATGAATACTGTGTGGGGGCTGTTGCCAGGATAAGGAATAATATTAATATCAGACCTTTATCGAGATATTTTGAAATCATGAATGTTTCCAGTTTCAAATAAAGCTTAATAATCCAAGAACATGCCTTACGGCATTAACTACAAACAAAAATAATCATGGAATCCGTTCGTAGTTAAGCCCGTAAGGGCTGTTAAATCATCTCATTCCGGCAATTTCTCGCTTTTCTCAATTTCTACGGGAATCAGCTTGCGGTCGCTGGTTATTAGTATCTGATCTATCTTTATCCCGTCTTCACGGTTGTCGATCACAAGGTCATAAACGCCTTTATCAAGCTTAATGCTGACTTTTGCCTTGATCCAGTGCCAGCTCTTGTAGGTGCCGTCGTTGCCCATGATGAATTCCGGTTTGTCCCCTATTTTCACACCGAAAGAATTGCCGCAGCTGTCAATCCACCAGCAGCGTGCCCATAAATAATAGACTCCATCTTCCTTCAGGTTGATCTTATACTTCGCAGATCCGCCGACCTTGGAACCTTCTCCAGCGCCCTGTTCGATTTCAATGATCTTTCCCTGGGACACCTGGTCTGCTTCAGCCTTGTCCTTCAACTCAGTTATCTTAACCGGGACTTTGATTTCCTTTGCATCTTCCGCTTCAAAGCAGACTGTGGTATCGGCCATAGCGTACATTGACATCAGAAAAAATGCGGCTGTCCCGCATATCATAAGACGATTGATTTTGTAATTCATATTTTTCCCTTATTTTAAAATATACTGCTGGAGCTGACTTACTGCAAGGTATTCAGCCTACTGCCAGCCGCTGATAAATGTCCTCCAAATTTCTAATCTTGTCTGACAGCAGGAACTTCTCCAATATCCTTTGTCTCCCTTTTTCTCCAAGGCTTTCGCGCAGTCTGCGATCTTCGCACAGTTTTTCAATAGCCTCGGCCAGCGCACCGGCATCTGCTGGCGGTATCAGAAGCCCGGAAACCCGGTCTTCAATTATTTCACATGTTCCGCCGACTGAACTGGCAATGACCGGAATCCCCATCGCCATAGCCTCCATGGAAGTGAACGGGCACCCTTCCCATAATGACGGCAGGACCAGGCAATCGAACATTGCATAGCAGGAAGCTATTTTATCCGTCTGAGCTAAAAAGTGGAAATTCTTTTCGGTCTTGTTCGAAACTGTCAACGCCCGTATCTCATTTTTAAGTTCGCCGTCTCCGACCAGGACAAAGCGGATGTCCTTATTTTTTTTCAGCAGTTTTCCAGCAGCTTCAATCAATATGCGATGCCCTTTCTGGGGCATGAAGCGTCCGACCATTCCCACTACGAACACGTCATTGGGAATTCCAGCCAGTCCCCTCTGCTTTTGGCGTTCACCCGCATCTGCAGCCGGCCAAAGCTCCGGATCAATCCCATTGGCATTTACTGCTGAGTTGCCGTCATTGAACAGGCCATGCTCCAACGCCGTAGCCTTTTCCGCATCGCTCACGGCGATCAGCAAAGTCGTCCATTTTGCAGCAATCCCTTCCAGAAAAAGGTAGAATTGCCTTTTGAATTTCCCGACGTCCATTTCGAAAGGGAAGACATGGGGAGTATGTGCGATCTTCGCAACTCCCGCCAGCCTGGCGGCAGTCCGTCCGATGATTCCCGCCTTGCTGCTATGGGTATGCACGATATCAGGATTTTCCCGCTTTATCGCCTTTGCCATCTTTAGGATCAGCCACATGTCCGAGAGCGGCGAGATCTCCCTTTTCATAGCGAAGACCACTACTTTTATCCCGCGTTTCCTGATAAGTTCAATATCATCAAGGAAAGCCGGGTCGCGTTTCACCGCACAGAACAATACGGGTTCAAACTTATTCAAATCCAGATGAGTCAGGACCTGGGTGATGTAGCGCCTCGTCCCTCCGGCGGTGGCTTCCAGAATCAGCAGAATTTTGATTTTACTCATTAATGTCCAATATGCTGATAATTTATCATAACCACTAATCTGCACTTATCTTACACTAATAAGAGATTTGCAGGGAAAGAAGTTCTCTATCAATAACTTCTTTCCCTGCAAAATTTATATTAAATTTCGTTTAGTGTCCGATTAGTGTGAATTAGTGGTGAACTCTTTCCTTCGATTCAGCTTCTTCAGCCCCCAGTTCCACATATCAAGAGGTTCCCTGATCTTCAGCAAGGTTGTTCCAGCAAAAAAGGCTGCTGCCGCCATTCCTCCACCCAGCGCCAGCTTCAGGATCAGCATATTTTTTTTCACCGGAATTCCCAGCCCTGCATCGAATATATGGAATGCCAGCCAGGTAGCTGCGGCGGCGGCGAGTCCGACAACTGTCAGACGTATGAAGAAGCTGCAGCTTTCCCTCCATTTGAACATGGGTACGGCCTGTTTCAGCACACCCAGCAGCACAGCGGTCTTCAATGTCCTGCACAACACATATCCTAACGCTATGACGATCAGGGCGGTCGCGCCTTTCGCTCCGAATTTTATAATTCCAAGGTAGCTGATCAGGATCGACAAAGCCGAGAAGCCGATGCCCACAAACGTTATCAGATACGTCTTCTTCCTGGCAAAAAACGCCTGCATCAAAAGCATTTCCAGACCGTATGCCGGCAGCACCAGTGTGTAGCAGGCCATTGAAATGCCTGCGAGGTATGCGTCCTCCTGCGAGAACTTCCCCATAACCAGCAGCTTGACCAGTTCCGGACCATATACTACGACCACAAGCGCCATAGGGACAAACAGCACCAGCAGCATCCTTCCGGATATTGTCAGGATCTCGCCCAGCTTCTCCTTGTTGTCCTTTGAAACCAGATCGCAGAAGAAAGGGAACATTGCAATAGATATGGTATAAGGGACGACCATCCCAAAAGCCTGGAAAAGCTTGCGCCCATAGGCGTTGGCCTTGATCAACCCGTCAGTATCTAGGTAGCTGAGCACGGTAATATTGTTATAGAAATCCCTGCATTTCGCAAACACTATTCCTATGAACAGTGGGAGCATCAGGATCAGCATTGTCTTGAAGGCCGGGTTGTTGATTGCAAGCGACGGCCGAAAAAAGTGCAGCTGCCTGACAAGCCCAATCAGATGGGTGATCAGTTTTGTAATACTGCCTGCGACAATTCCGAAGACCAGCGCCTTCCACGTAAATCCGAGGAACTGCACTCCGATAACTACGGATACCAGGACAAACGCCTTCCATACCGCGTCCCCGAAAGCCGCAAGGAAGAACTTCTTATACCCGTTCAACAGCATATATGTCGTCGATCCCAGGGAAAAGCATATCAGCGCCGGCGCCATCAGCTTCACACCCTGGACGGCCAGCTGGAAATTTTCCTTCTTCTTGTCGGCATCGAAATAGGTTATCCACCGTGTCAACGTTTCCGGGAAAAGATAAAGGACAAGGACAGCGATCCCCAATATGATCAGCTGGCAGGTCAGCAGGGTGTTCGCAAGCAGCCAGGCGGCCTCCTCCGATTTTTTCTCCTTCTCATCGATGAACACTGGCAGGAATGCCGGACCTATCAGCTCCTCACCGATCAGGAACAGGCTGAATATGACGCCGTCAAAGGCGAAGCCGTAGATGCATTCCCACTCCACGGTCTCGGTAATTCCGCCGATTACGAAAAACTGGGCGAACCCGACCACCTTGAAACAGAGATGGGCGGCAAAAACCGCCACGCTCGCCTTGATTATCCGTTCGCCTATCGTCTTTGATTCCATAATCCTTCATATCTCATTTTTAAAGGTCTCTGGCCCTTAACGGCCACGCCGGGACTTCTTAAGGTAGGGCGGTCTCGCCGAGACCGCCGCGGACGCCTCGGCGAGGCGTCCCTACCAAGGCATGAAAAATACTATTTCAATTCCCTATGCTATTCTATTATTCCTCAGAAGATATGCAGTACTCCGCCCGGCGCCCTTGTCCCTGGCAAGTATGCCCAGTTCGATAAGCCCCTGGATGTCGCGGCCGGCAGTATCCTGTGAACACTTTGCGATTTTCGCCCACTTCGAAGTTGTCAGCCTGCCTTCGAATCCGTCTAGCATCCTGCCAAGAAGAAGCCTCTGCCTGGCATTCAAATGACAGCTTCCGTATTTTTCCCAGAAGCCGGCTTTTTTCAGGACCTGCGACAGCTGTCCCTCGCTCGCTTCTATTGCTGAGCGCAGGCATCTGAGAAACCATTCCAGCCACCGGGATATGTCGAGGGATCCTTTCTGTGTCTTCTCAAGGATTTCATAATACTCATTACGATGACGGCGTATTTCGGCGGACATGCTATAAAATCTCCTGGAACTGCCATCAGCCCTGGCCAATTGCATATCAGTCACTGCCCGGGCAATCCTCCCGTTGCCATCATCGAATGGATGGACTGTGACCATCCACAAGTGTGCGACACCGGCTTTCAGCACAGGATCGAGATCGATCTCATCATTGAACCATGATATGAAAGCATCCATCTCTTCCGGCACAAGCTCCCCGGAAGGGGCTTCGAAATGAACTTTTTCGCGGCCAGGAGCTCCCGATACGACCTGCATCGGATCATCGGAGGTGTTATTCCGCCACTCTCCTGAAATGATGGCACGCATGCCACTGCGTCCTGTTGGAAAAAACGCCTCATGCCAGCCGCAGAGACGCTGGGCACTGAGCGGTTGCTCGAAATTCTGCGTGGCATCAAGCATCATTTCCACAACACCGTCGACATGCCGGTCAGCTGGAATCGCACCGGCGATATCTATTCCAAGGCGCCGCGCCACCGAGGAACGGACTTGTTTCACGTTGAGATGCTCTCCTTCAATCTCGCTCGATTTGACGATATCAAGAGTGATAGTCTGCAGCGTAGCCTCTCCCTGCAGGGAGAAGCCAAGGGCCTTCATGTGTCCAAGTAAAAGACCCTGGCGGTGTCGGACTTCCGAAAGTATTGGCGACAGGGAGGCGATATCCCAGCTGAATTTAGGCCAGCCAGGAAGCTGATGGATGTATTTGCATTTTTTCATGATGACTCAATTATAGCATTCCCTGCTATGAAAGACAATGTAATCTCCGCATGTTTTGCGGAGATTAACCCGCATAATCTCCGCAAAAGTAGGGCGGTTTTTAAACCGCCAACTGAGCGTCGGGTTAAAACCCGACATACTGTTATGCCATGAAATATTTGAACAGCGGCTGGACGGTCTCAGATATTTCAAAATGCCCTTTTATATGTTCCTTTGCCGCTTTCCCAATTCTTCCAGCAAAACCTTTATCGTTCAGCAATGCCTTTATCGATTCGGCCAGCTCGTCCGGATCGTCTGATTTGACTAAAATACCGTTGACTCCATTTCCGATCAGTTCCGAAACGCCGCCGACAGAAGTCGCGATCACAGGTTTCGCCAAAGCCATCGCTTCCAGCAGGACATTCGGTATCCCGTCATGATCCCCGTTTTCAGTTATCCTGCCTGAATGCACCAGCATCGACGATTCCGCCATCAGCATCTTAACCTTGTCAAAATCCATTGCGCCCGCAAGCTCAACGTTTTTCAATCCGAACTCACTGATTTCCGCCTCGAGCATCTGTCTCTGCGGACCTTCCCCGACAATAATGCAGCGTGGCGCAATATTCTGTTCCGCGAGGATCTTGCACGCCTTCAGCAGAATCTCAAATCCCTTTTTCTCCTCCAGGCGTCCAACTGCAATAATATGGCCTGAGGTAATAGCAAACCTCAAGAAACGGTCATGGCAAGCATGACCCTCCACGCCCGAAACGGGCGTAATAATGGAGGGACGCATCCCGATGCCGGAAGCCGGACCGGAATCCTCGACTTGCCGCATCCGGTTTTTTGTAATTGGTTCACCTATTTGATCTTCCATTTCGAATTTAGCAGTATCGACTCCGTGATGCATCAGAACAATCCTCTCATTCCTTAAATTCAATTTCTCCAGCACATCCTTTCCGTTCATGGAGCAGACAAATATCCTGTCGGCACCCTCAATCCTCCTGGCAATTATTCCCCTTGCTTGAGTGAAAATATCCCAGGCATGCGCTGAAACACTCCATTTGCAGCCATTGAGTTCTGCAAGAATCCTGGCGACATCAGCGGTCACATAGGCGAAATGGGCATGGACATGATCCGCCTTTGCTCCTGCGAGATCCGCAAATGCCATCGCATTGACAGCCCCTCGCAGGCGCTGGCACATGAAACGAAATGAAAACAGCATGTCATGGAACAGGGAGAACAACAATATGACAAATAACGCAGGATGCCTGAAAAAATTGCCTGCCACTGCGAGAAATTTACGCTTAATTGACAGGTCTTTCACATAAATCACATCTTCCATCAGTGGAAGCGCATCCGGATGCACTGGTCCATCCGCAGGTTTCTTCAAGGCGCAGATCCGTATGTTGACCCCCAGTTTCTTCAAGGCAAGGATTTCCCGGAGAATAAAATTCTCTGTCTGACTCGGAAATTTATCAAGTATATAAAAAATTCTCATTATCATCCCATCCATTAATCCAACCATCCATTTATTCTAAAGCCTTTCTATAAACGTCGAGAGTGCCCTTGGTTGTCTTTTCCCAGCTCAATTCACCGGCTCTCTTAAAACCCTTTTCAATATACTCCATGCGCATGCTGGAATTCTCTGCGAAATTCGCAAGCGCCTCCGCCATGCCATTGATATCATCTGGCGGGATGCAGACCGCAGCACCCCTCGTTGTCTCAGGCAGAGCTCCGCGGTCTGAGCAGACCACCGGAGTCCCGCACACCATCGCTTCAAGCACCGGTATCCCGAATCCTTCATCAAGCGAAGGGAATAGAAACATGCCGGCAAGAGAATAGACCGCAGGCAGATCGGAAATCGGGATATATCCGGTCAGGACGACATCACCTGCAAGATCAAGTTCTTTGATAATGCGTGCCGACTCGTCGGTTCCCCAGGCGGTTCTTCCTGCCAGCACCAACTTGTAATCCTTTGCCTTTCCCTTGAATGCGGCAAACGCCCGGATTACGCCGGCAATGTTCTTTTTGGGTTCATGATTGCAGACAGACAATACAAACTTATCCGGCAATCCATATTTTTCTTTTACTTTCACCAGGAAACCTGCATCATCGATTTTTTTGAATACTGATGCAGGAGCAAATGGAATCACGTTTATTTTCCCGGGGCTAGTCCCGAATAACTTGACCAACTGATCTTTTACAATATTAGAAGGGACGATGACCTGCGCCGCCTGTCTGACACTCCGTCCCATCAGAGCACGGTAATACAACTGGTTAGAAACTTTGCACAGCCTAGGCTGAAGAAGCGCGATTGCGTCATGTACAGTGACTACCGTCGGACAGTTTACCTTAAAAGGAGCAATATATCCGGGACAATGCAGCAGGTCGCACCCGATATTTTTAATCTGTCCAGGCAGTGAGAAATGTTCCCATGCTATTCTTGACAGGCGACTGCTGCCGTGAAGATCAACATAATGGCAGGAAGCATTGGGGAATAAGTAGTTGTCTTTGACCCGGCTGTTGAGGAAAACATGAAGATCGCCGCCCAGCTCCTTGGCAAGCATGGCGGCCAGAGTCGAAATCGTCACTTCCACCCCTGAAAAGTAATTCCCTAAGAGAATTGAATTATACGCAACCCGCATTCAAGCCCGCCGTTGACAGCTCAGCGCTGTGTTCTTTTTTTATACCACCGAGAGGAAGTACGACAGCCCCACCCATATCACGGCATCAATCTACCATCTGAAAACAGATTTGCGAAGTTGTTCCCGCTCATCCTGCGGCCTGGTTGACAAGCTGCCTGCCAATAGCATTGGATCTGCGTATGATGAGTTTGGCAAGCTCATCCCCCTTCTCCTCAAGGCGGAGCCAGCGGTTGCGGGAGAGGACATATTCAGACCAATCAGCAGGAATGCATGAGCGTCCGCGCCATGCCCCAATGAGTCCGCCGGCACAGCGGCAGACAGTATCCGCGTCGCGCCCGACCTTCGCGCAGGCAAGCATCATGGCACTGGCATCTTCTCCCTTGGTGATCAGGAACGCAGCGAGTGTCGGTCCAAGAACTTCAGCGGAATTCCAGCTGATGCATGTCAGCTCATCCGTGAATTTCCAATGTTTCTTGTCAAGGTGCTCCAAGTCCTGGAAGGGAATGACAGGTCCGATGATCTCCTCGTAGTACCTGCGGACAAACTCATCACAGTCCTTGCATTTCTTCGCAAGTTCGATCATGGCGGTCATCTCGCGCACCTGTTTGAAATCACGTGTAAAAGAAATTGCTGTCTCGACTATGTTTTCGACAGTCATTCCAGGAATGAAGCATGCGGATATCGCGGCGGCATAACCTGCGGCGGCGTCGCGGGGAGCCCCATGCTGGTTTACTGATGTAACGTCCGCGGCCATCAGGGCCGCCTTGTTCGGATCGCCGGCGCAGAGGAGTCCGACAGGACCTATGTACATGATTGCATTTGTAGCGTTGGCTTCGCCGTGGCCAAGTTCGCGCTTGTTTATTTCACGCAACTGGTTCCGAAGATATGGAATGCGCTCGATCCAGTGCATCAGGTTGAGACGGTTGATTGGTTCTCCATCAGGATTGGGTATCGGCTTTTCAAACTCCTCCCACTGCTTTGCGAAAAGATGCGCATCGAGTATTCCATCGTTTGCGAGTATCGCATCTATGAGGAGGTCGGCGATCACCGTGTCATCAGTTACAGTGCCAAGCGGCAACCATCCGGCCTTGACGGCCTCGAGATCCGCGAATCCCTTGAAGTCGCCATATTCCTTGAGTATGCGCTTATAATGCACACACTCGCATGGCGCGCCAAGCGCATCTCCGACAGCAGCCCCAACAAGGCTGCCAATTACACGATCCGAAGTGGAAATATTTATATCAGACATATCGTAGACCTTTAGTTAATCTTGAACATCGAACACTCAATCCGCCACGGCGAAGCCAGTATGCCAGTTTCGCCGAAACTGGCTCAGAGGCGGTTTCGGCGAAACCGCCATACTTGGATGTTGGACGTTCATTCATATTTACTTCACCCTAACCATCCAAGGCATGGATTTTCCCGGCTGATTCTCAAGACGTATCACGCCATACCATCTCGTGTTCCATGGGTGTCCATCCTCCGACCACATGAGATGGGTCACCCCATTCGGGCCTTTATGGTTCCACCACAAGGAAAATCCAAGATCACCGCTCTCAGGCCATGAAGCCATCTCCATCAGCTCGTACGGAATGAACATTTCAATAAATGCTCCATAATCTGTCTTGCTCCATTTCACAGCAAGTCCTGTTGCTTTCTTTGAAGTCTCTCCTTTTGAAACCTTGAAAGCTCCGGCCTTGTCCTTGCTTCCCGAAACCCAGTAGTAAGGTCCGGGGGTTCCGAGGAGCTCCGGTTTGCGGGTATCGAAAAACATCGTGAAGTTATCAGATTCCACAGAGCCGTTCGCCCTTATCGCGATAAAGAGCCCCTGCCATCCGGCCCTGCTGCTCCATTTCAGCATGCATTCATCAGGACTTGCCCGTTTGTCGTCTGCACCCTTGACCCAGCGCGCCTGGCACGGTTCACCGACCACAGAGAATTTATTTTCGGTCCATTCCTTGTCCTCGCCGTCTACGACAGCCTCGCCTTTCAGCGCTGATGAATATCTGCAGAATGCGAGTTCCGCAACTGCCCATCCATTGTCAACTTTACGGATCAGCGGAATCCTGCCGTTGTCCTGGTTTGCAGGGAAATCAACTTCAACTTTATCGCCATTGTCAAGCCTGACCTGGACTTTCGGATTTTCTGCAACCATGCGCTCGCGTATGAACGTGGAAGTTCCGAATGGAGCTGGAATACCGAACGCATGAGTTTTCCCCTCCGAAAATATCAACGTGGAGATTATCGGATTTCCAGGGGCCAGACAGGTGTTCGCGGGATATTTCAGGAGATCCTCAGGCTTCAGCGCCTTTGGCCAGTCAATCTTGAATTCAGCGGATTCTCCGGGTTTCAGATTGTATTCCCCGGAACCTTGGAGAACAACCGGTTCGCATTCCAGCCGTGGATAGACGGCAAGCCGTCCGGTCATATTCTTGCCAGAACGATTAGTCATTGCAACCTTGCTGTTCACTCCGGAATCCATCCAGGCGCTTACAGCTTTCATTTCCAGAAGCTCGGAAGTCTTCATACATGCTATCGAATTATATACGGCTTTCGCGATCATGAGATGCCCAAGCGCGTTCGGATGGATCGTATCGCCTTTTCCGTCCGTCTCGATCATCGAGGAAAACTGCTTTGAATAAGAAGGCGGATACAGCGGCCACATCTTTATGGCGGACTCCTCGATTGTTGCGCCTCCATCACCCCAGACAGCATTGAATGTCTCAGCGCATGGGATTTTCAGCTTGTCAGCCAGCAGCTTGACAGATTCCGCAAATCCAACCGTGCGGAAAGCATATTCCGGAGGATTCGGATCAGGTCTTGCATCATCCTTCTTCACAGGAATGTCGATGTGCGGCGTAGGCTGCAGGAAGACAGTGTCCGAACCGCATTCGTCTGCAAGGTGCTTGGCGAGCCACTCGTACTGCTCAAGGAATCCGTCAAGCGAGCAACCGCATATCTGGTCGTTCAGGCCATACATGATCATTGCAAAATCAGGTTTGAGAGCAACAGCATCCTCCTTGAAATTCCTCACTGAAGCATCGATGGAGCGTCCAGGATATGAACGGTCGACAACGGTAATGTTCTTGTTTCCTGTCGTCCTTGAGAGCATCGCCGCCAGCATGTTCTCGAAGTCGCCGGTATTGGTAACCGAATCGCCCATCGCCAGGATCTTGATGGGTTCGCCCTTGAGAATTTTATCAGCTGCTCGTGGAAGACAGCGGCGCAGCACATCCGGATCCAATTTAGGTGGTGGTGCAATCACCAGAAACCTGATGTCGGACTTCGCATCATTCTTCAAGGTCAGGACATGGATTCCCTCAGCGAGAGGCTTCAACTGGATTTTCCCGTCCTTGACCGTTGTCTTGCCGTTCTCCGACGGCCCCCATCCTCCGCGGGTGATGGTCTTCAGCTCATATTCGGCTTCGCCATCAGGTGCCTTACACGGGATCTCCGCAAGCTCATCAGTGAAGAAGTATTTGACTGGAAGAGATTCCTTTGGACCGCCAAGCAAAGAAACGGCAATAAACGCAAAACACAGGAAGACAACAATCTTGGATTTCATATTCACCGCATAGTTAATTTTACATTATACTTTACAAATAGCACCTTATGCTATAAAGTGAAATAACCTGCTGCATTTTCTGCTGACTTTCCAAATCTCAGGCAAAAACATTCCTCCTTATAATCTCGTCCTGCACGTCCTTCTCCAAGGCGATGAATTTCGCCGACAGGCCGCTTATCCTGACAACGAGATCCCTGTGCTGTTCGGGATGCAGCTGGGCATCCTTCAGCTGTTTGACATCCACGCAGTTGCACTGCATGGTCGGAGCCTTGATCTTCCCGAATGCCATGACCACCGAACTCAGCGTGTCAACGTCCATCCTC
The DNA here is from genome assembly GCA_001804815.1 of Lentisphaerae bacterium GWF2_50_93. Classification (GTDB taxonomy): domain Bacteria; phylum Verrucomicrobiota; class Lentisphaeria; order Victivallales; family GWF2-50-93; genus GWF2-50-93. The sequence continues at coordinate 13,271 of MHBI01000096.1, forward strand.
CCCAGAGGAAGCTGCACGTCCAGGACGGAATTACCCGGGAACCATGAGAAATCGATTTTTTCAAGCGACATGATCATGTCCGTGAGCGATGAGGCAGGGCTGATCCTTCCCGGCGAAATCCCCTGTGAATACATGTCTCCGTTGCGCCTGCCGTCAGGAGTTGCCAGAGTATCCTTCGCGATCCTTACATATGAATAGTAGACGAAGAAGCTTGGCTGGAACTTTCCTCCTCTGGAATTCACAAGCTTGTCGGAAATTATCCTGAGATCCTCGGCAAACTGTCCGGCGAACCTGTCGACTTCGGGATTGTTATGTCCGTACTTGGGCAGTCCCGCGAACCGCATCCTGAGCTTTTCATGTCCTTCCCAGTTCCTGCGCAGCACAGATGCAAGCTCCATGGGGCTGATCCATTTCCCATCAAAACATGCCTGCTTGATCGCGTACAGGGAATCCACTATTGTCCCGAATCCGACAAGACTCAAACCAGACGGATTGTATCTCGCCCCTCCGGCGCTGTAATCCTTCCGGTTTTCAATGCATCCATAAAGTGTCGACGAGAAGAAAGGACAGGGATTCACCTGAGGCCATGGAGCTCCCGCTTCACGCCTCAGCTCCGCGCCGTGCACTATGAATTCAGCGGTCGTCTTCATGAATCGCGCATAGCACTCGCCGAAATTACCGCTGCTTAGGATTTCAGCTGGCTTTATAGAGAATCTGGAAAAAGAATCCTGAAGCTCATCGTGATCATGTATGCAGAAATCGAGAATCCGCGGCATGTTGAAATAATAGTACGCCCCCTCGGAATGCTCGCATCCTTCGACGACGGTTTCCTGGCATCCCCCTGCCCCGTACAGGTTGCAGTCCTCGCGCCTCTTCCCGGCCTTGACATTCGCTTCGATAAGCGAATCGTCGTTCAGGAAGGCGAAGACGTTATGCCCCGCCAGCACCTGCCGTGACAATTCCCGTATGTATCGGGGGTCGGAGTTCCTGCCGAAACGGCAGTTCAATTTCGGGTTCACGTAATTGCATTTTGAATGTGCCTCCAGGAATATCTCCGTCACTTCATTATATATGGGCCTGCCTTCCCTGTCGCAGCCGCCAAGGGTGAGGGTTGTCGACGTCTCCGGCCACTTTACGTTTTCAATGTCAAACTTGATGTCGGTAGGCATCATCCATATCCCGGCAAGCTCAACAGCCTCCTCCCGGGTGATCCTGGATTTTCTCAAATCATCTTCATAGAGCTTGAGAAGCACCCTGTCAGGATGTCCGAGTATTGATATGCCTATGCCCTCGATGCTCGCCGTGACCTCACGCAGAAACCAAAGGGCTGCAAGACCTTCATAAAATGTTTTTGGCGGATGTTCAGGAACCCGGACTGCGGTTTCAGCGATAAGTGAAAGATATCTCCTTTCCTTTTCACCTCCTGCGGCAGGCAGCATCTTCCTTGCCTTATCGGAAAACTTCTTCGATATGCTGATGACCGCTCTCATGCTCCTGATGGACGCATCGATGAAATTCCGTTCGGAATCGCTCCTGCATCCGCGTCGGCCCTCAAGCACCTCATCGATGATTCCCGCCAGCCCTTTCTCCAGCACCTTCGTATATCCCAGGCTGTGATGGTCAGAATCCACGCAATGGCTGAACCAATCAATTGCGCATTGAGACCTGAGTCCGAGCATCCTGAACTTTTCAGGATTATTCTTCTCGAACAGATGATGGTATTTCCTGAACATCCATGAGCCAACGTTGAACTGTTCCGGAGTTCCCCAGTTTGGCGCGGCCCTGACGCCCATTTCAAAATAGAACGGGCTTTGCGGGAAGATCACAGGCTCGAACTTTTCGGCGATCGTCTCGTGCAGTTCTGCCTTTATGAGATTCGGATCAGTATCAGGATTTTTCTTTACGAACTCATCCATCCTCTTCTCTATATCCAGTGAAATTCCGAAGTTCGTCCAGTCCGGAGTTCCATCTTCCTTATACTTCGGCCATTTGCCCTTATTATATTCGATCATCTGTTTCTTGAGTTCTTCCATTCCGATATCCCTCTTGTGTCTTCTTTTAATATTTCTATGTTTTTAGCGCATGCAAAACCCGAAACTCGAAGCACGAAATACGAAACAAATTAGAAATTCGACGTTTCAATATTTCAAACATTTAAATTTCATGTTTTATTGTTTCGGATTTCGATATTCGGATTTCGAGTTTGCATTGCACGCCTCAAGTCCATATTTGTATCATTTCTTATCTTATCCTACTTTCCAATATTACTAATATCAATGGTATTAACGGTTGAGTTTTGTTTCCCAGAAGGTATATTATTGTTTCATGAAAGACAAGAACATCCCAAGACTATGGTTCCTGCCCGATGCACCTGCCGGAGCTTCGCTGTGGCTGAAAATGGCCGGACATCTTACCGGCTACGGGGAATCACACTACCATTTCCGTCCAGACTACTTCTGCCCGCATGTGGTCACGAAAGGATCAGGAACGGTCATCGCGAACGGAGAAGAAGCCAGAGTTTCCCCAGGCGACATGTTCACGCTCTGGCCTGGCGTTGAAATTGAATACCACGAGGATCCCGGCGACAACTGGGAATACTTCTATGCCCATCTTACCGGAGAAGGATGTCCGGAATACATGGAATCCTGCGGATTCAGCAGCAGGAAACTATGGTTCCGTCCGCGCCATCCCGGAAAAGCAATGAAGGTCTTTTCGCAGATATACGATCTGCACAGGAAGCAGGTTCCTGGAGACGAATACCGGGTACTCTCCCTCCTTTACACCCTCCCGGAAATATGCCCGCTGGAACACGGCAGGAATAAATCAAGGAGCAAGGATGTCTTTGCAAAGGCGGTGGCGGTAATTGATTCCCAGATCTCATCGGCAATAAACGTCAGCCGGCTCTGCGAGATCCTCAATATCAGCAGGATCACCCTCTTCAGGGTTTTCACCTCGGAGACCGGACTCTCCCCGATTGAATATATTACACAGCAGAGGATGCGGAAGGCTGAAGAGCTTCTCAAGAATTCGGATTTCAATATTGCGAACATCGCTAAAATGAGCGGTTTCTCCTCGGACAAGTATTTCATGAAGCGATTCAGGGAGCTCAAGGGGACAACTCCGAACACCTTCAGGAAGAAAAGCTGAACTGGCCCTTGGTGAAGCAGACATCCCTATTTGGATGAGTGTCCGTGTCTTCCGGATCGCCGGCCCTGGTCACCTATGGAGACTGCCGGACTTAGAAATGAGCGTGACTCTAAGTATTATTGTTCGTAGTTAACGCATTCTTGCGTGTCCTCCTACTTTTTTAACACCACAGCCAATAATGGCTTAACTACCAAACAATTATGAAAAAACTTAAGTCCGACAGGCTCCTACGGCGGGTAAACACCTTGCCGGCAAGCCTTTCACTAATGTAACACAGGCTTCCAGCATGTTCGCCTTAAGAAACTTGTCGCCTCATGTCAGATCGCCGACACTTATTCAACTTGACTTTCACAGTTTACAACAGTAATTTCCTGCAAAACAGGAATTACATCTAATCATAGTTGGCCGACAAGAAAGAATGAAGAGTCCATACATCAACTCAGAAGGTGGCCCGATACTCATAGGCGATTGTGAGCGCGTAAAACTCTGGCGCGGTGCCGCCGAAGACGGCGAGGACTATCGGAAACTATGCGACTACTTGGCTAATTCCAGGATCGCTCCTATCGACAGCAACTTGATCGCGTGGGATTTCGGGGCAGGTACGGCAGAATTATTGGTGGCCGCGAACAGCATCTCAATAATTCAATTCTGGACCGACGAAGGAATGGACTCAGACGAATTGCAAAAGATTGATGACTTCATTCCATTTCAATTTGCGGGCCTGCAACTGCAAATTCCATCCCACACGATGATTCTTCTTTGGGCTCCAGAAGACGGGCGGCTGATAAAGGGTTTTCACAGTGACGCTGGCGATCCAGAGGGCGATTTCAGCATGGGCGGTGTTGTTCACTTTGAAAAAGTATCATCTTCATTGTTCGATGTTATGTGTTTCGATGGCGAAATCGCGGGACAGCCATGCCGAGCATTGAAAGCGATCGGCCGACCAGTCATCGGAGGTGACGCCTAAACCAGGCGTACCTCAATGATGTCGGCAGATGCGATTTTCATACGTTCCCTAAAGCATAGGCAAGGTAATCTATGTCGGCCCGGCTCAAACCGTTTATTTCAAGAATGAAATGCAAGACAGAATAGTTTCTGCACATCCTGATAAAACGTGGCAGGTCCATGCTGTTTTTCGTATTCAGAGGCAGATGTCCGTCAGACCATCTGCCCTTTGGTATTTCCGAAGTGTAGGCTGATGCATGGAGGTGTACCATTTCAACGAGTCCTGACTTCAGGAAAGCTTCCGCCTCCATGTGGAAATCCCTGTCAAATACGTGGCTTGAAGCCCAGAGATGCGATGAGTCCAGGCAGATGGGATTCTTCATTCCAGCAATGTGCTCTGCAAAAATGGAGCCTGAGCCGTAAGCGGGAAAATCGTTTTCAAGAAGGAATGAAACGTCGTGATATTCCTGCCGTATCCCAGCAAGCCTCCTGTTTACGCGCGCATTCCTAAGCCTATATTCATCAGTGCCAAAGAAGTCCCTGCATATCGCTGAATCCGGCAATGACAGTTCCTTCCTGATAGATGATGCGAACGAGACCGTGTAATCCCTGCCGCGCCCGAAGGAGGGTATTGGGAGATCCGTCATGTTGAACCCGTGGAACACCGCTTTGTCAACATTATGCCTGCGCATCAATTCCGCTGTTTTGGCAAAAGCCTCCATTGAAGGACCTGGATCTTCCGATGCAAGGTTTATCTGGAAGTCGCTCAGTATCGGAGCATGGAAGCTCATGGGCACTCCAAGCCCCGTTATCTCTTCAATCTGTGATTCTTCAGCAGTATTGTGTATCTGGATGCCAAACTCAAATCCGTGTTCATTGCATGCGGCAATCCCGTCCTCCACAAGCCTCCGCCAATCTTTCCCACTGGACAAAATGCCTGAAGTATATTCAACTCTTGTTCTGATGTTTTTCATTTGCCCGGAAGATAAGGCTGGCAGATGAAGGAATCAAGGATATCCCGGATGCTACTATCATTTTTTTGACAGGGACCTTCTTGAATCCCGCACCGTCTCGATCCAGCTTCTGACTTCGTCGTCCTCCGGAAACTCCTTGAAAACGGTAAACGGGGTAAACGGTGTCGTTAGCACTTATAATGCTGAATGTAGGCATGATGCGATGAATTAAATGCCAAGCATCAGCCTTAAGCGCTTAAAACAAGTAAGCTAACGACGTAAGCGCTAAGCTGGTAACACAGCCTCATAAGTAGGGCGGTTTTTAAACCGCCAACTAAGTGTCGGGTTAAAACCCGACATACTTTCTTGGAAAAACCGCCTCACTTCACCCAGCTTAACGCTTACCTAACGACACCGACTTAATAGCGGCTTCACCATTTGCCGATCGTGCTTGACAAGGACCGTATCAACCGGTATAGTTTATATATAAAAGCATATAAGGCAAGGTATAGAATGAAACGATCCGGCAAGGACACAGGGACGCCCCTGCACCTTCAGATCAGGGAGAGCCTCAGGGCCGACATCCGGTCCGGCAAATACGCCCTTGGGGAGAAGGTGCCGTCCACATCGCAGCTTTGCGAAATGCACAATGTCAGTGCAATCACCGTGCGCAGGGCGATATCCGATCTCATAGGAGAAGGGGTTCTGCGCGGGATATTCAGCAGAGGTGTCTATGTGGCCTCCGCGGCAAGCGGGAAGGCTCCGGCAAGCAGGGTGATCGGCGTGATATTCTCATATGATGAGATGAATCCCTTTTTCGGACAGGTGTTCAAGGGCATACAGGATGTCCTGAAGCTGTTCGGATACAACACATTCCTTGAGACTTCCCGGGAGGACGAGTCCGCCGAGGCCGCCATCATAAGGAAGATGCTCAACGACGGCGTTTCCGGAATAATAATGACGCCCTGCGACAGGCACGTGAAGGGCGAATCCGTCGAACTCATCAACGGTCTGGCGGAGCGGGGATTCCCGATAGTGCTTGTGGATTTCAAGCCGGAGGGCGCGAATGCGGCCTGCGTCTGCGCCGACAACGAGGAAGCCGGCCGCAGCTCCACCAGGTACCTGCTGGAGCTGGGACACAGGAAGATAGCCTTCCTTTCAAAGGAGGATCTGCCGACGATCAGCGCCAGGCTCAGAGGCTTCAGGCAGGCGTTCCAGGAGGCCGGACTCAAGATCGACGAGAGGCTGGTCAAGACCCGCGTCCCGCGCATGAACAGGATCGATTCGGCGATTGTCCGCACCAGGGAGCTCTTCTCGGGTCCAGGCGTACGCCCGACCGCGGTCCTCTCGACCACCGACGAGACGAGCGTCGGGATATACAGGGAATGCCAGGAGCTCTCCCTGATGCCAGGAAAGGACATCTCCGTGGCTACGGTTGACAGGACCCCTTTCAACTCGACTCTCCGCCCCAGGATAGCCGCAGCCGCGATTCCGCTCTTCGAAATGGGCAGGGAGGCCGCAGGCATAGTCCTGAGGAAGATCTCCGAACCAGGATGGCAGGTCACGCAGGACGTGGTGCTGAAGAGCCAGTTCTCCGAGGGCGAATCATGCTGTCCGCCCAGGTGATCTGCCGAAACAATCTGACAAAATAAATTCCGTCCGGCATTGACAAGAGCTCCTTCATGCCTTAGCTTACCTTATATACATAAGTATATATAACAATAAAGCAGCGGGGGCCAGGATGGTTAAACGGAAATTCACTCTGATCGAGCTTCTGGTCGTGATAGCGATCATTGCGATACTCGCATCCCTCCTCCTCCCTGCGCTCAGCAGGGCGAAGGATATGGGCAAGAAGATCGCCTGCCTCGGCAACGAGAGGCAGATCGGCCTGGCCTTCCTGATGTATGCGCAGGACACCAGCGGAGAATTCCTGCCGCCCATGGCCTACAGGAACGGGGTGACGCCAGTTGCAAGGACATGGTATACGAACCTCCTCATCTGCGGTGGATACATTCCCCCCAGCGCATGGGCGGACGAAAACAGCGGCGATATCAAGACCGGCATCTGGCAATGCCCTTCGGTCACAAAATTCAACTGGGGCGGAGGATATGGCGCGGTCGAGCTGCTTTCCCCCTTTCAATCCGACTGGGGCATCTGCTATTACCCCAACGATCCGCTTCCCATGCCGAGTCTCAACAGGGTCAAGCGTCCCAGCGCGATGGGCATGCTTTCAGATGCAAAACGGGAGGCGAACACGTATTGGGGCGACAATCCGGACCAGAGCTGGATCGGACTCTGGTGCTCGCAGTGCAAGGACTGGGGCGATCCTTCGGTGAACCAGGCCTCCCGCCGGCACAGCGGAGGCTCGAACATCATTTTTGTCGACGGCCATGGCGAATTCTGGAAATACACCGACATCCGCGCCAACAACATGAATATCTTCGGGCACAACGGTGAATGGTAATTCACTGCGGAGAATATAGATTTAACATCCAGTGTATCAGTACCAAAGAAAAAAAGGAGAATTTCATCTTATGAACAGGACAATGTCAGCCGTAATACTGTTCTCAATGCTTGGACTCACCTCATGCAACGATACTATCAGCCAAAAGACCAGCCCGACGCCCTCTTCCGAGCAGAAGACCAGTCTTCCGCCACCTGTGCAGAAGGTCAGGCGGCCGGCACTTGCGATAGGTTCACTGCAGATGAAGAAGGAGCGGATGGCCGCCGACCGGCAGGCGGGGATGACCGTTCATCTGCTCAGCGTCATATGGGGGCGGATGGAGCCGCAGGAGGGGAAATTCTCCTCTGAGGAGAGCGACCGCGTCAGGTCGGAGATAGCCGCGGCCCGTGCGGCAGGGTTCGAGATCTCCGTGGATTTCGGGCTGCAATATCCTCCGGAATGGGTTTTCAAGAATCCCGACAGCCATTACCGCAACCAGTACGGGGATGAGTATGCCGGCGATAAGCCCGGCTGCAACGGATACAACACGGTGTTCGTGCAGGCGAACCGCGAGCGTGTGGAACGCTTTGTGAAACATTTCTTCCAGGAGTTCGGCACTGATTTCCAGAGCATCAGGCTTGGATGGGGCTACTACGGGGAGCTGAATTATCCCATACACCGCTTCAAGCCCAGGATGCCGGCCGATGCGCAGGAGCGCACGAACTGCTATTGGAGCTTTGACGATATCGCCCAGGGAAGGAAGCCGGGGCTTGCAGCTGGAATTTCAAAATATCCTGTTCCCGGCTGGAAGCCCGGGGATCCGTCGCCAAACGGGGAGGCGAAGCAATTTTTGGAATGGTATCTGGGTGCGATGCAGAATTTCCATGACTGGCAGATAAGATTTCTGCGCAGCCAGTATGCCGGACGCCTTTGCATGATGTATCCTTCCTGGGGAATCCGGCCCGGCTGGCTCGATGCCGCTATCGCAGGCAACTTGAACGGGAAGACGAGCCCGGAGAAGAACGGCGAGATCCAGAGGGGATTCGACTTCTCGCGTTTCATCAGTGGCATTGCCGATCCTCATGTCGTGGTCTACTGCACCTGGATCGATGCGAAGACCCTTCCTGCGGACGCCGACCAGAAGGCGAATGTCAACAGCTGGTCGCCTGTCCGCTACCTTTCACAGCTGGCGCGCGACCACCAGCCGAAACTTGAGATCTGGGGCGAGAACACCGGTCCTGGCGTGAAGGAACAGCTGGGGATCTCATTCCAGCGGGCAAGGGACAACGGGCTTCTCGGGGTGATGTGGGCCTTTGATCCGCAGCTGCACGACGGTGCGCCGGGCAATGCGACGCTGGAGGAATTCAGCGCTGAGATCAGGAAATGGGAGAAGTCCGGCACCGCCGCCAAATAGCCCGCAGAAAGACGGATTAATAGAACTCGGTGCGGACAGGCCGAACCAGTACTTACCAGCACGAGGTCTGGAGTTCCCTGGAAGAATACACGAGATAATTGCCGGCAGGATGCCTGCGATCCATATAAGCTGCAAACAAAGACACGGCCGGGGACGCCTGTATCACTTCCAAAACATGCCTTGCGTCACTTGTCCGCCCATGGCGGATTGAATTCGCCAAATGCGATTTTCAGACGTTCCTATCCTTTTTTGACAGGGACCTTCGTTGAATCCTGGACCGCCTCGATCCAGCTTCTGACTTCGTCATCCTCCGGAAACTCCTTGCATGACATCGGATATTCCTTTCCGATGCGGGAGCTCTTGGATTTCCCAAGCGGATGGTACGGGAGGATGTTTATCTCGATTATGTTTGAAAGCCTGTCTGCGAGTTTCGCAATTTCCTTGAAGTGGCTCTTCCTGTCGTTTATCTTCGGGATAATCGGACAGCGGAGCACTGATTTCGCGCCAAGTGAATCCAGTTCGACAAGATTCCTGATGATGACTTCCTGCGGCACGCCCGTGCATTTCAAGTGACGTGCCGGTTCACTCTCCTTGAAGTCAAAAAGGAAGATGTCGACAAGCCTGAATATTTCCCTGTATCTTTCCATCGGAGCATACCCGCTTGTCTCAAGGCAATTATGGAGCTTGTGTCTCTTCGCCTCTTCAAGAAGCGCCTTCGTAAACTGGAATTGAGCCATCGGTTCCCCACCGGAAATCGTCATTCCACCGTTCGAGGTCTCATAGAACGGCACATCCTTCAGAACCTCGGACATCACTTCCTCGACGGACATTTCCTTTCCGATAACCTCGAGGGCCTTCGAATAGCATTCCATAGTGCATTTCCCGCACCTCAGGCATTTTGCACGGTCATAGGAATGCCCCTTGCCCGAAATAGCGTGGCACTTGTTCGGACATACCGCGGCGCAGTATCCGCACAGTATGCATTTCTCGGAGATGAACGAGATCTCAGGATCCCCTCCCTTTGATTCGGGATTGTGGCACCAGAGGCAGTCCAGCGGACAGCCTTTCAGGAACACGGTCGTCCGTATTCCCGGTCCGTCGTTGATCGAGAACTTCTGTATGTCGAAGACTTTTCCAGTTATTTGGGTCATTAATTTCCTCTAATTTTATCCTGTCATAAATAATCTTCTGAGCAAACAGGCATTCTTGCCTGCAATTTTCAAATTAAAAAACAGGCTAAAAGCCTGTTTTACTTTTAAGAACACGCTGAAGCTGTGAACTCCAACGAATTGCCATTTGCCAGAGGTGAACTGATTTATAAAGTTGGAGTTCACAGCTTCAGCGTGTCTTCGTTCCCTCTTGACCACTGACCTCCGATTACCGACCTCATCTTCTCGGGCAGGAATGCCCGAGTTACTTTTCCTACATCCCTTTTTCGGCGCGTTCGATCAGTGCGTCCTGCCAGCGCGGGTCAAGCGTGACAAAGCGCGCGCTGTATCCGCTTATGCGGACCGTGAGGTCCTGGTGATCCTCCGGCTGCTCCCTGGCACCGCGCAGGTCTTCCGGGCTGATGATGTTGAACTGGAGGTGGGAACCGCCTTGACTGAAATAAGTTTCAATTATCTGCCGGATCCGGTCCGTTCCGGCCTTGCCTCCTACATCTCCTTTATCCAGGGATATGGTCATAGGATTTCCACAGGCGCAGGAGCCGTGATCCATGTTGGACACGGAATTCAAGATCGACGTGATCGCCGGACCCTCCAGGAAGACGCCGGGCCCGCAGCCGTATGACAGCCTGTCGTTGTCCATCCTGCCGTCGGCCGATGCAGGTGTTTTGGCAGTTACATCGGCGCCGAACCAGAAGAAGCCGGGATATGGGCGGACACCGTTGGGCATGGGCTTTGAGATCACGATGCGGGCGATGAATGTCGACAGTTCCCTTGCAAGGAGGTTTGTCCTTGCATTGTCGCTGCCATATTTTCCTGGGACAGAACGGCAGCGGAGCAGGAGTTTCCTGTCAGGGAAATTCTGTCCGAGCTGCTCCTTCATCTGGGCCAGCGTAAATTCATTGTCGTCGTAGATCAGCTTCTTGATGGAGAGCAGGCTGTCAATCAATGTCCCCAGGCCGAGGATGTTCACGCCGAAAAGGTTGAACTTTGCGCCGCCTTCTTCAGCGGCAAGCCCTGATTCGATGCAGCCGGTGACGCAGACGCTTTCAAACGGCGACGGACAGCTGCGCTTCTGATGTTCCCACCGTTCGACGAAGGACGGCAGCAGCTTCTGCTCATAGTGAGACTTGAAGAAGGATTTGAACTCCGAATAGAAGTTGGTGAAATCATCATTTCCGCCCGGATATGTCTTCATGAAATCCCAGAGGATGGACGGCAGGGACACCCCGGCGCCAACGGTCATAGGATAGGAATCCCCCTGCGGTGCGGCCTCGTAGCAGCCGACAATGCCAAAATCCGCCGCGCGCGCCGCAGGAACTCCCGCTTTTTCAAGTCCGGCCTGTACGACCGTCTCATTGAAGAAGGACGGCATGCCGGTTCCCGCAGTTGAAAGCAGCAGGGCCTCTTTCCAGAACTTTTCCGAAACGTCCTTTCCAATCCTGACGGAAATCGACGGCTGCCAGACCTTTATTTTCCGGCTCGCCTCCAGCACCAGGAGGGAAAGCGCATTTTCCATTGATTCGCCGTCCAGATCAGCGCCTCCGACAACCAGGTTCTGCGATTCATCGCCTTCGCAGCACTTCATGAAGAAACAGCAGAGCAGTTCAAGCACATCTCCCGCATCCATCCTTTCCTTTGCGAGCTCGAGCTTCAGATAGGGCCACAGGTACTGGTCGAACCTGCCAAATGAAATGGCGGCGCAGTTGCCTTCCGCATGCAGGAATATCTGGATGAACCAGACCATCTGGAGGGCCTCCTGGAAGGTCAGCGGCGCTTTTTCCGCGATGTTCGCGCATACTGCCGCGATATCGTCACGGCCGGCCTGGGCGCAGGCTTCGGAGTGCCGGCGGATAAAAGTCGAAAACGCATCAAGGGCCAGGATGAACGCCTCCCGGTTATCGCCTTGGGGCATGGACTTCAATTCCTTCCTTGCGCTGGAAATCCCCCGTCTTAAAATACGGCCATAGTCGACGATGATGTGTCCGTGATTGGAATGCGGGCCACCTTCCTCAAGCTGCTCCTTGCTGAGGTATCTGCCCCAGTCAGGATGCGTAAAGCGCTGGGAGCCTACGATCAGTTCGTCCTTCCGTATCCCGACCGGCATGGTTTCCGCGAAAAGCTTCAGGAAATCAGCGCAGCGCAGGACTTCGGGCCTCCCCTTGCCTGCGGCATAAGCCCTGTTGCTTATCTCGGCAAAAGCCCGCTGCTCCTCATCGCAAAGCAGCATATGGCGCCTGACGTCCGCGAACTCCTTTTCCAGCTCCGCCCGCAGCCTCACAACCCGAGCAGTAAGTTTTCTTTCAGTTGACATATTTAGAACCTCCTATATTCAGTCCTCAGCATGACTTCTTCTTTCATTTCCGGAGAAAGCCTTGTGAAATAATCAGTGTATCCGCCGATGCGGACTACCAGATCCCTGTATTGCTCGGGGTTCTTCTTCGCCTGCTCAAGTACTTTACGGCTTACCACGTTGACCTGCGTCTCGAAGCCGCCTCTTTTCAGAAATGTTATTATCAGGGAATGTAGCATTTTCACGGATTCCGGCGAATTGAAAAGCTCACCTGAGAATTTCATATTATATGCGAGACCGCCGATGAGGAATGAATGATCCCAGGATGTCGCCGACAGTATTGAAGAAGTCGGACCGTTCTTCTCGCGCCCCTGCGCCGGTCCGCCGCCGTCGGCGAAGGGAATGCCCTTTCTCCTTCCGTCCGGAGTCGCCCCGCACTCGGAACCAAGCCGTTCATGCATGATCCAGCAGAAGGCTCCAGGAATGAAATGCGACCTGTCCGGCTTGACCTTGTGCCTCGCGCATTCCTTCCTTATGAAGTCGGCCGTCTTGTGGACGATGCCGTCGACATTTCCGCAGTTGTTCCCATATTTTTCATATGTGTCGAGAAAACGGAGCCTGACATTTTCCTGTCCCTTGAAATCTGAATCCAGAATCCTCCTGAGTCCGCTGAAATCCATGTTTTTGCTGATGAAGACCTCGTTGTTTATGACATGCAGCGAATCTGCGAGATTCGCAACTCCCACGAAAGAACACTCTATCCAGTTCACATCGGCTCCGCCGCCGTCGATGTCGCATCCGGAATCAATACAGCTTTTTGTAAAAACACTCTGAAGCGGTTTCCCACCATGTTTTTTTCTTCCATCACGGGTTTTGTTCTCCATGCCGACAGCCGACTTTATCTCCCCCCCAAGGCGTTTGTAGTAGGAGGAGAGGAATGATTCAAAGCTCTTTGACTGCTTTGACGTCTGGACCTGTGCGTCGATTTCATCAAGGAGGATTTTGCAGAGGCTGAAATAAGGTGATGCGACCCACACGTTGCTGCAGCCGACGGGAGTGATCTCTACGCATGTGGAATTTATATAGTTGCACGCCTGCTGTTTGCTGAGACCATACGACCTGAGCCCTTTCTGGATTAACTTGTCGCCGAAAAATGCCGGAGTCGAATATCCTTTTGAAACAAGTTCGCAGGCAAGCATGCTGAGAGGTTCCGGTGTTCCCTCATGCCAGCATACCCCCACCGTCGGATATACGAGCTTCGTCCTCCTGAGGGCCTCAAGCGAAAGATAGGAAAGCTCGTTCGTCAGATCCCTGCCTTCGGCATCTGTCCCGCCGACCATGACGGACATCGCACCGCCGTCGGCGACGAAATTGTTGATTAACAGGTAGAGGGATTCCATGAGGTTCAGCGCTTTCTCCCTCGTGAGAATCCCTTCTTCAACGTCGGAACCATAAAAACCGATCAGCTCCCTGTCGAGGCGTCCGGGAACGACAAGCACTGCGTTGTCGGCAAAGGAGATTCCGGCATCGACAAACCAGATCAGCTGTATTGCATCGCGGAAGGTCTCCGGCGGTTCCGTTCTCATGCGTTCACACGACTCGACGATCTCCGCAAGCTCCTTCTTTCTCCAGCCAGGTGCTCCTTTCGCAGCCTTGACCGCTGCGGATTTCGCATTTCCGATCATGGCGGACAGTCCTTCAACGGCATATATGAATGACTGATAGGTGTTCTTCTTTTCACCGGAGGATGATTTCAGCTTCCTTTGAAGTTCAGATAAAATGCCTTTTATTCCAACTTTAAAGATGCGGGACATGTCCATTGCGCAATGTCCGGTCTGTCCTCCCGGCCATTTGTAGTTCGAAAGATATTTTTCGGCTTCGGCTATTTTATTTTCCGAGAATCCATGGCCGCAAAAAAGGACACGTCCGCCGAGGAGTTCAAGATCGTCGGCCTCAAAGCTGAGCGCCTCCAGCCTAGCCTTAGTCCGCATCCCAATCCGGAGCTGCCATGACTTGACATTTTCACTTTTCTTCAGAACCTCAGCATCGATGACGGCTTTCCAGTTAGGTAAATTGCCGCGGGCGGCCTTCCTGTCAAGGCATCGTTCGCGCAGGATGGATATCCTCCTTGATATCTCAGGCATTGTTTTTGATATACCCATATAATTTAATTCCTTCATAAACTTCTATTTAATCAATCAAGACAAACTAAAGTTTGAACTCCAACGAATTGCCATTTGCTAGCGGTGAACTGATTTCTAAAGTTGGAGTTCACAGCTTCAGCGTGTCTTCGTTCCCTCTTTTTTTCAGATCACTGACCTCCGATTACCGATCTCATCTTCTCGGGCAGGAATGCCCGAGTTACTTTTGAATGTTCGACGTTCATTATCAAATACCGTGTTCAGTCCTATTAATTACCGTTTCCTGGAGTTCCTTTTCGAGTCCATTGAAATATTCGCTGTAACCGCCGATCCTCACGATGAGATCCTTGTACTTCTCCGGATTCTTCTGCGCATTTCGCAGCTCCTTCGAGTCAAGCACGGATATCTGAACCTGCATCCCTCCCTGCCTGAAGAACGCACGGATCAGCTTTGCGAGTTTCGCAAGGGATTCCTCATTGCTGAAAAGGGATTTCTGGAACCTGAGGTTGAGGACAGGCGTTCCTGCGGCGAGCCATAGCGGGAGCTTCGAGACGGATTTGAGAAGGGATGTCGGCCCTTTCTCATCGCAGCCGGGAACTGCGCCGACGGAATCCACAAGCGCTTCAAAAGCCCTGCGCCCGTCCGGAGTTGCAGCTACGCTCCGTCCAGCGCCCAGATAGGTCGTGAACAGGATGCATGAGGCGATGTACCGGCCTCCCCTTGGTGTTTCATGGCTGTAAAGCTCATTCCATGAATACTTGAGCAGATCAATTCCTATCTCATCCACATAATTATTGTCGTTCCCGAACTTGGGGGATGCAATCAGTTTCTGCCTGGTCTTCTCATGCCCCTTGAAGTCAGATTTCAGGGCTTGGACAAGTTCCTCAGCGCTGATGCTCTTGTCGTCGAATACTGTTTTCCTTATTGCAGCCGCGCTGTCAATCGTATTGGCGATTCCCTGATATGTCAGGACCGCCCAGTTGTATCTCGCGCCTCCGGCTTCGAATGATTTCCTGTTCTTCACGCAGTCCCTGGTGAAGAATGTCCTGTAGAGCTTCGGGTCTCCAGCTGTGAACCGTTTGCGGAGTTCAATCTGATTAGAGGCAACAAACGAATCTGTCTTATATTGGATCTGCCGTTTCAGCGCGGCAATGAATTCGTCGAAGCTTTTGAAATCCTCAAAGTGTCCGGTATGCGGACCGGCCTGGACTTTGCCAACGGGGTCGAATCCGCCGAAGATTGAAAGTTCGAGGGCCTTCGCAAGATTGATCTCGCCCTCGAGGCTGCCGACATTTGACAGGCCCGCTATCATCGTCTCCGTGCATCCGCCAAATCCTATCTCGCGTGAATCCTCATCCGAAAGACCGAGATCCATCGACTTGAGCGTCTTCACATACAGGTCGTCGTTGTAGAGGGCGGGTCTTCCACTGCCCTTGGAAAGGGCTTTCAGCGCCTCGACGACAAGGTTTTCAGGTGTTTTTTCCGTAATTCTGAATGCAACATTGGGCCTGCGCAGCTTGTTGCGTCCGCAGGCGAGAATGCATTCCCTGGTGAATTCATTGCAGCCGTCCTTTCCATCTGGAGCATAGCCTCCGATTTGGAGGTTCCAGGCATTCATGCGCTCAAAGTTCTGCCAGAGTTCATCGAGGAGCTCACGGGCGAACTGCAGGTCGAGTTCTCCGCCTTTGTGATCTTTTTCAAACAACGGGCCAAGCGCCTGGTCGAAACGGCCGATGCTGTCGCAGCCATCGAGCATCCATGTGAAATTAACCGCAAGAAAACCTTCGATGAACGTTTCGGACTTTGTCATGAAACAATTGGAGAACGAGTCGCTTATTATCTTAAGCTTCTTCTTCCTTTCACCTTCTGCCTCTTCAACAGATTTCATGAGCGTCCTGTTCACCCTGGAATAATATGCCTTGATTCCTGTCGTGTATTCCTTGAGCGCCAGCAGAAGATTCAATTCGGACGGAACCGCCTTATCCCCCTGCGTCTTGACGGCGGCAAGCTCCTTGTCAAGTTCTTTTTCCATATGGAGGAATCCTTCGCCGACTACACGCCGGATGTCGGGATTCGAATGCGTGTATCCGCCGAAGCGGACAAGTATCTTTCGGAGGTCAGCACAGAATTCGTCTATGAATCCGGCATGCTCTGGAAATATTTTTTTCTTCTCGTCGGCGATAGAAGGATTGAGCTTGAGTCCGGAATGGTGGTTGAAATCCAGGATAAGTCCGGCGGCGGACCAGAGCTTGTGCGACTCCATGTTTTGCGACATGAAAAAAGGTTCACAGGGAATGAGATATTTGTCCCCGGGGACACGGACATCCATGTTCTCGTACATGCGCCTGAATGCCCTGCCGTAGTTCAACGGCCACGGGAGATCCTGTTCGAGCGCCTCATAGAAACCAAGCGCGGCCCATTCGCCGAGTTCACTGAGAATCTTAAGATTCATTAGATTCTGTCCTCACTTATATTCATGAAACTTTTAATCTGGATCGCTGGCAACTTGCCGGCATCTTTCTTCCTTTTCTTCCCAGACTTCACTAAAAGGAACCTCTAAATATAATGCCACCAAGCTGGTGGCGTTCCTTCAAATCTTCATTTCGAAAGCAACTTCGTGAAATAGTCGCCATCATATCCGGTTTCCGCCGAAACCCTGCGGGCGGTCTCAAGAACCGCCCTTATCATCTTCTTGCTGTCAGAACTGTGGTATCTGCCGGTCAGCCCAGTCATGCCGAGTCCAGCGACAGACTTGCCCTCAATGTCAAATACAGGGGCGCCGATGCAGAAAACACCGTAGTTATATTCTTCTGCATCAAAGGCAATACCGGTTTTCCTGACATTCGCCAGCTGGGATATGAGGACATTGAGATCAGTTATCGTGTTCTTGGTGAGGGAAGGGAGATTCTTGGGCAGGATTGCCCTCACGTCCTCCTCATCCATGAACGCCAGAACCGACTTCCCGAATGCATTGCTGTGGTAATAGACGCGGGAACCGGGTATGACCTGGAGAAAGAAACTCACGTGGGGGACAATCGTATCCATTACCAGCATCCGGTCACCGTCGGGAATTTGGATCTGAGCCGTCTCACCGGTCTCAGTGCTGAGCCATTCGAGATGTTTCCTGGCGCATTGCCTGAGTTCGAATCTCGTATAGAGGCTCATGCCTATGGTGAAGAACTTCGTGCTGAGCTGGTATTTGCCTGACGCGGGCTCAACTTCGACATATCCGCGTTCCACAAGCCTCTTCATGATCCTGAAGATCGAGTTCGTATTGATCTTCAACGCTTTTGAAAGCTCGGTTATGCCGCATGATTTCCTGTTGGATGACAGGAATTCAATTATGTCCAGCATGCGGTCGACCGCAGGAACCGAATAATTCGTCTTTGTCTTCTTCATGCTACCTCCATGCAATTCTGGTTTCATCCATCTTTAACTGCTAGACGTTGAAAGTGCCACGTCAAGCTCCAAATTCCAATTCAAAAACAAAGAACATGCCTTGCGGCATTGACTACGAACGAATCAAGATTTGCCTTCGTTGGTAGTTAAGCCCGTAAGGGCTGTTCTTCTGTATTTACTGTTTAACATATTTATTTGTATATTTCTATTTTAGATATTGTTTGGAACTTGGATTTTGGAGCTTGGAATTTAAAGCTCTTCCATAATTCCACCGTTAAATCACCTGAGCGACTTCTCCAGAATCACCTTCACATCATCCTCATTCGCAGCAACAGGGTTCAAATCGGCAATTCCCTTCATATAGGTGAAAGTCTCCTTGGAAATCCTGCCTATTTTTTCACTGTCGGGCCGCTTTGAAATCAGCTTCTTCTCGAATGCGAAGTCCGCAAAGAATTTATCAAAAGCGGCTCCTATGCCATCCGATGACTCATCCATGCTCCTGGAAATAAAACCGTGCTTGTTCGCCATCGGCTTCGATTTCGAATTGAAGACAAGGACTTCCCTGTAGATGGTGAAAAGGGCGTCGCCATGGGAGATGTCGGGATAATGCCCGCCTATCACATGCGCGACAACGTGTCCGAGCGACACCACGGCATGGCAGATCGCGATTCCCGCATAGGTGTCCGCAAGCGCCATCATCTCCCTCGCTTCAAGATTCTTTCCATCCTTGTAGCAGATCGGCAGATACTGGCTGCAGAGCGTGATCGCCTTTTCCGCGAACATGTCGCTCATCGGGTTCGAAGCATTCGAAGTGTATGCTTCGACGCCATGCGAAAAGACGTCGAAGCCGCAGATGGCTGTAAGTGCCCTGGGCATGCTTAGCATGAGCTCAGGATCCACGATCGCAATCCTGGGAAGGATGTATGGAGAACCCATACCTGGTTTCTGGTGTGTTTCAGGATTCGTGATCACGGAAAAACAGGTGCAATGGCTGCCGGTGCCTGACGTTGTCGTAATCGCAATGACAGGCAGGGTCTTGTCAGTGACAGGCGTCTTCCCTATCGCATAGTTCCATATCGGTTCAGGATGCGAGGCGCCGACAGCTATCGCCTTCGCCGTGTCGATCGATGATCCGCCGCCGAGTCCGATAATGACATCGCATTTGCCTTTCCTGGCTTCCAGGACGCCCGACTCAATGGATGCTGTCGTTGGATTGGGAACAACTCCGCTGAAGACGAGAGCCTTGACATTGGACGCGTCGAGATGTTTCAATACTTTCCCGGCCAGTCCGGACGTGACGCAGAAAGGGTCGCAGACAAGCAGGGCCTTTTTCCCGAGACCCGCCGCCGCCTTGCCTGTTTCACTGATTTTACCCGGGCCAAATATTATTTTCCCTGGAAGAGCAAATTCGAAATTCATAATAACTTATCCTCATTTTTCATGTTTAGTCCTTGCTATGCCTTCTATGAATGAGCCCTTGCGGTCCATTACCTGCTTTTTTAGCTCCGATGTCCTTGAAGAAATATCCGTCTTCATGACTCTCCATGTGATTATATATTTATAATTTATTTATATCTGTATAATTGTCAAGACAAAATACTGAATATTCTGCAAAGATGAAAAAGAATGGATTTCCAGAGGTTGCGTGTAACACATACGGGATGGTGTTCTGATCGCATAAATAGCGCGTGACAACCCGGATTTTGATGGTCAGAACGTTTGATTGCGAGGAGGTGAAGCTGAGCCATCGCCGAGCGCAAACAGACGGTCTGAATGCGAAAAGAGGTATGACTAGGATCACGTTTCCCTGAACAATTCCTGAACCCTTTGCAGCAGTTCTCCAGGGTGCGATACACAAAACCTGAATTATCTAAAGTCTTACTTTTTATCAGATTGCGATGGGTATAACAAATTGTTCCGCTTAAAAAATGATATCTTAGTTGTTGAAGAACCATATTCTGGAGCTTTAAAGGCAATAGCAGCTCGACGTAATATCGCAATACCATCATCAGGATTTTGATATTTTCACTCCTGTTGCCATGGAGTCCCTGGTGTTCAACAAGAAACAAGGCTCCTTCGTGCCGCCTGCGTGGCTTGTCGAGTCATTTGGCGATCACGCCTTGTTTCTCCTATTTCCAATCTTTGAATCATATTCGGTTAAAGAAACACGTAATTTCAAAAAGTTCGCAGCAAAACGGCTTTCCGAGCTTGACTGGGGAAAGCAAAAGTACCTTGAAAAGCATGTTTGTGAAATTGCCGTAAAGCTTGAAAAGGAGATTAGAGGAAAACCATTTTGGGCAACTGGCTTGGCATAGCGGATTATTCCTTGGATGTCAAGAGTGTTAAAGGCGGAAAGATCGCACTCCGTCCCTCACCACATCCTCCAGTTATTCCTCGGACCGATGAATACCGCAATTCAACAGTCAGGCCCAGTAGGGCTATTTCTCCACGGTGTCAGGCTGGGAAGAATCCACAGCCTGACATACTCGCACATAGTCTATCTCATAACGGGTCGGGAAAAGAGTGTTCGAAGGGTCTCCGCCGTTGTCGCCGCCCATTGCCGTTACCTAATTAATTACCCAGTTAAGGGCGTATTACCTAATTCTTTTCCATTTTGCATTTCTGCCTATTGAAATGCTCCTGACTATATTTTGCGCCTTGAGTCGTTTAAGCGTGAGGCGGATCATATCGATGCCGACTCCGGGACACGCATTCTGGAGTTCTGAAACGCTAAATTCAGAATCCATTTTGTTGATTGCCTCTCGGAGCATTTCCGTCTTCTCCCCTTTTGGTGCGGGAATTTGTCCAGCCCTGTCTTCAAATTCATCGTATGCCTTTTTGATGATGAAAAGAAGGAATCCGAGAAACGGCCAGGGATCGTGTTTGCCCTCGTGCCAGCCTTGGGAACTCTGTTTCAGAGTCTCGTAGTAACGTTCCTTGTTATCCTCTATTAGCCGTTCGAGACTTATGTATCGGCCTACTTCTATCCCTATGTGGTAGCATGTCAGCAGAAGCAGAAGACGGGAAACCCGTCCATTGCCGTCACGAAAGGGATGTATGCAGAGAAAATCCAGATTGAAGGCGGCCAAAAGAAGCAAATGTGAAAGTTCCCGCTCCCTGATTTGCCGAGCCCACATTTCCATGAGCTTTCTGCTAAAACGCGGGGTATCTTTCGGAGAAACGGTTTTAAATCTGACAAGCTGACTGCCATCCCGCCTCTTTTCTACTATGTCAACCGACTTGTCCTTGTATTTTCCGGAGTCCCAGATTTCTCCTCGGCATGAAGCGTGAAGTTTCAGCATGGTTTCCTCGGAGACATGGAGTTTTGCGCCGAGCCTGTGGATAAGATTGAGTGCATCCCTGTAGCCGGCAATCTCGATTTCGTCGCGATCACGCAAGGCAGGATGACCGAATACTACTGTTCCCACGCGTTTCCGGTCAATTTCCACGCCTTCTATCCGGTTTGAGGATATTGCACTCTGGGCAATTGCGTGTTCCCGGAGGACTTTTAGCCGCTGTGGCGACTGGCGCATGAAAAGTTCCTGCACCCCCTGCATCCGCCCAATATCTGAAAGATACCATGACACCGTCATCGGTATCTCGATGCGCTTTTCCTGAATCATTTCAAGAGTTTTCATTTTATTCCAGGCCGTGTTACAATTTCGTATTCGTCAATAATGAGATAAAGGAAAGTTCTGAACCTGCACGTATTTTTCTTGGCATACTATATTAAATCTCAAATATTTAAGATTCTTTTTAGCTTACCACATTTTTAATGAGTTTCAACCGTCAGGGCAAGTTTGGAAATATGAAAAAAAAGGAGAAGTCACCACTGATTTCTCAACACAGAGTTATTGCAGATGGCTACAGATGTTATTTCTTCCCTGAACCTAGCTGTGAAGAATCAAATTTCTGATATACTCGGACATAGTCGATCTCGTATCTGGTCGGGAAAAGAGTGTTCGTAGGATCTCCGCCGTTGTCGCCGCCTATCGCTAGATTCAAAAGGAGATAATGCGGCTGGTGGAAAGGATTCTTCGGACCTTTGTCAGTAGGATTGATGGTCTTGTTAAGATCAACATTGTTTAGAAGGATGTCATCGACATAGAGCCTGATTGCATCCTTGTCCCAGTCCATGCGCCAGACATGGAACTTCTGATCCCAGTCAGGATCGTTGAAGGACTTCACAGGCTTCTTGGTGGTGGACCATTTTGCCTGATATTTCTTGTCGGTACCCCAGCAGGCGTTGGCGAGAATGTCGTCCTTGTAATATTCCATCAGATCGATTTCGCCGCAGCTTGGCCATTCGCCTGAAATTCCAAGAAACCATATGGCCGGCCACAATCCTTGTTTTGCTGAAATTTTCGCCTTGACTTCAAAGCGCCCGTATTGCCAGTTGTGAAGTCCGCTGGTCTTCAGGCTCGCAGCGGTATATTCGATGAACTTCCTGTTCTCCTTCCACTCCTTGCTGCCTTCCTTGAAATTGGGATTCGGTTTCTTCTCGCGCCGGCCCTCGATGACAAGCTTGCCATCCTTGCAGAATGCGTTCTCAGGCTGGTACCATTGCGCTTCCTTGTTCCTCACAAAACCGTTTTCAAACTTCCAGTTCTTCGGGTCCGGCGCACCATCCTTGTCGAACTCGTCGGCCCAGACAAGTCGATATCCTTCGGGAACCGAAATTTCCCCTGCAGAACCCACACCAGCAGCCAAGATACTGCTGGCCATCAAGAGACAGATTTTCATCATATGCCCTTTCATATAATTAATAGCACCCAACGGATGACTGGATTAATGGATTGCTGGATGGTTGGGAAATTCCTAAAAATCCAACAATCCATTCATCCGCAATTACAGGTATCGCGTTACGACTTGTTCGATGGCATCAGCCCAAATCTTGTAGCCTTTCTCCGCCGGATGACAGCGATCGTTCATGAGTTCAAGAGGTATTTCGCCATCAGAACCGATGAAACGCTGTCCGATGTCCAGATGAATGATGCCGGGTTTACACTCCAGTCCCGACTTCAGCACAGCATTCAATTCCTTGACTTTGGCGTGAACTGGATCGTTGCTGAGACCGCGCGGAAAGATGGACATGACCAGGATCATGCTTTCGGGCGAATGCCGGTGGATGAACTGGCAGATCGCCTCTATGCCTGCAAAGATCTCTGCGGCGCTGTTGGCGCGGGCAGTGCTGTTTCCTGTGAGATTGTTGGTGCCGATGTTCAGCACCACCAGTTTCGGATGCTGTCCAGCAAACTCTCCGTTCTCCAGGCGCCAGAGTACGTTCTGAGTGCAGTCCCAGCCATAACCTAGATCGAAGGCACTCCGCTGTCCGTAATACCTCTGCCAGATTGCTG
This sequence comes from Lentisphaerae bacterium GWF2_50_93, assembly GCA_001804815.1. Lineage (GTDB taxonomy): Bacteria > Verrucomicrobiota > Lentisphaeria > Victivallales > GWF2-50-93 > GWF2-50-93. The sequence continues at coordinate 36,529 of MHBI01000096.1, forward strand.
CACCGCGGCCTTCCATCTCAAACATGTGGGTAATGGAATCGCCGATGAAGATCAGGTCATGCGATCCTTTTTTAGCTTCCGCCACCTTCTGGCTTCTGCGCTCATTCCAGTCGTAGAAGTCCTTCTGAGTATTGGGAACTGGAACGATGGCGGTATTTATTATTTCATGCTCGCTCATTCTCTCACCATTGATTTCTTGTCATTTTACAGGTTCCCTGAATATTTTCCCAACCGCCAGCGCCGCAGGTTTTGGTCGGCCATAAAAATCGAATATCGATGTGTTGGCCATGCATGGGAAGGCGTCGCGCCCCATCCAGATGATGGTTCCGCCGATGCCAGGGAAACGATCCTTGCAGGCGCGCACTGCGATTTCCAGCGAATGGCGCTGGTGTTCCAGGCTCCATTCGACATACTCCTCGATATTGCGGGGTTCGCGATTGTGCTCCTTCAGGAACTGGGGCATCTGCACCCACCACATCGTGCGGCGCCAGAGCGGATTGTCCATGCTTGGCGGCATGACAGGCAGGCCGTCGGAATATTTTTTTATGATGTCGATCGGACTTGTTCCCGGGCATCCGAGTTCGGAACGGAACAAGGAGTCATCGCTCTTCCAGTAATCCTTCCATTCCTTCTCGGGATCGCCGCCGCAGTTCCAAGGTCCATGCACATCCCAGTGCAGCCCCTTGCCAAAATCTTTTTCGCTTGCACAGAACCTCGGACCTGAAGAAGATGAGGGCAGAAACCGGCGTCCAGGATCCATCTCGTCAATCAGCTTTTTCCATTTCTTCATCAACGGATGGGAGAGAGTGACAGGCTTGCCGGTACCTTTCTTATTGCCTTCCAAATCTCCCTGGAGTTCGTTTCCGCCGCACCATAGGAGGAGGCTTGCGTGATTCTGCCGTCTTTCGATGTAGGAGCGCGCAATCTCCACGAGTTCATCCATTGCACGCGGATCTTCAGGCGGCCAGTTCTCGGTGCCGGAAGATGACATGGGAAACTCCTGCCAGACAAGTATTCCAAATTCATCGCACAGATCGTAGAAGCATTCCTTCTCGAGGACTGCGCCTCCCCATACGCGCAGCACGTTGAATCCGAGATCACGGTATATCTCCAGCTGCTTCCGGTAATCATCCTGCTTGACATCCGCGAAGTTAGGAAGGATGGGAGTCCAATCCACGCCCTGCAGGAAAATCGCCTTTCCATTGACATTGCAGATCCAGGGATCGGCTTTTTTCGGTGCGCCTCTGCACTGTGTCCATTCAACATGCTTGAATCCGACGCGCTGGATACGCTCGTCAATGATCTTCTTTTTGCTGTCGAACAATTCCACTTTGAGAGTGTAGAGCGGATGATCCCCGGCCCCGTTGGTCTGCCATGGAGACACATCAAGATCTCCAAGCTTGATTCCCCGTGCCAGGGCTTTCGGATCAAACTCCTTTACTGCAAGCTTGCGTTTGCCGCCCAGCAGTGAAATCCTGAGCCTGCATCCCTTGGCATCTTCTATCTTCCCATGGCATTTGAGAACGCCGCATTTTTTCAACAAGTCGTAATCAGGCTGGCAGCGGAATGAGGAGATGTTTCCATGACGCTCCACGCATTCCAGGAAAAGCTCATCCCATATACCAATCTGGAGGAGGCGTGGCTGCCAGTCCCAGGTGTAGTTGAACCTGGGCTTCCATTCCGTCATCCGCGAAGTATAGCCGAACTGGCCCAGCCAGCGCGGCGGACAGTCAAAAATGATTCTCAGGATATTTCCGGAATCCTTCAAGGCTTTTGTAAAATCGAATGAATGCGGTACCATGGAATTCTTGAAAGTCCCGACTTCCTCCCCATTGAGGAACACCCAGCCGGAATAGTCGAGGCCCATGCAGCGCAAACGGCAGATGCCGTCCTTCCTGCCTTTCATCCATTTGTCGGGCAGACACGTCTCATAGATCCAGTGGCGGTTTTCAACCCACTCGCATTCCTTGGCATTCATGCCCATGTTCCAGTCAGGCAGTATTTTGGCGGCCAGCAAGGCTCCTTGCACGGAACCTGGCACGTTTGCCTTTACTGCAGGAATCTCCGCCGCGGAGTCGGCGCCTATCTCCATGCTCTTCATGAACGACCACCCGAAAGGCGCGTATCCCGCAAGCCGCCATTCGAGCAGCGAAAGATCAAAAATATTCTTCATTTGCTCTCCTGCAGTTCAAGCTTCAAGATCCGCTGGTTGCCGCTGTCGTAAAGCACCGCCCTTTTTCCATCTGCCGCAATGACAGCCGGCGAATTCATCTTTGTAATTTCACTTCCTGCGGTGTCCGCAACGCCATATGTAGCCAGCTGTTTTCCTGAAGAGAGATCAAAGCAGACCACGCGGTTCCTCATTTTGTCGGATACCCAGAGCCTGCCTGAATCCAAAGCAAGCCAGATGGAAGCTCCGAATTTGTCGGCATTGTCCTGCCCGAAGGAATTCCAGCGGCGTTTCTCCTTCCAGCCCTCGCCATCTCTTGCAAGCTCGATCACGTATCCGTCCCCTGCCCCGATCAGCATGTCCTTGCCGGATGATGCAAGCGATGTCCATTCCTTTACCGGTGTTGCAGTGATCAACTGTACGGCTGCCCCATCACTATTGTATGATCCGTCGCCATTAATATTGGCTGCAGTAAGCTTGCCGTTGGCTTCAAGAATCAGCAGCACGCGCTTCTTGTTCATTTCAGTGACCGCAACTGCAACAGCCTCCTTTGGCAGTGCTGTCTGCGCCTCGATGCGCCCCAGCCTGACTTCCTTGTCCATCTTGCCGAACATCACCATGGGTTTTCCCCACATGATGCCGTAACCGCAAATGGAGCCTGAGTCCATCATCGCCATACCAAAAACTTTTTCAGGAACAGGAACTCCCCAGCGCTGTGGTGTGGATGGACCATCGTTCCAGTCCCAGTTGCCCGAAACGCACCATGTGCGGCCTTCGCGATCCAGCGCCAGCGCGCCGCACGACTGGAGCGCGCCAATTCTCCGTACCGGCTCGAAACGCTTGTCCGCACCTATCCACTCGAGCAGATGTATGACGCCGCCGAATCCTGAAATTGCAAACAGATTCGGATTGATCTGGGCAAGACCTCTTCCGTTGACGATTTCGGACTGCTCGGCGACATGTCCGATGAACGATCCGGAATTTCCACCGAGTACCACTCCCGGCGAGGGTTTGAGCTCCTTGTCGAAACGGCGGAGAGTGCTGTGCCATGCGCTGCCGTACCAGCTGCCATTGAGATATTGAGACCGTTCTCCCGGAGCACCGGCGATCAGTTCAACTTTATCTGCCGCCTCTGGAACAACCTTGTAGACCTTCCATTCCAGTATTGCACAGATCGATCCGTCGGGCCCGAACTCCACGCCGTCAGGATTCTTCTTCAAGGTCGCAACAGGTTTCTTTTCTCCTTTGGCGTTGACGAGGAAAACTTCAGGCCCCTTCGCGGCAAGCACCCAGCCGTCCTTTGATGAGAACGACATCTTGGTCGCTTCAATCTTCATAGGCTGGACCTCGGAACCTGCCGGCGCATCGACTGGAAGCGAATAGAGCTGTCCGCCCATCCTGATGATGAGCGTATCGCCGGCGAGCGCTACTGCGTCCGAATTGCGGTCTGCATTTGTCTTCGGAAGCTTATATGAGGCAAGCAGCCTTCCGTCAACCGCATACCTGTTCAGGGCTGCTCCGCCGCGGTCCCACAAGGAGCCATAGCGGTCGCAGACAATTCCCATGCCGCTTGTACCGGCTCCGTCGAAGCGGACGAGTGAAGCGCCCTGCTCACCTGAATTTCCAAGGACACCGTCGCAGATGATCACGTCGGCATTCACAGATATTGCGGAAAAGCACAGTGCAATTGCAGCCGAAAACAAGTAAGCTTTAAGCTGTAGCGTGGCGAGGCAGGCGATGTCATTGAAAGTATGTCTGGTTTTAACCCGACGTTTGGTTGGCGGTTTACCCCAGTCATTCGACGGGGCAGAGAAAACCGCCCTACTTATGAGGCAAAGCACCCAACTCAGCGGATACAAAAATAAAATCATATTTTTCTTCATGGCAGCACCTCCATAGTAATATCACCCCACATGTTAGGACTCAGCATAATTTCTCCAGGGACGTCGTTTATGAGCCCTGTCGCCTGGTTGGACCAGTAGTTCCGGAATATGTTCGTCGTGCCTTCGGCATCTCCGTAGACAATACCGAAATCACCCCGGAGGGTTTTACCGGCATCGTTTGCCAGACCCAGATCGGCCAGAGGAACGGCAACTTCGACGTTGTAGGAATCTCCGGACTTGGTCACTGCGATATTCGCAGACTCTAGCTTCTTCACCGAATCGACCTTCTCATTCCTCCACGGGCTCTGGAAGACAACGTTGTCCGAAGCTCCTGGCTGGCGGTGGCGGTAGAGCACCGCGATATTTCCGCCCTGGAACGGCGCGATCAGCAGCCGCAGGTCGCCGGGGACAGGACCGCTGCGCTTAGGATTGGCATTAGGATCAGAGCCGATCTGCAGGTCGACGCTGTCGCCGGTCTTGAAGAGCAGCTGCCAGTCCTTTCCGTTGTTCACCCACGGCGAAGCATCCTTTACATTATAGAAGAGATATAGATTCTTTGCATCATAGGCCGCACGTATGGTTACCGGGAACTGGTTTCCCTTGTTCCATTGAGCCACTGGATCACCGGACCATCCGTCGCCCTTGCCGTCAATCCTGGGAGGTTCCTTGGCATATGGTATCCTGGTACTGCACGGTTTCGCATCTGCAGCAACTTTGCGGCTTCTGTTCCGTTCCGCGGCCGCAACCTGTTCCGCCGTGACAGAAAGGCTTCCTCCGCCACGGACAGTTTCCTTCAGACCCTCTACACGGTAGATGCGGTATTCGATTCCGCCGCCCTGGAAATAATAATTGCCGTCGGACTTAGAAAGCCCGAACGCACCGCCAAAACATTCTCCTCCGAGAATGCCGACGCCACCGGCCTGCGGATTCGTCATCAGCCTGCAGTCAGGGAACATCTCGTCTACATAAAGTCCGTCGGTGGTCATCACGAAGGCGCGGCCGTGGTTGCCATTCATCACCATCACGTCCGACTTGTCATCGAGCGGAGCCACACCTGTGAAGAACAGGATGCCCTGAAGTTCGCCTGCACTCGGTAGTGGAGCACCGTGCGATCCGTGCACGTTCGTCCAGCGGTTGGGATAATTCCACAGCGTCCTGCCTTCAGGCGAGAATGCCTTCATCTCAGGATCGCTGTTGACGATCATGTTGCCGAAACGGTCGACCGTAGTTTCGAGTCCGCTCCAGCTCGGTCCATCAATTTGAATTGCAGCTTTCACGGCATCATTCAGACCGGGATATTTAGGCGCACCTCCCGGCCACCAGCCATCGGGCTTCAATGTCACCATCACGCTTTTTCCTGCGACCTTCGCAGGAACGCGTATTGTAAGATCGTTGAAATCATGTCCCCAGCCTGAACCTGCCAGCGATTCCGCTGCCGTGGAAAATTCAATCTCCTCCTTCTCCATCTTTCCGTCTCCGTTCCTGTCAACCCAGATCATTCCATATCCATGGTTCGGCTGGCCGGTCTTGCCGTATTCGTATTTGACATTGGGATAATCGCGCTTGAAGGCTTCTACGAATTCCTTCGGCGGATTCCAGGAATGGGCATAGGCGTACTGGTGTCCGGAACTCAGGAATGCCAGGAGCTTCAGCGTGTTGTTCGGCAGCAGTTCCTCGATATAGGTGATTTTTCCGTAGGCGATGACGAATGTGCGGCCGTCCTGTTTCCAGAAGCGGTAGTGCATCCCCTCCTCCCCGCCTAGAGTCGATACCGGCGTAGAAGTCTTCGCCTTGAGATCTATCTTGAACAAGGTGTCCTGTCCGAACCAGCGCGTCGAGTCCTCCGGATCAAAACCGCATCCCGGCGCACCATAGGCCGTAGGCCCGAAAAACTCCTTCCACATCGTGCCTTTGACAGTATCATATGCGGCGAGACGCTTCGGCTTCCAGCGTGAATTCTCCGTAACCCAGAGATGTCCGTCGGCGGACATCACGAGTCCCATGGGATTGTGGAGCCTCAGCGGATCATAAGGTCCCGGAGTCACCATCGCCTCCTCTCCTTCCTCGCCGTATCCGCCCATCTTCGTGCGGATCTCGGCTGAACCGTAGGTAATCCCTCCGGGCTTGCCGATCACGCCGGCCGATTTGCCGGCTGCATCAAACATGCGGACAACATGGGACTTTGAATCGCTGACATAGAATTTCCCGTCGGGCCCGACCGCCAGGCCCGCGGAATTCCCTTCAAGCTTGTCCGAAATAATCTTTCCTGCTTTTCCTGCCGCGAGATCGAGCTCGAGCAGTTTCTTTTCAGACAGTGCATAGAGTTTCCCCTTGCCTGCTGCAAGTGCTGCAGGATTCGCCAGCGCAATCGAACGGAGCACGGTTCCTTTCTCGGGATCGACTTCGAGAACGGCGTTCTTCACGCTGTCGCCGATATAGAGTTTCCCATTCAGGAAAGCCATTCCCGAAAGCGCCGTGCGGCTGCCTGGCATCTTTTCCGGTGAGCCAGGCCCAATCCAGTATGAGGATATGACTGCAAAACGCTCCTTCGAATAATCAACAACGTTTCCGGAGTTGAAGTCTATTTTAACGAGAGTGATCTTGTTCTCAGCCTTCCAGTCCGGCTTGTTGCGGTCCACCTTCTGAGTCCAGCCGGTCCCGTCGTATGCCGCATATAGGAATTTGTCATCTGCGGCAACTGCGACTTTCGCAAGCCCATGCCCCATGGGCGAATTGTATCCGCGCACGAATTTCCCGTCCTGCTCAAGCTGTATCAGCTCATAGCCGCCTTCGGAAACCGATGTCCCGAAGAACAGGTATTTTCCACCGGTGGCGGCGGAATGGAGGGTTCCATGGTTCGACCCGGAACCGTCGCAGAACGACATGACATATTCAGGCCTGATTCCGGGATGGGAGATTGAACGCCACTGGTATTTTCCCGGAGGCATCAGGTCGCCCTTGTCGTTCGTCGCATCCCATACGATGCGCTGGCTCCCCTTCGCCATCGGCTGGCCGGAGATCAGATTGCGTACGCGGCCGCCTTTTTCATCTTCAATCACAATGCTCGCCTTGCCGTCGACAGGCTGCTTGAAATCAAATGCGATCTGAAGCTTCCTGTCAGCTATGGTCTTCGCGAACTCGTCAAGGTTGACAAGCTGCCAAAATGCGGACGAGAGTGAAAGTTCGGCATGCGCGGCCCTTGTCGGTTCGTTCTGCAGGAATGTCTCCCTCTGGCGCGGCTGTCCGAACGGACCGACCGGCCAGTCAACCGACATCCCCATCCTGAACTTGTCCCAGCCCTCGGCCGAGGCCACGAGTTTTTCGGCAGGTACCTTGAATTCATATAGGTTTGAGGTTCCCAGCTTCCTGAAGACCGCATCCTTTTCAGTAAGGATAAGGGCCTTGTCGGCAGCAAGTCCGACTTTGAGTCCAACCGCCTGGGCACCCGCGGACGCGTCGAAAGGCTCCACGGCTACTGCGACATTCAAAATATTCTTCCTGAGTGAAACCGCATAGGCCACGCGCGGCGAAACGGCGGTGGACACAACGAGCATGTCTTCTTCGGATGTGACGACAGGAGTGTTGTCGGGCTTCGGTTCTACAGCCGCATTCGCGGCTTCCGGCCTCTGTGACGACTCATTGCATCCGTACAAGAACAGCAATGCAACCGCAAAACAGCTGAGAATTGTTTTTTTCATATGCTCCTTATCTGTTAATTTTCAATATATAATATTTCATGATGACTTCCAAAATAGATTTAGAATTTTTCCAACTCCCAGCTTTCGTTAGTAGTTAACGCATTCTTGCGTGTCTCTTAAGAACAGCCAATAATGGCTTAACTACCAAACAAAATAATTATACAGCATTATCCATACTCATTTAAAGTATCATCGGAACCTCAACGGAATTCCCAATCGCCCCAGAGGGCTGGGACTAATTCGGCTTCGGAGGGCACATCAGAAACGATGCCGGTTGCCTTGTTGCTCCAGTAAATACGCGTCATCGTCTGGGCTCCATCGCCGCGCAGGATGCCGATGTCCCCCTTGATTCTCTTTCCTGCTGCGGGATTAAGACCGAGGATTTTCAACGGTATTGAGATCTCGTAGGCACCCTTCCCATCAGCTGTCAGCTGAACTTTGTCACTGACATCCTCGACCTGGTCGAACTTGATCGTCCGCCACGGCGAACTGAATGGAACTTTTCTGTCATCAGGCGTCCCAGGTACGACAGGACGGTAGATCAACGCCTTGGTCTTGCCTTTGACTTGAGTTACCAAGAGGCGCATGTCTCCTTCAACAGGTGATCGGCGCTTGGGACTGGCATTTGAATTGGAACCGATCATCAGTTCAAGCGTGCCGCCAGTCTTGAATGGGGCAAGAGGCATTTCACCGGAATTCCTCAGAAGATCCTTATTGCCTGTCCTCCATGCGGCGAACAGCTTTCCATCGGCCACGACGACTGCTCCCCGTATATCGTAGGGTTTCGATTTGGAATCAAAATATGCCCCTACTCCTCTTTTTTCTATTTCAACCCACGAGGCTCCTGTCCAGTCATCCAGCTTGCCATCGACTGTCGGCACAGTTGTTTGAACAGACACATGCATGACACCGCCGCCCTGCTCCAGCTTGCGTTTTTCCTCAAGAGCAACCTGATATGCCTGCACCTTCTTCAAGTCGTCCGCAGTAACGCTCAAGCTGCCTGCTGGCAATCGGCGGAGAGTTTCCAGACCTTCGATTTTTATAAGTGCACATGCTTCCTTGTTGTACACGAGATAGACCTGTCCGTCGGACGCCTGGTTGATCGTCGGCCAGAAATGCTCATCGTAGGGACTTATGCCTTTCAGGCTCATGCCGCGCTGCGCGATCGGTATCTGCCACGCCCTGCCGATGCGGATGTCTTCAAACAAGGAAGCCACAAACAAACCGTCGCTTGTGAACAAATAGACGTTCCCCATATTCCCGTTGATGCACCACAGGGGTCCGGCTTCCGAACCTTTGGGATTTACAAAACCACCCAGCAGGCGTGTCGTTCCAATTAACTCACCCAGCCGATCAGGCTTGGGCGCCTCATGCGAGGGATGCAGTCCGGGCCACAGACTCGGGTAGCTCCATGTCATGCCGCCATCCCTTCCTCCGCACAGCGAACTCGTCAGGAAGGGTTTGACTCCGAGGGTGATGACGGTGTTGCCGTCGGAATCCACCAGCGCCTGTGAACCTCCGGACGTATTTGAAGGAGTCACGCCTTCTGCCAGCACCTGTCCTTTGGAGAAGTCGTATGTCGGCACGCCTTGCTCAGTGAAGTTCGTCGGAGAAAACTTCATCGCCTTGTCACCGACATGCGCGACACAAAGGGAAAAGTCCGGCATCACGGTCACACCGCCTGATCTGCCTTTCTGGAACACCACTTCATCAGGCTGCACCTTGCTGTCGCAGTTCAAATCCGACCATATGAAGAACGCTAAATTCTTCCCGTTGTCCCTGCCCGGATCCTTGGCGCCTACGTCGACATCCTTCGGCCAGAAAGGCTTGAACTTTTCATCCTTCAGGATATTCCAGTAGTTCGCCACTCCTGCAGCTGCGACTGGACGAATGATTCCATCGAAATCCTCGAATATGAAAGTAGGACTCGAACCGTTGGTAGGATTGCTGTTATAGCAGTTGGTAAAGTAACGTTGCTTCTCCTTGAAGAAATAATATTTTGGAACTTCCCTGTACAGCGAACGCTCCGGTGCCGCTCCGCCAGCCCATCCATCAGGCAGCTTTAAATCGGCAGCAGACGGACGGTAGGGTACGCTCGTCAATTGCGATGTTCCCTTTTCCCAGTCGAGTTTGAATTCCATGAGGCCATTGGCGTCGTCGGCATGGTAGAAGATATTCTTGTCAGCGGAATCAAGCGCCCCGCCTCCACCGTATTTCGGCGGACCGTAAAACGCATTCACAAACTTTCCATCAGTCGTCCACACACTCACGCGCTTCGGCAGGAAATCCTGTTCTGTCACCCACAGCTGTTTCTTCGAATCAACAGCGATTCCACGCGGATTGTTCATGTGGCGCTGGTCATACGGGCCAGCCTTCGGCGCGCCAGGATTTCCAATCGCGCGGACGAGTTTACCCTGCGGGTTAAAAACTTTCACCTGATGGCTGCTGCCGCGGTCGCTGACGTAGATATTCGCCTCATGATCAAGAGTAATTCCAAAAGGATCTTCAAGTCCTGATGACACGATGACCTTGGGTTTTTGCTGGCTCATAGGCTGCTCCATGAACAAAACCTGTTTCCCGGAAATCACCAGAAGCCGCCCTTTGCCGTCATACGCAATACCGCGCGGCGAATCGACTGCGATCTTCGCGAGTATCTCGCCCATTTTCCTATCTCCGCCATCCTTGGCGTTGATGAAGTACAGCTGATTACGCTGGTTCATGCTGCAGGCAACAATACCGTTGTAAGCGGCAAGACCGCAAATTTCCTCCTCATAATTTACCAGGCCGGTTCCCTGCGAGGTAGTTTCCGGCGTAGATATTTTTTCCAATGCCTGCACGAGCACAGGCTTGTCCTGTCCATCCGTGAGAGCAGTCACACGCAACTCCGCAGTTGGAGTTTTCTTATCGGTATAATCAACCGTGCCGACAGATGCAACATAGAGCCTCGCCTTTGGATCAGCATCCGGCCCATCATCCCGGGCAAGATAAGGAGCTGCCGTCCAAGTGCCGCCAACCCATTTCTTACCGCCTCTTTTCTTTCCGTCCAAGTCCACCCAGATCAATCCATCAGGGCCTTCCGTGATATATGCTCCAAGGTAAACTACCGGCTCCTTCGTAGGGGATTTTGCAGCGGGGATAAACAACGCAGACTGAGGAGGAGTGTGGTTGGCAAGCCACGCACCTGTATTGTCGCGCGTACTCCATGGCGGATTTCCGTTGCTGTAAACTGAGAATTCATATCGGTAGTCGATGTCCTTCCTCCACAATCCCCTGACCCGGTATTCCCCCGGCCCGACAAGCTGTTCAGGAATATGATAGAGACCGTGGCTTGCAGCATCGAAGTCGCGTCCAAGGTCATCAGTACCGTCCCACCACGCAATGTTCCCGCCTTTCTTGAATGGCGTCTCGGAAACCAGATTGCGGATGCGTTTGCCATCCTTGTCTTCAATCACAAGCGTGACAAAACCATCTTCGGGCAGCGTGAATTTCACCGGTATCAGATTCTTCGTCTCGTCATCTTTTGCATCGACCACCGGCAATGCCGTTTCCAATTTTTCCTTGCCCAGCGCATGCAACGCCATCAGTTCGCACAACTCCACGCGCTTCCCGCCCATCGAATGGCCCTTCGTGTGCCCGTGCTCGCGGTTCTGCACGTCGGCATCCTCAACAAATGGAGCAGTGATACGCAGACGCACGGCGCGTGTGGTCACATCCTTCTCGAAATCCAGCCAGCTCACCGGAAGCCCTAGCGGATACAATGTCCTCAGTCCGGATACGTTCGTGACCGTTTCCCAGTCTGCATCAACTGCATCGCGAGGATGCGTGGTTTCCGCACCCTTGTAGATCTGAATGTCCGCAGAATAGAAAAACGGCACCAGGAAAGCCAAACCGCGCAGAGATACCGGACGCGGCCAAACCAGCATTATCCACTCGGGATCTTCCGCAACCAGCTTCGCCGCCGCGAAACTTTCCTTGTTGCCGCCGTTGATGTTCTCCCACCCGTTCCAGTAGCCATCCCTGTTTCCATTATTGAGCCTGGATGCTTTTTCATTGGAGTTCCGTGTTACCGCAGCCGCGATAGGTGCGATATTCGCAAACCGTTCCGGAAGGACATATGCACCGCCTAATGTCCCGGCGTACAAGCCGTCTCCGACAACATCAGCCACGTCCGACGTCGTATGGGAGAAGCGAATCGCCCGGCTTTGCGTGGCGGGGGGCAGAGTCCACAAGGCGCTGTCCTCTCGCCCTTTCAATTCGTCGCCAGTGACTTTCCCGTCCTTGATGCGCTGCGCCGGGATCCACTGCGATTCATCCGCCATGTTCCCGGGATATGCCGCTTCAGCCTTCAGTACGCTGACCCTGATATTTCCACCGGCCAATATCGCGCCTATCGGAACCGGCTTTGTAAAACCGATCCTTATATGACGGACTCCAAGTGCTTTTGATTTTCCAAACTCGTACCCATAGGGCCTGCGCGTCCTGGAATCCTGCACCCAAACCATTCCCACCGGCATGCGATCAATATTCTTCTTTTGAGCATCTGGAATCGGCGCCTCCCTGCCGTCAGACCATTCTGCATAGGCGGCTGGATCAAGATCGCCCACCTTGAGCGGTGTCTGGAATATCCCTCTGCGCAGATCCGTCTTGTCAGCCTTGTCCTGGGCGGTACATACCGTTGCAAGTGCAATGAGAAATATCCACAGGCACGTTTTTTTACGCAGAGAATTCATACTGAACTTCCCCATATTTAAACCCTTGAAATTTCCTAATAAGACAAGAAGATGATGCCATTTTGAGTTTTTCCACATGGTATTCGTTAGTAGTTAACGCATTATTGCGTGTCTCTGAAGAACAGCCAAAATTGGCTTAACTACAAACAAATCAACCAAATTAGAATTCGTTCGTAGTTAAGCCCGTGAGGGCTGTTCTTTATATTTCTATGATGTGTTCCTTGGACATTGGAAATTCCTTGTTCGTTATTGGACAATTTATTCAAGGGTTATAATTCCCCAGCGTTCAGGGACCAGATCGGCCTCGCCCGGTATGTCGTTCACAAGGTTTGTCTCCTTGTTGCTCCAATACTGTCGCGAAACTGTCATCGTGCCGCCGTCATCCGCGAAAAGCACACCGGCGTCGGCCTTGAGCTTGAGTCCGGATTTCGGAGCGATGCCAAGGAGCTTCCATGGAATCGCAGCCTCTACAAAATAGCCGCCGTTGACTGCGGAAGTCGCAACTTTTACGTCCGGCGCCATCACGACGCGGTCAAACGGGATCGTGCGTGCCGGAGAGGCAAACCCGAAACCTTCGCCCTTCGCCGCACCGGGTACGAACTTCTGGTTCAATACTGCCACAGGCTTGCCATCCTTGACCGTCATGACAATCCTTGTGTTGCCTTCGCCCTTCGCCTTCTGGGGTTCTGGTCCTACCATGATGTCGACCACGTCGCCGCTCTTAAACAGCAGCCTGTAGTCCTGTCCGACATTCTTCATCTGCGAACGCGGCGCGAATACACGGTACGCAAGATAGAGATTGTCGGCATCGTAGGATGCCTGGACTCGCCCATAACGTTTCTGCTTGCTTTCCTGGATCTCAAGAAGCTGCTTGCTGTCATCCATAAGATCAGACCACTTGTCAGACTTGCCGTCAATCGCCACTGGGGCTTTAGCCTTGGCGACCTGATAGACTTTCGCCTGTCCGGACTGAGCGGATTTTTCCTGGAGCATCTTCTGCGCCTCTGCGTATTGCGCGGGAGTGTATGTGAATTTACCTGCAAGCCTCTTGATCGTATCGAGTCCTTTGACCTCCATCACACGCGCATCTGTTCCGCCGATGGTCAGATAGATCCTGCCGTCAGTCCCCTTGATGAAGTTGCCGCCGAAGCTCTCGCCGCCAGCGCTGATCGCGTCCATCGACATGCCTTTCACGGCCTGGCTTGGAATCTCGAATCCGCCGCGCGTATCCTTGAACAGCGCCTGGATCCAGAGTGCGTCATTTGTGAAGAGATAGTTCTCGCCGAGATTTCCGTTGAGATCGAAGACCTCTCCAACATCTCCTCCGAGATTCACCACTCCAAGGTATGACGATGGCCCGATCAGATAACCCGGCTTCGATGCCTTTGCGGTATGCGATCCATGGACTGACGTGTGCTTGTTGGGATAGCCGCCGATCACGCGCCCGTCCTTTTCGACTGCGATCAGTGGATCCTGGTTTAGATATACCCGGCCATTGTCACCGCCGATGATCATTCCTTCGCCGTTGCCTTTTCCGATGACCTGCAGATCCGCCTTCACTATCTGCAGCTTGCTCACGTCATATACCGGTGCTCCGACGCTGTTGATTCCGGTGATCGGAACCTTGACCAGCGCGTTCGCGTTCCTCAACAAGTAAGTGAGCGTACCCTCATTGTCAGGCAGCTGTCCCCAGTAGAAACTGGAAGCATCAACAGGTTTTCCATCCATTTCCGGCATGGCGAAACTCAGCTCATCCTTCTGTACAAGTCCGTCTCCATTCTTGTCGACCCATGCGTAGATATTACCGCCCTTGCCGGCAAAAAGCTCATTCTTGAATTTCGTCCATTCCCCTACTAGCTTTTCCGGCTTGTCCACTTTCGGCACAATCCCTACGTTAGCCACCGATTTCCACACCTTGCCATCCCAGTATACGCACGTGATCTCCGAAGCCCCGCGCGCTGAGCCGCCGGTGAATCCATAAAGTTTTCCATCACGCCTGACCATCTTGCTTGTAACATAATTATGTATCCTGGGAGGAAAGATTTCATTTGGATTATCGCTTCCGTCCAGGGAATATGTCGGCTCATAGGTCCCCTTGTCCAGATCGATCCTGTAGACGGTGTCATTGGAAAACGCCATCGTCGAATCAAAGGGATTGATTGCGCCGGTACCTGAATAAGTCGCAGTGCCGACAAGATCCTTGACAAGCTTTCCGCTGTCTGCATCCCAGATGCTCGTACGTTTCGGATTCATCGTCTCCTCGGTCACCCACAGGCGGTTCTTGCTGTCAACCGCAATCTGCCCGGGCTTGCGCATCGCGTCCGCGATGAACGCACCGCTCAGGGGGCGTCCGCCCTTCTTTCCGATTTCCCTGACAAGCTTTCCTTCAGGCGAGAACACCTTTACATTCTGATCATTTCCACGTACGGAAAGATAGATATTTCCCTTTGAATCAGTCGCCAGGCCATAGCCATCGGCAAAAGATCCGTCTGCGAAGTTCGCAATTTTGCCGTCGGCCCCGACTTTCACGAGCTTGCCTTCGGACAGTACTATCCATCCGTCATTGAAGGAAGTCACAGCTTCAGGCCCCTTGACCTTGATTTCAGATTTCACATCGCCGGTCTCGGCGTCAATGATCTTGACGACATCCTCGCAGTTCAAGCAGACCGCCAGCTGTCCCTTGCTGAGGGCTATGGCTGTCATGTTGACTTTGAACGGCTTTCCTTCACCGCCTGCTCCGACGGGTTTTGTCGACTGGTCCTGCACGACCTTGTAATTTGAAACCAGGAGATCGAGGACTGGGGCATCGTTGCCTGCGGCATCCTTGACCATCTTCTTCCATGGCGCATATTTTCCAGTGGCGATATCCACGCGGTAGATGGTGGCTTCCTTGCCTTCATTGGAAATCCAGAGTATTTTCCCGTCGGTAGCGAGCGAGGCGCGTCCGCCGTCGAATGCCACGCGGTTCGCAAGGCCCCAGAGCCGCT
Source organism: Lentisphaerae bacterium GWF2_50_93 (assembly GCA_001804815.1). Taxonomy (GTDB): domain Bacteria; phylum Verrucomicrobiota; class Lentisphaeria; order Victivallales; family GWF2-50-93; genus GWF2-50-93. The sequence continues at coordinate 51,997 of MHBI01000096.1, forward strand.
GTCCGGTCAGATCCAGGCCAATCAGATATTTTCCGCCCTCGCCCATGGGGCATGCAAGCGCAACATAATCTCCGGCGGCGGCCGCCGCATGGGGAGCAGTGTGGTCTCCATAGAAAGCGCCTCGGCCGTCGGAAGTGTCCCAGGTCGGATTTCCCGGGTTGGCGAAAGACATCACGTAATTGACATGTATTCCATCGTGGTATATCGCCTTGAACTTGTAGTCGCCGGCCGGAACAGATTTTCCAGAGTCGTCAAGGCCGTCCCATTTCTCCACATTCTTTCCAGCCTTGCGCGATGCGGCGGCTACGAGATTGCGGACGCGTCTGCCATCCTTGTCGTCGACCGCAAGAGTCACTTTCGCATCCTTCGGCAGTTCGTATGCGATGTCGACCGGGCCTGTCGCCTCTTCGGCGGCCGTCGCCTTCATCCAGGAAGGTTCGGGAAGTTTCAGATTTCCTGCGGGCTCCAAAATAACTTCGCCCCAGCTCTTGTGGGCTGTCCAGAAAAACTCGCGGCTGCTTGTGCCTTCCATGAGGTTGTCTGCGTAGCGGTGCACAGGCCAGTCGGCCTCGCCCCAGAGCAGTTCGACGCCTATGCTGATCTTTTCGCCGGCCTTGAACTTCTTGCCGGCGATAAGGCTCCACGGCATCTTGATCTCCTGGACATATCCCTTGCCGTCGGCATCCTTCTTGAACGCCATCTCTGCGCCATCGCTCAGTTTCGGAGAACCGTCACTGCTCAGGAGGAGCTTGCTTCCACCGCCAAAAGGGTCGGTCAGGCTCTTGCCATATTCGACATGGATTGCAGGCTCGTTCTTGGCGGCGTAATACCATGCAGTCACGTGGCTGATCTTGTCGGTCTTTATGCGCATCTGGATGCAGTCGCCGGCCCAGCCCTTGTTCGCTGCAAAGCGCGGATCATGGCAGTTGCCCATCGGTATCGGATCCTTCCAGTGGATGGAGACATAGAGGTTGTCCGCATCATACATGTAGGCGACAGTTCCGCTGTAGACGTCCTTCAGGGTCTCGACATCGTAGCACTGGAGATACTGTCCGGACAGATCCCAGTCGTCGAGGTTTCCATCTATGACGACCGGCTTCACAGCCGGCACGGCATGTACCCCTCTTGTCTCAGTCTGCGTGCCCATTGCCACCCCCGACACGGCCATTGCAAGAACGGCCAGCGCCACACTCAAGATTCTCCGACAATTCATTTTCATGACATATCTCCCCTATCTTTAATTTTATCTCCATTGAAAAATGCGTCCTTATGCTGCACCGGAGTAGGTTTTGCCTTCGTCAAGCGTCGCTTCGCTCGGCAAGGCGACATCCCTGGCGCAAAGAGCAATTCCAAATCTTGTTTCTTGCACTCGGAGATCGCAAACTACTTTAAATAATCCTCAGAACCATGGCGACAAGGCCCGTGCCACCGCTCCGGTGAGCATTGGAGAGCCAAAACCGCCGACATCATATACATTTCCATTGGCGTCGCACATTGGCCATATGGCGTTTGCCGGGACAACTATGTGTCCGCCGAGATTGCTTCCATTGCCTAGATATTCCCCTGCGATCCCATTGTTGATGTCGTTTCCATATGAATATGGGAACCATAGCACCGAACCATCGGCGGAACCTACGTTCCCGCCTTTCGGAGGAAGCTTGTTCGTGTCATGGTTCGTCCATGCCAATCCACCGTTGTTCCCGCCATCCATCATGTTGCACCTGTCGGCCCACAGCGCCGCCGTCTTGTCGGGAAGGAATGCGTTTGCCGCGTTTGCGAGCTTGCCGAGGGTCACCGGGTGATCATAGGAGGAACCGGCGCACATCATGTATGGGATTGTTCCATAATTGTACTCTCCTGGATCTCCCGGGTTTGTCTTGAACTTTACATTCATGGGGCATATGAAGACCGGCGTAGTGGAGAACCTGACGCTTCTATAATAGTCTGACTGCGCCTTCAGGTTTCCTCGTATGTAATCCCCGTAGAGCGTGTAGAACGCCCCGGAATCATCATAGGTGAACTGGCCTATCGCAAGGTAGCTGTATTTGCCCATGGGAGGAAGGGTCTCGTTGAAATCATAGGCATATGTTATGGAGCCCAGCGATATCTGCTTCACATTGCCCGCGCACAGGATCTTCTTCGCGGAGTCCCTGGCATTCTTGAGGGCCGGAAGAAGTAGAGCGGCGAGAATTGCGATGATCGCAATTACGACGAGTAATTCAATTAAAGTAAAAGTAATTTTTCTTTTCGAAGCCGAAAAGATAAATTTTCCAGGTAATGTTCTCATAATCCTCCTCATATTTCGTCGTCAAACACAGGAATTACACTTTCAACCACGTCGGCGACTTTCTCGCCTTTGCGCTGCCTTTCCAGGACCCGCATGAAGGCCCTGGCGACCTGGCGCGAATCATAGCCCAGGTATTTCATCGGCAGAGGAGCGTGGATCTTGTACGGGAAATTGCAGTGCGATATGATTTTCAGACGGCTTACCGCGGCGCTGTTTCCGGAGCTGATAATTCCTTCGACTGCGGATTTCGCAAGATTGTCGTCGGCGATGAGCAACGCGTCGGGAAGCTTGTCCTTCGGCAGCTGCATGAGCAGGTTTGCGATGTTCGCAAGACCGCTCTTTGCCTCATTTGCAACAGATATTCTCCAGTAGGGCCTTGTTTCGATGCCCATCTCACTGGCGTTACTGTCAAAATGCTCCCACCAGTCGTTATACCTGAGATTGGCTATGACCGCAATCTTTTTTTTCCCGTTTCCAATGAAATATCCCAGGGACTTCCTTATGTATGAGATCTCATCGAGCACCAGGGTTCCTGCATTGAACTTTCCGGCGACTTCCTTCATGAGCGCCACGGCACACGGAATATTCCCCCCGTTGATCAGGCGGGTCTTCTCCACCTCGTGGGAAAGCGGGGGAGTGACGAAGATCAGTCCGGCTATGCTCCGTCTTGACACGTTCCTTATAAGTTCCACGGCATCGGGAGTCAGGTTCTGCTCGGCAGGCCAGTAGCAGATTTTCATCTTCATGCGCGGATCCTGTCCCATCTCCGAGAAGGCGTCCACCATGGTTTTCCAGAAAAGCGGGGTTGAATCGTCAAGCCTGTCTGCGGCGATCACCACGGCAAACTGGTTCAGATGCGGGGGGTTTGATGAGACGAAAGTACCGCCTACGCCCCTGGATTCCACGAAACCTTCCGTGACGAGCCGGTCTATGGCCTGCTGCACGGTCGCCATGCTGGAGTTGAATTTCTTCTGTAGCTTCCTCCTGATGGGAAGCCTTTCCCCGGGCTTGATCTTACCAGAGAGGATCACCCCATGGATGAAATCCATTATCTCGTTCCGCCTGTCGGCGGGACGTCCTGGCAGCTGTCCATTTATTTTACAAATCATATTGTTACACTATTGATTTGCTATTTTATGTAATTATATTACCAGTATAGATAACATAGTCAAGTGCAGGAAATAATATTTTATTTGTTTTTAATTTATATCCATAGGAGAATACAATGAAGGACGATTTTTTATTCGAATGCGACAAGAGGGGGATTGTCAGTTCCATAAAACTGTTCGGCAAGGAGCTTCTCGACACTGCAAATCCGCCGCCGAGTGAATTCCTGGTCAACGGTTCGCCGCTTAAGCTGCGCTCCTATCCCAGCGACCGCTTCAGCAATGGAAAGGCCTCAGACATCCGCATGAAAGGCGAGTCGTTCGTGGATCATTTCGCGGGCTGGGGGCTTGTCCTGCATCGTTCCATGGGTCTGCGCGAGAACATGGAGTTCCCCTGTTTCGGGATCCACTACCACATCCGCAGGGAGCAGGCCGAACAGGCGGATCTCCCGTGTCCCGGCCCCGGCGGACCGGTGATCGAGGCTCCATTGTATGTCGACAGTTTCACCCTTCCAGCCTGGAACTGGAAGTTCTGGGGCGACGACACGAGGATGATATTCCCGTCGTCCCATTCCTCGGGTCCGTCCGACGAGTACGGCCATGTGGGATACGAGCACGACACTCCGGAGAAGTGCAAGAATTTCATGAAGAACGTCTGGCGCCGGATATATCCCGGGGTGATGGTGATCCATGGAGGAGTCTTCTACAATGCGAAGACCGGGCACTGGCTGGCGATGACCTGCCGCCGTCCGCATGTCGGGTACATCCTCAACATAGGCGATGCCGGAAGAGGCATAGCATACAATTTTACACTTCACTCCCAGTTCGACCTCGGCGAAGCCCTGGCGATGCCGGAGATAAAGATATACTTCGGCAAGACCCGGGAGGAGATGTGGAAGTTCATGGCCGACTACATGGAGTTCTATCTGCGGGAACCTCCTGAATGGGTTTTCAAGACCCTGTGGTCCGGCGGACTCGCCTGGAACAACAAGCCCACCTGGTCGGAACAGGCCGACCACTGGGAGAGGATGATAGACGAGGGCAAATTAACAGGAATAAGCTACAGCCTGGTCACAAACCGTCCAATACTAAGCGGAACCACACCGCTGGGATACGAGCCCGACCCGAACCACGGAACCATCGAGGAGTTCAGGAAAATGTGCAGGAGGATCTCCGACAAGGGAGTGCCGATGCTCATATGGCTCAGCCACAGCGGCCTCATGTACAGGGGCGGCCCCGACATCTGCGACGACTGGTTCATCACTGGAATCGATGGACGCCGATGCGCCGCATGGGGCACTGAGGACACTCCTCACCTCTGCCACATCAACCCCGGGCATCCGGGCTATATCGAATACACGAAGAAATGGATCCGTTTCTACATGGAGGAGTGCGGCGTCAAGGGATTCTTCGTCGACTGCCTTGGATGGGCCTTCCCTCCGGATTTCACAAAACGTGGTTTCATGAGATATCCCGGCGACACCAACAGGATGGCGATCAAGTTCATCGAGGAGATCGGCTCCTACATAAAGGAACTTGATCCCGGGGCGATACTGTTTGGCGAGGGTACTACGTTCGACGCACCGGTCGATCTTGTTTCCATCAACCATAATCCTGTCAGGGCGATAGACGGAATGGGGCCGAGGGATTATCTGCTCTCGCTCAACCGCTACTCCAAAAAACGCATAGTCCTCGATCAGGGGCCAAACTTTTCAGCCGCATCAGGATTCACCACGGCGCTTGACATCCCAGGCTCCGGGGCGAAGAACAAATACATGCTGGAACTGCTCCGCGACAAGGGCGGACCGAGGGCGTTCATCCCCCTGCCCGGAGATCTGGCAGTGATGGAATCTGAAAAGCTCCTTGTCGTGCCGTTCCTCAAGGAACCTTCAAGAAATTCGGAATTCAAGCTTCCGGCACCATGGGACAAGACAACAGAGCTTGTCGAGGAGACCGACGGAAGCGTACTGCGCCGCGGCAAGGACGGATTCTTCAAGGACGTCCCTGCGGGAATCTATAAGATGAAAAGAGTCATCCAATAGGATGACGGATTAATGGATTATTGGTTTTTAATTCAAAGGAAAACAAAGATGCTGATTCCAAGAAAAATATCGGGATGGGCCTTTTGAACTTTTCCATATATTGTTTCGTACATATCTCTTTGATTTGCAGTAATCCAGCAATCCAATAATCCATGGGAAGTTAGTGAAAGGAATATCATGCTCATACGTCTTGGGACATCTTCGTTCAACATAGCGGTGACAGCGCCGATGACCGAGTGCATGGATGAATACGGTCCGCGGTTCGACACACTTGGCGCCGTGACCGGCATCAATCTGAACGGCGTGGATTTCTGTACGCGCCAGGGGCTGATAGACGAATTCAACATACATGCGCCATTTTCACCGCCGGGCTTCGACGAAGCGAAACCCGGGGAAGTCTTCCTGAAGATCGGCGTGGGCGAACTGGTGCGCCCCGACGGAAACATCTATAAGTTCTCACATGCCTACGACATCAGGAAAACAGCACCGGCAGTCATCATGCAGCGGGAAAACGAGATTGTAATGGAACAGGCATGCAGGATTGGCAACGGATGGGGATATGAATACCGTAAAATAATCCGCATCGTTCCCGATGAGGCGGTCGTTGAAATCGAATATCTGCTGAAAAACACCGGCACCCATGTGATCAGGGCGGAACAGTACAACCACAACTGGTTCAACTTCGGAGGTAAAGCCGTCGACGAATCATATTCCCTGGAGCACAGTTTTCCGCTGGGCGATCATGCCCCTGCATGGTTCAAGATGCATGATGGCATGATATGCCTGTCGGAGAAAATAACCGGGGCGCACTATTATCCTTCGAATGCATCAGTGCCGGCAGAAGGCAACCGCATAAGGCTTTCACACAGCGGGACAGGCCGCTCTGTGACCGCAAGCGGGGACTTTGCAGCCGCACGCTTCTCTCTTTATGTGGATCCTGCCGCAGTGTGCCCCGAAATCTTCGTACGGGCCACGCTTGAACCTGGCGCGTCGGAGAAATGGACAAGGCGCTATCAGTTCCAGTAACGGTTATTTTGACTGGATGAGCGTTATGTTGTCGACAAAGCCCTGGTAGGTGGCGCCAGCCTCGGTAGGCTGTGTGGCAAACCCGATGCGCAGATGGATGGAATCAAACTCCTTCAGCGTATCCGGCATGACGAACTTGACGCTGCGGGCAACCCACTTGTCTGCAACGGCATTCTCCTTGGTCAACGCCTCCGGCTTGGCAACTACGGCTCCAGCCTTGGTCAAAGCTAAGAACTCCGCAATGGGTGTCGTGAAAATCTTATCGCCGTTGCGGACGTCCCAGCGGAGGACAAACGTGCGTCCCTTCTCCAGGTCTATGCCTTGTATGTTCCTCAAGTCAACCCGTGCGCAGATCAGCTTGCCCTTGGGATCTCCGGCCGCCTGCAGGCCCAGGTAGCTGTTGCTTTTGGAGGCAAATGCCGGATCAGTTACAACCTTGATGACGTTATTGGCATACTTCTCGCCAGTGTCCATGGTGGAAACCTGGATGCAGACCGGAGCCCACGGATCGAGCTTGCCGGTCTCGAAGCCGCCGTTGTTCTTCGTGGCATCAACAATCGCAATTCCTGCCTTGGGTTCTGCCTTGGCTTCCTGTGCTCCCGCCAATTGGCCGGATCCGATTAGAAGCAAAAAGCTGGCCGTCAGAATCAACATTGACTTTTTCATCTTGTCCTCCTTGGCTTATTAGATTATTTACACGACTATAGCAACATTATATATGAAATTCAAAACAAGGACATAATCGTGTCAGAATCAGCCCAGCCATTTCAAAAGAGTGGCAAGGGATCCGAGACCAAAGGCAATATAGAGGAGAAGCGTGATGGGGATTCTTGAAAGCGATGCCTTTCCATTGATCATATGGAAGATGGACATTGCAAGGAGACAGGCGGCTAAAACAGCAATGTCGACACCGGTCTTCTCGTTGAACATGTTTCCATAGATTGCGGCGGCCACCGCGAGTCCGGATATTATTGTAAATGCCAGTACCCATTTAGGAACAGGACGTTCCTGCGGATCTCGCGTTTCAGCAATGGACAGGGATACCGTCAGAAGCATGAATCCGGCAAAGAAAATCCAGTGGCCGAGCAGGTTGTCGAAGAAATTGAGGCTTTCTTTCAACGCCTTTGGAGTTATTGCTCCTCCATTCAGGACGTTCGCCGGCTCATGCATTCCAAAACCAATTCCGAGCAGGAAGATCCCTATGATGACCGACCCTTCCAGCATGACTGACTTTCTAATGCATGTGGTTTTAAAAAGCGTCCATCCCAGTATTACTATTGATGGGGCGAAAACAAACAGGGTCAGGAGGTCGCATACACGCAGGGCGTCGAGCGCTTTCATCCTCAGGAATTCCAGCTCCAGCTTCCTGCTGAGTGATGCAAGGACTATCACGGCCGCAATCACCCCGATCAGCTGAATTGTATTCCTGAGCCTGTTTTCCGGTTTCATGTTCATTTGCCTTCAGACATATAATAATTCTGATTTTATCTGTTTTTCCGGTGACTTACCATGGTCGTAAAAAGATTTATCACCGTTCATCCCGTTTTCAACCGTCAATATGTTTAAATTCGGCCATAATTGGATTTGGGGCTGTAAAGCCAGTGTATTCTTTCCTGGCATACTTGATTTATGCCTTACTTCTGTCTACCTTCCCGCAAGTATGAAAATCAAATTCCCCATCAGCTATCTCGAACCCTGCCGTGAAGTAAAGACTGACAGGAAAGTAGTGTCCCTGACATTTGACGATGGCCCCTGCACCCAGACTCCTGCTATTCTGGATGTGCTGAAAAAGCATAACGTCCAGGCGGCGTTTTTCGTAATCGGCCGCAACGTTTCAGGGAATGAGGAAATATTGGCCAGGACCGCCCGTGAAGGACACCTTGTAGGAAGCCATACTTTCTCCCATACCCCTTGGTTCCATTTTTATTCTTCCAGCAAGATGCTCCTCGACCTAAATAAGAACGCTGAAACCATCAGCAACGTAACCGGGGAACAGGTGCAATGGTTCCGTCCACCCTACGGGGTCATCAATCCGATGCTGGCAAAAGCCGTGGGGGAAACCGGATATAAAGTGATGGGCTGGAGCCTGCGTTCATATGATACGTCTTCAAACAATCCAGGAAAAGTGGTGGACCGCGTAAAACGCCTGCTGAAACCAGGCGTTGTGATATTGCTTCATGACCGCTGCCCCGATACTCCTGCCGTGGTTGAGGAAATCATCCAGTATGCGAGCGCCAAAGGCTACGAATTCCTCCGCCCGGACATCCTGTTCAGCTCGTTTTGACTGTGAAAACTTAACCGGCTTCACCGGGATTCTTCGGAACCGCCACCAACTTGGCGGCATAATTGCAGAACGCTAATACAAGAAGTGCCGGCAAGCTGCCGGCGTTCTTTAGATCATACGCAAAGACTCAGAGGTTGTAAGCGTTAAGCTGGGTGAAGTGAGGCTGTTTTTCCAAGAAAGTATGTCGGGTTTTAACCCGACACTTAGTTGGCGGTTTAAAAACCGCCCTACGTGTGAGGCTAAAAGACCAACTTAACGGTTACCGGCGGTTCTTAAAAATTTCTTGATAAATCATTCGCGGGAGAGTAGATTACCTTTCTACTTTCCATTCTAAAAAACTAATGAGGGGGCGAATCAAATCCTTATGAAAACGGCATTGATCATCGGAGGAAGCCGTGGCATCGGACGCAAGATTGCACATCGTCTTGCCATGGACGGCTATGATATCGTCGCCACGTGCCGCAAGGATATTTCGGCATTGGCCCCACTTGAAATCGATGTCAGGAACCTGGGGCGGAATTTCAACGGACTGGTCTTTGACATTCAGGACCGTAAAGCGGCCGCCGACTCATTGAAAGGCTTCTTTGGTGAAAGCTCCCCCGATATTTTCATATACAACGCCGGAATTTCCCGGGACAACCTCATGGTCTTCATGACTCCGGAAGAATGGGACGATGTAGTCCACACCAATCTGGACGGATTCTACAACACTGTCCATCCCCTGCTTTTCCAGATGATTGCGCGCAAGAGCGGACGCATCATCGTCATCGCCAGCGCATCTGGCCAGGTCGGGCAACCCGGACAGGTCAATTATTCCGCTTCCAAGGCGGCGCTCATAGGCGTGGTCAAGGCGCTTGCCAAGGAAGTCGGCAAGAAAGGCATATTGGTCAATGCCGTAGCGCCGGGGTTCATTGAAACAGACATGACCGCCGATCTTCCAATAGACAAGATTCTTCCCATGATTCCGCTGAAGCGGGCCGGTTCGCCTGAAGAAGTTGCAGGCGTGGTAAGTTTCCTCTGCGGTTCCGACAGCACATATATCCATGGCCAGGTCATCGCAATCAACGGCGGTCTTGTCATTTAGAGCCAAGGAGTTTAATGAACACCCAATATCCAATACTCAATTTCCAAATAAGATTTCTCAACCACTAATCGGCACTAACAAGGCACTAACAAGAATTAAAATACAAAATTGCTGCTAATTTGCACTTGCTGCAAGCGCAAATTCGCAGCAGATATTCGTTAGTGTAAAATTAGTGTGAATTAGTGGTGAACTCTTGTTCTTGGATTTTTCTGTTTTT
>MHBI01000097.1 GCA_001804815.1 Lentisphaerae bacterium GWF2_50_93
TGACATTGTCGCCTGGAACATGACCCTAATTCCGTTTCGGTACTGCATTATGCCGACCTGGTTGTCCATCAGATCCTTGTCGGATGTGAACGGGGATTCAACGGCATGGGGATCGGGCCATGACGCGAAGGTCTCCTTTCCATACTTGTCACGGAAATGCTCATTTCCAGGTACAAAAAAGTCTGTGCCCCCAAAAGAAGCAATTTTAGTGGGAAGGCTCCCGCAGAACCAGTTGATCAAGTCCAGGTCATGGCAGCATTTCTCCAGAATATGCGGGCCTGCATATTTGGTCAGGCGCCGCCAGTTGCGCATTATATACCCGCCGTGCTCAGGTGTGATATTTTCGTTGGCGTCTATGGACAGGATCTTTCCGATCCTGCCAGACTCGAGGATTTTTTTCGCTTTTTGATACAGGGGTGCATAACGCAATACGAATCCAGTTGCGAAAAGAAGCCCCGACTTTTTATGGGCCTCATTTATGATCTGGCAATCTTCAATCGAAGTTGCGAGCGGCTTTTCGGTAAAAACATGCTTCCCTGCATCAAATGCGGCAATTATATGTTCCTTATGATAGGCGTTCGGGGAAAAAACCATCACCCAGTCAACTCCAGATGTATTGATTGCCTCTTGGTATGTGCCGCAGATTTTCGCGGAAGGCGATTTCCAAATATCCAATGCCTGCAAAGCTACCGCCCTGTCAGGTTCAAATACTGACAGTATTTTTACATTCCCTTTTGAGTCTTTCAATAAATTACCGGTGACGTATACTCCACGCGAGCCGGCACCGATTACCGCAATATTTATAAGCTTTTCCTTAGCAGACATTTTATATACTCCCTTTATTTTCCTGTCATTTCACTGGCGAAACGTAAAGAATAACAGCATCGCCGGTCTTCAAAGGAACCCTGAATTTCTTCAGTTCCTGGGCTGTGAATTCACGATTGCCGCCTATTTGCATTTCGTATGCGCCTTCAATGTTCCTCATGAGGACCTTGTATTTCGCCGACGGCATTTTTATTCCCAGATCCACGGTGGCATCCTTACCGCTCCAATTGATCAGTGTAACAAACTTCTCGGAAGGTGATTTTTCGAGACATCCAACCTGGACGTCCATCCCGTAGCTGTTGAAGTCAAGGGTCTTTCTATCTCCAAGCAGTTCATCCAACTTCCCCTTGAACTTATTATTGAATTCAGGAAAATCTCCAACATCTGCGATGCTTTCGCCAACAAAATCTATTTTCTTTTCTTCGATGAGTTTCTTGAGAGGCGAGTCGTTGTAGGCGTTGCCTATCTCGTTAGTCTCTCCCCTCGCCCCCATCGCGATGACCTTCGATCCGGCTTTCAACGCCTCCTCAATTCTGCCGCACGCCTCTTTGCTGATGCTGTACGGAAAAGGAAGTATGATAAGCCTGTACTCGGAGAGATTCTTGTAGGATTCCGGCTGATCCAGATAGAAGAGCTCATAAGGATACCCCTTGGACATGAGAAACTTTGCAGTCCAGAGATATTGGATGTAGGGAACTATCGAATCCTTGCTGAAGTCGCTTGCATATTTCAACTGCCACCAATCCTCTGAGGCTCTCGAACGGAGCACGGCAATGTCTTTCGGCATTACGGCATCCCTTGATCCCCATGCGGCCATGGTGTCTAGCATTTCAAAGGCTTTTCCGACATGCTTCCCATACTCCATCGCCACGATATTGTAATAACGCCAGAAGGCGTATGCCTGGCATCCCTGCGATGCGGCACCGACTACAGAACCGATTATGCTGATAGGCGGACAAACCTCAAACGCGCCAGGCTGTTTCGCCTTCCCTCCCCAGCCCCAGGGACCGTTCAGCGTAATGATTGTCTGTTTTTTGCGATTCCCCGCCATGAGGGATTTCGACATTATCGATGCTGTATAGACGCCGAATCCATCCTCCTGTGTATGATAAGGATCCGTGCCGAGATAATCAATATCGGCGTTCCATCCAATGATGTCTTCTGCTACCCCCCATTGCGCCCGGTTGTTGAATATTTCAAAAGCTACCAGGTTGCTCACAGCTTTGGCTTTAGGATTTCTCTTCTTGACATACTTAGAAGTTCCATCCATGAAAGACGCGACCTGTTCGTAATAGAAGATCTGCCATTTCCTGAAAAGCTCAGTATCCTCACGTTTCTCCGGATACACCGGATTGTCACCCAGTTTCCAGCGATCTGCGAATGCCTTCCTTGCCACCTCCACGGCTTTGTTCTGTTCGATTATCTTCTTGTTTTCATCCTCTGTTTTTTTAGGATCCTCCTTGCCTAACTTGAAGGACGGACCTCCTCCGAAATATGCTTCGTCGACGCAGACGGGAATTCCATCAACGCCCTCGGCGGCCATTTCCGCACCGCTAAGCTTGAATACTTCCCTTGTGAGCCATGAAATCACGGGTGTCTCCGGAATATTGTCCGGCTTGGTGATCTTGCAGGAATTATCCCTGTCCTGCGTGAACACCTCCATGCCGGCGGCATGCAGCTCATCGCAGAACTCCTTCAGCAAATGATCAGCATGGCTGAATGTGTGAACCTGGCTCGGCCACATGACGTCAGACTTATATGTGCATTCCTTTCTGCCTTTAGTAATAGTCTCATCCCATGTTTTCGGGGGGAACAGCCAGACCAGATTGCAGTGCATTTCCTTTAATCCCGCCATCATTTTCTGGAACGGAGGCCAATCCTTGAGAGGCGGCCTGGGATTCTTTTTGATCCATCCGGGACAGTCAAACATCCAAGGTTCCACATGGTAGCCCTGCAGATACCTGCGTGCGGAATCCAATTCGACCGGAGGCAGAGCCGCTCCCTGTTCGAGGGATGGAACTCCTGAGGCCAAAACAATCGGCGCCAGCATTTCCGGAGAAACTGTTTTCGATGGGGAGAGTATTTCAAACTCGAAGACAGGCTGCGACTTGCTGAATGTCGCGAGTTTTACCGCATACGCCTTGATATTCGGAGAAAAGGCCTTGCTGTAGAATGGCCATTCAACAGATCCCCAGTATCCTCCGGGCGTGTACCCCTCTTCCATCACCAGTTCCTTGTCATATTTCCCATCGCCCTTCGTATCGGCCCAGATTACGAATCCGCCCGAAGCCAGGGAGAATCTGATACCGGCTATGGTCTGGGCCTTATCATATCTGAACTCATAAGAACATGATTTTTTCCAAGGATGCTTTGAAAGCGAGAGGCCTGTATATTGTATGCCGTCAACCATTCTTCCGGCATTGAACCCCCAGGGATCAGTGCGGATCTTCGCATACGCGGCTATGTTCACAAGCTTGTCATTTTCCGGCGCCGGAATAATGTCTTTCCCTGCTGAAGTTTCGACCTTTTTTACAGTTTCCCCGATGGTGACGGTCACATCATCAATGTATGCCTCTACTGCATGGCTCGCGCCTATATGGGTTCTTGAATATTCTGTGCCGGGCGGAATCGCCATTGTGTAGGAATACGGCATATATTCATCGCTCAGCGCAAAGAACGCCTGCCTGCTATTCCAGTCGCCATGGGTCCCAGCATCCTTGCCGTCAACTTTTTTCCCATGTGAGAAAAAGAACTGGAGTTCGCCTTTTCCCTTGGCATAGAATCTCACAGTTATATTCTTCCCAATGTCTTCAGGAGTTATTGGAAATAGCTGATCCACCCATTGAAAGTTTCCAAGCTGTAACGCCTTAGAACCTGAATGAGCCTGAGAGGACGACTTCCAGTTATAGCCGCCCCATGCGGCAGGGCGTTCAGGCTGTTTCTCGTTGGCCTCCTCAAATCCGGGATTCTTAATCTGGACTTGTTTTGGAGCCTGGGCACTCGGAGCCACATCAGCAGCCTGCAACATCAAAGAGCAGAGATTTGACGCAGCAGCGACCGCCAGACACATTAGAACTCGATTTTTCATACTCAATTCCTCATATGTTTATTTATTGTTTTTGGATTTATCCATTCATATAACTGAACTTAACCGGCCTCGTCTAGGCTTCCTCGGAATGCCACCACCATTGGTGGCATTTATTTACCTGATGCCGGCAGGGGTGCCGGCGTTCCTTAAAAAATACAATTTCCTTTACTATGAACTTAGTTGTACGACAGCAATCACCAGTAACTGCTAAAACTGAATCAACGGCAGTAAAACCGTAAAAACCGTTCCCTTCCCTGGCTCAGAATCAACTCTAATGGAGCCTTTGTGCCTCTGAACTATTCCAAGGCATACTGAAAGTCCTAATCCAGTGCCTGTTTTCTTCGATGTAAAATACGGATCAAACAGATTTTCAATATTATTCCTATCTATACCAACCCCATTATCAGAAATCTTAATCTGTATGTATTCGCCTGGGGCCAGATCTTTATGAACAGCCTGTCCAATTATTTCCCTTGATATGCCAATCCTTATGGCGTTTCCTTTTTCCAGGATCGCCTCTTTCGCGTTCTTAATGAGATTGTGGAAGAGCTGACAGAGCTGTGTCTCATCACCTAAAACATATTGAGCATCGTTATCCGTTCTAAAAAGAAAATTTATCTTTGAGTCCCTCAGCTGCAACTTTGCGGATTTCCTTGCGACATCCGCAACATCAACCTTCTTACACTCAAAATATCCGGCATCCCCTTTTATCAGCATGGAGTAATTTCTTAGGAGGCATATCGAATTTTGCGAAGCTCTCGAGCAATCGTCAAGCAAAGTATCCACCTCCCCGTTCTTCTCCTGCAATTCAGTCTTTGCCATGTCAATCCCGTTTTGGATAACCTGCAGGAAATTGTTCAGCTCATGTATCATGACACCGCAATATATTTTTTGCATCTCTACAGGCCTCCCAACCTGTGCAATGCTATTTTCCGCTATCACATCTCCAAGCACATGTTCCGAAATTCCAGGAAGGACATTCTCCTGCAAAGACATTTCCATATTTAAATTGCTCACTTATTATTTTCCTTTTCATTGTATTCCTTGTCAAACGTTCCTCCAGTTACAAACACGGCAATCTTCATTTTCACCTTCGCCACGGCTAATACTTTCGAGTCCATACTATTCCAAAGTACCGCTCTTTTATCATCTCACTTCTCGACACCCACTGGACATGGCTGTCGTCAAAAAGCACATTCATACCATTACTATGGTACGACCAGTCGATATAATCCGGACTCCCGGTCCTGTTGGTATCATCAATACCTGAAGACCCATCGTTATTGCTGCAGAACGGAAAATAAGAGCCGTAGTCGTGGAACTGCGAATCTCCATGCGTTCCAGCCCGGGACGGATATTTGAGGCTGGCCAATGTTCGGTGCCATGTTCCGACGCCGCCATAAGACGCCGTCTGGGCAAAATAATAAGACTCTTCTCCATAGGTGGCAAGATTTGAGTTCTCAGGGAAAGCCGGACAATTAAATACTCCCCTGTACGCTCGAGCTACATAATTCCTATATCCTAGATAAGGCTGTATGAAAGGCACCCAGTAGCCGGCAACGCCGGCGTTAGTGCCAGGATAATCCGCAGGAAGAGTCCAATGACCGTTTCCTGTGGGATCTGGCAAACCCGCCGCAACTTCGGCCTGATTATATCCGGTTGGGAATTCATCATTGAAATCAATTGCATAGCTCAGCACAGCCGTGCCCATTTGCTTCAAGTTGGATACACAGGCAATGGAGTGCGCAGTATCCTTTGCCTTTTTCAAGGCTGGCAGAAGAAGCGCGGCGAGAATTGCGATAATCGCTATCACCACCAGCAGTTCGATTAATGTGAATGTCCCGCGCTTTTTCATTGCCTCCATCCTTACTCTCTGTAGAACCTGTCCTTGCCTGACATGCTCATTATGGTTTCGACGATAAGATTTACAGCGTTGTCCACGTCTGCGATGTCGCATATTTCCGTCTGGTAGTGCATGTATCGGTTCGGGATTCCGATCAGCGCGGTCGCAACTCCGTTGCCAGTCACCTGGAGTACCGAGGCATCGGTCCAGCTCACCGGTTGGTAATGCGGAGCCAGCTGGTATGGAATAGCTGAACGCTTGGCAATCATCATCATCCTGTCGACAAGGAGCCTAGTATTGTTGGGGTTCTTGAATATGCCCGGACCTTTGCCGAGCTTCGCTTCGCCGCCATCGGACTGTTTAGCTTCAGGAGTGTCATTTGCACCCCAGACATCGATGACGAAACCGACATCTGGCCTGATCGACTCCGCCGCAACTTTTGCTCCACGTGATCCTGATTCCTCCTGTGTGGCGGCGACACCATACACGGCGACTTTCGGCTTCCTGCGGGAAAGCCCCCTCATCACTTCCGCGACGATATAGACTCCGATCTTGTCGTCAAGGGCCTTTGATACGAAGCGACCTCCGTCCAGGAACTTGAAATTGGGACGCGTCACCGCGTAGTCTCCGACCTCGACCAGTTTTGCGGCGGCAGACTTGTCCTTCGCACCGATATCGATCCAAAGAGCGCCGGCTTCATAGGTGTCGCCGCTTTTTGGTGCTTCCTGTCCTTTTTTTGCTATAACCCCTGGGACTTTGCCTTTTCCGCCGAGAATCTCGACTTCAATGCCGATCCATGCGGCGTAATTAGGAGCTCCTATGCTGCGGAAGCGAAGGAATCCATTTTCATCGATCTGAGTTATCTGCATGCCAATTTCATCGGCATGCCCGACTATCATCACCCTGAAGGGAGCCTTCTCGTTGATTACCGAATACGCATTGCCTATCACATCACCCCAGGTCCGCTCTGAGAATGGAGAAAGATACTCGCGGAAGAGATCGTGCGCTTCATCCTCGAATCCCGACGGACTGGCGCAGAACAGCAGCTTCTCGAGGAAGACTCTAGAACTTGTGTTCTTCAAATCTGAACTCTTTTTCATACCCTTATATCCTTTTATAAATCAAAATTTGTCTGTTTGTTATCCTGATATGTTTCAGAAATAACGACGTATCCATTTTATGCAATTATACTTATTGGTCAGAATATCATTTCTTGATTCCCAGGATACATGAAAATCTCCCCAGACAATATTGCAGCCGTTGTTGTGATAAGAAAAATTCACATAATTCTTGCTTCCATCCGTCGGCGACCTGGTGTCATCATCTATGCCTCCTGGCGCTACGAAAGGGTAATAAGATCCATAATCATGAAAGGTGCTGTCTCCATATATAAATGCTGTCGAGGGAGAAACAAAGTTGGTAACAAGGCTGCGATAGCTTCCAATTTGACCATACCCCTGCCCCTGGCACATATAGTAACTGTTTGCCCCATACGAGGCAAGGCTAGATTTTTCCTGGAACGCCGGACAGTTGAACACGCCTCTGTACGCATTCCCTACGTAATTCTTATATCCGAGATACGGCTGTACGAAAGGCACCCAGTATCCACCCGCCCCGGAATCAATAAACGTACTATCCGGAGGCTTGATCCAATTAGGCGGGGTTCCATTCTTAACCGCAGTCAGACTATAGCCGGTGGGCAACTCATCACCATAGTCCTGTGCATACATTGCAGCGGCCGTACCTATCTGTTTCAAGTTGGATACACAGGCAATGGAGTGTGCTGTATCCTTGGCCTTTTTAAGTGCAGGAAGCAGAAGCGCGGCGAGAATTGCGATGATCGCAATTACCACAAGCAGCTCGATTAAAGTGAACCTCTTCCCTGACATGAAAGATTTTAAACTGGTTGCCATTTTTACCTCCAACCTACAGCGCGAATCAAGTTATCCGGATAATTATTATCCATCTGTATGATAAATATCCGGCCTGAGAAATAAAATACAAGAGATTATTTTGATTATTTCTCTTTTATTTTAGAGTAGGAAGCAACCTTTCCATGTTGCCATCATCTTGTTGCGGTCATCATGAATACGGGGAAGTCCTTGAGTTCTCCTGAAGCAACGGCCTTCTTCAGGATATAGCATTGCCTGTGGGCGATGTTATTGAAACCGTGCTTCTTAAGCATGGATGAAAGTTCCTGCATATCGAAACCGTTGTGCGGAACCTTCTTGTCGACGTGGAAAGAACCGTCCTCCTTGCAGAGATCGGCAATGGCGAGATATCCGCCCTTGGACAGCATGGAATGGAATTTCCCGATAATCAAATCGATGTTGCCTACATGGTGCATGGTCATCTGATTGTATATGATGTCGAATTCGCCTTTGAAGTCCTCCTTCTCGAGATCGATGAACAAGGCCTTCAGGTTGCTGGCAGATGCAGCCTGGATCTTTTCCTGCGTGACATTCACCATTTCACGGGAACTGTCCATCATGGTGATCTCGGAGAAATTGTCCTTGAGCAGGAAACTGAGGAGTCCTGTGCCTGCACCGTATTCGAGCGCCCTCATGTCTGCCTTGACCGGAATCGCCTTCAGAAGTTCGGAGGCTATCGCCTGCGATCTGTCGAGATGCCTCTGCTCATTGTCCCAGTCCCGCGCCCTGCTGTCGAATTCGCTCATGATGTTTTTACCTTTTCGTTTCGAGCCATAGTACGAATCAATAGAAGCGCTGAAAGTTAGCATATTGTGCGTAAAAGTAAATTCCGATAATTTGACATTACGCCTTATTGCAGTAGGGTAATACTATGTAACACTGTAATCGCTCCTCTAAGTTGAAACATGGATCCTAATCTGAAGAAATATTTCCTGTGCCTGCCAGCGTTGTCATATCTGTTTATGGCAGTGCTCATGCCATATCTGCATGTGGGCGGTATTGTCTGTCCACATTCCGGAAATGCCTCTGCCAGCCATTTGTGTTGCGAGCAAGAAAATGAAGATGGGGCGACGGCATACCGTACAGACTGCGGAGATGATGCGGGCGAGGACGCCGATTGCCAGATCTGCTCCTTCCTTGCAAATTACAGCGCTGTTTCAGGCATTGCCTGCTTCATCATGTTCACCCATCATGCGGATTTCGCATATGAATCCAATCCTGCTCAAATAAATCTTCCAGTGAAGATTTATTCAGCAAATCCTAGCACGGCCCCCCCGTCCTTAATCTAGCAGCGACAATTGATTCCCATCTCTTGCTGAAAATTCACCAAGGGACTATTCCGTCTTTAGCCAAAATAATATTTTAAGGATATGCATCTGAAAATGAAAAATAGATTTACTTTGATCGAACTTTTAGTTGTTATAGCGATTATTGCGATACTCGCAGGAATGCTGCTTCCGGCACTAAGCAATGCCAGGAAAACGGCAAAAAAAATAAAATGTGTAGGCAATTTGAAGCAATGCGGACTTGCGCTGAATATTTATACAGAGGACTGGAAAGGCTATTTCGCCCCGGTTCATGGGGTGAATCCATATACCACGCCGTCTCCCGCAGTCCAGGAATGGTGGCAATACCTCGGAGATCAGAACATGAAAAGGGATTACCTCCTCTGTGATGAAGATCCTGCAGTCCAGACGGGATTTGATGACGGGAATTCAGGCGATGAGTATGACTGGACTACCCGTGAAAGCTATATATTCAACGGGATGTTTTCCTTTGGAAAGAAAAAGGATCTGATCAAGGACTGTTCTGCTAGAATTATGATCTCTGAGAGGGGGGACACTGGAGATGTCCTCAACCACCAGGGATATCCGGCTTTCAAGGCACCGAGTGTCTGGGAGGGCAAGCTCCAGAAGCAGAGACATATCAAGATGTCAAACTACTGTTTTGTGGATGCTCATGTCGAGACTTTGTCGTTCGAGGAATCAGTTGGTGACAGGACGGAAGCGCAGAACCGCCATTTTGTAGGTGAGTTCATATCTTCCAGCAATCCTGCGTATGTCCCGTGATTCATCTTGTCTTGCATGGGATGATTTTATCTAATAATAGCAATAAGAGGAGTTGATATGAAAGAGCTTAGATCAATAAAGGAAATGATTGAAATAGCGAGAAGAAAAAACGAGCAGGAACAGGCTGGTCTGAAGAGCAGCGAGAAAAAGAATATCTACGCGGATATCTTAAAGAGGAGAAAAGAGGAAGAGGGGAAGATAATTCAGAAAAAGAAGGATCAGTCAAGGCTAAGGAGGAAGTTCTTTTTCCTTAAGGCAGTTGCGGCCATGTTTTTTGTTGCTGTTTCCGGAATGGTTTTATACGGAGGAATAAAGGTCTGTGCCGGCAACAGTGGAGCTCCCGTGGAAAAAGGTGAAGTCGCCAGCGAGACTGAAACGACTTCGGCATTCAGGCGTGTGGGTGAAATGCTGGAAGGCATGAGAAGCAGCGAAACAGTAGAAGGGGAAGAGATTTGGAGTCCGCACGTTGATGCGGAATCGCGCTTCTACGGCGAATCCATTGTTGCAGGCATTGATCCCAAAGTCATCATTCCGGATTCAGTCAAAAAGTTTTCTGGTGGCAGGTATAAGGCGAGATATAGGAACGACGGTCGCTTCCTGTCCTTTGTCTTGGACACATCAGGCGGCAAGCTCTCAATGGTGTCTGTATACTGGGACAGGAAATAACAGTATTGCAAATTGCAATGTTATTGTTTCTTATGGCGGCCATCCTTTTCGGGCAGGCTGATCTTATGTGCATCCAGCTTCCTGTAGAGGGTGCTTGGATTTATGCCCAGTTCCTTTGCGGCCAGCCTGCGGTTTCCGGAGAACCTGAAAAGTGTTTGAGTGATAAGATGCTTCTCCATTGACTGGATGCTGATGGCTCCCAGGTTTCTACCCCCAGGCTTGATTCCGGGACGCAGCTCGGGCGGTAGATGCGAAAGCTCGATTATGCTTCCGCGGCAGAGGACAAATGCCTGTTCAATTATGTTTTCAAGTTCCCTTATGTTGCCCGGGTAATCATGTTCCAGAAGGCGCGCCATGGCTTCCGGGGTGATACCTTCGATGTTTTTGCCCTGTATGTGGTTGTACTTGGAAACCATGTGATCCGTCAATATAGGGATGTCCTCGCGCCTGTTTTTGAGTTCCGGCAGTTCCAGATGGATGACGCGTATCCGATAATAGAGGTCATCCCTGAACTTGCCGGACTTAACAAGGGTTTTCAGATTCTTATTTGTTGCGGCAACGACACGGACGTTGATTGGGATGGGTTCGTTCGAACCAAGAGGTTCCACTTTCCGTTCCTGGAGCACCCTCAGCAGGCGTACCTGCAGCGCCGGGGTTATGTCCCCTATTTCGTCCAGGAACAACGTGCCTCCGTCTGCGAGCACGAAACGTCCCTCCTTGTCACGTTTAGCATCGGTAAATGCTCCCGCCTTGTATCCGAAAAGCTCGCTCTCCAGGAGCGTGTCAGGCAATGCGGCGCAGTTGACTGCGACAAACTTCCTTTTCTTCCTTGGAGAAAGGTTATGGATCGCCCTGGCGAAGAGCTCCTTTCCGGTGCCGCTCGCGCCTTCAATCAGGACAGTGCTTGTGCTTTCAGCGATCTGCGGGAGTATTTCGTAGAGGCGCATCATGGCCGGACTCCGTCCTACTATGTCCTCGAACGTGTGCCGGTTGTGGAGTTCCTTGCGCAGTTCCTCGATCTGGCTGAGATCCTGGAAGGTTTCGACGCCTCCTACGACTTCGTTCTTTTCGTCCTTCAGTACAGCAGCGGAAATTCGTATCGGAAGACGGGCACCGTTGTTAGTTATTATGTGCGC
Source organism: Lentisphaerae bacterium GWF2_50_93 (assembly GCA_001804815.1). GTDB lineage: Bacteria > Verrucomicrobiota > Lentisphaeria > Victivallales > GWF2-50-93 > GWF2-50-93. Next base: position 11,559 of record MHBI01000097.1, read on the forward strand.
GGTTGCGTTCACTGTGGGCCTTCCGCTCTCCATGGTCCGTTTTAACGCGCAGTCCTTCTCGCATATGTTAGCATGGAAGACGTCTGAGCAATGCCTGCCTATCGCATCCTTGCCCGATACCCCTGTTATCTTCTCGGCAGCCCGGTTGAAGGATCTTATACGCCAGTCCAGACCGACCGTGAAGACCCCTTCATTTATTGAATCAAGAATGACATCGCGACAGTCCTTCATCGCGGTTCTCCTTTAATAGCAATGCATAATGCAATGTTAGCACTTCAATAACATTGCATTATAAGACACTGTTGTCAAGCTCAGGCAAAGGCGATATAAGTATAATATGTTATCCATAAGGCTGATATGCATGGTCTGGCCATTGATGGCATGGATACTGCTAAAACAAAAACCATGAAAATAGCCATATCACATTCCCAGGGAAGAATAGCTCCGGTGTTCGATGTCTCAGGAAATATCCTTCTGATAGATGTCGGGGAAGGGAAGGATGTCGCCAGGGAGAATATTTCTATTGCCGCCAAGGGGGTCTTTGAAAGGGCCAGGGAGCTTTCTGTGCACGACATAGATCTCCTGATATGCGGGGCGATTTCAGGAGTGCAGGAAACGGCCATAAGAAAAGAAGGAATAGCAGTGGCTGGGTTTGTCTGTGGAGCAATCGAAGATGTTTTCCGTGCGTTTATGGATGGACATATTGCTGACATCCGATTCCTGATGCCAGGGTGCAGCAGAAACCTCCAGAGGTGTCGAAATGGAAAAGGAGGAAGGCGGCGCGGTTGGGGTGCAAATCCAGAAGGTAGATAGCCGCAATAGGAAAAGCAAGTAATAAAAGGAGGTGCGTTATGCCAAGAAGAGACGGAACTGGGCCCATGGGAACTGGTCCTGCGGGTGGCGGGTTGGGTTTTGGTGCCGGACGTGGTCAAGGTGCTCGGGGCAGAATGGGAGGGCCATTGGCAGGCGGACCGGGCGGTGACTGTGCTTGCCTCAAATGCGGTCACACAATCGCTCATGTCGCCGGTCAGCCCTGCAGTCAAATGGAATGTCCCAAATGTGGAAGCAAAATGACAAGAAAATAAAAAACGACCATTATAACTAAGGAGTAACTGACAATGCCAAGAGGAGACGGAACAGGGCCGAAGGGGAAAGGGGCAGGCACAGGGCGCAAGCTCGGTACTTGCGGCACTGGGAAACGAAAAAGCCCATCGGGGGGAGCTGGCAAAGGGCAAGGCCGAGGTCACGGTGGGCGTGGCCGAGCGGGTGGACGTCAAGGTAAATAGAAATTACAAATAGAAAAAGGAGAAACTATAATGCCAAGAGGAAATGGAACAGGCCCTATGGGAATGGGGCCAATGACAGGCCGCGGAATGGGGTTCTGTGCTGGGTATGATGTTGCCGGATTTACTAATCCAGCGTTCGGACGCGGATGCGGAATGGGATTCGGACGTGGAAGAGGAATGGGGTTTCGGCGCGGCGGCGGTTTCGGACTGATGCGCTTGGGAATGAACCCAATTGCCTATCAGGAACAGAGACCTGAGCCGGAACTGGAGAAACAGTCTCTCAGGAACTATACGAAAACTCTTGAGTCAGAACTTGAAGCCGCAAAAAAAAGGCTCGATGAAATTGAGAAGTCAAGTTAACAATTAAAATAAGGACGCCAAGACTCAACCATTTTGGCGTCCTTTAACCTTGGAGAATTGACAAGTTATGGAACAAAATACACAGCGGTTCCCCTTAATAGGCGAAAAAGCGCCTTCATTTGAGGCTGAAACCACTCAGGGAAAAATCAGTTTTCCCAACGATTACAAGGGTAAATGGGTAGTGTTCTTTTCACATCCGGCGGATTTCACCCCGGTATGCACAACCGAATTCATGACATTCGCATCCATGATGCCCGAGTTTGAAAAACTCAATTGCAAGTTACTGGGCCTTTCCATTGACAGCACCTATAGCCACATCGCCTGGCTCAGGACTATCAAGGAGAAGATTGAATACAAGGGAATGAAAAATGTCGAAGTGACATTTCCGGTCATAAGCGATCTTACAATGGATGTTTCAAGAGCTTTCGGGATGCTCCAGCCTTCGGCGAGTTCTACGCAGGCGGTAAGGGCCGTATTCATGATAGACCCTAGCGCTGTCGTCAGGGCGATTCTCTACTACCCGCTCAGCAACGGAAGGAATGTTGATGAAGTCATGCGCCTGCTTGTAGCAATGCAGATGTCAGATTCAAACAAGGTTGCGACTCCAGCAAACTGGCGGCCCGGAGACGATGTCATAGTTCCGCCTGCAGGATCATGCGGAACTGCGAAAGAGCGCGTCGAGAAACCCGAAAAGGATACGAAAGTCCTCGACTGGTTCATGGTCATGAAGAAATGTCCAAAACAAGGAGACTGAAATATGCCAAATTTACCGGATGAAATATTAAAGGCGTGGGAAAACAGGGAACCAATCGGAGTCCTCGCCACGGTGGATGAAAAGGGAGTTCCTAACGCTGTCTATGTTGGGTGCATGGGGCTATATGGGAACTGGCAGTTTGTCGTGGCCGACAATTATTTTGACAAGACGCGGAAGAACATCCTGAACAAATCAAAGGGAACGCTTCTTTTTAAGACCAAGGATGGCAAGGCATACCAGGTCAAAGGAACATTCAGTTACGAAACACAGGGAAAGCTTTTTGACTTCATGAAATCAATAAATCCAGCAAAACATCCCGGACATGCTGCGGCAATACTTAATCCGGAGGAAGCGTATTCAGGTGCGAGGAAACTGCTTTGACAAGCGCAACGAAATATCTGTTCGGGCCAGTACCGTCGCGACGGTTCGGACGTTCTCTGGGTGTTGACTTGACACCTTTCAAGACCTGCAGTCTGGACTGCGTCTTCTGTCAGCTGGGGCATACAACAGTAAAGACTCTTGAAAGGCGTGAATATGTGCCTCTAAAAGATGTGCTGGTGGAAATTGGAGACTGGATGCATAATGGAGGAACCGCCGATTATATTACGCTTGCCGGTTCCGGTGAGCCGACTTTGCACAGCGGATTCGGGAAGCTTATTGATTTCATACATGCAAACTCAGATATTCCCGTGGCGCTGCTCACCAACGGAACTACTCTATATTCCCCGGATGTCAGGGAATCGGCGGCCAAGGCCGATGTTGTAAAGGTGACGATGAGCGCATATGACCAGGAATCATTTGCACGGCTCCACAGGCCTTGCGAAGGCGTGACCTTCAACAAGCTTCTCAACGGTACGTATGCATTCCGGAGAGATTTCAAAAGGAGTCTTTGGATTGAGGTTTTCCTGGTGGACGGAATCAACTCCGATATTGAAAATGTCCGCCGGATTGCAGAACTCACCAAACAGATAAAGCCAGACAAGACACAGCTCAACACCTGTGTCCGCCCGCCATGCGAGGAAACAGCCGTTGCTGTTTCGAAGGATAAGATGGATGAGCTTTCAAGACTGTTCGAGCCTCCCGCCGAAGTCATATCGGAGTTTCGCTCAAACTGCCCTATCATCGAGGTCAATGAGATTGATATCATTGAAATGCTCCGAAGGCGTCCTTGTACGGCGGTTCAGGTTGCGGAGTCCTTCGACATGCATCTCAACGAGGTGTCAAAATACATCGGGAAACTTTTACGGAAAGGTGTTATACGCTCGGAGGGCGGAGGTGCAGGAGCATTTTATGTGGCGGTTAAATCGAAAAAGGAATTAATAATACAATGAAAAGAAGGGGATATAGGCAATATGGAGGGGGAACGCTTAAGCAAATAAGAAAACAAAATGACATGATGGCGATGAAAGCTTGTGAGAAAAACTCCACGGGAATTGGAATAATCAGGAACGAACACGAGGTTCCGGACAATATGCCTGTTCGTCCTATGCCAGAGGGGGGCTGCATAGGATATGCAGAGATTTTTCCGGAATTTAAAAATAAACTAAGAGGCTTGGATGGGTTCTCGCACGTTCTTCTTTCTTATACGTTAGAATACCTGGGTTTATCAGGCCCGGCCGCCTCAGAATCTCTGAAGGATTTCAAGTTTGAAACTTGTACTGCATGCGCCAAAATCCGGGCTGACAGCATAGGTTTCTGCAAGGCTCGTTTGATTCGCAGGGAAGGCTATATCCTGAAACTTGGAGAATTTGACGTGCTTGATGGAGCGTTGCTTTTGGACATAACGCCTTATTTCCAGAAATCGAAACGGAAAAATCCTTGTTAATCCATTTTATTTTTTATCTTATTGGAGAAAGCATATGAAAGTGCGTATTGATGAAGATTTATTCGGCAGGATGAATGAGCCCACATCATCCGCAGTTTTAAAGGGTATTTGCGGGGATGAGATGGAATTCTATCTTGTGATCCGCGACAATGTAATCGAAGATATCCGTTATTATACGGAAGGTTGCGAGGACACGTTGGCCTGCGGCTATGCCGTCGCCCGCATGGCCAAGGGGAGGACAGTAATGGACGCTTTGGCCATTAACCCCAGGGAAATAATTGATTCACAGGAGTGTTTATCCGAGGAAGGAAGGCATTGTGCGATTCTCGCAGTCAGCACACTGTATCGAGCAATTGCTGACCATCTTCTCTCACCATAATTCAAGTTGGTCGGCTGGAAACCGCAACTTTGGAACAATCGAACAGACGAGCAATCGAATTACGAATATCGAAGTATAACAAATTAAGGAAAAGAAGGAATGAGGAGAAGGTAATCCGTAATCTTGTTGGAGTTCACGGCTTTAGCGTGTCTTGATTGGAATTTGAATTACCCTTGGACGTTCCTTGTTGGATATTGAATATTGGAATTCCTGAACTTGAACATATAGGAACCTTATGTACAGAAACAGATTAATAATAAAGGAGCTGCGGACTCACGTCCCATTTACTGCCACTGGGACTTTGTCCGGCGTGTTGATTGTCCTTGTCATGATCGGCATGAATACTCCGTCGTCCGTTTCCTCCACCTTGTTTTGGGTGATGCATCCCTCTCATGTCCTGTTAAGTGCGCTGGTTACCACGGCAATGTACCGTTTGCATGGTGGCCGTGGGATATGGAACATCCTCCTGATAGGTTATGTCGGCTCCATAGGGATTGCCACATTGAGCGACTGCATCATACCATTTATCGGAGAATGGCTCCTGGACATGCCCAACCGCGGGCTGCACTTTGGATTCATTGAAAAATGGTGGCTTGTGAATCCTCTGGCCCTTGCTGGAATCTGTGTCGGCGCGTGGCGTCCACATACGAAGTTTTTCCATGCCGGTCATGTACTTGTCAGCACATGGGCATCCCTTTTCCATATCACGATGGCGATGGGTGGAACACCGGGGCCTTTAGTAATTGTCGCCATTGCCGGTTTCTTATTCCTCGCCGTCTGGATTCCGTGCTGTACGAGTGACATAGTGTTCCCTCTTTTGTTCGAGAAAACTGTAACGTCCATAAAAAAAGAAAAGGAGAATTGATATAATGAAGGCAAAATCTGCAGGAATTAAACTGGGCAGCGTTGGAAATGCCCGCAGAAGATCCACCAAACTGGTGGACAAAATGACTCCAGCATATCCGTCGGCTGGAGGAGCCGCCACCCAAGGAAAACCGGAGATCCGCACCGAGAACTTGAATCTTGTCGAATTGATACCTCTCATAACACCCCTGTCGTTGAAAAGGAAACTTGCGGCGTCTCCAAACATGCTGGAAGGTGTGGCCAGGGCACGCATGGAGATAGGTGATATCATTGCCGGCAATGATCATCGGATGATGGTTGTAGCCGGCCCCTGCTCAATACATGATCCTGCGGAGGCGCTGGAATATGCAGGGCGTCTTGCCAAACTGCGCGATGAACTGGCGGACGACCTCATGATTCTGATGAGGGTATATTTCGAGAAACCCCGCACTGTTGCCGGCTGGAAGGGGATGATCTCTGATCCGAGGATGGACGGCTCGTCCGAAATAGCCTATGGATTGCGCGCTGCAAGGAACCTGCTTTTGAAAATCAGTTCCATGGGGGTTCCAGCCGCCGCTGAAATGCTCGATCCTTTTGTGCCGCAATATACGGCAGACCTGATATCATGGGCGGCAATAGGAGCAAGAACCACCGAGTCACAGATACACCGCCAGATGGCAAGCGGACTTTCCATGCCGGTAGGATTCAAGAACAGCACAGACGGAAATATCCAGGTGGCGGTGGACGCGATGGAGTCGGCGCGGCATCCTCACAGTTTCCTCGGAATTGATGACAGGGGGCGTGTCGCAATTGTCCGGACCAGGGGCAACATGAACGGGCATGTCATATTGAGAGGTTCCAGCAGCGGCCCCAATTATGGCGCCAGATGGGTACGCGAGGCATGCAAGAGGATGTCGGACAGACATCTCAATCCGGCGGTGATGATTGACTGCAGCCATGGCAATTCCGGGAAAAGGTATGATGCACAGGAAAGAGTATGGAACAATGTACTCAGCCAGCGCCTGGACGGGAACGGATCCATAATCGGCATGCTCCTGGAGAGCAATCTTTTCGAAGGCGGCCAGAAAGCCACGGAATATCCTTCAAAACTGCGTTATGGTGTTTCAATAACTGACGAGTGCGTGAGCTGGAATACTACTGAACGCCTTTTACGCGACGCTGGCAGGTTGATGAGGAAGCGCAGGTCTGCTATGAAGTCGGCCACGGCAAAAAAACGGGGCTGTGAATAATCCATTGTCCACGCACTCAACAAAGGGAACCCGATATGACCGTAAATCCAAGGAGGAATGTCCATGTCTGATCCATTGACTCCATATGGCAACCGTCCGATGGTCACGCCCATCGTCCATGCCGTAAACTATGAATACCGTGATTTCGAGGTCCTGCGTAAGATCACCGACGGCGAAATCGACGGCTATACCTATCACCGTGACGACAATCCCACAGTCCGTGCGGTGGAGAAGAGGATTGCGCAGATGGAATTCGCAGAGGACTGCATTGTCTGCACGTCAGGCATGGCGGCCTGCACATTGGTATATCTCACCTATTTGAAAACCGGGGATCACCTGATCCTTTTCAATGACATATACGGCGCGAACTACAAGGTTTCACTTATCCTTGAAAGGCTGGGAGTCGAGGTTACCTGGCTGGATGCGGACCAGAGTTCCCGTCTTGATGATTGCATCAAACCCAACACAGCCATGGTTTTCCTGGAGACTCCGAGCAATCCCCTATGCAAGGTCATCGACATTAAGGCGGCCAGGCGCGCAGTCGACAAAGTCGGTGCCCTTCTGGTAGTCGACAACACATTCGCTACTCCTTTCCATCAGAATCCCCTGAAACTCGGTGCGCATCTGGTGGTACATAGCGCCACCAAGGCCCTGGGCGGGCACAATGATCTCATGGCCGGTGCCGTCGCTGGGTCGAAGCAGGACTATACCCGGCTATGGTTCACAAGACAGGCCATAGGGTGCACTCTGGACGCATATTCCGCTTCACTTCTCGAACGCGGATTGAAGACATTCCCTCTTAGGGCGGGACGCATGTCTGAGAACGCCATCAAGGTCGCACGATTCCTGCAGAAACAACCAAGTGTCAGCAGGCTTTCCTATCCCGGGCTTGAAGATCATCCCGGTCATAAAACCGCAAAACAGCAGATGCATGGAGGATTCGGAGGACTGCTGTCATTCGATGTCGGCGGAAGTGAAAATGACGCAAAACGCTTTATTTCGTCCCTGAAACTGATTTATCATGCAGTCAGCCTGGGCTGCACTGAATCCCTGATCTGCATTCCATTTCTTACAACAATGCTATATCTGCCGCCCGAGCGGCGCATGACTTTTGGCGTAAACAGGAATACGGTGCGACTGTCAGTTGGCATAGAAGATTATGGACTCATAATCGAAGACGTGATGCAGGCTCTCGGCAAAGCAGGAGGAAGTACCGTCCGTAAGAAGGCGGAGAATAAAGAATGAAAACTCAATATGAGTGCATACCATGTCTTGTGCGCCAGGCATCGGAGGCTATTGCCTTGCTTATTGAGGATGAGCAGGAGAGAGAACGCCTGATGAGGCGGCTTCTTGGTGAGATAGCATCCTCTGACTGGAGGGGGTCTCCGCCGGCCGTGGCGCAGCGGATGCACAGGATAATACGTGAAGCTACGAAAAACAAAGACCCTTACAATTCAATCAAGCATGACATGAACCGGATCGCGGCTTGCATGATGCCAAGAATGCGCGGGATGCTGAAAAAATCGGAGAATCCAGGCGAACTTGCGGTGCGTCTTGCGATAGCTGGCAACCTTCTTGACTCAGGGGCCAAAACGCAGATTTCCAAGGAGGATCTTCCAAAATGTCTGGATAAATTACTTGCGCAGCCATTGCATGGAGATGCCAAGGCTCTGTTCCGTGAAGCAGGACGGGCAGGAAATATCCTCTATCTTGCTGACAATGCAGGGGAGATTTATTTTGACAGGTTGCTGCTTGAAATGCTGCCTGCCGATAAAATCACCTTTGCCGTGCGAGGCGGTCCAGTTGTCAATGACGCTACAATGGAGGATGCCAATGAGGCGAAAATCCCGGAAATCGTCCATGTCATCAGCAACGGTTCCGATGCGCCGGGGACGATACTCGACGATACGTCGCCTGAGTTCAGGCTTTGTTTTGGAAAGGCTGACCTAATAATCGCCAAAGGCCAGGGCAACTATGAAACCCTGGCCGGGCGCGGGAAAAAAACATGCTTCATGCTGACTGTGAAGTGCCCGGCAATAGCCCAGAACATAGGAGAACCTGTTGGCAGCATGGTTGTTAAGCTTTGAAATAGAAAAATGAAAGGATGTTTAAATGGGAAATACATGCAAGAATCAACAGGAGGCTGCGGCTTCCTGCCCGGCTTCCGGGAAAAGACAAGGAGACGTTCCAAATGACAGCCTGGACATGTTCCTTGAACAGGAGAGGCTGGACGGGCGAATGGGGAGGATTAGGCACAAGATAATAGTCCTTTCCGGAAAAGGTGGCGTGGGCAAAAGCACCTTTGCTGCGAATCTCGCGGTTTCCCTTTCCATGGCCGGAAAGAAGGTCGGCCTGCTCGATGTGGATATCCATGGGCCGAGCATTCCAAAGATGCTCAAACTGGACGATTCGAGGATTGGCGCAACCGACGGCGCAATACATCCGGTCGACAAGGGTGGAATGAAAGTCCTTTCGATAGGGTTCCTTCTCAGGGACAGGGATGATGCTGTCATATGGAGGGGGCCCATGAAGGCAAACGTCATAAAACAGTTCCTGATGGACGTGGAATGGGGGGAGCTCGACTATCTGGTAATTGATTCGCCTCCGGGAACTGGAGATGAACCATTGTCCGTATGCCAGTTGCTGAAAAATCCCGATGGCGCCGTCGTTGTTACTACGCCCCAGGACGTTGCGGTTGCAGATGTGCGGAAGTCCATAAACTTCTGCAGGCAACTGGAAATTCCAGTTCTTGGAGTTGTGGAGAATATGAGCGGATTCGTATGTCCTAAATGCGGAGAACTGACGCAGATATTCAAGACCGGAGGCGGAGAACTGATGGCAAAAGAAATGAAAGTCCCCTTCCTTGGACGCATACCCGTTGATCCCGCGATAGGAGAGGCCTGCGATTCCGGAAACCCTTTCATATATTATAGCAAAACAGAAACAGCAAAGGCATTTGAGCGTGCAATTGAACCAATCCTGGCTCTGTCGGAACGGGACGAGAACCTTTAAATTGTAAGAGGCAATGGAAACAGCAATTAAAGAAATGATTTCACGGCAGACGGTTCTCCATCCTCATTGCATCGTGTGCGGAAAAAGCAACGGACAGGGGCTGAATTTGTCCTTTCAGGTCTGCGAGGACGGAGGAGTCGAGGGCCGTTTTTTCTGCAGCAGGAAATTTCAGGGATATAACGGATTGCTGCATGGAGGTGTGATTTCCTCCATTCTTGACGGTGCAATGACAAACTGCCTGTTTTCTTCCGGCAGGACTGCGGTCACCGGCAAGCTGACGGTCCGTTTTTCCTTCCCTGTACTGATCGACCGTGAAATCGTTGTCAGGGCGAGAATTAAGAAATCGTCTCCTCCTTTGCATGCAATGGAGTCAGAGATGCTCCAGGATGGGCGAATAGTATCAAGGGCGTCAGCTAAATTCATGGAAGTTGAGTATGCAAACAACAAATTTAACGTGGGATAGGCGTATTGCCTGTGAAATTAGCGCAAGAGTCCGGCTTGAGGATTTTGTATACGTAGGCTCAGTATTTGAAAAATATTAAATTTATTTTGTCATGAAAAACAAACTGTCAGAACATTGTGTGGATTTTATAGATGACGCCAAGATCGAGGGACTTGTCAATAACACGGCCGAGGACAAGTCGAAGATCCGGGAAGTCATTGCAAAGAGCATTGAGAAGAAGGCTCTGGATATCGGTGAAACCGCATCCCTCCTCTCGGCAAAATCACCGGAGATTGTCGATGATATATTCAATGCGGCACGCCAGCTTAAAAGGGACGTCTACGGCAACCGCATAGTTGTTTTCGCCCCGCTCTATATAGGCAATCGCTGCATTAACGACTGCGCTTACTGCGCATTTCGCAGAAGCCTCAGGACAACCGTCAGGAAAACCCTCACCCAGGACGAGCTTATCGCCCAGATCGAGGCGCTTGAGGATAGCGGACATAAGCGGCTTATCCTCGTCTTTGGAGAACACCCGGATTACTCACCCGACTTTATTTCTGACACCGTCAGGAAAGTCTATGATATCAGGAAGGGGCACGGCGAAATACGCAGGTTAAACATAAATGCTGCCCCGATGGATCACGAAGGCTATAAGAAAGTAAAGGATGCTGGCATTGGAACATATCAGATTTTCCAGGAAACCTACGGCGTGGGACCGCACACTATAAGTTTCCCGCGAATTCGCCCAGCACACGGGGTGGATCTTGACAAGAAATATTTTGTGAGCGATTACGATTTCAAGCGGCTGGTTGCAATCCTGCGCCTTTCAGTGCCATACACGGGAATGATCCTGACGGCACGGGAAACCGCCGAGGTCCGCCGGGAAGTCATGGCTTTCGGGGTTTCCCAGATTGATGCCGGAACAAAACTTGAACTCGCAGGCTATACGGAGAAAAATCCCGAGCAGGAACTCAGGAGGGAGCAGTTCCAAGTCGGAGATATCCGTCCAATGGATGAAATCCTGCGCGAACTTCTACACAACGGCTATATACCGAGCTTCTGCACATCCTGCTACCGTTCCGGCAGAACCGGCCAGATTTTCATGGAATATGCAATCCCGGGTTTCATTGAGAAATTCTGCACTCCCAATGCCATTCTAACCCTTGAAGAGTATCTTATTGACTACGCAAGCCCGGAAACAAGACGGGTCGGGGAAAAACTTATTGTCAAAGAACTCCAGAAAATTAGAGGCGGCCCCCAGAAACAGAAACTTTTGGAACGTCTGGAAAACATAAAGAGTTCAGGACAACGCGATTTGTATTTCTAATAAGTTTCCTATTAAAGAAAGCATAAGTGTATGGATAAAAATTTGATATCGCATTTGCAGGAGGGTGAAACAGCGACCATAGCAGCCCTGCATGGCGGCTGTGTTTTTCAAAATCGTCTGCGTGGTTTTGGCATTACCGAAGGAAAGAAGGTCCGCATGGTTGCAAAGCATCCGCTGTCGGGCCCCTTGGTTTTGGAAGTTGAGCATCGGCAGGTCACCATAGGGAGAGGCATGGCCCAGAAGATTAAAGTCACGCGGGAATCATGAAAACAATAGTACTGATAGGTGATCCGAATGTTGGAAAAAGCGTTCTCTTCTCCAGGCTGACCGGTGTGGACGTGATCACTTCCAACTATCCCGGCACCACGGTCGACTACCTCAGAGGACGGATGATGCTACATGGGGAAGTCGTAGAAATCCTTGACGCACCCGGGACTTATTCGCTCGAAGCGGCGAATAAGGCGGAAGAGGTTGCCGTATCATTGATGGACAAGGCGGATCTGATAGTGAACGTGGTCGATGCCACGAGTCTCGAAAGATGCCTTTTGCTTACGGTTGAACTCCTGGAGAAGAGGAAACCGCTCGTAATTGCGCTTAACATGTGGGATGAGGCGCAGCATCATGGCATCGCTATTGATGTCCACCAACTTGAAAAGCTTCTCCAAGTCCCCGTTGTCCCGACAGTCGCCATCACAGGGGAAGGCATCAAAGAGCTTACTGTTCGGCTTGTTGAGCCGCAGATTCAAAATCGGATGGAACATTGCGGAGAGGATCAGGCATGGATAAAGGTCGGGCATATTGTCAGAAAAGTCCAGACGATAGCGCACCGGCATCACACATTTCGGGATCGCCTGGCTGATGCCACGGTGAAACCGGTCGCTGGCATCTTTGCCGCTCTCATTATCCTGTTTGCACTGTTCTGGATGGTCAGGTTTATCGGAGAGGGCTTGATCCGATATGGAATCGAACCGCTCTTCAAGCTGTACCTGGAGCCAATAACGAAATTAAGCAACTGGATTGGAACAGGATTCGTGCACGACGTCCTGATTGGAACATTGATTGACGGAAAGGTGGACTATCTCCAGTCCATGGGAATGCTGACGACCGGCCTGTTTGTGCCAATTGGCATGGTGCTTCCCTATATCATCGCCTTTTATTTCGCCCTGGCCCTTCTTGAAGATACTGGTTATCTGCCAAGGCTCGCGACTGTGTCCGACAATCTTTTCCATCGTCTCGGCATGCACGGGCATGGAGTCATACCTGTCCTGCTCGGGCTTGGCTGCAATGTCCCGGGGGTGTTGTCTGCACGCGGACTTGATACTCGGAAACAGCGTTTCATTGCCATAACGCTCGTGAGCGTCTCCGTACCCTGTATGGCGCAGACCGCCATGATCTTCGGGGTTCTCGGGCATTTCGGAGCACGCTTCATCGTGGTGGTCTTCGGAACAATGATGGCAGTATTTATTATTCTAGGCCTGCTTCTCAACAGGATGGCGCGTGGCGAGTCCATGGAGATCTTTCTTGATATTCCGCCCTACAGAAGGCCGTGCATGCTGGCAATTGTAAAAAAGACCTGGATGCGCGTCCGTTGGTTTCTGGCCGAGGCGGTGCCATTTCTTTTCCTCGGAGTTCTGGCTGTCAATATCCTGAATGCCCTGGGCATAATCCATTATATAGCCACCCATGCTGCGCCGTTCATGAGAATATGGTTTGGTCTTCCTGGTGAGGCGGTTCCCGCCTTGCTGGCGGGGTTCCTGCGAAAGGATCTTGCCGTGGGCATGCTTGTCCCGCTTGGTTTGAGCCCGGAACAGCTTACTATTGCGGTTACAGTTCTTGCACTATACTTCCCTTGCGTTGCGACATTCGCAGTACTGCTTAAGGAACTGGGTGTGAAAGATATGCTGAAGTCCACGGCGATCATGGTTTCAACAGCTCTTGTAGCCGGGGGTATTCTGAGACTTGCTATGATACATTAAAAATATTAAAGGAGAGGCAAATATGAAACTTGTCATTATAGGAGGAGTTGCCGGCGGCGCCAGCGCGGCGGCGAGAGCGCGGCGGCTGGATGAACAGGCCCATATCATCATGTTTGAAAAGGGAGAGCATATATCTTTTGCGAATTGCGGACTGCCATATCATGTCGGCGGAGTCATAGAGAAAAGAGAAGATCTCGTGGTAATGTCTCCCGAACGGTTCAGGGCAAGGACAAATGTAGATGTCCGGACAGCACAGGAGATAACAGCAATAGACCCCGCTGCAAAAACAGTTACGGTGTTGAACCGGCATACCGGAGAAAGCTACAAGGAAAGCTACGACAAGTTGATAATCGCGACCGGGTCAAGTCCAAAAAAACCGGAAATCCCCGGAATCGATGATACTGACGTGATGGTAATGTGGAACATGTCCGACATGACAGATGTAAAAGACCGTGTCAACGACGGTATTAAAAGAGCGCTTATCGTCGGTGGCGGATACATAGGATTGGAAATGGCCGAGAACTTCCGGCACCAGAAGATTGAAACAGTCCTTGTGCAGAGGTCAGGACAGCTGATGAGCGTAATTGATCCAGAAATGGCGAGTCCTCTCTCGGACTGCCTTGTCAAACACGGCGTTAAAATCCATTTCAATACTACGGTAGTCCGGATTTGCAGGCAATCAATTGGAAAGGACGACGAAAAGACTGAACTGCTTGTTGAGCTGAGCAGCGGGAAAACAGTCAAGACAGACATTGTTATAGTCGCTGCCGGAATCCGGCCCAACTCAGAACTGGCGGCAGCAGCAGGCCTTGCCCTTGGCGACAAGCAGGGAATTGTCGTGAACGAGTATTTGGAGACATCAGACCCTGATATCTACGCGGTCGGGGATGTAATAGAGGTGATGGAGACGGTAATCAACAGGCCTTCGCAGATACCGCTGGCGGGTCCCGCAAACCGGCAGGGGCGTACAGCCGCATGCAACGCACTGGGCGGCAAGTCGGAGTTCAAGGGGGCTATCGGCTCTTCCATCTGCAAGGTTTTCGACCTTACCGTAGGCAACGCAGGACCCAGCGAGAAAATACTGCGGAAAGAGAAAATACCTTATCTAAAAGTGTATCTCAATCCTTTCTCGCATGCGACCTATTATCCCGATGCAAAACAGATGCATTTGAAAATGCTTTTCAGCCCGGAAGGCAGAATCCTTGGTGTCCAGATAGTTGGACGAGACGGAGTCAAGGAACGCATAGATGTAATGGCTACCGCCATCCAAACCTACCTAAGCGTATATGATTTGCAGGATCTGGAACTCTCCTATGCCCCTCCGTATGGATCGGCGAAGGAACCGGTCAACTATGCGGGTTTTGTAGCAGTGAACATGCTCGAAGGGAAAACGGTGCAGGTCTGCGCCGATGCTATCGCGGAAAACGCATTCCTACTGGATGTCAGGGAGAAGTCCGAGTTCAAGGCCGGAGCTTTGCCGGGAGCCGTGCTGATTCCACTCGGACAGTTGCGCTCCCGTATGTCTGAACTTCCAAAGGATAGTGGAATTGTGATTTATTGCCAGGTCGGAATTCGCGGATATATTGCAGAAAGAATACTCAGGCAGAACGGATTCAACGTGAAAAACCTGAGCGGAGGATATGTCACCTGGAAAATGTTCAACGCAAGTAAAGAGCAATAAAAGGAGGTTTCTATGCCGGATTTTGGAAATTCATTCTCTGGTCTCGCCAAGGATCGGAAGCTTACAAAGGCGGAGCTGGTCCGCGCAATACGTTTCATGGTTGCCGCGGAATATGAGGCAATACAGCTCTACATGCAGCTTGCTGAATCAACCGACAACAAGCTCGCAATTGAAGTGCTGAAGGACATTGCCGACGAGGAAAGGGTTCATGCAGGGGAGTTCCTGCGTCTTCTGAAAGAACTTGCTCCCGACGAGGAGAAATTTTATTCGGAAGGGGCTGATGAAGTCGAAGAGGAAATCGGAAAAATGAAGAAATAATCTAAGGAGTTAAGATGTTTACCCGGCTTCACAGTCCTGTACGGAAAAACAATCTCACCTTAGCCGCTGCCCTGGCTCTTTTCGTCTGCTTGTCCGGCATGTTCAACGTCTGTGCCCAGGAGAAAAGCAAGGTCGATGCCAAGCCTGCTAAATATGTCTTTCTCATGATCGGTGACGGCATGGGTGTCAACCAGCGACTGGCCGCTGGAAAATGCCTCCCTGAAAAGGGAGCAAAGCTTTTCATGGACAGTTTCCCGTATTCCGGATTGACAAAGACAAATTCCACCGTGGACGTCACCGATTCCGCAGCTGCCGGAACAGCGCTGGCCTGCGGAGTCAAGACCAGGAACGGAGTCCTTGGTCTGGACAAGGATGGCAAGAGGGTAGAATCCATAGCCGAACTGCTCAAGAAAAAGGGCATGAAGATAGGCATCATGACAAATACCCCCATCAACCATGCTACGCCGGCCGCCTTCTTTGCGCACAGCGCCGGCAGGGGAAGCTACTCGGAAATCAGCACGTTTGTTCCTGAAGCCGGGTTTGAACTCTTTGTCGGCGACGGTTTCCTCATCAACAAGGACGATAAGAAACCCGATGACATGCTCAAGGATAAAGGGTACATGCTCCTGAACAATGCCGGAGAGTTCAGAAAACTGCAGAAGGGTGCCGGAAAAGTGGTTTTCACATACAGGATAACCAGCGCGCCGATCAGTGCAGACCCGAAGAAGATCACTCTTGCGGAATGTCTTGCCAAGGCCACGGAACTGCTTGATAACGACAATGGCTTCTTCATCATGATGGAGGGCGGTATGGTCGACTGGGCATGCCATGCGAACGACCTGTATTCCTCAGTGCAGGAGACCCTGGCTTTTGACGATGCGATAAAGGCCGCCCACGATTTCTATCTCAAGCACCCATCGGAAACATTGATAGTGGTTACCGCCGATCATGAGACCGGAGGACTCGGCGTGGACAGTTCCAGCAGGCCTGAACTTTTCATGTCCCAGAAATTCGCGAAGAGCGAGATCATCAACCGGGTGAATGCATGCAAGAAGGAAAAGGCTTCCTTTGAGGAGGTGCTGAAGGTGGTCCAGGAATCCTTTGGAATGAAAGAGCTCAGTGATGCTGAGACAAAGGCCATAAAGGATGCCTACGACGCGTTGATGGAGACCAGCCCGAGCGATACGCGCGCCGAGGAGATTAAAAAGATGTATGGCACGAAGAACCCGGTTGTTGAAGCCTGCTCGAAAATCCTCTGCACCAAGGCCGGCATCACTTGGTCGACAGGCGAGCACACCTCCTCAAAGGTTAAAACCACCGCCATAGGCTCTGGCGCAGAGCTCTTCAACGGCGAGATGGACAACACCGGCATTCCGGCTCGCATAAAAAAGGCAATGTCCATCGAGTAGTTTTGCATCTTTGCCGGAGGCATAGGCATGCAAGGAAGCGTATGCGGGGTGATCAGCGGTTCGGCAATGGTTATTTCGCTCGCTGCCGCCAGGAAAGAACCAGACTATAAGAAAAAGAAGATGCTTGTTTTAGCAGCAGCAGGAAGACTATACAAGGAGTTTGAAAAGGAGCACGGTTCAACAAGCTGCAGAACGCTGTCCGGGCTTGACCTCACCACACCCGAAGGGAAAAAGGCATTTGAGGAAACGGTGAAGAAAAACACCTGTTCGAAGTTCGTGGCAACAGCCTCGAAGCTCCTTGCAAAGGAACTGCAGACGATATGACGGGATCTTGTAGCACATAATTAATAAACGCGCTATTATTATTATTCATATCTTAAGTTCCGTCTTGCAATTCCAAGCAATTCATTTAGCGTAAAACAGTTTTTCAACGAGGAACTCCGTGGAATCCGGAGGCGGTCGCGCCACTGTATTTGAATTTGGAGACATGGTGATTTGGCGACTTGGTGATTTTTAAATCATCAATCAAACAATCATCAAATCAACAAATATTCAAGAGCCAGACCCTCGCTGAAGACGGATAATGGGATGTCTCCGCGTCAGGGGCTGAACAGTTGCGAATGCAATTCAAACTGCCGGTGTTTCTGACAAGGAAGCATCGGCAGTTTTTTTGTGCGCGCAACACGCTTTTGCAAAAGGAAGAAAATGAAAAAGGAGAATGTCGTTGTCGGGATTGAATTGAAGAAGATGAAGCTTTGGGAGATGATCATTTCGGTTGAAGACTTCGTGAGATCCCATCCAAAGATGGAGAGTCCGGAAGATGCTCAAATAGGGAAAAGAGAATCCTGTCCGCTAAGAAGTCTCACGTCAGGAAGTGTAAAATCCTTCACCCTCGTGGAACTTCTGGTAGTGATAGGAATCATAGGGATACTTGCCGGTCTTCTGCTTCCCGTATTCTCCAACGCCAAGAAGACAGCAACTGCCACGGCATGCATTAACAATGTCTCCCAGCTCGGCAAGGCGAACGCCCTGTATTCCACTGACTACGGATATTATCTGCCATCCTATGCCCCCGATGTCGGGATGGCCGGAATCGGGAAGCTTTGGATCGGCACAAGAGACGCTTCCGGTGTCAACCTGAAGAACGGATTCATCACCGACCATCTGAACGGCAACACGAAGATATTATCATGTCCAGGCTGGAAAAAATCTAATACTGAGACAGATGATTTTGTCCTCAAGGGGACCGGCTACGGCTACAATACATGCATCGGAACCTGGATATATTTAAAAGGCAGCCACTACGGTTCAGGTGGTTCGCTTTGCGGAATGAAGGCCGGGGATGTCAAGCTGCCGACTGACACCGTGGCTTTCTCAGACACCTGCAACGGGCAGACTACTGTCACAGCACTCGAAGGATTTTCCTTCCTTTATCCATATTATAATGTTGCTGGAACAGGGGACGCTCTGAAGGCGACCACGTTTGCTTCTGTCAATTCACGCGGAGACAACGTGCATTTCCGGCACAACAGGAGTGCAAACGTAGGCTGGCTGGACGGGCATGTAAGCCAGGAGAAGCCGACACGCGTGAAGGCTTCCACACTCGCCCGTCAGGAGTTCATCGGCAACTTCGGCCAAATGGACAACTCGCTGTACGATCCCTGGGATCTGTGAAAAGGAGACATGCAATATGAGCAGGGAATCCCATGAGATCCGGAAAAAAATCGCCCTGGCACGGAAAACGCAGGCGATGAACGAGCATATGAAATCCAAAATGCATCAGGAGAAAATAATAAATTCCGCATCCGAACAGAAGCAGAAATATAATTTCGAAATTGAAAAATCCGTCTTGGCCGGGAAAAGGGCCGACCTGTGCATCTCCGCGGCCAAGCTTGCCGCCGCAGGATGCGTGTGTGTTTTTTCAGTCTTTCTGATCTCGAAGGCGGCAACGGCGCCAAGGAGTGATTTTTCAGTTACAGTCAAATCGGACGAAAAGTATTCGCACATGGCAGTCGGGAAGGCTGAAAGGATATTCAAGGCTTTCAGGAACAAGGACAAGGCGGAGCTGAAGGCGTTGACTGGCAGATTGGACGAGTTTGGAATTCAGGACTGCGAGTCGCTCATCGGGAGATTTACGACTTTCCCTGATTTCAAGCAGGCATCTGTTAGCTCTCCTAAGACAGATCCTTGTATTTACTATTTGGCTCTTACAGGAGAGGATGGCCTGCAAATACAACTTGTCCTGCGAAGAATCAATGGAGCATTGGATTTAGAAGGTATATGTCTGAATTGAAATGACGCAGCCTTAGAGTTGTCCAAAGGAGGAAAAGTCCTTGATCCGTTCTGGCGGAGGCTACAAATATTTTTGAGGACAAGTAAATATATTGCGACTTGACAATATCGAGGAAAGGGATATAATTGTTAATGACAACCATTTTCATATAGGACCTAAAATGAAAAAATGCTGCAAGGATTCAGAGGGATGGCAGGGAAAGTTCCATGGGTACGGATACAGGATGACTGTCGCCCGTGAAGTTATCCTAGATCTCCTATCCAACACTGACAAGCATATGAGTGCGGAAGACATCTATATGAAAATCCATGAGACGCATCCAAACATAGGCTTGACAACAGTATACAGGACATTGGAAGTCCTATCCGACATGGCCCTTGTCTTTAAACTGGATATAGGAGACGGCCGTGCCAGATACGAACTGGCCGAGAGTCCTAAGAAGCCTAATCACCATCATCACTTGGTCTGCACGGGCTGCAGGAAGATTGTGGACTATTCGGATTTCATTGACCAGGAGGTCAAGCTCCTCCAGGATACCGAGAAAGGGCTTTCCAAAAAATACAATTTCAAGATAACGAACCATCTTATACAGTTTTACGGCTTGTGCGGAGCGTGTTCCGCCAGAGCATGAACCATATATTTTTTGCCTATTAATGGAAATGATTGTCATTAATAACAATGAAAAACATACTTAAATATCTTAAACATTGGCCGGCCCTCCTCTTCGGAGCTGTGGTCGCGGCGATATTCCTTGTCACAATCTTCTCCTATCAGGTCAAGAGTACCGAAGTGGTGATCTTGAAGACGCTTGGCAGGATTTCAGTCCAGGAGGAACCAGGACTGCATTTCTGCTGGCCGTATCCGATAGACCAGATCTACAGGTTTGACAAGAGAATACACTGTTTTGACGGTTATGAAGGCAAGATTGAAGAGACAAGTACCGCTGACGGACAGGTGGTGGTTGCGAGCATATATGTGGCATACAGGATTTCGGATGCCGGAAAGTTCTTCAAGGCTGCTGGAGGACTCCACAGGACGGAAGTTCTCTTGAACGACATGATGAGATCAGCAAGAAATTCCGCAATAGGCGCGCATACGCTTGATGAGTTTATAAATACAGGAGCCGGCAAGGTAAAACTTCAGATTATCGAAGAGGAGATCAGAAAAGAACTTGCAAGAGAGGCAATGGGAAAGCTGGGGCTGGCGATTGACGGTGTAGGATTCAAGTCATTCATTCTCCCTGACATGATCACGGGCAAGGTTTTCGACAGGATGAAGGCTGAAAGAAACGTGCTGGCCGAGAGATACCGCGCAGATGGAAAATCAGATGCCAAGAAGCTCCGTGACGAAGCCGACAACAAGAAGAGTCTTGCGCTTGCAGATGCCGAGGCGAAGGCAAAAAACATAAAAGGCGGAGGCGATGAGCTGGCAGCAAAATATTATTCCGTGTTCCTGGAAAATCCAGAGCTTGCCATCTTTCTCAGGAAGCTTGAATCATTGAATCGCATCAAATCTGGAA
The DNA here is from genome assembly GCA_001804815.1 of Lentisphaerae bacterium GWF2_50_93. Lineage (GTDB taxonomy): Bacteria > Verrucomicrobiota > Lentisphaeria > Victivallales > GWF2-50-93 > GWF2-50-93. The sequence goes on from MHBI01000097.1 coordinate 32,236, forward strand.
AAATTACTCTGATTATAAATTCAGAAGGAAGTCCTTTCAATATCATGAAGGAAGACAAGACAGGTTTTTCCGGAAAACCAAATAAATGAAAGCCGCAGGTTTAAAATGAAGATCGCATTAAGCACATCGGGATATTGCCTTGGAGCCACTCTGGAAAGCCGTTTTGGAAGGGCCCCTAGATTCATAATCTATGATCTTGAAAAGAAAGAATTCGAAGTTCTGGACAACAATGTCAATATGAATGCCGCCCAGGGCGCAGGAATACAATCGGCGATGAATGTAATAAAGGCCGGAGTTCAGGCCGTGATAACGGGTCACTGCGGCCCCAAGGCTTTCAATCTTTTAAAGAATGCCGGGATTGCCGTTTACCTGGTGGAATCAGTTCCTCTATCAAAGGCGATAGAACTTTTACAGTCAAATTCACTTAAAAAACAGGAATCTGCGGATGTCGACGGACACTGGAATTAAAAAAACAGGAAAATTATTTACTGTAGCAGTGGCTTCGGGCAAGGGAGGCACTGGAAAGACTACGGTCGCCGTCTCTCTGGCTCTTTGCACCAGCGAAGATGTACAGCTGCTGGACTGCGATGTTGAAGAACCGAACGCCCATATTTTCATAAATCCCGGGAATCTTGCAGAAGAACAGGTATCGGTGCCCGTACCTTCACTAGACGAAGCCAAGTGCACGGGATGTGGAAAATGTAATGGAGTATGTGCTTTCAATGCAATCGCATTCCTGGGAAAACCCCTGTTCGTCCTTGATCTGTGCCACAGCTGTGGATTATGTGCGAAAGCATGTCCCGAAGGTGCGATAAAGGAGGTCGGGAGAAATATCGGCAAGCTGGAGACAGGCATTAAAGGCAAAGTTCATTTTGTTTCAGGATGCATGGACGTGGGTACTGCAATGTCGCCGCCTGTCATCCGCGCTGTCAAGGGTAAATCTTCAAATGCTGCACTGAGGATAATCGACTGTCCGCCAGGCACCGCATGTTCGTTCGTGACATCGGTGAAGAACTCGGACTTTGTCCTTCTCGTTTCCGAACCCACTCCGTTCGGGCTCCATGATATGACGCTGGCTGTCAAGGTAATCAAACAGTTGAAGATTCCATTCGGAGTCCTGGTCAACAAGTCGGATTCAGATGATGACCGTATCGGGAAGTACTGTAGAAGTGAGAAAATAGCGTTGCTGATGAGGATACCTGAAGATAGAAGAATAGCCGAAGCCTATTCACGGGGCGTTCCCCTCTTGGAGACAATGCCTGATTTGAAGGACAAGTTTGAAAAGCTGCTCCAGGACATGAAGGACATATGCAGCGGGAGGAACGAAAAGTGAAGGAACTCGTCATAATCAGCGGAAAAGGAGGGACCGGAAAAACAACGGTGGCCGCCTCATTTGCCGCTCTTGCTGAAAATGCCGTGATTGCCGACTGCGATGTTGATGCGTCGGACCTGCATCTAATACTTCATCCTGTAATAAGGATCAGCAACCAGTTCTTCTGCGGGCATTCCGCGGAAATAAGGAAATCTGACTGCATACGCTGCGGGGCATGTCTCGCCTATTGCAGATTCGATGCGGTAAAAATGGAGCATGACGCCTACGGAGGAAATGAATTCTCAATAGAAACTTCATCCTGCGAGGGGTGCGGGGCATGTGCGAGATTCTGTACGGTCAAGGCCATCGATTTGAATGAACGCTACTGCGGCGAATGGTTTGTTTCAGATACTAGGTTCGGACCAATGGTGCACGCCGTACTTGGACCTGGCGCGGAAAATTCCGGGAAGCTCGTGAATCTTGTCCGTGTGAACGCAAGGAAGACAGCCGGGGAAAAAGGGAAAAGTCTCATAATAACCGACGGACCGCCAGGAATAGGATGCCCTGTTATTTCGTCTGTAACAGGTGCAGATGCCGTGCTCGTCGTAGCCGAACCTACGTTGTCAGGAATACACGACCTCGGGAGGATCACTGAGCTTGCCCGGCACTTCAGGATCAGGACGTTCGTCTGCGTGAACAAGTCTGACATAAACATGGAGATGACCGGGCGGATAGAGAAAACGACTATCGAATCCGGAGCTGTATTTGCGGGAGGCATCCCGTATGACAGCGAAGTAAACAGGGCACACGATGAAGGAGTCAGCGTTATCGAACATGGGAAAGGTGGAAGCATTGTAAGAATCAGGGAAATATGGAACTATGTAAGTCGCAATATTTAACATAACAGGAGAATAAAATGCGTATAGCATTGCCGGTACAGGATGGAAAACTCTGCATGCATTTCGGTCACTGCGGATATTTCGCAATCATGGATGTCGACGAGAAGAAGAAGGAGATTGTTTCAATAAAGACAATGACCCCGCCGCCCCACGAGCCGGGAGTTCTTCCCAAATGGATTGCATCGCTTGGCGTGAATCTGATTATTGCCGGCGGCATGGGAAGTCGTGCTCAGGACCTGTTCGTGATGCAGGATATAAAAGTAGTAGTAGGTGCGCCGTCCGAGGCGCCAGAGGATATTGTGAAGAAGTATCTCGCAGGCACCCTGGAAACAGGTGGAAATGTCTGCGACCATTAAACGCGGTCGAAAAGGAGAATTTATGCCGGTTAAAAAGGCGATAAAAGCGTACTCTGAGGAGAAGCTGAATTGTGCGCAGAGCGTTCTGAGGGGGTTCCAAAAGGACATGGGGATATCCGATGAAGAGATAGTGGAGGCGAAAAAGCTTGGAGGTGGGCGGGCACCTGGGGGAAAATGTGGAGCTCTTCATTCTGCGCTTGAACTTCTGGAAAATGATTTGGAAAAGAAAGAGCTGTCTGCAACCTTTGCCCAGAAGGCTGGAGCCGAGGATTGCCGTTTAATCCGCGCCATGAAAAAGATTTCCTGCGGCCAGTGCGTCGAACATGCATCCTCCCTTCTTGCCGATATCAGGCAACAGGGAGAGGTAATCTCCAGGATTGAAAAGACCATAGCCAAAAAGAAACGGAGAGTTTGACATGGGAAACATTACAATAAAGGTCGTGGTGGAAAACAGCGTTTCCAAGCGCAAGTATCTATCTGAGCACGGTCTGTCTTTTTTCATTGATACGGGCGCGAAGAAAATTCTCTTTGACTGTGGGCAGGGTAGCGCATTTTACGCCAACCTTTATCCAATGGGGATATATGTCTCCCTGATTGACTTCATCGCCCTCAGCCATGGGCATTACGACCATACCGGAGGTCTGGAGTATGTGCTTGGGAGGAACAAGAAGGTGCTGATATACGCACATCCATCCGCGCTTCTGCCTAAGTTCAAGAATGAAAACGGCGCGGCACGGGATATCGGAATGCCTGAATATTCCAGGAATGCAATAGCAAAGAACAAGGACATGTTCAAGAAGGTGACAAAGCCTACGGAGATATGCGCGGATGTCTTCCTTACAGGTGAAATACCGAGGAAACATGGGGAGGAGAAGATAATGGATGAATGCTTCTGCTCGGATTCCAAAGCTGAAATAGTTGATAATATCCCGGATGACCAAGCTCTCTACATGAAGACACCATCGGGAACTATTGTCCTTCTCGGATGTGCGCATTCAGGACTTATAAACACTCTTGACTACATCCATGAGCTGACGGATGGCAAACCATTCAGGGCGGTTATTGGAGGAACACATCTGAGATCCGCGTCTAAAGCAAGGACAAGGTGGACGCTCGATGAATTGAAGCGTTTCAAGATAGGCATGATTGCCCCCGCGCACTGTACTGGAACTTCTGCAACGAACGCCGTTATGAACGCATATCCGGATACGTTTGAGAATTGCGAAACCGGTTCTGTTTTTACATTCTGAAGTCACTGCCGTCCCTTGGATGATTGGATGACTGGATTTATTCGCCTGGGCGAATTGATGGTTGGCTGGGTATCAAAGGGATAAGACTAAAAACAGCCTGGATAAATTATCCGGAATGCCTTTCTAGAAATTCTCATGTATCTCCATGACTTCTGTGTCATCTTGAACTCAAACCCATTCATACATCGATCCAACAATCCATCCATCCGCCATCCTGCGGGATGACTCTGATGCCTTCCAAAGGTGATGAAATCATATCCGTCGGCAAGGGTTGAAATCAAAAACTGCAGGTGGATATTAACACTCCGTATTTTTATGAGGAAATCAGGGTTTACCTTTCAGGCAGGCTGTATCTATGAAAAACAATACCGGTGCGATCAAGGCGATATTCCCCTTCCTTAGATGGCTGCCCGTCTCGAAGGAAACGCTTAGCGCGGATTTCACGGCAGGGCTTACAGTGTCGCTTCTTCTGATTCCGCAGGCTATGGCATACGCGCAATTAGCCGGCCTGCCGCCCCATTACGGTCTTTATGCCGCGTTTCTCCCTGTCATGGTCGGCGCCCTTTTTGGCTGGTGCAGCCAGCTCCATACTGGACCTGTGGCGATGACTTCCCTCCTGACCTTTGCCGTGATATCCCAAATTCCCGGATTGAGCGAGGACAAGGGGCAGATGCTCCAGGCAATCTTTTTCCTCTGCTTCCTTTCAGGATTGATCCAGCTGGCTTTTGGGATATTCCGGCTTTCTGTCTTCGTGAATTTCCTTTCATATCCGGTCGTGGTCGGATTTACCAGCGCAGGCGCACTTGTCATAGCGGCCTCCCAGCTATCTCAAATCCTCGGCATAGACCCCGAAAAGAAGGGAGGAATGCTCATAGACCTATATGAGCTTCTCCTGCAGGCCGGCAGGACGCATATACCTACACTGGCCATGGGAATCGCATCCATTGCGCTCATAATGCTCCTAAGAAGGCATGCACCGCGTTTCCCAGGAGTGATATTCACGGTTCTGCTATCAATAGCCGCCAGTTATCTCCTTGATTTCAAGGGGGGCATGGGAGGCGCGATAGTAGGCCATATTCCACCAGGACTTCCTGCATTGCAGTTTCCACGATTCGACTGGACTATCACCGGCGATCTCATTGGCGGTGCGCTCATGATATCCCTCATAGGATTCATGGAGGTGCTTGCCACGGGCAAGGCCATATCCGCCAAGACAAGGGAAAGGCTGGACTTCAATCAGGAGATGATTGGACAGGGAGCCGCCAAGATAGTCGGAAGCTTCTTCCAGTCCTTCCCGGTAAGCGGTTCTTTTTCACGGTCAGCCCTCAATCTATATGCCGGAGCAAGGACAGGATTCTCATCCATTTTTGCAGGCACATTTGTCCTGCTTGCAATCCTCTTCTTTACTCCGGTGCTTTATTATCTGCCGAAGGCAACCCTTGGCGCCGTGATAATCGCCGCGGTGTCCGGCCTGGTTGACTTCCGGGTCTTTTCAAGGATATGGAAGGTCAGCAGGCTTGACGGCATATCGTCCCTTGCCACCTTCCTATTCGTAATCATTCTCGCTCCAAATGTGATTGAAGGAGTCATAATAGGCGTGGGTTTCTCAATCGCATTCCATCTCTATAGGCTGATGAAACCATATGTCGCCGTACTCGCAAGACATCCTGACGGCACCTTCAGAGATGCCTCCAAGCATGACCTTGAAACGGAACAGGACATCATCATGCTCAGGTTCGAAGGAAACCTTGTCTTTGCAAGCGCATCACATTTCGAGGAGAGGGTTCTTGACGCAATTGCATCGGCCCCCAATGCAAAGGCTGTCATCTTCCAAGCCGACTGCATCAATGAAATAGATGCCACAGGGGAAGAGACTCTGAGACAGCTCGTCAGTGACCTGAGGAAAAATGGAATGACCGTAGCCATATCCGAAATGAAATGGCGTGTCTTTGAACTCCTGGAGAAAACAGGATTCCACAGGATACTTGATAAAAAATTCTTTTTCAGGACGACTGAAGATGCCCTCGTATATGTCAAGAACGAACTGACTGGCAGGCAAGAAAGGCTGTAATCACGGGATCGCGATGATTTACTTTTTGACAAATCCGGCTTTCAGAAAATGTCTTTCAAAGGCCTTTCTGGCTTTATTTGTCTTTGCAAGCGTCTTTGCGCATTGCTTCCATTCCAGCCATTATGGCGGACATCCATCGGACGGGACTGCAATACTGCACAAGGACGGGCAGGCGGTGATTTCCTGCGGTGCGGGAATGCAAGAAGGCTGTGTTTTAGATTGTCCTGCATGCACGTATCTTGGCAACGCACAAGGTTATTCCTTTGAAGAAGTCCAGGAGCCGAAAAGCCAGGGCTGCTGTTCCCATGTCCCTTCATTGAATGAGTTGTTCCATATTACCGCTTCGATTGAATATCTTCCAAGGGCGCCGCCCGCCGCCCGGTCATGAATCATCATCTGCGATCTGCGCACGGGCCAGATCCTTTCCCTGTCGACTGCTCAACCAATCAAGAACATCAATTGAAAATATAAACTACAATAATTATAGGTGTACTATGAAAACATTTGCCAAATTGATCTTAAAAGCTGCTTTTGCTTTTGTCCTCCTCCAGGGATTCAAAGGCTTAGCAGATGACAAGAACTTTACAGTTGTCACATCATTCTATCCGGTCTACATATCAACAATGAATATCGCCAGGGATATCCGCGGAGTGAAGGTCGTGAATCTCACAAAACCCATAACCGGATGTCTTCACGACTACCAGATGACACCCGACGACATGAAGACGCTTTCAACTGCATCGGTCTTCGTGGTCAATGGCGCCGGAATGGAGGCGTTCATGGAGAAAGCGACAGAAGCACGGAAGGATCTTAAGGTGATCGATGCTAGCAAGGGCATTGAGCTCATAAGCGAAAAGACAGCGCACGGGGATCATTTCCACGAGTCTGTAAATCCCCACGTCTGGGTCAGTGTAAGCCTTGCGATGAAGCAGGTTGCGAATATCGCAGAAGGGCTTGCGTCTGCAGATCCGGCAAATTCGGAGAAATACAAGTACAACGCAAAGGCCTACCTCGGCAAGCTTGAGGCTCTGAAGAAGAAGATGCATGATGCTCTTGATGGTGCGAAGAACAAGAAGATTGTGACTTTTCATGAGGCCTTCCCTTATTTTGCAAAGGAGTTCGGGTTTGAAATAGCCGCAGTGATAGAACGGGAACCAGGTTCAGAACCTAACGCGAAGGAACTTGCCGAGACTATCCAAATTGTCAGGAAGAGCGGAATCAAGGTTCTGTTCACAGAACCCCAGTATCCAACTAGATGCGCAGATGTAATATCAAAGGAAACATCTGCAAAGGTTTCTATTCTTGATCCGGCGGTTACCGGCCCGATGGAGGCCGATGCCTACATCAGGATCATGGAAGGGAACCTGGAGGCCCTGAGGAAAGTACTTGAATAAAAAATAGATGCATTACGTTTCTGTATACATATTCACATAATGCACTTGACATACTGCATGAAGTTTGTTATTATATATTGTTTATCATTTTGATAAACTATCAAGAGTATTGTTTTTCAGCTATAAAATATCATTTGGAATTTATTGGAAAAGGAGGCGAATATGAGAATCTACAGTGACATTACGAAGGTTGTGGGAAATACACCGCTGGTAAAACTCAACAAGCTGACAAAGGGTTTGGACGCGACGGTCCTGGTCAAGCTCGAATCCATGAATCCGCTCTGGAGCGTCAAGGACCGTATCGGCGTGGCCATGGTCGATGCCGCGGAGCGTGATGGAAAGCTCAAACCCGGGGGGACCATCGTCGAACCTACAAGCGGAAATACAGGAATTGCACTGGCATTCGTGTCGGCTACGCGCGGATACAAGCTGATTCTCACGATGCCGGAAACCATGAGTATTGAACGCAGGAAGCTGCTCAAGATACTCGGAGCCGAGTTGGTGCTGACTCCTGGTGAAAAAGGAATGACAGGCGCAGTCCAGAAGGCCGAGGAAATCCAGAAGGACACACCCGCCTCGTTCATGCCGCAGCAGTTCAATAATCCTGCAAACCCGGAAATCCACAGGAAGACCACAGCCGAGGAAATCTTCCGTGATACCGACGGGAAAGTTGATTTCTTTGTCGCCGGAGTAGGAACAGGCGGAACTCTCATAGGCGTTTCCGACGCCCTTAAAAAGAAAATTCCGGGCTTTAAATCAATAGCAGTGGAACCTGTCGATTCACCTGTGCTGTCTGGAGGCAAACCTGGCAAACATATGATACAGGGGATTGGAGCTGGATTCGTTCCCGGTGTCGTAAGGATGGAACTGATCGACGAAATAATCCAGGTCAGGCATGAGGATGCCGGAGCAACTTCCCTACGTCTGGCAAAAGAGGAAGGCATTCTGGCGGGAATCTCTTCCGGAGCGAATGTCTGGGCTGCCTTGCAGGTGGCAAAACGGCCTGAAAACAAAGGCAGGACAATTGTCACATTAATCTGCGACACCGGAGAGAGATACCTTTCCACCTGGCTGTTCCAGAATGTCTTGGATGAGAAATAATAGAACATCCATGACAAAGGATTTTGTATACGTAGTTAATGTCGCAAGACATGTTCTTAAGGTAGGTACGTGCTTTAGCATGTACCATCTTAGCTTTCAAGAATGGGACAGGCTAAAGCCCGTCCCTACTTATCCAGAACATCACTTACTGGCTTAACTGCCAACAAGGAGATAAGCTGAATTACGGAGGAATACCTATGAAATTTGAAACACTTGCGATACGTATGAAGGAGCATGAGGCGAACTCGATCTATCTCGCAAGATGGCTTGAGACACAGCCGAAGATAAAGAAGGTCATTTATCCCGGACTGCCAAGCCACCCAAACCATGAACTGGCGAAAAAACAGCAGACCGGGTTCGGGGCGGTCGTCAGCGCCTATCTTGACGGAGGTTATGACGAGGCAAAGAAATTCTGCGAGAAGCTTAAGATCTTCATGCTTGCCGAAAGCCTTGGCGGAGTGGAATCGCTAGTCTGCTATCCGGTCAAGATGTCCCACGCGGTTCTTTCCGAGGAGGACAGGCAGAAACAGGGAATCACAGCGAATCTTGTGCGTCTTTCGGTAGCTATCGAGAACAAGGAAGATCTGAAGGAAGACTTGGCTCAGGCGCTGGAATAAAATAATTTTGGACAGGATAACAGGATTGTCATGATATTAAATAATCTCCTGACGTCCATCCTACCCCCGCCGCAAGCAGCGGGGTATTACGGACGCCCTCCCTTGCCTCACGCGGCGGGCCAACTCCAATCTGTCGTCTGGCGTACACGGGCAATATGAAGAAGTGGCGGTTTGCGATCTACAAATACAGCTCTGACCGGTATGATCCGCAGGAGACCTGGTTCCCCGGCTTCGAACTCTTTGACGGAACGGTCGAGGGCGCTATGCGGGCCGGAGACAAGGCATACGAAGTATGAACGACAGGGAAACAGTTTCTTCCGGGAAACTCTCTCCTCCCACACACATCTTGCATATCTGCGCTCTTCATCTGCGCAGATTGGGATGAAAGCCCTGTTTTTACAGCTTAGTTTACTTGATTTACGCTCCACCTCTGGCTATCTTTTCACCAATATGAAAAACTACCAGTATATGGAGATTCCATGAATCAAGGTGCTATTGAGAGTATCACTTCCGAGCAGGTATCTGCTGCTGAATCCCAGATTTTGGAACAGACGAAGCGCATCGACTATTATCTTACCGAGTATTCCATCGAGCTTCTCGCTGATAAAATGGAGAAAGGAGAATTTGAGACTCCTGATTACCAGCGGGAATACACTTGGGAAGAAGGACGTAAATGGCGTTTTATCGAATCGATTTTGATGAATCTTCCCATTCCGTTTCTTTTTTTCTGGGAAAACCCCAAATCAGGGAAACTGGAAATCGTGGATGGTGTCCAGAGATTGAGTACTATCCATGAATTTCTCCATAAAGGGCTCGTGTTGGGCGATCTGGAAAAGCTTCCTGCTCTCACAGGTTTTTCTTTTGCCGATTTACCGGAATCTCGTCAGCGGAAGCTCAAAAACAGATCCATTCGAGGGATTGTTTTGAATGAACATGCAGACGATCAGGCTCGCTTTGATTTGTTTGACCGAATCAATACAGGCAGCAAAGTCGCCAATAAAGCAGAAATTCGGAGAGGTGCCCTCCGTGGCCCCTTTATGGATTTGGTGATCGAATTGGCAAAAGATGCTTCTTTTATTGAAATCGCTCCTGTTACAGAAAAACAGCTCAAGGAGCGGGAACGGGAAGAACTTGTGACTAGGTTCTTTGCCTATGGTGATGGCCTTGACAATTATGATGATGAAGTATCTGTTTTCCTGTATGCCTATACCAGGGAAAAGAATGTTCTTTTTACTTCTAAATCATCTCTTTCTGATGAGTACCGCGCTCGTTTTCTAAGCATGGTGGCATTTGTTGCGGGTAATTTCCCCTACGGTTTTCGCCGAGCAGCCAAAGGCAAAGCTAGCCCCCGTGCCCGTTTTGAAAGTATTGCCGTTGGCAGTTACTTGGCACTGAAGCAGAACTCTTCCTTGAAAGTAGATCCTATACAAGTTTCAGAATGGGTGCAAAGCAAAGAATTTTCAGAAGTTACGGGTGCCGACGGGGCTAATGCGATTAGTCGACTCAGAGGTCGCATCTATTTTGTCAGGGATAAGTTGCTGGAGTTTTAATAATGGGTATTCTTAGCCAATCATTTACAGATCGACTTCAGGAAATCGAAGAATATCTTATCTTCCTGTCTGCCGTTGAAGATGAGATGAAATCTGGTACGCCTAAGATTGGTTTACAAACAATTACAGTGACCCAACAAAAAATTCTTCTCTCCAGCGTCTATTTGCAATTGTACAACTTAGTGGAAGCAACTGTTTCCAAGTGCGTTGACACTGTCTGTGCCGCAGTTACACAAGCTAAGTGCCATCCTTCTGATTTGACAATCGAGCTTCGAAAAGAATGGGTGCGATACCATGGCAAAACCCATTGTGATCTCAACTGCGAAAACAGGTTGAATCAGTCTTTGGAGTTGTGCAAACATCTTATCGAAGCACTTCCTGTCGATGATTTCCAAATCAATATCGGTGGCGGCGGCAATTGGAACGATGAAGAAATATACGACTTATCCAAAAGATTAGGCTGTGACTTGAATATATCCGCAGAAATTAATAAAAAGGTCAAGCAGCCGATGTTCGACGGGGAAGGGGCTATGGTCAAGATCATGAAGCTCCGCAATAAGCTTGCTCACGGAAACATCTCATTTGGTGAATGCGGAGAAAATATCACTGTCAACGACCTTCGCGATCTGAAAGATCGAACAGCAGAGTATCTTGCCGTGGTGGTTTTCTCCTTCGAGAGCTATGTCGACTCCTACGAGTTTCTGAAACTGGATAGCCGTCCCAAGGAGATGATTCCATGAGGATGAAACAAAAAAATACTGTTAGTATTATAGGAGTGGATCTCTTCTGCGGAGTCGGCGGGCTTTCTCATGGACTCATGAAAGGTGGAATCCGTGTTGCTGCCGGCGTAGATCTGGACGAGTCCTGCCGATATCCCTACGAAGCCAATAATCGGTCGAAATTTATCAGGAAAGATGTTCGAAAACTGCAATCCGGCGATATTGAACCCTTCTTTGCTGAGGGATCGTTACGTCTTCTTGCCGGGTGTGCGCCCTGCCAGCCTTTCTCTACATACAGTCAGAAGAATCGAACGGGTATCCGTGACGGCAAGTGGGATTTGCTTTTGGAGTTTGGTCGTCTTGTCAGAGAAGTTCAACCGGAACTGGTCACCATGGAAAATGTCCCGCAATTGCATGGGCAGGATGTTTTCCAATCCTTCCTGGACTCTCTCTCGGGGTATCATCTCTGGCATGGGGTTGTTGACTGTGTGCGCTATGGGATTCCTCAAACACGAAAACGGTTGGTGTTGCTGGCCTCAAAACTTGGTCCAGTCTCACTAATTCCCCCAAGGCGTCACGCGCAGAAATCCGTTACAGTGCGTGATTCCATTTCCAACTTGTCAAAAATTGTCGCCGGGGAATCGAACCCAGCAGACCCATTGCACACATCCTGTTCTCTCAGCCCTAGGAATCTTCGGAGAATACAGGCCTCTAAACCGGGAGGGACTTGGCGTGATTGGCCAATTGGTCTCCGAGCAAAATGCCACAAGAAGGATTCCGGTATGACATACCCAAGTGTATATGGCCGGATGGAATGGGATGCTCCGGCACCGACAATGACAACGCAATGTTTTGGGTACGGCAATGGACGATTTGGCCATCCAGAACAGGATCGCGCCATTTCTCTAAGAGAGGCTGCACTTATACAATCTTTCCCTATGGACTACAAATTTGTGAGACCAGGAGACACAGTCAAGTTCAATGTGCTGGGTCGTCTTATTGGCAATGCGGTTCCTGTGACAATCGGTAAGATAGTCGCGGATAGTTTGATGAACCATGTGGTGAAATTGCCTAATCAAAAGTAATAACATGGGCCGTGGGATCGCTGGAAACAAGTGAATCGAATGTCAAGATCATTCGCCGGGTGAACGGCTTGCATATCTGACACTCTTCATCCGTGCGTATTCAGTAAACTATGTCGTTTACTTAATACGTACTTTCAAATTGAATATGCGCTGACTGTGGAATATGTTTTAAAATGGGAACAAAAAAGGGAGAAAGTTGATCATGAAATGCGCAATATGCCTGAGAAAAAAAGGGAAGCGGGATTGCAGGTTGACAGGTTCTCAGGTGTGCAACTTGTGCTGTGGTCAGAACCGGAAGCAGGCGAGCTGCAGTGGGTGTGAACACTATATGAACGCGAAATCGTGCAGAAACTACGGCAGAGTACCCTGCTTTTCCTCCATTGAGATGCAAGATGATTTTGAGCTACAGTCGTACTCCAATTCAATCGAATCCACCCTGTGCGCATGGGACAACTCATTTCAAAACAGACTGAAGGACGAATCCGCGCTGAGAGTGCTTGAAATGCTTTTGGACAAGCATTTCTTCCATGACGAAAACGTTTCAGCAGCAGACGATGTATTGCAAAAAGGCTTTGAGATGGTATCAACCTCCATTTTTGAAGATCTCCCCGACATAGCGGAAGAAACTCTCAATAAAACCATCAGCGTGGTTCACTTTGTCGCCAAAAGACGCACAACCGGCGGACGGGAATACTTTGACTTCATCCATCAGTTTGTCGGTTTCCGGGTCGCTCCGGGAGTAAGAGTTTTTCCAGGTCTGTCCAGGAATCCTGAAAGTAAATATTCACTTAACCCCGTCCTTCAGTGAATATTTACCTTCATCTGCGCGGGTTGAGATGAAATCCCTGTTTCTACGTCTTGGTTTGCTTGATTTACTCTTCGGTTTCGGCTATCTTTCCCGAAATATAAAACTCAGATAAATTTAAAAGAGCTGACTATCTATGCCAACACTACAGTTCAAGGGAAAAACATTCGTACAGAACCACCACCTTGCGGTGAAGTATCACCAATTGGTGCCGAAAAAGGATTTGAGCTTGACCGGCAATGTTTCCCTACACGATAACCTGATCATACAAGGCGACAACCTTAAAGCATTGAAGGCTTTGCTGCCATCATATTCGGGAAAAATAAAGTGCATCTACATTGACCCTCCATATAACACCGGAAATGAAAACTGGGTTTACAGCGACAATGTGAACAGCCCGATGTTGAAGGAGTGGCTGGGACAGGTTGTGGACAAAGAGGACTTGACACGCCACGACAAATGGCTTTGCATGATGATGCCACGATTGAAGCTGCTTCGTGAGTTGCTTAGCGAGGATGGAGTAATTTTTATTTCCATAGACGATAATTCTCAACATAATTTGAGAGTATTGCTGGATGAGATTTTTGGAACAGACAACTTTATTGCTCAAATTGTTTGGGAGAAAATTCATAGCACGAAAAATGATGCAAAATATATTTCCGACAATCATGAGTATGTGCTGTTCTATTGTAAAAATATTGACAACTTCTCTGTCAACCTTCTTGAAAGAACGGAAAAAATGGATGCTCGTTATTCTAATCCTGATAATGACCCAAGAGGCAATTGGAGTTCCGGCGACCTTGTTGCAAGCGAAGAAAGAAAAGAAGGATATTATGATGTTACTGGACCAACTGGCAAAGTATTCAATGTCCCACGAGGCAAACATTGGGTTTACTCCAATAATAATCTACTTCAAATGATTGATGAAAAAAGAATTTGGTTTGGTAAAGACGGCAGTGCATTTCCGAGATTGAAAAGATTCCTGTCGGAAGTTCAGCAAGGGAAAAAAGCGGATACACTTTGGAAAAGTTTTGATGTTGGTCATAATCAAGAAGCCAAGAGAGAATTGAAAGCAATCTTCTCGGATTTGGAAGAGGTTCCTTTTGCAACACCAAAACCTTTACGACTAATTGAACAAATATTAAAATTGTCAACAAATAAGAACTCAATCATCCTTGACAGCTTCGCGGGTTCCGGAACGACCGCGCATGCAGTTTTAGAACTCAACAAAGAAGATGGAGGCAACCGCAAATTCATCCTGGTAGAGCAGGAAGATTACGCCAATACCATTACAGCCGAAAGAGTCCGCAGGGCAATAAAGGGAATTAAAACGGCGAAGAATGAAAACCTGAAAAAAGGAACCGGGGGATCATTCAGTTATTTTGAACTGGGGCCTACCATTGAGATGGAAAGTCTGCTGAAAGGGAAAAACCTGCCTTCGTTCAAGGAGTTTGCCCGATATTTGTTCTACACCGCCACTGGCGAGGAGTTCAACGAAAAGAATATCAGCGAGAAAACAGGCTTTATAGGGGCGAGTAAAAATTATGAAGTGTTCTTGTTCTACAAGCCGGATCTGGAATGGCTGAAGAGAAATGCTTTAACCCTGGATATCTGCAAGTCATTGCCCAAGCATAAAGGCAAGCAACGCTTGGTTTTCGCCCCTGCAAAATATGTTGATGATCACACCTGCCTGGAATACAGAATTGATTTCTGCCAGTTGCCTTATGAAATTTACAGGATACAGAAATGAAGCTGAAGCACTACCAGGAAAAGGTTTTAAAGGAACTGCAGGATTATCTGAGCGCCCTGTCAGATTTCAAAGCCAAGTACGAAAAGGCGTTGGAATTTGACGCTGACATGGCAAGGGACTACAATTTCCCCAAGCGTGCCTGGGAACAAAGCACAGGAAGAATAACATATCATTCCAAGACAAACGGCCTGCACGAACCGCTTCCCGACATCTATCTGAAAGTACCGACAGGCGGAGGGAAAACTTTGCTGGCTTGCCACGCCATTGATTGCATTCAAAAAACATTCCTCAAGAAACAGGCGGGGCTTGTTCTGTGGATTGTGCCATCCACGCAAATCTACAGGCAGACCATTTCAGCATTGAAAGACCGCGAGCATCCATACAGACAGATACTAGATATTTCAAGCGGCGGCAGAACGCTCATCAAAGAAAAAACGGAAATGTTCAATCGCCTGGATGTGAACGAACATCTTGTTGTGCTGATGTTAATGCTGCCTTCTGCGAACCGCCTGAACAGGGAAACTCTGAAAGTTTTCAGGGATGCGGGCGGCTTTACAGATTTTTTCCCATCTGAAGATAATTCTCCCAAGCAGGAGGCGTTGCTCAAGTTTGTCCCCAACCTAGACTGCTTCACTACGGAAGGGGATGTCTTCGGAACACAAATAAAGACCTCCCTTGGAAATACTTTGAAATTATTGAAACCGCTTGTGGTGATTGACGAAGGACACAGGGCTTACGGTGAACAGGCAAGAAGCACGGTAAATAATTTTAATCCTTCCTTTATTCTTGAACTTTCGGCGACACCTCCGCCAAACAGCAATGAACTGGTGAAAATTACAGGGCGTGAACTGCACGAAGAGGAAATGATAAAGCTGGACATTCATCTCACCAATAAGACAAGCCTGGACTGGCGGGATACAATGCTGGCGAGTTATGAAAAAAGGAATGAACTGGAAAAGAAAGCAAAGGAATATGAGGGCAACACAGGTGAATATATCCGCCCCATTTGCCTGATACAGGCGGAACGCACTGGAAAAGACCAGCGGGAGAAGAATTTCATACACGCAGAGGATGTTAAAGAGTTTTTAATCAAAAAATGTAACATTCCTGAAAAGCACATTGCCATAAAGAGCAGCGAAAAAGACGACATAGAAGGAATTGATTTGTTTGCTCCCGATTGCGACATACGCTACATAATTACCAAGCAGGCATTGCAGGAAGGCTGGGATTGTTCGTTCGCCTACATCCTTACCATTTTGACCAATCCATCATCATCAACAGGGATTACGCAATTGGTCGGACGCATCCTGCGACAGCCTTTTGCGCGGAAAACAAAGATCCAGGAATTGGACGAGTGCTATGTTTATACATTCCGGCAGAACGCAAGCACGTTGGTAAAGGAAATAAAATCTGGTCTTGAGGACGAAGGGCTTGGCGACATTGCAGGCAGACTTGTAAACGATGAAGGCGGGGCTGCTGCTGGATTATCAAGGGACAGGGAATCGAAATATCGTGCCGACTTCAAGAAATTCGAAGGGACAATCTACCTGCCAAAGTTTGTGATGAAGGAAAAAGAAACTTGGCGGGATATGAATTTCGAAGTGGACATTTTAAGCAAGATTGATTGGGAAGCCGTAAATATTGATGAACTGGAGAATATTTCCCTGCAAAAGAAAAAAGACAGGGAACAGGAAATCATCCTGGGCTTGAGCGATGAGGAAAAAGAACTGCTGAAAGAAACAGGAAGGTCGGAGAAGACGGGGGCATTGGAGATCGACGAAGTGTTTCTGACGAGACAAATTACCGGGATGATCCCCAACCCCTGGATCTGCTACCAGCTGGGAGAGAAGGCGGTGAAGATGGTCCTGAATAAATATGACCACGGCACAGTCGCGGCGAATTTCGTGTTCGTAATTGAAGAACTGAAAAAGATTCTGGATAAGGAAAGAAACCGCCTTGCGGAGCAGGTTTTCAGGAAACTGATTGAAGAGAAGAAACTGTTATTCTTCCTTCTCTCCGGCAAAGGAGGCTATGTAATTCCGTCAAGAATAAAAGTGAAGAGTGAAAAGCAGCTGGTGCGCAATGATAACACTCCAATTCAAAGATCGCTGTTTGACTATGTGGCGGAGGAAAACATCAACGGTCTTGAAAAATCCGTCGCCATTTATCTTGATGAACAGGAAAAACTTCTGTGGTGGTACCGCAATATGAGCAGGCAGGACTACCATATCCAAGGATGGAAGAGGCACAAGATTTATCCCGACTTCATTGCAGCGGACAAGAAAAAGGATAACGACGACTACGAAACAGTTTATGTACTGGAGACCAAAGGCATACATCTGAAAAATGAGGACACTCAATACAAGCAGGACGTTTTCAAGCTTTGCAACGAATTAGGGGCGAAGAAACCCTGGAAGGAATTGTTTGACGAGTTTCCCGATCACGACTTTGAATTCCAGGTTGTGTTTGAGGACGAGTGGCAGAACAAAATTAACAAGCTAATGCAATGACAGCCGACATGCACTTGCAGGGCGATCCGTTAACCTATGATATTTATCCAGGAAAAGAAAGATAGTTTGATTGCAATCCGCATGGAACTTCCATCCGGAGAGGAACGTCTGAAATACAAATGCTCTCTTTCTGTCTGTCCAAATCCGCTTTGCAACTGCAGGGAGCTGACTCTCAGTATGAATCTTGACAAAGAGCTCTCAAGCGCAGATGGGCCAGAGAAAGCGACCGTGTCATTTGATGTTGATGGTAACAAATTGAATGTTGGGAAAACTCCGACTGGCGATATTCCATTTGCCAGGCGAATACTGGAACATATGGATGAAAGCGACTGGAAAATCCTCTGGCAGACCTATTATGCATTGAAACGCGGGTATGCCATTAATACGCCCATAGAGGATCTGGACTTCGACTTCAATAAAATATACGGCTGTGATTACGGAGCCGTTGACGGCGGCAAAATGATATGCAGCGACGATGTCTTCCCTTTTTCGGAAAAACTCCTTCTTGAAATAAACGGTAAAACTTGTGTCGCCATGCCCATGTTCTGCCTGGCTCTCGATTGCAAATGCACGGATGCCGCCTTGGAGATACAAACTCCTGAGGCGCATGAGTTTTACCTGACCGTTTGCATTGACTATAAAAAGGGCGTATTCTCCGAGTATAATAACAGCCAATGGCATGACAAGGATTTGACCAAGGATATGCTGGCCTCTATTCTGCTCGGTGTCTATCCTGACTTACTGGAGAGGCTTCAGGAAAAACATAGGAGACTGGCAAAACTTTATAAAATCTCACGCGCAAAATATTTCAAGGGCGGCAAGAACAAGAATAAATGGAATCCCGACGCCCCTTTTGATAGCCTCGGGGAACCCTTAGAAGACAATTGGAATTGCAATGATTCTTTTGACACCTTGGCGGAGACATTCATACGGGAAAAATCAAAAATAGGCAGAAACGACCCGTGCCCCTGCGGCAGTGGAAAGAAATACAAGAAATGCTGTCTGAAGTGAAACTATTCCGCGCTTTTCATCGTAGTACACAGCACTTGGATACAACCCTTACCTGGTATACACTAAAATCACGGAAAAGGAGTTTTTGACATGGACGATAAGACGAGGAAGAAATTTGCGGATCTCGCATGGCAGGATCTGGAAGACTGGGCCGGCTCTCGCGTGGTCAGTCGTGGAAAAGGCTACAAGAGGGAAGTCGAGGATTTGAGAGTGACCGAAGATGGTTTTCTCCTGGCCTGGGTTCATGGAAGCAGAAAATACGCCACAAAAGTAGGATTCAATGACAAGGGCAGACTTTCAAGCGACTGTAGTTGTCCATATGGAGGAGCATGTAAACATGCTGTGGCGATGATGCTCGTTTTTCTTGATTCCGTTAAGAAAGGGGAAACTCCTCCTGTTGCCGATTCAGACGACAGGCGGCTAAAACTGTCTGGGAATGGCGATCTCGATGATGACGAATTCTCGGACTTGGACGAGGATGAAGATTATTCAGGGGAGAAAGACGATGAAGATGACGGGGCGGAGAGGATGTCCGTAAAAAAACAGAATACCGGCAAAAAATCTGATCTCAAAGATTATATTGGCGGGCTTGCCAAGGGAGAGCTGGTCAAGTTAGTCATGGAATTGGCGCAGAAAAACTGTGATGTACATGAGGATCTTTCTACACGCATCAAGTTCAGGGCCGGCGATTATGACAAATTGGCGAAAGACATCAAAAGGGAGATCGACTCAATAAGTAGTGAGCCGGCATACTCGAATTCCTGGTCTGACGACAGCAACATTCCTGACTATTCAAAAGTCGAAGAAAAGCTCAGAAAACTTCTCGATGCAGGAAAAGCCGACGAAGTCGTAAGCCTTGGCGAGCATCTGTGGAAAAGGGGGATGGAACAAGTTGGGATGAGCCATGACGAAGGGGAACTCGGGTGTGAAATCACACGGTGCATGGAAGTCGTCTTCGATGCGCTTGCAAAAACATTGATGCCTCGCTGGAAGCGCATCCTGTGGGAGATTGACATGGAACTTTCCGATGAATATTCGATCCTTGATGGCATAAAAATACCTTTGTCAGAAAATGGAGCGTCCAAGGAAGACTGGAGCAGGGTCGCGGACGAGCTTGCCAGACGGCTGTTGCCGGCGAGACTGCCAATGAATGAAAAGAATCGCAGCGGTCATGAAGGATATATCCGTGAAAAAACAATGAAATGGCTGATTGCCGCTCTGAAAAGCTCCGGACGGGAAGATGAAGTGATTCCACTTCTTGAATGCGAAGCGCCAGTTACAGGCTGCTACGCAGAGCTTGCAGATTCGCTCGTTAGCGCTGGGAAGATTGATGAAGCCGAAAAATATGCGCGTGAAGGTTTTGCCAGAACAATAGAACAACTGCCTGGGATAGCATGGATACTCGTCGAGAGGCTGCAAAAGATTGCCGTCAGGAGGAAAGACAAGCTGCTTTCGACCTCCTATCTTGCGATGAAATTTTTTGACAGCCCCGATCTCTCGCATATCCTCGAAATTGAAAAATCTGCCAATGCGGCTGGTGTTTGGAAAGAGGTCAGAGAAGCTCTTCTATATTTTCTGGAAACTGGAATTAGCCCGGAATCCGTATCGGGTTCAAATGCTGACGTGAAGAAGTGGCCTCTTCCTCCTACCGGCCTGAAAATTACTAAGGAAAAACCAGGCTTCAAGAGATTTCCAGATTTCAGCACACTCATAGACATTGCAATCAATGAAAAAAGAAACGATGATGCCGTAAAGCTTTGTCAGCAAGGTGGCAGTTCTGCGAGCAGATATCGGGGTGGCGATTCTGCGAAAGTTGCAGATGCGGTTAAACTCACACATCCTGATTTTTCACTGAAAACATGGCGTGAACTGGCGGAACAGAATATTTCCGTAGGCAACCCGCGTGGATATGAATCGGCTATACCATGCTTGAACAAAATCAAGTCTCTATATGGAGACCTCAGGAGAACCGATGAATGGAACAAATATCTTTCCGAACTTTACGAGACAAATAAAAGGCGTCCGCGGATGAAGGATGTCCTCGACCGCATTGAAAAAAGGCGCTCTAAAATCATATGAAAATAAAAAAGAGTCCTGACAAATACATAAAGGAAATGGAAGCAAAAGGCATTGTCCTGGAAGCAGCACCGAAGGATAAGGCGGCCGTTGAAAAGAAGGATGAATCTACAAAAATGGAAAAGAAATAAGAACAGAAGGCATACGCCAAGGACTAGCATGCAGCCAGTCCTTGGCGTCTGAGTATATCGGGACAAAATTTATTTGCCTGCTTTTTTAGCTTTTTTCTCAGCCCTTTTCTCTTTCAGGGTCTTTGTCGGTGCTTTTTTTACATCCTTCTTGACATCATGGCTCTTGCTCATTTTTTCTCCTTCTGTTTGTTTTTCAGGAACGTGTTGCATTTTATAATATAGGACTTGGAAATATAAAATTCCAATCCTAGCGCAAGGATTCGGGCTGGTCGAAAATAGAAAGGGTCCAGCGTTCGAACCATCGGACATGGGGCCGGATAAATCCAGCGGGAGATTTCTTGAAGAACAGAGGCAGCCATACATGACGGGAACCTGCAAGGTTCTCCGGCTTCCAGATGTCGGCCATGAAAATGAAAGCCCCGGGTTTTCCTGCCACAGGCAGCACGAAAGTGCTTTGCCCTCCCCAGGTGGTGTCGGCGCCTTCGCCAAGGCCAGGATTGCCCAGTTCCTTCCACGGTCCGAAAATGGTCGGTGCCGACGCAGAACGCGCTTCGTTTGGTGTCCATCCCGTACAGTCGGACCCAAGGAAGAAGTAGCGGCCATCATGCTTGAACACGCAGGGTGCTTCCATGAAGCGGCCCGGAAATGCCTGCATCACAATATTCGTCGGTTTGCGGTAGTCGTCGCCCAGTCGGTGGATGCATAGGTTGGCATTGTCGTCACTGGCATAGATAAAAGATGCAACCCCGTCGGTATCCTGGAAAAGAGTGCAGTCGCGCGCCATGCGCCCGCATGGCTTGAGTATTTCAATGAAGCTGAATGGTCCTTCAGGACGGTCTGCGACGGCGACACCAGCATAGGCGCCTGCGTGGCCCCAGCCTTTCAAATCGTGGTGCCACCACATGACAAACGTTTTGGTGGCGGCATTGAATAGAACCTTGGGCCGCTCGATTTTGCACCCGCTCGTCAACGGATGCGACGGATCATCGTGAACAACGAAAAGCGCGACTCCGAGATTTTCCCAATTGAGCAGATCTGCCGATTTATAACAGGAAACGCCGATCCGGGCATCCAAGTTGGACGGCCCCTCGGGCCGGCACTCTCCATACCAGTAATAGATGCCTTCATGATGGAGTATTCCTCCACCATGGGCGTTTATGGGATTGTCTTCAGTATCAAGCCAAATCTGACCGGGACGGAACTCATTGATCATGACGGCCTCCGAAATTTAACATGGCCAAAAATACAATATGATTTGTTTGGCATCGTAAACTGTCCATTGAATAATAGGGCAATATAGTTGCCTGCTTAAAACTTTGCCATTCATTGCAAATTTCCCATTCAAATTTATATTTATGGTTCGATAATCACCAGGATTTGGAACTATGGAAGAAAAAAGCGTAGGAATAGTCGTACCGCAGGATTTCACCTTCGGGCTCACCGAGGAGGACAAGCTCCTGCTCGACTGCGGACGGAGGCTCGGTCCTGTCAACATAAGATTCGAGACCTACGGCAGGCTCGACGAGACAAAGTCCAACGCCATACTCATCCTCCACGCCCTCAGCGGCGATGCGCATGTCGCCGGATACCACGATGAGCAAAAGACCAAGATCGGGTGGTGGGACAGCATGGTCGGGCCCGGCAAGGGATTCGACACCGACAAGTATTTCATCGTCTGCAGCAACGTGATCGGCGGATGCAGCGGTTCAACCGGTCCGCGTTCATTCAATCCCGACTCGAAGAACTTCTCCCAGATCTACAATATGGATTTCCCGGTCATAACAATCGCCGACATGGTCCGCGCCCAATACCGGCTTATGAAACATCTAGGCATCAAGAAATGGCTGTCCCTCTCCGGAGGTTCAATGGGTGGGATGCAGGCCCTTGAATGGGCTGTTTCATATCCGGAAGCCGTGGCGAGCGTGATTCCAATCGCCACGACCTCGTGCCTTTCCCCCCAGAGTATCGCGTTCAACTGGGTAGGAAGACAGGCGATCATGGGCGACTCAAACTGGAACAACGGAAACTATGATCTCGAAAAAGTGCCTGAAACCGGTCTGGCGATCGCCAGGATGCTCGGACATATCACGTATCTGAGCGACAAGTCCATGGACAAGAAATTCGGCAGGGAGCTCCAGGAAAGCGAAAGCTACTCCTTCGACTTCAAACACAATTTCAAGGTGGAGAGCTATCTGAAGCACCAGGGCGAGAAATTCGTCGAGCGCTTCGACGCCAACAGCTATCTGTATATTTCCAGGGCGATGGACTATTTCGATCTTTCCGAGAGGTTCGGAGGGGACCTGGCTGTTGCCTTGTCGCAGGTGCACTCTCCTTTCCTTATAATCTCATTTTCAAGCGACTGGCTCTTCCCTCCGTGCGAATCGGTCAAGATCGTCGAAGCCCTCAGGAACAATTCAATCGATGTCACATACTGCGACATAAAATCCATCTACGGGCATGACGCATTCCTGCTGGAGGTGGACGTACTGCAAAGACTGATATCGGATTTCCTAAGGTGCAGATACGACGAAGTGAGGAAGAAGTAGGGGCGGGCTTTCCGTGTCCGGCGTAGCCGTCGGGCGAAGTCGGAAGCCTGTCCCATGTATTTATAAGATTGGTACAGCCTAAAGGCCGTACCTACTAAAAACAGATTCTGAAAGATAGTATGACACAGAAAATCAGAGAAAACCTGGCGAAACGACCGGACATACTTGTCATCGCCGAAATAATTCCGCCGAACTCGAGGATCCTCGACCTTGGCTGCGGCGATGGAAGTCTTCTGGCCCTGCTCCGCAAGGAAAAGAATGTGTACGGTTCAGGCATCGAAATTTCCCAGGAGAAGATCCTGGACTGCGTTTCAACCGGGGTCCCGGTCGTACATGGCGATCTGAACCGCGGACTGCTGGAACTCCCAGACAAGTCGTTCGACTACGTCGTCCTGAGCCAGACGCTCCAGGCGGTCGACCGTCCCGACCAGCTTCTGGTGGAAATGATGAGGGTAGGCAAGAAGGTGATCGTAAGCATAATAAACATCGGCTACTATTCTGCGCGTTTCCAGATAATGTTCCAGGGGAAGATGCCGGTGACTGAAACACTTCCGCTATACTGGTACAACACTCCCAACATCCATCTGGGTACAATCTGCGATTTCCGCAATCTGTGCAAGGACAAGAACTTGAACATCGTGTCGGAAATACCGATCGGGGAGATGCACGAAAAGCTCCTCGCCAGTTTCTGGCCCAACCTCTTCGCGCCGACCTGCGTGTTCGTGATCGAATAATTTTCTGCAAGGCAGAAAATTATAAATTGTGAACTCCAACCTTATTTATCCGACTGCATCATCTCATCCAGCAATCCATCAATCCAATCATCCATGTATTCTCATCCCATCCTCGGATCGGTATAATACAAGAATATTTCGGCGGCATGCCATGTGTGCGGACAGCTGAACTTCCTTTTCGCGTCATCCTCCGAATAGAATCCATGCTTTGCAGGATCCAGAAGCCGCCAATATTCTGCCTCGGAACCTGCGCCTTCCCAGGTAAGAGGGGAACTGTCCATCTCAACAGGCATCGGAGGCGGAGTCTTGTAGAAATGAGCCTCTGCCCAGCCAAGATAAGGATAATTCTTTACGGTTTCCTCGCTGAATTTAGCGCCGTCGACATGCTGCGTGCGGTAATCCATCCAGAACAAAGAACTGTAGGAATCATAAACCTCGGGAATTTTGAACTGGTCATCCATTTCCAGTGACTTGAGTCCGTATTTCAGCCATTTCGTCTGGTAGACGGGATGTTCCGCATAGTCGGAACGACCTATGACATAATTATCCCTGCGGTACTGCGGGACAGCCTTCATGATCTTGTCGACGAGCGGATGGTTGCGGTCGCTTAACAATGAGATCATGTAGAGGCACTGTCCGAAATTATCGGTCTCCGGATCTCCGGAATTGTTACGGTCCCAGACCTTGTGCAGTCCGGCAATCCATTCCTCGACAAGATGGAGGTTCTTCGTCTGCTTCATGCACATGAGCATCATGGCTGAATCGCGGTACCACGGGCGCGGATAAACCCATAGGTTGGGCACAGGTCCGAAAGGCATGATGTTGACTAGGATTTCTCCATGTATCGCCCTGAGCAGCGACGCCTGCGGATGATCTTCAAAGCGTGGAAGGCTGATCGGCTTGCCGTATGTCAACGCCTGCCGGTCACCGTTGTCATCCATCCAGACAGCCTTTTCGTCCTCGAATATGCGGATTGCTCGGGAATCCCTGGTTTCGAGCGTAACGGAATATTCCGAAGGCTCAAAGTGTTCGCTGGCGATTTCCCATTTCTTCACGAGATCAAACGTGATCGCGTCTAGCAGTTCACCGCCTGGCCTGTATACGAATTTCCTGCGGGATCCCATTCCGAAAAGCATGAATTTGGACGATATGGATTTCATTAGCCTTCTCCTTTCAGTGAATCATCTGCCAGTTCTTGATTGCGTCGATCGGACAGACCAGCATTATTATGTTCAAAATAAGATTGTCCCTGATCCAGAAAAGCAGCACGATCTCTATAACTATTATCAGTACAATGGAATATCGCAAGCCGAGATATCTTGCCAGGACGAATCCGGCTGTGCACGAAAGCAGGTCCCCCATGGAATTGATGATGGAATCGCCGTTGTAGCCGAGGGCCATCGTGGATTCACGGTACCGCTGGATTATGAACTGCGAATTCTCTAAAACCTCCCAGAGAGCCTCAAGGCTTATCGCCATCCACAAGCGCCATATCATGGGAACTTTCGGAAGCAGCCATGCAAGTATCCCGCAGAACAAAACTCCATGAAGTATGTGCGTGAATAAATATGGATCAAAGAGGTGCTGCGAATTATGCATGCTCCATACGTCCCCGGCCCAGGGATTGCAATTCCCACAGGCACACCACCAAATCCGGCCCTGGCTGTGAAGCTGGAGGGGGAGCGCGATCAGGACTGCGAATATCGCAGTCCACGGCCAGATTTTCTTCGGATCAAATTTGAGATTGTTGTCATTCATAGTTTTTAAATATCAATACCCAAATCAAGATTCAGGCTGAAGCCTGTACTCCAAATGCGTTAATCCTGACAGCAACGGTTAATTATGAAACTCCGGACGCGACCTTAGCAGAGGAAAGCGATGCTTGCCGAGGCAAAACCGCGTCCCTCCATCTTTATCCCGAGGCGCTTCGCGCTCTGGATGGAGGGTCATGCTTGCCATGACCATTTCTTGAGTTCTTGAAATTGCCTTATCAATAACAATACATCCATCCATTAGTCCAGTC
This sequence comes from Lentisphaerae bacterium GWF2_50_93, assembly GCA_001804815.1. Lineage (GTDB taxonomy): Bacteria > Verrucomicrobiota > Lentisphaeria > Victivallales > GWF2-50-93 > GWF2-50-93. The sequence goes on from MHBI01000097.1 coordinate 58,176, forward strand.
ATCCATGAATTTTATTCTTTTCCAATTTGTGTTTCGTCCGGGAAGTTTATATTATAAGGCATGTTCTTTCTCTTCCATATTAAACTAAAGCATTAAGAAATGGAGAATCATATGAGCGCGAAAAGGCCCGTCTACGACTGCGACACTTCCGATTACTGGTGTTCCGAAAAGGACTATAATGCAAAAAACAAGAAATACGGCAGCTTCATCGACGACGGGAAAGCATACCAGATAACCAATCCGGAGACACCCCGCCCATGGCTCAACTATTTCGCGAACCACAAGTTCGGATCGGTCACGTCGAACCGCGGACTCGGATTCACCTGGTACAGGAGTTCCCTGCTGCGTTTGACAAAATACGAGCATCCGGTCGACTATCTCCCGCGTGAATTCCAGGACGGGCGCGAAGTAACCGTCGAAGATCTGCGGACTTCGCGTACATCCAACATCCTGCGCGACGCCAAGGATCTGATCTGTACGCATCGCCCTGGCTACAGTGTATTCACTGGAACTGCGCTCGGACTCAAGTTCGAGATGACACTTTTCGTTCCTCTTGAAGACTCCTGCGAGATCTGGAGCCTTGAACTGAAAAATCCATCAAAGGCGAAACGCGAACTCAAAGTTTCCTTCTCGCAGATCTGGACATTCTCCAAGTTCGGGATCCATACCGCCGAGGATGGCATCCCCTACATCTCGATACCGGGAAAGGATCTGAAGACAAGCACCGACAAGAAAGGCTGCTACTGCCATTCGACAAACAAGGATCTCCCATACGAAATGTACGGTGTCTTCCAGTCGCCCCAGTCCGAATCCGCCGAGATCAGAGGTCTGCCCGAGACTAGGAATGACGGACGCAAATTCGTCTTCAACCTCTGCGAACTTCGCAGCAGTCTCAGCCTGAATGCTGGCCAGTCAAAGCTTTTCCAGATCGTTTCCGGCGCCGACACTGCCGAAAAGGATTTCAAGAACCTCAAATCAAAGTATCTCAAGCCCGCTGCATATGTCTCGGAATTCCGGAAAGTCACGGACAAGTGGCAGGAATATTTCGACTGCATCTCATGCGCGATTCCCGACAAGAACATGCAGAACTTCCTGAACGCCTGGTTCAAAAACCAGCTCAACCTCATATTCCACTTTGTAAGATCAGGACAGAACGGATACCGCGACAGCCTCCAGGATGTGTGGGGATTGACATTGATGGATCCGAAACTTTCAGAAGAACGCCTTTACGAAATACTGTCATACCAGCTCGCCGACGGCACTGCGCCGAGGAACTTCTCGAGCTTCAACGACGGCAAGCATGACATGCGCAGGTTCATGGATTCACCGACATGGATCGCCAGGACTTTGTCAGACTTGATCAAGGAAACCGGCAAAAAATCTATCCTGGACAAGAAGATTCCTTTCATTAACGGGAAAGCCGCGACAATTGATGAGCATGTCTGGAGATCGCTCGATTATCTTTTCAGCCACCGCGGCAAACACGGAATATGCCTGACAGGCGACGGCGACTGGAATGATGCGCTTGAAGGAATCAGCAAGCAGGGCGATGCCGAATCGCTCTGGCTGACGATTGCCGTTTATGATGCAATGATGATAATGATAGATCTTTACAGGCACTGCGGTAAAAAGGGACGCGCCGAAGCCCTCGCCCAGAAAGCCGATGAGCTCAAGAAGGTCGTGAACGCGGTCGGCTGGGACGGACAATGGTACGTCTACGGATTCACAGGATCCGGAAAACCGATCGGCTCGAAGATCAACAAGGAAGGCAAGATCCATCTCAATGCCCAGACCTGGGCGGTTTTCTCGGGGCTTGCAGACAAGGAACGTGCGAAGATCGCAATGAAGTCAGTGGAAAAGCATCTCGACACCCCGCTGGGACCTGTCCTCATGACACCTCCGTACGTCCACGAAGCCGCTGAAGTCGGCCGGATAGCACGCCTTGAACCTGGCACATTCGAGAATGCCTCGATCTACCAGCACGCCGTTTCGTTCCATATTTTTGCGAATCTCGCAATCGGTGAGAAAGAAAAGGCGTTCAAGACTTTTGTGAACTTGCTGCCTACAAATCCAAAGAACTTTGATTCCAGAAGGACTTCTGAACCATATTGCACGGGCAACTACTACTGCGGGCCTAAGCACAAGCGTTTCGGCCAGAATTTCTTCACATGGTTCACCGGCAACGCATCATGGCTGATGAGGGCTGGGTTCGATGAGATGCTGGGTGTCAAGGCCGGCTTTGACGGACTTGAGATCAACCCCAGGGTCCCGACCTCCTGGAAGAAGTACACCATGACCAGGAAATTCCGAGGCTGCCAGTACAAGATATCATTCGTCAAATCCTTAAAGGACAAGGGGATAAAGGTAAACGGCAGGAAGATAGCTGGAAATGTTATCAGTCCTGTTTCAGGAAAGAAATGCGACGTTACTGTGTATTTTTCCTGAAAATCAGGAAAAATAATTGACAAATACCGGATTTGCACTAAAATACACGTCCCGATTGTCTAAGGCTGATTTTAGAGATTAATTAAAGATTGAACGTTCGTTCCGGTAAGAATGAACCTAAAAACTGGTGGAATAATGAAAACATTTTTGGCTAAAGTTGGAGAAATTGACAGGAAATACATTCTTTTCGACGCCGATGGCGTTGTTGCTGGAAGACTGGCTGTGAGAATAGCCAATGCGCTCCGCGGAAAAGACAAACCCACATACACCCCCCACATCGACACGGGAAACTTCGTGATCGTGATCAATGCTGCGAAGATCAAGCTCACCGGCAAGAAGGAAGACAGGAAGATATACACAAGCTATTCCGGCTACAGGAGCGGACTTACGCATCTCAAGGCTTCTGAAGTCAGGGCGAAGAAACCCGAGAGAATCATCCAGGACGCCGTATGGGGAATGCTCAAGCACGGAAGACTTGGACGCGAACTCTACAAGAAACTCAAGGTCTATCCTGGCGCGGAACATCCGCACAAGGCTCAGAACCCCGAAACCGTTAAATTATAATCAATTGTAAATATATCCAGGAGACATAAATGAGTACCCAGGTAACCGCAACAGGTCGCAGGAAAGAAGCGATTTCATGCGTCAGACTCCAGACAGGAACAGGAAAGATCAAAGTCAACGGCAAGCCCATTGAAACATATTTCACAACCGAGGCTATACGCGGCTACATCAACCAGCCCCTCGTCGTGACTTCTTCGATAAGTTCTGTCGACATTGACGCCACATTGAAGGGCGGCGGTCTTTCAGGACAGGCAGGTGCGCTTCGTTTCAGCATCGCAAGGGCCCTCATCAAGAAGGATCCTTCCCTACGCCCAGTCCTCAAGAATTCAGGCATGCTCACATGCGACGCCCGAGTCAAGGAAAGAAAGAAGCCCGGCCAGCCCGGCGCACGCAGACGTTTCCAGTTCTCAAAACGTTAATCCAAGATGGCGCACTGCAGTTTGCCGCTTCAGCTTGGGAATCTTTTTTCCCGGTGGAGTGCCTGTCTGCGCTTTTTAGCCCCGCCGTCTTATGTTTGAAAAATCCTGCGACCTTTCTATATTAACCTGAAAAGAAAGCATCTATGTCAAAGATTAAAATCGCAGTTGTCGGAGCGTCAGGATATTCCGGAGAGGAGCTGCTACGGCTCCTGCTGCGGCATGACAGCTGCGAGATCAGCGTAATCACCTCCAGACAGAACGCCGGCGCAAAGGTCGGCGACTTCTTTCCACGTTTCACAGGAAGCAAGCTGGTATTCTCCGCACCCGACACCGAAGAGATCGCAGGAAAATCCGATGTGGTTTTCCTTGCGCTCCCCCACGGGCTTGCCGCGGAATTCGCAGTTCCTCTCCTCAAGAAGGGGTTGAAGGTCATAGATCTCAGCGCCGACTTCAGGCTGAAGGACACGGTCGTCTACAAGAAATATTACAAGGAAGACCATCCCGCACCAGCACTTCTGAAGGATGCTGTCTACGGACTTCCAGAAAGATACAGGTCCGAAATCAAGAAGGCCAAGCTGATCGCCTGTCCGGGATGTTATCCTACAAGCATAATCCTGCCACTTTCCCCTCTTCTTGAGAACAAGCTCATTTCCCCTGAAAACATAGTGGTCAACAGCCTGAGCGGAGTCAGCGGAGCCGGACGCAAGGTCGATCTCGCATACATCTTCCCGGAATGCAACGAAAGCATGCGGGCATATGCCGTTACCGGACACCGTCACCTGCCGGAAATCGAGCAGGAGCTTGGCGCTGCAGCCAGCTGCGACATCAAAATCAACTTTGTTCCGCACCTTATCCCGGTGAACAGGGGGATAAATTCCACTATCGTGACAAATGTCACCAAGGACTTCTCCAAGGAAAAGCTTGAAGCTGCATACAAGAAGGCTTATTCGAATGAGAAGTTTGTCAGAGTGCTGGGCTACGGCAAACAGCCCGACACCAAGTACGTGACAATGAGCAATTATTGCGACATCGGCTTCACCTTCGATGAACACACAGGCAAGCTGATAGTCAACTCCTGCATCGACAATCTCACGAAAGGCGCCTCCGGCCAGGCCATCCAGTGCATGAACATAATCTTCGGCCTCGATGAATCCGCCGGACTGCTCTGAAATCTACCTCGTAAAACTGTTATTTGTCTGAAATATAACGCAGACATTTCTGTCTGCAGGCTCAAATTTCATTTTCAATCGCAGCCAAGAATGTCTGCGCTACTCTTTGGCAGCGTGTCAGTCTTTATTTCTAAAGGTAGGGACGCCTCGCCGAGGCGTCCGCGGCGCTCTCGGCGAGAGCTCCCTACCTGAATTCAACGCATGCAATAGAAACTGACGCGTTAGACTCTTTGTCTAATACCATCCATTTAAGCATTATTGCCTTAGATTTTCCTGAATTATGTTGTATATTGCTGCAATATGGTGGGGAGTCCTAATTCTGCCCTCTTTCACAAACAGAAGCCTTATTGATTTGCCCATGGAAAAACAACCTTTAAAAGTCCCGGATCAGAAGGAGTTCGATCACTTCGCGGCCAACCGCGGGTTCGAAAAGGTCTTCAATTCCTCATATTCAAAGGCATATGCCCTGTTCTCTTTCGTCCTATCCGACTATCTCAAGCAAGTAAAATCCGACCTGAAAGTACTTGACATCGGATGCGGTGACGGATGGACCGCCGAGTTCGTGTCAAACTTCGCAAAAGGCCATTACTTCGGGATTGATTCATCCGCAGAAAGCATCAGGAAACTGGAAGAGAGAGTCCCGGAAAACTCAGGCTTGAAGGTGACGGGCGTCACGGAGTCGGCGGAATGGATTGTCAATCCAAAATCCTGCAGGGAAATAGAAAAATTCCTAGGAGGAAAACCTGATCTTATCATCTGCAATGCCGCCTGCCACCAGATAAGGAAGTCGTATCCGGATCTGAGAAAAGTATTCGCTGCTGCGTCGTCGATTCTTAAACAGGATGGGACCATACTGGTAGGAGATTACTATTTTCCCGAGGACATGACCCAAGATGAGGTCGAAGAGGACAGGAACTGGATAAAGAACGAAACCGGACAGACCCCGACGCTGCGTTCAGGATTCATCATCAGGAATGAAATGGAACTCATACTTGAAAGCGCCGGCTTCATATCAGATACGGCCAGGGAAATCAGGGCGAACAGGGATATCAGCATCATCTATTATCTCTTCGTGTCGAGAAAGACATTTTCCCAGACAAAGACATCCTTGCCCTTGTCATAGTTGATCACTGAAACACAGCCGTTCCTAGTCACAGACCCAGCGCATATCTCCCCCCTGCCCCTGCTGTCAATCTTCGCATAAGGCCTGTGTACATGTCCGCAGAGGGAAAGGTCTATTTTTCCGTTTTTCAGAAGCCTCATGGCCTCCTTCTCGCCCCACAACCTGTGTCTGACCCTAAGCCACGGATGGTCTTCGATGATTGGATAATGGCCAACCAGTACAATCGGCCTTTCCTTCTTCTTCGAACACTCCTTCACAATGAAATCGCTGCTTGATTTCGGCAGGTATCCGCAGGAGGAGAGCAGGCTTGTCGGACAGCTTTCGTTCACAAGAATGAAATCGCAGTCTCCGACCGTCATCTTCACCGGGAGCTCATCAAAAGCGACCTTGTCCTGATTAAGGAATTTCACGGCGTCCTTCATGGCGTCCACGCATTTTTTATTGTAGACATAGCAGTCGTGGTTGCCGGGTATGAACATCAGAGGGATCTGCGAATTTCGCAGCGGCTCCAGGATGGCGAGCTGTATCTTGAATTCGCCTGGCTGGCCGGTGGAAGTTATATCACCGCTCAGGACGGCCAGATCAGGTTTCTGTTCGAGAATATAGTCGACGGCCTTTTTCAGATAGCTCTGGTCGTGCTGGTATTTCCTCCTGAATGAAAAATTGAAGACCCCGACCCAGCGCTTGTCGACGTAGGCCATCCAGTCTTCAGCCGGACCTCCGGCATGCGGATCTGAAAAATGTATGATCTTCATTGAAATTCCCTTGATTTTCAAGGTAGGGACGGTTCGCCGAATCGTCCGAGGCGCTTTCGGCGAAAGCGCCCTACCTTTTGACTACTGGCGCTCCAGCAGCGCCACATATGCCCCGTCGTTGTCTTCTGCCGGGAGGATCTGTTTTTCCTCCCTCAAGATAAATTCCTTGTTTTCAGAGACGAACTTCTTAATCTGCATCGAATTCTCCTCGTTTTCAATGCTGCAGGTGCTGTAGACAAGCCGTCCGCCGGGTTTGACGAGCGTTGACCCTCCATCGAGTATTTTCCGCTGTTCGCGCACAAGTTCCTTGAGCTTCTTTTCGGAAAAACGCCAGAGTGCGTCAGGTTTGTGCCTTCCGACACCTGTATTGCTGCATGGTACATCAAGAAGGACAGCGTCGAACCCGGAAGGTTTAAGCGATGAGTTCTGGGCGGATGAGACGATGACCGACAGATTTCCAAATCCTGCTCTTGTGAAGTTCTCAACTGTTTTCCTGTGTCTGTCGAACGAACAGTCAGAAGCGACGATCATCCCTTCGCCGCCCATCAGTTCAGCAAGGGCTAGGGATTTCCCCCCAGGCGCCGAACAGAGATCTGCTATTGTCTCCCCTTTCTTCGGATTAAGGGCAAGCGTTGAAAGGACGGTCACTGGATCCTGCACATAGATTTTCCCGTCATCGAGCCATTTGTTCCTGAATACATTGTCCGGTGTCGAGGTTTTATAAAATTTGATCGGCGAAAGATCGAATTCGGTTTTTACTTCCGAACATCCGGCGTCATTGAGTTCATTCTCAGGTATTTCATTCAGCAGTCTGAATGTGAATGGAGGCTTGTCCATCATGATTCCTGCGAACTTCGCAATTTCGGCTTCCGGATAATGCCTTTTCCATCGCTCAAAAAGAAGGGGAGGCAGGTTGAGCTGGATTCCTAGCGGGGCTTCCTTCTGGAGCTTCGCTGGATCAAGGGAGATGGTCTTGCGAAGTACGGCATTGATGAATCCGGAAGGCCTGTCGCCATAGCGGCGGCGCACGTAGTCGACCGCGAAATTGGCGGCCATCTCCTTCGGAATCCCGGTATGGTACCAGGCTTCGGTGACGGCCATGGCAAGAACCCTCATGAATTTGGGATCCACTTTCTTTGCGAATTTCGCAACCGTGAATTCGATGAGCGCCCTGTGGCGGAAATACGTGTAGAGCAGGCTTGAAATGCTCTTCCTGTATCTCGAGGCGTCCGGATTGCCATCAAGAAAACTGTCGAGCTTGACGCCTTTCTCCCAGAGTTCGAGGCCGTCGAGCGCAGTCTTGAAAATAACACCGGATGTATTGTCTTTATTCATAAAATTTCCCATATGAAAATAAAATCTTAGGTTTATATTACAAGCTTGAATCCAAAAACTTGAAAAATCTTTCATCATGGACCTGATATTCAAATCAATAATAATGGGGATTGTCGAGGGGATCACCGAGTTCCTGCCCATAAGCAGCACCGGACACCTGATCATCGTCGAACAGTTCCTCAAGTTCGACAAGCAGTTTGCGGACATGTTCGAGATCGTGATCCAGCTTGGAGCGGTATTATCCGTTGTCGTATACTTCCACCGGAGGCTCAACCCGTTTGTGCATGAACCGGAAAAGAGGAAGGAAACGCTGGAGCTGTGGAAAAAGACCATAGCCGGAGTCGTCCCCGCACTTATCATCGGGGGAATTCTGGGAAAGAAGATTTCAGAGCATCTTTTCAATCCCCTGGTGGTTTCGATCGCACTTATTGTCGGCGGGGTGATCCTGATAGCCATTGAAAGCTTCCGGAAGAAGGAGAGGATTTTCAGCGTCACAGAAATAACCTATGGATTTGCAATAGCCGTAGGATTCATCCAATGCCTGGCAATGGTTCCTGGCACGTCGAGATCCGCCGCAACCATAATCGGAGCAATGCTTCTCGGAGCCACAAGGGGCACAGCCGCAGAATTCTCGTTTTTCCTCGCGATTCCCACAATGGTTGCCGCCTCGGCGTATTCCCTGATGAAACACGCCTCCCACATGAGCCTTATCGAGGGGGAGGCCCTTGCTGTCGGGTTCGTCGTGTCATTCCTTGTCGCCTGGGCCGTGATTGCAGTATTCATGAACTATATCAGGAAGAATGATTTCAAACCGTTCGGCTATTACCGGATAATACTTGGAATACTGGTGCTTATATTTTGTTTGAAATGAGGCAATCGAAATAATAAAAGGAGTAGAAAATGAGTCCAAACATCTTCCGCAAAGTTATATTATGTCTTGTCTGCACTTCCGTTCTCTATATAGCAGGCTGCTCTGCTGTTCCTTTCACAGGCAGGAGCCAGCTGATGCTGACAAGTCCGCAGGAAGAGGCACAGCTTGGAGAGCAGGCCTGGCGGGAAGTCCTCTCGCAGAACAGGGTTTCCAACAACCAGAAATACAATGCAGCCCTGAAAAGAGTCGGCGAAAGCATCGCAAAAGTCACGAACAAGCCTGAATACAAATGGGAGTTCAAGGTCTTTGAGAACACTGAACCCAACGCTTTCTGCCTGCCAGGCGGAAAAGTCGCGGTTTATACGGGTCTTTTCCAGTATACCTCCAATGATGCCGAACTCGCGGCTGTCGTAGGCCACGAAATAGGACATGCCATAGCCCGTCATGGAGGAGAGAGGATATCGCAGGGAATGGTCCAGGAAACCGGAGCACAGGTGCTTGCCGCTACGGTTGATGGAAAATCCGCCTTGGCCGTACAGGGAATCATGGCCGGATACGCAGTAGGCACAAATGTCGGCGTGATGCTTCCTTTCAGCCGGACCCACGAATACGAGGCCGACAAGCTGGGACTCGTCTATATGTCCAAGGCCGGCTACAACCCCGCTGCCGCCATAACCTTCTGGCAGAAGTTCGGACAGGTCTCCTCGACAGGAACAGTAGGCGAATTCTTCTCGACCCATCCGATGAGCGAAAAACGCATCGAGGAGATGAAGGCCTATCTGCCGACCGCCCAGGACATGTACCGGACGGCACCGAACAAGAAGAACCTGGGGGAGAGTTTGAAGTAGGTTAAAAAAAGGCACAGAGTTCCAGAGGCACAAAGGCACAGAGTTTTTATTGAGGACAGACCAGAATGCGCTAAGCGAAGACAAACTAAAGTTTGAACTCCAACATTTGTCGGTGTACTGAGGTTGGAGTCCAAGCTTCAGCTTGTGTATTCATGATGGCAGAAGTGCTTAACTTAGCAATATTCGGGACAGAGGAAAGATGGCATATGACAGAATAAGTTTATTGGGTACTTAACACTTAAAACTTGAAACTTAATACTAAAACAACAATCGACTGACAATGAAAACACCATATCCAAAAGTCAATTATTTCCCCGGCGGAAAATACGACACGAAAGATGGCGCCACAAAATTGTGGCAGAAGATTCTTTTTCTAGGAACGCGATGGCAGTTCTATTTCCATTCGTTCAGGATCGCAATAAACTCCGGCTCGCTCGCCAAAAAAGGACTCTACGGGCCCAATGAACTATCCTATAACGCCTTTGATCTGATAAGATCCGCGGAATATGTCGGCGGACACGTCCATGTCGACGGCATAGACAACTTCGCAAAGATTGAAGGTCCGGTCGTAGTCATCGGCAACCACATGAGCTCCTTTGAAACCTATGCCCTGCCCTGCATGGTGCTCGAACACAAGAAGGATACAATCCTCGTAGTCAAAAAGGAACTTGTGGATTATCCTTTCTTCGGTGAAGTCGCCAAGATATACGGAATTCCCGTGTCCAGGACAAATCCCCGCGAAGACTTCAAGACCATCATGACCGAAGGGCAGAGATACATCGAAGCCGGCAGATCCGTAATAATTTTCCCGCAGTCAACCCGTTCCGTCGAGTTCAAGCCTGAAGAGTTCAATTCCATAGGCGTGAAACTTGCGAAACGCGCAAATGTCCCTGTAATTCCCTTCGCCTTGAAGACTGATTTCTGGGGTAACGGGAAATACGTGAAGGACTTCGGTCCGGTCGACACCAGTAAGGATCTTCATTTCAGCTTTGGAGAACCGATCCACATCAAATCCGCCACCGGCAAGGAAGAACACGAGCAGATCGTCAAGTTCATCCAGGGGAAACTCGCGGAGTGGAATAAAGAATAAGAATATTCACCACGAAACACACGAATGACACGAAAATTATTTTATTGTTTGGGTACGAAGGAATAAGGATTCCTGTTCACAGCTTTCTGTGTCCGCCGTAGCCTCTTAGCGAAGGAGGAAGCGTGTCTTCTGTCTTTCCTCTCCCTACTTCTTCTCATCTGAGGCTAGATGTGGAACTGTTTCCCCTAGTTAGATAAAATACATCCTTAGCCATAAATCTGGCACGAATTCCAATGTCTAAAATCCTTGAGTTCAAACATAAGCTACTTCACAAACGGATGATAGTCCAACGGGGATTATTTTGTTTGTAGTAGCGCATGTTTGCGCGTTCTTCCTGTTTTATTTTCCCAAGGAACGCCGGTCTCCAGACCGGCTTCTTACATGCCGACCTGGAGGTCGGCGTTCCATTTCCCAGAAAGAACACGCAATATTGCGTTAACTACAAACAAAGATACACAGCTATGAACTCCAACGAAATTTCTTCGTTCTCTGCTCCTTACCATGCATTTTCTAAACTTTGTGCCTTGGTGTCTCTGGAGTAGGTACTGGCTTTAGCCTGTACCATGAATTCAAGGATGGTACACCCTAAAGGGCGTACCTACTTACAGAAAGAACGGCAGTTGGCCGGGACCATTGCGGTCGAGGCCGCCTCGGGCTATCAGATAATCCAGTTCGGCGAGAATTCTTGCCTTGTCATTCGGGAATCTTCCTTCCATCGGAACCGGGTTCGATGCGTGATTGGCGCGGAAGACAGTCCTTTCCAGCTCGAGATTCTCTATGATTTTGCGAAGTTCGCAGACTGCCTCGTATTCCGAGACGGTCTCGTATCCGCTGAACATCTTTGTCCCCGGCACTTCGACATAGCGCAGGGCCGACAAGAGCTTTGGCTGCATTTTGTTCAGCGCCATGGCAGTTTCAAGCGCATGCTTTCCCGAGCCTTTCTTGCCACCCAGGCCAAGCAGGACCATCACGGAACAGCGGAGTCCGCATTCCTGCGAAATCCGCACAGCGTCAATCATCTTTTCGGCAGTTTCTCCCTTGTTGACGAGTTTTAATAACTCTTCATCACCCGTTTCAAGACCCAAATAAAGAGTATGCAACTTTAGTTGCCGAAGTTCGCAAAGCTGTTCCTTGGTCTTGGACAGGATCGAACTTCCATTGGCATAGACATTTACCCGGGTGAGTCTTGGAAAGAGATCGTTGAGTTTCATTAGGTATTTCTGCAACTTTTCAAATGGCAGTATCATGACATCGCCATCAGCGAGGAAGATTCTTTGTGTTTCCGGATAACTTTTTGCTGCCTTCTTGAAGTCCGCCAGGACTTCATCATATTCGCGCTCTTCATAGCGCGAATATTTGTACATGGCGCAGAACCGACAAGTATTATGCGGGCAGCCGTATGCGACCTGGAATATCAGGCTCTCGGCCTCGGCTGGAGGCCGGAATAATGGTTCACGGTAATTCATAGGATATTTCAACCACAGAACACACAGATTACACAGATAATATTTCTCTTTTTCTTCATCCCGGAGGGATGGAATATTATAGCCTGTGGTTTCAACCACAGGTAAATCATACACAACATATCCGTCTTGAAGAGACGGAGGTATTCTCGTCCTGTTCTTCCTTCGTCCCTACAGGACGAAATCATTTTTTATCACGGGACCTATGGTTGAAACCATAGGCTTTATCACTGGACGCCTTCAGCGTTTCAATCTGGATATTTGAACTCAAATCTAAGATTATCATGTTCTTCGAAAAAAGAAAATCCGAGCAACTGTCGGTTTAAAAACCGACATACTTCAGATGCCAGCATATTTCCTTCCTGTTCCAATGGCCTTTTCCATATCTTTTAAAGTCACCTTTCTGGAAGGTTTTGGCAGAATGCCCTTCAAAGAGGTAATTGGAACGGTCTTTATGCTTCTAGAATAACTGCTAATCTTATTTTCTCTTTTATTAATGGTTTTCATAAGCTCCTCTAAAAAGAATTCAATTGCCGGCGAGACGCCGGCGCTCCTTTAAAGACTAATTACTTTCGTGTCATTCGTGTGTTTCGTGGTTAAATAAATCCAGATTATAGGCGGGTTAAAACGCCGCCTTACTTATTTGAACTCCGCTCCGAGTTTTTTGAAGTCTTCGACGAATTCGGGGTATGTGACGGCGGCGGATTCGGCGTTCTTGACTATGGTTGCGCCTTCGGCGTTGAGTCCGGCTATTGCTAGGGCCATTGCGATCCTGTGGTCGTGATAGCTTTCAACCTCGGCGCCATGGAGTTTCGAACCCTTGATTACCATGCCGTCGGGAAGTTCTTCGACCTCGGCGCCCATCTTGCGAAGTTCGCAGGTCATACAGGCGATGCGGTCGGTCTCCTTGATGCGCGCCTGAGGAACATTCAGAAGTCTTGTCGTCCCTTCTGCGAAGCAGGCGGCCACTGCGAGCGCAGGCAGAGCGTCGGGAGTAGAGTTCAGATCCAGATCCGCGCCCTTGAGCCTGCCTGAACACTTCACGATTGTCTTATCAAAACCGCGCTTGATGTCCATGCCCATCTTTTCAAGATAGGTGAACACTTCCTTGTCACCCTGGCGGTCATTGAAGTCGAGATTCCTGATCACGACCTCTCCTCCGGTTACAGCTGCGGCCACTAAAGGGAACGTAGCCGTGGAGAAATCTGCGGGGATGGTCATGTCAAAGGGCTTGTATGCCTGTCCGCCCCTGATCTTGAAATTCAGGAGGTCTTCGGTGTGTTCGAACCTGATCTTCTGTTTATTGAGCCAGTCGAGCGTGATTTCCACGTATGGTTTCTCATTGAGATTGAAAACGACGAGTTCGGTATCGCCTTCGATAAGAGGAACGGCAAGCAGGACGGCTGTCACGAACTGGGAGGACTTGCCTTCGACCTTGGCCTTGCCGCCTTTTATAGGGCCCTGGATGGAAAGCGGGCATTTGCCGTCCCTGGAAGTCGTCTTTGCGCCCAGCATTTCCAGGGCTGACAGCACAGGCGCCATGTGGCGTGTGCGAAGGGAATCGTCTCCGTCAAAATCCACCCTGTCTGAAGAGATCGAGGCGAGTCCGGAGAAGATTCTGAGACTGGTGCCTGAGTTCCCTACATCGATGACGCCGGATTTTATCTTGGGTTTTCCGGCAACACCCTTGACTGTCCAGAGGTTGTCCTTCTTGTCTATCTTAGCTCCGAAGGCGGCGGCGGCGGACAGGCTGGAGAGCGTATCGCCTGAAATCAGAGGCCTGTGTATTTTGGATATTCCGTCGGCCATTGCGGCTATGGCGACCGCGCGGATGGTATGTGACTTCGATCCCGGAACGGAAATTTCACCGTTGATCTTTGATCTTTTAATTTCGAGGTTCAATTCAGGTTCTCCTTTCTGGATCAGGCAGAACAGACATTCCTGTCTGTTTATTTCTTCACTCATAAAGCAAGACTCGGACAGGAATGTCCAAGTTACTTTTAAAATACAAGCGAACCCTGATCAATCCCATAAATTACTCCCGATAGGTTAAAAACCAAGACGCAGGAAATTAGGATTAACTTAGTGACTTATATGTCATTTTTTGCCTGTTAATTACATTATTGTTATATATTGCAATCCCCAGTCCTTTATTGTGTTTATTTATATCTTTATGCCCATCAATACTTTGCAACTGTACAATTCCACTTGGCATGGCCATTGCTAAAAGACTCGCAGTTTTTAAAAATTAAGGAGGCAACATGAAAACGAGGAAATGGAAAATTGAGTCGTTATATAGTTTTATGGAGGTGGCTATGAGCAAAAGGCGTTTATAGGAAACCTGTTTTGTTGAAAGGCATTTCGATTTGTCATGATGATAAAAAAAGAGATTTAAGAAACATATAAACCAAGGATCAATTAAAATGAGAACAAAGATTTACACGGCAATCATGCTGATAACTGCATCAGCATTTACAATGGAGGCGCAGGTGGTTGCACCTGTACAGAACGGAGTGGCCATCCAGAACCAGATAGACGTCAAGGGACCTGTTCCGGGCGCCCTTGCCAACTCTCCGGTGGGCAGTCTTGACGCCTTCCAGAAGGGGCAGCTGTTCTACAATGCAATGCCCCAGACACCGGCAATAGGCACTTCCCTGAAGATAATCGATTCCAAGAAGGATACCGACTATCTCTTGAAGACCTATAAGCTGAAGACAAAAGGGGTATCGGATGAAATTGCGCAGTATATAAGAACCGTAGTCACCAAGGAGCAGGGCAAGGTCGAAGTCTCGACGAATGAAAAGTCGGGCGACGAGTTCATTCTCGTGACTGCACCGATATACCAGTTCCCCGACATTGAGAAATCGATCACGGCCCTTGACCAGGAAGGGACCTCGTATTACAATGACGGCACGAAGCTCGGAGTATATGTTCCGAAGAACCGTTTGGCGTCCGACCTGAATAATCTCGCCGTAACCGCCCTCGTAAGCAAAGGCGCTATAACCTATGCGGACAACGTAGTGAACAAGATTTACCTTCAGGATGCTCCCAGCTATTACGACGGGACATTCACCATCTTCAAGGACTTCGATGTTCCTCCTGAGCAGCTCCGTATCGAGGCGCAGATCGTCGAGCTTGAACTCAACGATGATTTCAATTTCGGCATGCAGCTTGATGCCTGGAAAGAGGCGCTGCCCGAGAACGTAGACTTTTCATTTGACTTTGAGAAGTCGAAAAACTCGGTAAATGGCGTCAATCCCGACAAGTGGGCGACTCTGGCTGCCCAGAGCTTAAACCTGCAGGGCATGCGCCCCAAGGCTGCCGCCAACATAATCAACTACATGGTCAGGAAAGGCTACGGAAAAGTCCTTTCAAGCCCGACGGTTGTGGCATTGAACGGACAGCAGGCGACAATAGCATCCCTCGACACCCTCAGCTATCAGTCTTATTCCAGCCCGACCGACAAGATCGGCAAGCAGGCCAGCGTTGGAGTTTCCCTGAGCATAACTCCGACGATAGCCAGCGAGTCAATCACACTGGCCATAAACGCCGCAGTGAACAGCCTCGTGGGCTGGGGAAGCGACAGCAGCCCCATCATCAACGTCAGGACGACAACGGCGAACATTGTGTTGAAGGATGGCGAGGTCTTCACGCTTTCAGGTCTGAAGAAGGACACGATCGCAAAGAGCGACGACGGCATTCCAATCCTGAGGTCGATACCTCTCCTTGGATATGCGTTCAGGCATGAGATCGACGTCAAGAAGACGTCCGAGATCGTCGTGATCCTCACGCCCCACAAGGTGACTGCCGCAAACGCAACCAGCGAAAAGGACAGCAGCAAGGTGAAGGATATCCAGACTGAACTGGGAACGGAGAAAAGCGGGATGGAGAAGTTCGTTGACAGAGTGATACTCAACAAATAAAGGAGTTCAGGCGAAGGACCTGCTGTCTTCCCAGGCAGCAGATCCTTCAATTTAGATTTTGGAATTTTGAGACACCCGTGCTGGCGCAAAGACCAACCCCCCGCGTGCTGGCGCGGGTGTTTCTTTTTTATAAAGGCGGCAATTGCTGTAGCACGAGAAATCTTAAAGTAGGGACGGGCTTTAGCCTGTCCCATTCTTAAACATTAAGATGGTACATGCTAAAGCACGTACCTACTTAAGGCGCAAATCCTCCATCGGAAGATATAAATGACGGCAATATCCTCACAGCACTCCGGATCCGATGATAAGCCTGATTCCGCCGAGGAATATGGCTGTGGCGCAGAGTGAAAGGCCCGCAACCGAGAAGCTTTTACTTTCATATTCCCTGGCTGTTGCAAGCGAGACAACGCATGCGATCAGGCCGAGCATGGCAAATGGTATGTTCAACCAGTTGAACCAGCCGAAGCATGGTATGAAACCAATCATCATCCCGATACCGGCGAGAATCCCCCATACTAGACTAATGATGTGCATTTTCGAGCCTCCACCTGTTATTGATCAGTTTCAAGATGAATATAAGAATGCAGGCTTCATTGACTGCGAAAGCCGCATATAGATACAGGCCCAGCCGGTTAAATTCCGAGGCCTTTCCAAGTTCTCCGCGGCTGATGCAATAGAAGCTCCTGGTCATTCCGCAGAAAAGGCACTCCCTGCCATAAAGCTTCTTATAGGAACATTCCGGCAAATTGCCCAGGACTGCATCCTCCTTGAAGAGGAACGGGACCGCGATCATCAATAGGACCGCCAGTCCGATCATCATCCACACAATGAGGAGGACTTTCCTGAGATCTGGAGAAATCTTCAATGTGCCTGGTTACTTTATAAGCTTTATGCTGAACGGATACTTGTAGCTTATCCCGTCGTTCGCCTTGATGGATGCTATGATTATGAAGACTATGTTGGCGACGGCAAGCAGCAGGATCAATGGAATTCCTATGATAATGAAGACCAGCGGGATGCATATCAGGTAGCCAATGCCCATGGTTATCTGGAAATTCAATGATTCCTTGCCCTGCTCATCGACGAACTTCATTTTTTCCTTCTGGAGCAGCCAAACCACAAGAGGGCCTATGATGTTGCCGAAAGGGATGATGAATCCTACGAAAGCGCTCAGATGACACAGCATTCCCATGGTCTTCTCATTGCTCTCCATTCCGGATGCCGGGGTATTTTCGCTCATTTCAGTCCTCCTGTTATAATTCAACTGTAAAAAAACACAACCCCACAGGCAATATGCCTGAGTTGTATTGGTCCTAACATATATCTTCAAATATAAATTTTCACCTGTCCCAGGAGAAAATTTATTCCCACTCAATTGTTCCCGGCGGCTTGGAAGTGAGGTCGTATACGACGCGGTTTACACCGCGGACCTCGTTGATGATCCTGTTTGATATCAGCCCCAGGAGCTCATATGGAAGATGGACCCAGTCGGCCGTCATGCCGTCCTGGCTGTCGACTACGCGGAGCGCAACCACGTTCTCATATGTCCTTTCATCTCCCATGACTCCGACGGTCTTGACCGGAAGAAGCACTGCGAAGGACTGCCAGGTCTTATAGTAGAGGTCTGCCCTCTTCATCTCCTCGACCACGATGGCATCCGCTTCGCGGAGTGTTTCGAGCTTGTCCTTGGTAATGTCGCCGAGAATCCGGACTGCGAGACCAGGACCCGGAAATGGCTGGCGCATGACGATCTCCTCGGGGAGACCGAGTTTCCTGCCGACTTCCCTGACCTCGTCCTTGAAGAGCTTGCTGAGGGGTTCGACGAGCTTCATCTTCATCTTTTCAGGGAGTCCGCCGACGTTGTGATGGCTCTTGATCATTGAACTCGGGTTTCCGCCGATTGGAACGCTTTCGATGACGTCCGGATAGGTCGTGCCCTGCGCAAGGAAGTCCGCATCCTTGATCTCGGATGCCGCCTCCTGGAAGACCTCGACGAACTCATGCCCGATTATCTTGCGTTTCCTCTCGGGATCCTCGACCCCGGCGAGTTTGTCAAGGAACCTTTTTTCGGAGTCGGCCACGCGGAGATCTATCTTGAAATTCTTCCTGAAGACCAGTGCGACCTTTTCGACCTCGTCCTTCCTGAGCAGGCCGTTGTTTACGAAAATGCAGGTTAGCTGCCTGCCTATGGCCTCGTGTATCAAGGCGGCTGCAACTGCGGAATCAACGCCTCCGCTGAGACCGAGTATTACGTGCCCCTTTCCGACCTTCGTCCGGATCTCCTCAAGAGACTGGTCAATGAACGACTGCATTGTCCAATCGCCCCTGCATCCGCATATCCTGAGGCAGAAATTCTCGATTATCTTCCTGCCACGGGGGGTATGGACGACTTCAGGATGGAACTGTATGCCGTATATCTTGCGCGACGGATCGCAGACGGCGGCATATTCGGTGTTGGAAGTCTTCGCGATCGGCGAGAATCCCTCCGGGAGGGAGAGCACCTTGTCTCCATGGCTCATCCAGACCGTGAGTTTTTCCTCAAGCCCCGTGAAAAGATCGCTTTTGCCGAGGACTTCGAGTTCGGCCCTTCCATATTCGCGTGCAGTTCCCTTGCTGACTTTTCCGCCCAGGAGATGGGAAGTCATCTGGAGCCCGTAGCATATTCCAAGGATTGGAATTCCGAGCTTGAATATCTCTGGGTCGCACCTGGGGGCGTCCTTCTGGTAGACGCTTGCGGGACCTCCGCTGAAGATTATCCCGGAAGGATTCTCCTTGCGCACCTCGTCCACGCCTATCCTGAATGGGACTATCCGACTGTATACATTGCATTCCCTGATGCGCCTGGCTATCAGCTGGCTGTACTGGGAACCGAAATCAAGAACTAATACTGTCTGATTGCTGGCTTTCACTTGAACTACCTCTTTTTCCTTTTAACTGAACAAATTTCATTGCAGCGGGGGCATCTTGAAACCGTCTCATTGGGTTTGACAAGAAACGCATAATGGCAGTCGTCGCAGATGCATAGCGAACCTTCGGAGAGCGCCCAGTCATAGACCTTCCGCCTCCAAAGCTCCCTGCACCAGAGTATGACGATGACAATGATCCATATGAAAAGGTATATGAGAAATCCGCCTTTGCAGCTGATCGGTATCATTTCGCCTTCCCCTTCCACCATTCTATTTCAATGTAGCACGGCTCGTCCGTCTTTCTATAATCTTCCGGAAGAAGGGCGTTTTTTGCTATGAACGCCTCCTGGGCGGCCGCATCGAGCTCCTGGTTCCCGCATGAGGCCAGGATCTTCACCCTGGGAAAGAAATCCCTGCCGTAGAACGAGACTTTGAGGACCGTCTTCTTGTCCGGACGCATGCCTTCAGCCTTCTTCAGAATTTCGTCGGCCTTCGAGAAGAACTGAGGGAGGTTCCTGCCGTCACCCGTCCTCCACAGCGGATACGCAGGCGGCTTCTTCTTCTGTAGACTGTTGCCGTTGAGAGGGGGGATCGAGGCCGGCCTGTAGTCCCAGTTCCTTGAGATTTCCATTGACGGAGTATCCTTCCTGGCCTCAATCTCCTCGAAGGAATTCATCCTGCCCCATGCCGGCTCCGAAGAAACCATATATGAGATGTCGGGCTCAGGCGTCCGGAGTCCGGAAACAGCATATACCGAACTGAAGCCGTGCCTTGGGCTGGGCTTTGATATGAGGGTCGGATCCCCGTAGTCGAGCCAGTAGAGGAAATTCTTCTTCACCGGCGAATCCGGCATCGCCTCGAGAGGCAGGAAGACGACTTTCTTGAGTTCAGACGACGATTTCGAATCGTCGGGGACCCTGATGGAAAAAACGCAGAAAACTACGAGATGCACCGCCGCCGCGATGACAGCGGCGAAGACGAAATCCATCAGGATCCTGCCATTTCTCTTTTCATTCCGTAGCGGCATCTTCGGTGATCTGCTCCTTCTTGGCTTCAGGAACCGTTGCTGCATAGACGTTCAGGTTCATTGAGCGCGCCAGCGACATGAGCTTGACGATCTCGCCGTAGGATGTTTCCTTGTCGGCGACTATGATGACCGTCCTGGCATTGCTTTTTGACGTGAAAAGCTGGAGCTTGTCCTTGAGCTTCCTCCAGTCGGATTCGAGCGGTTCGTCGTTGAAGAAGAAACGGTTGGTCTTGTCGACGGAAATTATGAGCTTCTCCGCGCCTGTCTCGTTCTCGCCCTCGGTGGTCTGCGGTACGTTTATCTTGATGCCAGATATCTGGACGAAGGAGCTTGAAAGCATGAAGAAAAGGAGGAGGAGGAAGACGACGTTTATGAACGGCGTCAGGTCCGGCATCCCTTTGAAGATCTTAAGTCTTGTCTTGAATCTTGCCATTACTCTTCCGTCTTTGTGTTGTCGCTGCCACCATTGCCAACGTGCTTGTTATGTTTGAAGAAATAGACTATCTCCGAAGCCGCCTTCTCCATGTCGAGGGTGATCGCCTCGATGCGCGAAACAAGGTAGTTGTATGCCAGATAGCATGGAATGGCGACGCATAGTCCGCCGCCCGTAGTGTAGAGGGCCTTGCTTATTCCAGAGGCGAGGTTCTTCGAATTGACGAATGCGCCCACCTCCTTGATCTGGTTGAACACATCTATCATGCCGAGCACGGTGCCCAGGAGTCCGAGAAGAGGCGCGATGTAGGCGATCGTGGCAAGAATGTTCATCCTCGCCTCAAGCCTTGGTATCTCATCGAGCGATGCGTCCTGGATTGACTGGGAGACATCGTCGTCTCCCTGCTCGTAGCTCAATATCGCCGAACGAAGGACATGGGCGGCGGGTCCGGGAGTGTCGTCGCAGAGGCTTACAGCTTCGACGATATTGCCTCTTTTAAGGACGTTGATGAGCCCCTTTACAAGATCACCTACGTTCACCTGGACCCTGTGCAGATAGAAGAGTTTCTCAAGAAAAATAAATACGGCGATCATGCTGCATATGAGTATGAGCCACATGATCGGACCGCCTACTGTCAGTATTTCCTTAAAAAGCATAATCATAAATCACTCCTTGAGTTTGTATTTCCCGCGGATTTCGCGGATCATCTTATTATAGTCCTCTTTGGGCTCTATGTTAAGGGCGACAAGCTTCTTGTAGATGCTGACGGCCGCCTCCGCGGCTTCAGGTGTCTCTTTTTCCAGATATATCCTGGCGGCCGCCTGGGCGGCTTTCACCAGCCATACCGGATCCCTGATCTCCCCCTTGTCGGTGTCGGCCTGATATCCATATATTATCTCGCGGTATCTTGCAAGCGCGCTTCCCTTGTCACCTATCATCTCGTCGCATTTGGCGAGCTTGAAAATGGCCTGGTCCCTGAAATTGAGGGGGATGTTGTTCTTGGCGAGTATCTTCTTGAAATATTCCGAGGCGGTCATGGTGTTCGAGTTGTCGGTGGTCTTCCACGCTATGGAAAAATAGCAGTCTCCAAGACGTCCGAGGCAGGCGGTCTCAAGGTTCGAGCCGGGCCTTCTTTCAATCGCCTTCGTGTAGAAGGGTATCGCCTTCTCGAACTCATTGGAGTCGGACAGTATGTCGCCGCGGAGCATGAACCCCTCCGAGACGATGCTTTCATTGGGGAACTTCTCGGAAAGTTCGTCAAGATATTTTACCGCCTTGTCGTTCTTCCCCGCCTTCGAGGAAATGTATGCGCACTCATAGACTGCCTCGGCAGCGACCGATGGCACCGATGCATACTTTGCGGCGATTTCCTGGAGTACCGCCTCGGCCTTGTCGAACTTCCCGCCGTCCCTGAGGAAGTCGGCCTGCCAGAACATGCCTTCGACGGTGAACAGGGAATCGGAATAGTTCTTGCGCAGGGCTTCGAGATCCTTCGCGGCCGACGCCTCGTCGCCGGCGAGGAAATGCGAATACAGCCTCTTGTACAAGGCGTTCGGGGCCATTTCATCCTTCGGATATGTCTCGACAATCTTAGTGTAGTTTTCCTCGGCCGCCTTGTAGTTCCCGCTGTCGAAACCGATGTTGCCCATCTCGAAGAAGGCCCTTGGAGCCTCCTCATGGTTCGGGAACCGTTTTGCGAAATCCGCAAAAACTTCAAGGGCGTCCTCGAACTTCCTGAGCTTCTCCAGGGTCATGCCATAAAGAAAATATGCGTTCTGGTAGTTGTGGCCCTTGTTGAACTCCTTCATGTACGAGCCGAGAAGGACGAAGCTCCGCTGGTAGTCCTTCATCGAGAAAACAGCATTTGCCTGCCTGAGGAGGGCTGTTTCACGCGAGGCCGGATTCTCCTCGGATATCCTTTCGAACTCCGCGGCGGCTTCGGCGAATTTCTTCTCGAGGCACATTATGTCGGCAAGCTGTATCCTCGCCTCGTATTTCCTATTGGCGTCCGTGGCGTTGTCCACGACATAGTTGAACTTCTCCCTCGCCTCGTTGTAGAGCTTCTCGGAGATGAAGACCTGTCCTGCCTCCTTGGCGGCGGACAATTTCGTAGCAATGTCTATCTTCGGACTTGCCAGCATCTCCTTGTAGATGTTCACTGCGTCCTGCTGCTTCTTCAGGGGAAAGCATATCCTGGCCATCTGGAGCCTGACCTTGCTCAAATTCTCGGAATCGGGAAAATTCCTCATGAACTTCTGGCAGGATTCAAGGGCCGCCTCATAGTTGCCGGACAGGGCCTGCGAATTGATGATCTGCAGGAGGATCTTCTCCTTGTCGGCCTCGTTCTCGGCAAAGAACTCGGCGTCCTTCTGGTAGACGAGGGCGGACTTGAGCTCTTTTCTCTCCAGATGCGCATTAGCAATGGCGAAACTGGTTATGAACCAAAGCGAATCCGCACCCTGCGCCTGGATCCTCGTCTTCTTGTAGAGATCCTCGGCCTCCGAGATCTTACCGTCCTTCACGAGAAGAAAGACGGTGAGGAGGCTGTCGGTGGCATTCTTCGGCTCAACCACATTCAGCATCGAACGGGCTTTTTCCATGTCGCCCTTGTAGATCGCGACAAGTATCCTCTGCTTCCTGGCATAATCGGCCCATTTAGTGCCTTTACCGACAGTTTCGAGCTTTACATACGCCTTGTCGGCCTCGTCCCAGTTCAGTTTGCCTACCCATACTGCGGCAATGCCTGAAAGGGATTCGGCATAAATATCTGAGATGTCAGGTGCATTCTTGAGGATCTGGCTGAACGCTTCAATTGCCCTGTCGGGCTCACCTTCGAGGATGAGGATGTTCGCATTCCAGTAGTCGGCCTTCTGGCTGAAATCCTTGCTGGTTGCCATTTCGTTTGCGAATTTCGCATTGAACTCCTCGAAATCCTGCCTTGCGCTCTTCGCGTCCCGGCTTCTGACATATGCAGCGAAAAGGCAGAAGTATGCGTCCTTCAGCGCGACGGGGTCCTCAAGCGCCTCGTTCTTGTACTGGTTGTAGAACTTGGCGGCCAGCGAATAGTATCCGTCGTTGAAGGCCTTGTCGCCGATCTGCCGCGACCTGTAATATTTGCCGTTGGCATCCTGGGCCGATACTGAAAAGGCAAAAACAGCTGAAAGTAAAATTATTCTTATTGCTGACATCATAGAACTTCATTCTAAAGTTTAATATTATAAGTAGAAAAGAGGCATACTTTATTTAATGTCAGGGCTATTTACAAGATATGAAGTTTTATTTTATATCAAGCAGTCAAATTATGCCGATTTCCTGCAGGGGCAAGTCGGATTTAATGTTTTTTGTTCGTAGCGCATGTTTGCGCGTTAAGGTAGGTACGTGCTTCAGCATGTACCATCTTAAACTAAGAATGGGACAGGCTAAAGCCCGTCCCTACTTTAAGAACGCGCAAACATGCGCTACTACCAAGCGAAATACACCCGTAAACAGCCTTGTCTACAAATCCGACAGGCTCCTGCGGAGGCGCAAGCCTTTGGTCAAAATATATTTAAATAATCAAGAAACACGCAGGGTGGTGTCGCTACACACAACTGCGACAAGTTCCAGCTTAAATATTATTTACTCTTTTTCTTCTTTCTCGGGGGCTTCGGCCTTGGCACCGGACTTGACCTTCTCGTAGATCTTCTCGAGCATCTTCTTCTGCATTTCCGGATTCTCCAGGAGGGTGGCCTTTACTGCATCCCTGCCCTGTCCGAGCTGTTCGCTGCCGAAGGAGAACCATGAACCCTTCTTCTCGATGATCTTGTATTCTATCGCGGCATCTATTATCGAACCGGCGCGGGATATGCCCTCGTTGAAGTTGATGTCGAACTCTGCAACCTTGAACGGCGGCGCGAGCTTGTTCTTGACGACCTTGACCCTCGTCCTGTTTCCGGTGACTCCGCCGGCCGCGTCCTTGATGGATGTCACCCTGCGGATGTCCATCCTGATCGAGCTGTAGAACTTCATCGCGTTTCCACCGGGGGTGGTTTCGGGGTTTCCGAACATAACGCCGATCTTCTCGCGGATCTGGTTGGTGAATATGCAGCATGTGCGGCTGCGGCTGATCGCTCCGGTGAGCTTCCTGAGGGCCTGCGACATTAGGCGCGCCTGCAGCCCCATGAACGAATCGCCCATCTGTCCTTCAAGTTCGGCCTTAGGTACAAGGGCTGCCACGGAGTCGATCACGACTACGTCCACCGAATTGCTCTTCACAAGCGTCTCCGTTATGCTGAGGGCGTCTTCACCGCAGTCCGGCTGCGAGATAAGGAGGGTGTCGAGGTTGACACCTATCATCTTCGCGTACTGCGGATCAAAGGCGTGTTCTGCATCGATGAGCGCACCGACTCCGCCGCCGCGCTGGGCGTTCGCGATTATGTGCAGGCAGAGAGTGGATTTACCTGATGATTCCGGACCATAGATCTCGACGACTCTTCCGCGTGGTACGCCGCCAATTCCGAGGGCGATATCGAGAGTGAGCGCGCCGGTGCTGATGATCGGGATGTCCACATGCATGCTGGTGTCGCCGAGGCGCATTATGGAGCCCTTGCCGTATTCCTTTTCAATCTGGCTTATTGCTATTGTAAGGTTCTTGTCGCGCACATTTTTGTCGCTCTTGTCGGCTTTGTCCGCCTTTTCAGCCTTCTCAGCTTTTTCGTTGTCAGCCATTTCAAATCCTCCGTTATAAAATAAATTGTGTTAAATTATGATTGAAATCCAAGTTCCCTGAAGTTCAAGAAAACAGAATTGTTACATATACCCTTTGCGTCCGTTCTTCAAGCGGGCGCGGTATTTTTAATGGAAATTAGAATACTGCAATCTGCATATGGAAAAACGTATTCCATCATGCGAAATCCTCCCGTCCAATTGCCGACCAGAGGCCAGCGTTCCATTGTAATTTCTAATCATCCCCCCATGTCGAGTCCTGATTTAAATTTGTCACTTTGCCTATCTGCTTGCCACGGCGAAGCCAGTATGCCAGTTTCGCCGAAACTGGCTCGGAGGCGGTTTCGGCGAAACCGCCATACTTAATTCATTCGATATTCAAAGTCCGACTTGTCCGCCATAGCCTCTTAGCGGCGGCGGATGTTTACTTTTTTAATATTCTTCTAACTTGCACCTCCCTCCTTTGTACGATATTGTAATATTGGATTTTCCAATACAGGTGGAATTCCATCTGCCATTGTGAAACCCACGCAAAAAGCGACTTTCACTAACATATATTAGCATTTGTCCGCTTTGTCAAGGCGAGTTCTTAAATTTTCCGCATATGCCTGGCCGGACAAAGGCAGTTTTCCCGTAAAAAGAGGAAGCCCAGCTGATAAGCAGTGTAAATATGAAATGTCCAAAATGCCAACATAAATTCTACTTCTTTGAGGTATGGACGATTACTCGATGGAGTTCACTTGTCTGTCCAGATTGCCATTCCAGATGGAACCGTAGATTGGATTTGCAGTCATCCTTTTTATTTTAATACCCCTTGTGGATGCCGCAACCATCCGATTGAGAGCTGCAAAGAAACGAACTGGATGGGAAAGAATATTAGGAGACAAAACAGAACGGGCTGTTCAACGGGGGACTGGGTCAGGCCCGCGCAATTGACAAATTCGACAGGAATGGTGATATAATGGAAACGGTATTACTCAGAGATCTGGCGATCGTGATGGGGATTGCCGCGGCCGCGACTTTCCTCTGCCACTGGTTCCGGCAGCCCGTCGTCATCGGCTATCTGCTGGCCGGGCTCATAATCGGGCCGTACACACCTCCATTCTCCCTGGTGAAGGACATACACAGCATCCACACCATGGCGGAACTCGGACTGGTGTTCCTGATGTTCGCGCTGGGACTGGAATTCAGCCTGCCGAAACTGCGCCGGGTGGGATATGCCGCGACCCTTGCGGCGAGCTTCGAAGTGCTGGGAATGCTCGGGATAGGCTATCTGCTGGGCCGTCTCTTCGGATGGAGCCAGGGCAACAGCCTCTTCCTTGGAGCCATCCTTTCCATGAGCAGTACGACCATCATCGTAAAAGTCTTCATGGACATGAAGCTAATCAAGGAGGACTTCGCACAGGTCGTATTCGGAATACTGATCCTGGAGGACATTGTGGCTGTCCTGATCCTCTCCGTCCTGTCCGGTCTTGGAGACGGTGGAGACGCCAAGGTGGAACTCCTGGTAAGATCCATGTTTAAAATCAGTTTTTTCATTATCCTCTTCCTGGTTTTTGGACTGCTGATAGTACCGCGGATCCTGAAATGGGTGGCGCGCTTCCAGGTTAGGGAAATGATGGGGATAGTCGCGCTGGCGCTGTGCCTGGGCGGTGCGCTGCTGGCGGCGACATTCGGATTTTCAGTCGCCCTGGGGGCTTTCCTGATCGGAGCGGTCATCGCCGCATCAAAGGAGATTGTCCAGATCACGGACTGGATGCATCCGGTCCGCGACATGTTCAGCGCCATCTTCTTTGTTTCCGCCGGCATGCTGATCGAGCCGCAGATCCTATGGGAATACAAATGGCCCATACTCATCATCTCCATTGCGACCCTGGTGGGCAAGATCATAACGGACTCCGCAGGTGCGTTCCTGGCAGGGCTCAACCTAAAGACCTCCTTCAAGATCGGCGTCAGCCTGGGCCAGATCGGAGAGTTCTCCTTTGTAATCGCCAGCCTGGGGGCCTCCCTCAAGTTGACAAGCGACTTCTTTTTCCCGCTGGCTGTGGCGGTGTCCTCGCTGACGACGCTCTGCACTCCATATCTGATCCGCAACGCCGACGGCATAGTTGACATCTTCATGAAGGCGACCCCCGATCCAGTACTGAAGGCATTGAACAATTATCAGGCATGGCTCCTGAAGCCGTCCGGACCCGGCGGAAAGCTCTCTGCAACGCGCGTATTTTCAAGATACCTTGTCAGGATGCTGGTGTATGTGGCTGTCCTCATAGGTGTCTTGATGCTGACCCAGGGGATTGCACGTATCATACCATACGCTCTTCCATCAGCCGATCCACGTCCGTTCCAGTTCATAATATTGGCAGTCTGCGCCTTTGTCTCGCTGCCGTTGTTCATGGCCACGGCAAAATATGGGAACCATGTCCTTCTCCTGCTGGTGACGATGAGCCCCACAATGCTCAGGATAATGAACGTGCGCTACTTCTACAACGTCACACTCACCTCCCTTTTCTGCATGCTTGGGACGATCTACCTTCTCTCAGTGTATTCTTTCCTGCATTCGTGGATGTACTCCTGGAGCCTTGTCTCAATGGTCATCCTTTGCGGGCTCCTTGCCCGCAGGAGAATATCATCTGGCACGGAGGCCCTGGAAAAATTGCTGGATGAAGTGCTGGGACTTGCGACCAGCGAACCAACACGGCAGGCCATCCTGACGGTTGAGAAGACTTCATTCCTGCACGGCATCAGCGAGCCAATTGCGCTGTCGGAGGACGCGCCGTCCATCCAGAAGAGCCTCCGATCACTACGCCTGCGCGAACAGACAGGAGTAAGCGTCGTCGCCATCTACCGTGACGGCGAACACATCCCCAACCCATCGCCGGACACTTCTCTTCTGCCGAACGACATTCTTCTGATTGTCGGCAACGAGGATGAGCGCAGGAAAGCCCAGGAGATCCTGCTTGGAACAGGCAGGGACGTGGAATGAATACGGTTGTTAACCTAGATATTGCATTTGATTGTTGAGTTCAGCAATATCTACCCTGCCGGCATCGGTGGAGAAGAAAAAGAAAAGACTGCCAGCATGGGTGCTGGCGATCCGGCAAGATGGCATGGTACGCCGGCACCCCTGCCGGCATCGGCGGAAAAGAGAAAGAAAATCTGCCAGCATGGGTGCTGGCGGTCCGGCAAGATGGCATCGGCGGAAAAGAGAAAGAAAATCTGCCAGCATGGGTGCTGGCGGTCCGGCAAGATGGCATGGTACGCCGGCACCCCTGCCGGCATCGGTGGAAAAGAGAAAGAAAAGACTGCCAGCATGGGTGCTGGCGGTCCGGCAAGATGGCATGGTACGCCGGCACCCCTGCCGGCATCGGTGGAGAAGAAAAAGAAAAGACTGCCAGCAAGGGTGCTGGCGGTCCGGCAAGAGAAAAAAGAAGTTTCACTTCGGCCAGAGGTAGCAGAGGTATCCAATGTATATGATGACCAGGATGGCACCTTCGAATCTGCTGATGGTGAATCCGGTTTTCATCAAAGGGAAAAGAAGCAAGGTGGTAAAGACCATGACGCCTATGTCGGAATTGCTTATCCCAGGAGCGTATATCGGCTCAATCATTCCGGCTATACCGACAATGCAGAGGATGTTGAAGATGTTTGATCCGACAATGTTGCCGATTGATATGTCGGACTGCTTCTTGATGGCGGCCATGACCGAAGTGGCCAATTCCGGAAGGCTTGTTCCGGCGGCTACAATCGTAAGGCCTATGACGGCTTCGCTTATGCCGAACCTCTGCGCTATCATCACGGAGCCTTCCACAAAGACCCTGGCTCCGGCGACAAGCGCCACAAGTCCGGCTACTATGAAAAAAAGACAGACTACTGTTCCGTATTCCGTATGGATTTCGGCTGAAATTCCGGCTTCAATGTTTTTCTTCACTTCTTTTCTGGCCATCCTGACAACAGTGACCATATAGACTATCAGACCGACAAAAAACACAACGGCTTCAGTCCGGCTGAAAGTCCTGTCCCAGAAAAACATGACGAACAGAATTGTCGCGGCTATCATTACAGGAACATCGAATCTGATGAGCTGCATCTGGACTTTTAGCGGACGGACAAGTGCGGATACTCCGAGTATCAATGCTATGTTGAAGATATTGGAACCCACCACGTTGCCGATGGAGATCTCGCCGTGGTGCCCAATTGCGGCATCGATGCTGACGACAAGTTCCGGACAGCTTGTCCCGAAGGCTACGACAGTGAGTCCGACGACAAGTGGAGTGACTCCGGCCTTGACTGCGAAGCTCGCACCTCCGGCTACGAGCCATTCGGCCCCGTAGTACAGGAGGATAAATCCCGCAATTATGAGTATCGTCTCAACCATGGATTGATCCCAGGATTAAATGAAATTTGTCTGAAAAGTAGCACAGACATTCTTGTCTGTGGGTTCAAATTTCACTTTCAATCGCAGCCCAGCCTTCTAAGAAACTATGGCATGGCACGCAGGAATGTCCGCGTTACCCTCCCACAACCGTCCAGCTACGCACGTACCTAGAAGAATGGTACAGGCTAAAGCCCGTACCTACTTGTCAGTATCATGATTTTACTGGAACCGCGACCTTGTTGTCTTCCTTCTGGTCGGCGACGAGATTGAGTCCGAGACGCTTGTGCCAGATGGATATGATCGGGCTGGCGATGAACGCCGAGGAATATGTTCCGACGACTACGCCGACGAGCATCACGATCACGAAGTCCTTGAGGTTGTTTCCGCCCATGACATACATGATGAGGGTAACAAGGAAGACAGTGAACGAGGTGATTATGGTTCGGCTCAGTGTCTGGTTGATGCTCAGGTTTATGATATCATGGTATGTCTTGTTTTTGACAAGTCCGACATCCTCCCTGATCCGGTCGAAGACGATGATGGTGTCATTGACGGAGAATCCGAGGATGGTCAGAGCCGCAGCCACGACCTGCAGCGAAATCTCCCCGTTGCAGAAGACGACGTAGAATCCCACTGCGATTATTATATCGTGTATCAGAGCGACCATGGCCGCGCATCCGTATGCGAACTCAAACCTGAGGGTCAGGTAGATTATCATTCCAATTATAGCAAATATGAAGGCCAGGAAGGCCTTCTTCGAGAATTCCCAGCCGATGAGACCGCCTATGGTGACTTCCTCGCCGCCCTTGAATTCCGACTTCGGGAACGCCTTGTTGAGAAGGGTCATCACCTGTTCGTGGGAGCTCAAATCCTTGGATTTACCTTCAACCCCCTGCCCTTTTGCGGGAGGAATAACTATTTCAATGATCTTGCTGTTCTGCACAATGTTTGTCTTATAGGAAACCTTCGGAGCAGGATATCCGGCCTTGACAAGTTCATCGCCGACGGTCGTCTCGTTTATTCTTTCATTATATTCGTATGTAAGGAGAGTTCCTCCGGTGAAGTCAATACCGAATATGGCCGTGCCCTTGTAGCAGCACATTCCTATGAAAACCAAAGCCACTATGGTCGTAGCTGGCAACAGAACCTTGCTCAGCTTGAGGAAATCTATATTGGGACGCGAGAAGAATTTGAGCATCGTCAGCGTCCTGAAGTCGGTGTATTTCGCCATGATGTCGAACAGCAGCCTGGTGACGAACAGGGAGGTGAACAGATTCAGTGAAACACCTATGGTGAGGGCTATCGCGAATCCCTTGATGGCACCGGTTCCCTGCCACATCAGGATGATTCCGATGAGGATGGTCGTAAGATTGGAATCGAGGATGGTCAGGAAGGCCCTGTCGAATCCGGATTCTACGGCGCTGGCCAGGGTCTTGTTGTGACCCAGCTCCTCCCGTATCCTCTCATATATCAGCACGTTCGCGTCGACGGCCATACCTATGGTCAGGATTATACCTGCGATACCGGCGAGGGTCAGCGTGCAGTTGAATGCGGCAAAACCGCCGAGCAGCAGCACTATGTTAAGAACCAAGGCCACGTTCGCGACAAGTCCTGCCTTCCTGTAGTAGATCAACATGAAAAGACAGACCATGATGAATGAGACAAGTCCCGTAAGCAAACTGTTCTTCAAAGCAGTTTCCCCGAGAGTCGGATCCGTGTCGAAGACACCCTGTACGTCAATCCTCACAGGAAGACTTCCGCTTATCAGCGCGTTTGATATGTTCTCGGCCTCCTCCTTGGAGAACTGCCCGGTGATCTGGGCCTGTCCGCCTTCGATGGCCTGCTGGATGTTGGGCGCGGAATAAAGAGTACCATCGAGGATGATGGCGAGCTGCCTGTTCACGTTCTCCCTGGTGACCTTTCCAAACTCCTTGGCGCCGCTGCTATTGAATCCAAGATGTATGAGCCTCTGTCCGAAGTTGTCCATGGAAGGGCCTGCGCTCGTCACGTTCTTGCCTGTCATCTCCGGCCTGGCCTTGATGAAATAAACCATTGTCTGGGGCTTTTTGCCGCGGTTCATCTCCAGCATCTTCATTATCTTGTAGCCGTTCGGCGGCGCGTACTTCGCCCTCTCCTCCTCTGGAAGCGAGCTGTACTCGGCGACAAGCTTGTCATTGTTCGGATGCACAAGGCAGAACTCAAGCTTTGCGGACATCTTGATAAGGTTGAGGAGCTTGAGTTTTTCATCCCTGCTCACGATCGGCGCCTTCAGGGAAATGTAGTCAGCGCCGGCGGGGGATATTTCGGTCTCGTATATCTTCTGGCTTTCAAGACGGTTCCTTATGATTTCAATCGCCGCGTCCCTGTACTGCGCGAATTTCACGTCGCTGACCTGGACGGTGTTCCCGCTGTCATCCTCCTTTGGAAGGAGCTTGAGGTAGAATTCAACACCACCGTTGATGTCGATTCCGCGCCTGATCGAACCGCTGGCCTGTTCGCGGAGGTAGTTGATGACGTCGCGGTTGTTTACGGCATTCTTGACTGAAAAATATTCATTGAGATCCACGGCCGTCTCAGTGGCCGCCTCGTCAAGGGCCGATATGGCATACATGCCCTTGGCATTCTTTTCCTTGGCGACCTTGAGGACCTTCTCAATGTTCGCATCCTTCTTCTTGAGCCTCTGCTCGAAGACCTTGAAGATGTCCTGCTGCTGGAGGGGGTACATGGACCATATGAAGACAACGGTTACCAGTATTGCGAACATGCTCCTGAAAAAAATCGGCTGTTTGTTCATTTGTTTTCCTTTTCATCCTTTTCGATGACAGTGCTTACACCGGTCTTGTTTACCTCGATCTTGACATTGTCGGCTATCTTGACTATGAAAGTGTTTTCCTTGACATTTGTAATGATCCCGTGGATACCGCCGGCCGTGACCACCTTGTCGCCGGTCTTGATCTTGGAAATCATCTCCTGTCTTTTCTTGGTCTCCTTCTGCTGGGAACGGAAAAGAAGGAATATCATCACCATTATGATTATAATGGGGCCTATGCCGAATATCATCTGCTTAAGCCCGTCTCCGCTCTGGCCTTCCATAAAGCTCTCCTGACTTGTATTTAAGTAATGCGTATATATCTGCAAAAGGGTGAGAAATTTACATCAAATTCGACCAATGGCAAGGCAGTCTACGAAAAAATACCGTTCAGGAGGGTTTTCGAAGTCCTCTTCAGAACAACTTGTTTTCATACTCCTTCAAGATCTTATTGGCCGACTGCGGGGTCTTTGCCAGAAGGATATCCTTGCGGAAGTCTGCATTGTCTGATATTCTGGAAATTCTTTTCAGAACAGCCAGATGCTCATCCTGTCTTGATTTGCTGCTAAGGAACATGAAAATGATCCTTGCCGGATTGTTGTCCAGAGAACCATATTCAATTCCCTTGTCGGAAATTCCAAGGACTCCGACAACCCCGTCCAAATCATCAATCCTTCCATGTGGGATCGCTATTCCATCCTTGAAGCCCGTCGAAATTATATTCTCGCGCTCCCTTATGATTTTGATGAACTCATCCTTCCGGCCGGCATGGTCGGTTCCAACAAGACGGGTAATGAGTTCGTCGAACACCTCATCCTTCTCCTC
This sequence comes from Lentisphaerae bacterium GWF2_50_93, assembly GCA_001804815.1. Taxonomy (GTDB): domain Bacteria; phylum Verrucomicrobiota; class Lentisphaeria; order Victivallales; family GWF2-50-93; genus GWF2-50-93. The sequence continues at coordinate 91,260 of MHBI01000097.1, forward strand.
AGCCTCAACATGGAGTTTTATCCTGCCAGCACTGAAAATTTCATATAGGAACATATTTCACCAGCCCTTGTTCTTTATGACCAGGCGGTATCCGATGCTCGGCTCCGTAATGAGAAGTTCGGGACGTGCCGGATCAGATTCAATCTTCTTCCTCAATGATGATACGTGTACACGGAGGCTTCCGCTTTCCGCATCGGATATGGGGCCCCATATTTCCTTCAGGATCCTTTCCTGCGTGACTATCCTTCCCGGATTGCGCGCAAGATAGCTGAGGATGCTGTATTCAGTAGGCGTGACATTTATCTCCTGGTCCGCGACCCTGACCTTCCTGTTCCCGAAATCAATTTCAAGCTCTCCGGTCTTGAACGTCGTCTCCTTCATGTCAGGCCGCTGGCGCCTCAATGCCACATTCATGCGGGCTATCAGCTCCTCGGTATTGAAAGGCTTGACAAGGTAGTCGTCTGCCCCCGAATTGAGGAGGGTGACGATGTCCTCTTCGGAATTCCTCACCGACAGGATGACTATCGGTATCGTGCTCCACGTCCTGATCTCCTGCAGGACGGAAAGCCCATCCCTGTCGGGAAGATTGAGATCGAGCAGTATTATGTCGGGACGCGACTTCTGCACTTCCTGTATTCCGTCAAATCCATTTCCCGCCTCGAACACATCATATTCCTTCTTCCCGAGGCTTATCCTCAGAAGGCGTCTTATATGGATTTCATCGTCTATCACAAGGACACGTTTCATTTTGGTTCCCCTTTTTAGCTTTACAAGAGTTTCCCCTCAGAGGGTCTGGAGCAGCTAATGCCGCAATCAAAATCATGAAACCACAGAACACACCGAATACACAGAAAAAGATTGACCACGAAACACACTAATCACACGAAAAACTCGCAATAAACTTTAACCGGCTTCGAGCGGCAGGGCAAATTCGACCGCAAAACCTCCGCCTGTCCTGTTTCTTGCGGTAATATTGCCCATATGCGCTTCAATAATACCCTTGCAGATTGAAAGACCCAGTCCGGTCCCTCCCTTTTTGCCGCCTTCACCCCTGTAGAATTTGTCGAACAGATGGGGAAGTTCCTCCTCCGTCACTCCGGGACCGGAATCCTGAACAATGAAATGCATGTATCCGTCGAGCACCTCCATCCGTAATTCAACTGGAGTTCCTTCATCCGTGTATCGCGATGCGTTCTGGAGGATGTTCGCGAGCACCTGGATTATCAGCACTATATCGCATCTGACCAAAGGAATAGTATCAGGCTTGACGATTGCCACCGGCCTTTTCCCGAGATCCTTCCCAACCTGCCTGAGCGCCAGGGAAACCAGATCTTCCGGATCTGTCTTCTCCATTCTCAGCTTCAGTCTTCCGGACTCGAGCCTGTTCATGGAAAGCAGGTTTTCGACAATGCTGTTGAGCTTCACGGCGTTGGCCAGAATTTCCTCGACAAGCTGATCCCTGGAAGTCTTGTCTTCGGCAGTTTCAGAATCCATGAGGGCCGAAGCGCTTCCCTGGATGACAGTCAAAGGGGTCCGGAGCTCATGGGAAATCAGGTTGAGCAGTATCCGGCTCAGCCGCTCGGACTCCTGGACAAGCAGATTCCTCCTGTTCTTCTCAGAGAGGATCTCTCGTTCAACTGCAAGAGATATCGTGCTGCTCAAAGTCAGAAGGAAAGCTTCCTGGTCGTTTGCCAGAACTTTCTCGTTGTCGAGCTTCATCCCGATCACGCCGATAGTCCCTCCAGGGGCGGCCATAGGGACAAAATGATAGGATACAACCGGCAGAGTCGTGGTGAACCGTCCAGCTGACTGCCCGGAAGCAAAACAGTATTTAGCTGCGGAAAGCTCCTTCTCATTGGGATTATAACCTTCCTGGTTCACTGGGACTTCACAGAGGCTGCCATCATCATTCCTCTTCAGGAACACGACCACTCCCGCCTTGAAAGCCCTTGAAACATATTCAACGCCTACATTGACCGCGTTCCTTGCGCCGTTCACCCTCTCAAGGGCGGATGAGAGTTCGTTGATGAGCGACATCCTCTGCTCCCTCACCTTGAGCATCCTCTCGTTTGTCTTGAGCTTGCTTGTCATCCATCCGGAAGTGAGGGCGATGAGGAAATAGAGGCAGAACATGAGGATATCCTCGAACTTGCTTATCACGAAAGTATATTGCGGCGGAATAAAGAAATAGTTCCAGCAAAGGGCTGAGAGGCACGCCGCTGCAAAGACAGGACGGGGTTCAAGGATGAGGGCAAGCAGGCTTATTGTCGCAAGATAGAAGATCGATGCTGACCAGTATCCGGCAAACTGCACAATGAGGAAATTCAGCGCTGTCACAAGCATGACTGCCGCCACAGCGGCTCCATACTGCCATAGCTGTGAACCCTCAATTTTCTTTTTCAGGTGTCTTCTGAAATCATCGCGCGACGCCTTCTCCTGCACGGTCACCACCGAGATTTTCCCCGATTCCCTGATTATCCTCTCGGACATGGTTTCCCCTAGGAAAATCCTCCTCGCCGCACTTGCTCCGCTTTTCCCGATGATGATGGTCGAGACGTTGTTCTTCGAGGCATATTCAAGTATTCCGTCGACGGCATCCTCTTCGGGAACACTTACTACGGTTGCTCCCAGGTTCCGGGCAAGTGTAAGGTTCTTTGTCAGGCAGTCCTTGGCATATTCGGACATCTGGACGCCTGTTTCAACGTGGATGCAAGTCCAGTTCGCCTTCATGTTATATGCGAACCGGCGTGCCCATCTTATCAGATATTCGCTGTTCGGGCTCGAGCTTGCCGCAACCAGCACATTCTGGACAGTAGTCGCTGGCATTGCGCTGCCGTCACCCCGCAGAAGACTTGTAAGCTGATGGCTGGCCAGCTGTGATGCGTGGCGGAGTGAGAGTTCTCTCAGCACGGCAAGATTCTCCCTTCTGAAGAAATTCTCAATCGCCTCGCGGGACTTGTCTCCGATGTAGACCTTTCCCTCCTCAAGCCTGGCTATCAGTTCTTCAGGAGGGATATCTACCAGCTGGACATCGTCCGCCTGATCGAAAACAGCATCAGGTATCCTCTCCTGTATCCTTATGCCAGCCAGTTCCTCGACGACATCTGCAATGGTCTCAAGATGCTGGATGTTTACAGTGGTGTAGACACTTATTCCTGCATCCAGCATATCCTGGATGTCCTGGTATCTCTTCGGATGCTTCATCCCCGGGGCGTTCGAGTGTGCAAGTTCATCTATCAGAGCAATGGACGGCTTCCTGGCAAGAATCGCGTCCAGATCCATTTCTGTAAGGCTGATACCCCGGTACTCAACATTTTTCACAGGTATTCTCTCGATGCCTTCGGCAAGCTCGTCGGTCTCCTTCCTCCCATGGGATTCCAGCCAGCCGACGACGACATCCTCCCCGCGTCCAAGAAGCACCCTTGCCTCTTTGAGCATGGAATATGTCTTCCCGACACCGGGGGACATCCCGAAGAAAATCTTGAACCGCCCCCGACCTGAAGGCCTTTTCATGATTTTCGAGAGCAGTTCATCAGGATCTGGACGTTTCTCATAATCCATTTCAACACCTGCCTGTGAATTCAGTCATGCCGGCCATTTCCTTCCAGCATCAGATTCATCTCGACCACGTTTAAACGAGGTATGTTCAGGACGGATATGCCTTTTGGAACCGATTTCCCCTTAATATACTCCCTCAACCGAGTTTTTTGATGCTCACCGTATCCTCTCGCCTTTGAAATACGTTCAACCTGGATCAGTGCGGCTTCCGGACTTATCTCCGGATCAAGACCGCTCGCCGACGCATAAAGCATTTCTTCCGGAATTCTGCTGATACCATATGCCTTGCTCCATTCCTCCCTGCGCTTGTCCACTGCGGCCTTCAACACTGCACTGGTCACGCTCAAATTCGAAGCCCCTGACGTCATGGCGTCATATGAAGAACAGGATGGACGTCCATGGAAGAACTTGTCCGATTTGAATTCCTGCCCGACCAGCATTGATCCCCTGACAGAATCCCCATCCTTTATCAGGCTGCCGTTCGACCGGGCCGGAAAGATAAGTTTCGATGCGAGCGTGACCGCAAGCGGATATAGAAGTCCCGTGATCAGCGTTATGAAAAAAAGGTATGACAGTGCAATCATTGCTGTCCTTGATGTATTCATGATTTTGCTTTCTCCTTCAAATTAAGTGAAATGCGTTGATTGCCATATCAATCAATTTTATGCCGATGAACGGTGCAATCAGCCCACCGACCCCGTAGATCAACAGATTCCTCTGCAATAGAATCTCCGCTCCCGCAGGTTCATATTTCACGCCCCTCAATGCAAGAGGGATGAGGGCAATGATTATGAGGGCATTGAAGATCACGGCGCTCAATATGGCGCTTTCAGGAGATGCCAGACCCATTATGTTCAACGAGGAGAGAGGCCCGGTTCCTCCGCTTCCGGCATAAAGTCCGACAAAGAGGGCCGGAAGAATCGCAAAATACTTGGCCACGTCGTTCGCGATCGAAAACGTCGTCAGCGTTCCTCTTGTCATCAAAAGCTGCTTTCCAATCTCAACCATTTCCAGGAGTTTTGTCGGATTGCTGTCGAGATCCACCATGTTCCCGGCCTCACGCGCCGTCTGCGTACCCGAAGCCATGACAACGCCTACATCCGACTGCGCGAGAGCCGGCGCATCGTTGGTCCCGTCGCCTATCATTGCAACCATATGCCCCTCGGCCTGCTCCCGCCTTATGCATTCAAGCTTGGCCTCGGGATTGGCTTCGGCGATGTAGTCGCTGACTCCTGCCTCGGCCGCAATCGCGGCCGCAGTCAAGGGATTGTCCCCTGTGATCATTATCGTCCTGATGCCGACAGCCCTGAGCCGCGAAAAGCGCTCCCTTATGTCAGTTTTTATCACGTCTTTGAGATGGATGATTCCCACAATCCTTGAACCTCTGGATACAGCCAGCGGCGTGCCCCCGTTGCGCGAGATTTTCTCGCAGGCATTTCTTATTTCATCAGGAAAATTACCGCCCTTCGAAAGCACCCAGGATCTTACTGATTCATATGCGCCTTTCCTGACACATGCCGATTCGTCCTTGAAGTCCACGCCGCTCATCCGTGTCTTCGCGGAAAAAGGCATGAAGACTCCGCCGGCCGCCGAAGGGTCCTGGATTTTTAAATTGCTGCTATTCTGGATGAACTGGACAATCGAACGCCCTTCCGGAGTTTCATCCGCATATGAGGCGGTCATGGCTGATTCGGCAAGCATCGCCTCGGAAATCCCCGGTGCGGGAATGAGTTCACTCGCCATCCTGTTCCCGTACGTGATGGTGCCGGTCTTGTCGATCAGCAGCACATCAACGTCACCGGCGGCCTCCACTGCCCTACCCGACGTCGCGATGATATTATGTGACATCAGGCGTGAAATTCCGGAGATGCCGATTGCGGAAAGAAGACTTCCTATCGTTGTCGGTATCAGACATACGAGGAGAGCAGTCAGGGATATTATTGAGAGGGACATGACATTTCCGGACTCCTTTGCCGAATAGACAGCGAAAGGATAGAGTGTGACAACCGCAACAAGGAAGATGATAGAGAGGCTCGCAAGAAGAATTGTCAATGAGATCTCCCCGGGCGTCTTCTTCCGTGTGGCGTTCTCCACCATCAGGATTATCTTGTCAATGAACGTATTGCCGGCCTCGGCCGTTATCCGGACGACTATCCGATCAGAGATGACCTTCGTACCTCCGGTGACGGCACTCCTGTCGCCTCCGGACTCCCTGATGACCGGTGCCGATTCTCCGGTGATCGCCGATTCGTCGATGCTGGCAATTCCCTCAATAACCTCTCCGTCTCCTGGGATGAAGTCACCGGCATTGCAGACAACCCTGTCTCCCTTGCGCAAATTCTGGACTTCCGTATCTTCGATTTCACCTGACTTCTTCAGACGGTGCGCAACGATGTTCCTCCTCATGTTCTTGAGGGAATCAGCCCTGGCCTTGCCCTGCGCCTCCGCTATGCTTTCCGCGAAATTCGCAAAAATCACCGTGAACCACAGCCAGACGATGATCTGGATCGTGGCGGAACTCACATTTATCCCGGCAACAGCATTCTGTATTGCAATGAAGGAGCAGAGTATCGAACCTACATAGACCATGAACATGACCGGATTCCTGATCTGCGAACCAGGATTCAATTTCACAAACGCCATTATTACAGCCGGTATCAGCATCCGGCGTGTCAACAAGCTTGTTTTCTTTTTCATAGTTTATCCTCAGATGATTTTGCCCGACAGCATGACGAAATGTTCAAGGATCGGGCCAAGGGTGAGGGCTGGGAAATGGGTCAGTCCGCCGACGATCAGGATAACGCCGATCAGCAGGCTGGCGAACAGCAGCGTGTCCGTGGGGAATGTCCCTTCGCTTACAGGAATTGTCTTTTTCCCGGCAAGGCTCGATGCAAGGGCGAGCACCGGAAAAATCACGCTGAACCTTCCTATCAGCATCCCGATGGACATGCAGACATTGTAGAAGACGGTATTTGCGTTGAGACCGGCGAACGCGCTCCCGTTGTTCCCGGCGCCTGAGGAAAATGCATATAGGATCTCTGACAGCCCGTGAGGTCCCGGATTAGCTCGTGACGCCAGCGCCGAAGGCAGAAGAACAGCAACAGATGAAAAAATAAGGATCACCATTGAGGGAACCATGATTCCAACCATTGACAGCTTGACGTCAGGCGCCTCGATCTTCTTGCCCATGTATTCCGGGCTGCGTCCGACCATAAGCCCAGCTATGAATACAGTTATCACGGCAAAAAGGATCATGCCGTAAAATCCTGAACCCACGCCTCCGAATATGATTTCTCCAAGCATGATGTTCATCACGGGCACCATGCCTGCGAGAGGGGCGAATGAATCATGCATCGCGTTTACTGCACCGCACGAAGTAGCTGTTGTCGCGACTCCCCATAGTATAGATCCCGCCTTTCCGAAACGCATCTCCTTTCCTTCCATGGTCCCGTGCGAGTATTCTGCAATCATGGCGAATGCGATTCCAGCAACCAGCAACGCAAGCATCGCGCCGAAAATCACATATCCCTGCCTGCGCCTTCCACTCATATTTCCATACATGAAAGGGAACGCCGCCGAGATGACGATCAGTCCGAGCAGTTCAAGGAAATTGGAAAACTGCCTTGGATTTTCAAACGGATGTGCGGAATTCGCACCGAAAAAACCACCACCGTTCGTTCCGAGCTGCTTGATGGCGATCTGGCTGGCTGCAGGACCCATCGGGATGACCTGCGTCCCACCCTCAAGGGTCGTACATGTAATATAGGGATTTAAATTCTGGATCACTCCCTGGCTCACCAGCACAAGCGCCAGGATGAAGGAAAGAGGAAGAAGGACATAGTAAATGCTGCGAGTCATGTCCACCCAGAAATTCCCCAGTCCGAGATCCGCCGCCTTGAAAGGATCATGTTTCCGAATGATGCCTCTTATCAGGACCAATGCGCATGCTATTCCAACTGCTGCGCTAACGAAGTTCTGGACTGTCAGCCCCGTCATCTGCGAGAAGTAGCTTAGTGAAACTTCTCCGCTATATGCCTGCCAGTTTGTATTTGTCACGAAACTGACGGAAGTGTTGAGCGCAAGATCCCATGGCATATTCGCCATTTTCTGAGGATTCAGAGGCAGCCAGCTCTGTGCCACGAGGATTGCAAAAAGGAGGATTATGGAGAGTACACTGAAAATTCCTACGGAAAGCGCATATTCCTTCCACCCCATCTCGTGCTCATGTTCTATCTTCAGCATCCTGTATGTGAAAATTTCCAGTGGCCGCAGAAACGACAGAAGATGTTTCTGCCCGGAAAAGACATTTGCCATATAGTTGCCAAGGAAATATGCAAACAGACTGAAAACTGCGATGAACAGGACAATCTGCATGATATCGTTTAAGTTCATGTCAGAACCTCTCCGGATAAACCATTACGAAAAACAGGTATCCCAGCAATAGGATCGAGATGGCCAGTGAAACAGTCAAATTTGCATCCATAAATTTCCTCCGGCTTATCTATAATGCATGACTTTCCGCTATGCAAAAATATATCTGTTAAGAAATGCCAGGAGGACGTTAAGAACGCGTTAAGACTTGGAGTTTGAAAATTAATCCGTCCATCCTAATTTACTTTTGCGCGCTATATGCTAGTTTTCAGGGGTTCTCTTATTATTGGCAAATCTCATTTTACCTTCAATAGTCATTTAGGTCATATGAACGTCCTATCAAAATTTTTCAATAAGGCCATCGGTTTTATCAATGAGGTGAAGAAGGCGGATTTCACCTTCATGATAATCTTTTCCCTCATCGTGGGAACAGCAACCGGACTCCTTGCCGTATATTTCATCAAGGCTATTTTCCTGCTCACCGACCTGTTCAAGGGAATGGCCATGGAAAGAAACTGGCTGTATATATTCCTGCCGGCTCTTGGCGGACTGCTGATCGCCCCGATATTCAGGTTTCTGGCGCCTGAAGCCAAGGGGCACGGCGTACCGGATGTCATCCTGACTGTCGCAGCCGGGCGCGGACTAATAAGGCCCATCGTGGTTTTCGCAAAATCTATCGGTTCAATAATAACCATAAGCACCGGCGGATCGGTCGGACGCGAAGGGCCGATCGTCCAGATTGGCGCGGGGGTGGGATCATCGATTGCACAATTCCTGAAACTGAACGAGAGCAAGACCATCACGCTGCTCGGATGCGGAGCCGCTGCCGGACTTTCCGCAACATTCAATGCGCCGATCGCCGGAGTAATCTTCGTGACCGAGGTCATCATGAGGAGATCCGGCCTGCGCGAATTCAGCTCCGTCGTCGTGGCCTCTGTTTCGGCGTCAGTGATAAGCCGGGCGATGCTCGGGGACGATCCGGCATTCCAGATAAACCTGCCTCCCATGTTCCAGCTGGATTCCAACTGGGAGCTTTCGCTTTTCCTGCTGCTGGGAATCGTCAGCGCCGTCGCCGGTGTCATGTTCATAAAGGCCCTTCTCTTCTCGGAAGAGACTTTTGAGAAGGCAGATAAAATACCGACCATGCTCAAACCGGCGCTTGGAGGGCTGCTGTTCGGTATTCTCCTCTACTGGCTGCCCCAGCTCTACGGTCCGGGATTCCCGGCGATGGAGAAGGTGCTCAACGGGGATCCGGAATTCATACTGCCGCTGCTCATCGTGCTGATCTTCGCGAAAATAGTCGGCACCTCGACATGCATAGGCTCCGGTTCGTCAGGAGGCGTCTTCGCGCCAGCCCTTTTCATAGGCGCCATGACAGGCGGTGCGTTCGGCAAGATAGCGGAGGAACTTTTCCCGAACTTGGTCACCGAACCGAGAGTCTACGCGATCGTCGGCATGGCTGCGGTTTTCGGTGCTGCGGCAAGGGCGCCGGTTACAGCGATCATAATCATCTTTGAAATGACCAGGAGCTACCAGATAATTCTTCCGCTGATGTTTGCCACGGTCATAAGCGTCGTGATCGCGGAATGGCTGAACAAAGAAAGCATCTTCACATGCCAGCTTGCGGCCCGTGGAATCGACGTTTCCTCAATCGACAACAAGCCGATCCTGGAGATGATAAAGGTGGAGGAGGCGATGCTTCCCATAGACAAATGCCTCACCGTACCGGCGTATATGCCGCTCAGGGATCTGGAGGCATACCTGCATGAGAATGACAGCCGGCGCGCGCTGGTCGTGGACACCAAGGGCAAGCTTTTCGGAGTTGTGACAATCCAGGATCTGTACAAGCGCCCGGAACTTCTTGACACCGGGATCGTCGCCGACATCTGCACGAGGAAGCTCCTAACGGCCTATCCATCTGACACTCTTGAGGATGCCATGCTCATCCTTGGCGGCGAAGACATCCAGTCGCTGCCTGTCATCGAATATTCAAGCACGAAAAAATGCCTTGGCGTCCTGAGACGCAGGGATCTTGTGACCGCCTATTCCGAGGCGCTTCTGAAAAGCGAGAAGAGAAAACAGTTCATACAGAAGCTCAAGTTCAAGAAGGCCACGAAAACAGAGTTCGTCGAATATGCCCTGAAGAACGAGGATTCGGCATCGGGCAGGAAAATAAGCGAGATCAGGCTTCCCGCGAACTGCAACATCGTCACCATATTCAGGAACAGGGATCTCATCGTGCCGAAAGGAAATACCGAACTGAAGTCCGGGGATCTCCTTGTAGCAGTCGTAGAGAACCAGGACGAATTCATAAACGCCCTCCAGGCTGGATGACAGGGAGCGCCGACCCTGGTCGCCTATGGCGCGTCGAAGGAGCCTGTCGGACTTATATAATGAGTTCAGAAATGGCTGAATTTGTTCGTAGTAGCGCATGTTTGCGTGTTCTTCAGTCGTTTGAGATTCCGTTAAGAACGCGCAAACATGCGCTACTACAAGCGAAAAACCTTAAGTCCGACAGGCTCCATAGGCGGGTAAACCTCCAGGTCGGCATAGAGGAATCCGGCCTTTTCCACTTCCACTGGATTATTTCCATCTTTATTCCATTCCGCGGCTTGACTGCAACTAAATCAATTGTATAATTGATTTAGATAATTTAAACAATTGTTTAACATATTGAAGTGGAGGCATGAAATGGACAAGATCCGCAGGAAGGATGGAGTTGAAACCCGGGCCAGGATCCTCGAGGTGGCGGGCAGGCTTTTCGCCGAAAAGGGTTTCCGCAATACGATCCATGAGGAGATATGCCGACTTGCCGACGTCAACATAGGAGCCATCAACTACCATTTCCGGAGCAAGGAGAACCTGTACGTGGAAGCATGGAAGATGGCATTCCGCCAATCATTGGAAAAACATCCTGTCGATGGAGGCGTTCCTCCTGGCACCCCCCCTGAGGAGCGCTTTCGCGGCAGGATACTTTCATTCATGCGGAGGATGTCGGATCCGGAGAACATAGAGTTCGAGATCGTCCACAAGGAGATGGCTACCCCTACCGGTTTCCTTGCCGGCGCCATGAGGGAATCCCTGGATCCCCTCAGGAAAGAAACGCAGTCCCTGGTGCGCGAACTCCTCGGCGGCAAGGCGACTGAAAAGGACGTCCAGCTCTGCGAGATGAGCATAATGGGACAGTGCTTCAATCCTGCGGTACTGCATAAGCGCCGGAAGGGTCAGAATAAGAACAGATTCGGCCCGAAGCCGTTGGACTTCGACATTGAGACAATAGCCGACCACGTGGTCAGCTTCAGCCTCGCAGGAATTCGCGAAATGCGCAAAAGGGCCGGGAAAGGCGGATGAGGACATGAACAGCAAAAGAAAAACATTCACGGTTATCGAACTGCTGGTGGTAATGGCAATCATAGGAATACTGATAGCGATCACCGCCCCTGCCCTGAGCAAGGTCAAGCAGAAGGCGAACAGCTCGAAGTGCCTGAACAACCTGCATAACATATCCCTTGCCTTCCAGGGATACCTGCAGACTTCAAATGAGGTCATGCCGGTTGCGGCGGACATGCCGTCGCTCGGACTCAACAGCGATCCGCGGATCGTCGACATACTTTCAACGGATCTCAACAGCACCGAGATCTTCCGCTGTCCGGCCGACACCGTCAGGAACTACTTTGCGTCGGAAGGCTCAAGCTACCAGTACAACACGATGATGGGAGGCAAGAAGATCAGCGAGGATTTCCTGCACAAGGAGCTCGGGCCTGCGAGGACGCCGGTCATGTATGACTATGAGGCATTCCACGGCAAGGCAGGAACTGCCGGGGCCATGAACTATGCGTTTGCCGACGGCCATGTCGGTGATTTGGAATAACAGGAGCATTAAAATGAAGATAAAATATCTAGTACAAGCAGGTGCTGTTGTCGCAATCGGGACTTTGTCCATGGTCTGCTACAAGCCGTTCAGTCCGGTCAAGGTTCCGGATCCGAAGAGTCTTACCCAGGATGGAATCGCGAAGGCCATCTCCTCTGACAGCTTCTCAAAGCTTCCTCAGGAGAAGAAAGATGAGTATCTGGAAAAAATCACACCTGCCGATCCGGAAAAGGGAAGGGAGATCTTCGCTTCCGTTGAAAAGATGACGGACGAGGAGAAGAAGAATTTCCATGAGAACATGAGGCCTGCGTTCCAGAAGATGATGCAGAAGAGGGTCGACGAATATTTCGCCATGACTCCGGAAAAGAAGGAAGAGTTCCTGGACAGGGAAATTGAAAGGATGAATGAAATGCGCAAGGGCGGCAACGGTGGCCCAGGTGGACCGGGAAGAGGCCCTCCGCCAAAGCCTGACGTCCAGCACCTGAAGAACATGTTTGAGACCCAGGATCCTGTGACAAAGGCGAAGATGCACCAGTTCTTCAGGGACATGCACCAGAGAGCGGAGCGGCGTACCGGGAATAAATAATAGCAGGAGATATGGAACCATGAAAAGCAATCGTTTGATGATAGCGGCAATAGTAGCCGGTGCTGGGGCAACCGTCATCCTTGCGTTCTTCTACTTCCATCGTCCGGCGGATGCTGTTGTAAAGACAGCTCCTTCCGGAGCTCCTGTCCAGGTCAGGGTGGCGCTTGTTGAGGAAAAGGACGTCCCCCGATATCTGCTGCTGACCGGCGAACTCCGGGCGGAGAAGGAATCATCCGTGGCGACAGACGCTGCCGGAATAGTCGTATTGGCATCTATTGAACGCGGCATGTCTGTGAAAAAAGGGGACGTGCTTGTCAAGTTGGATGACAGGAATGCGATATTGGCGGTACGCGAAGCGGAGGCGAATCTCAAATCGGCCAGGGCCGACTACGAGCATGCCAGAAAGGATCTTGAACGCAACGAACAGCTCGCAAAGGTGAAGGCGGTCTCTGATTCAAGCTTCCAGAAAGCCAAGGCCAACCACGATATAAGCGCTGCCTCCCTATCTGTCGCGGAAGTCCGTCTTGATAAGGCGGAAAAGAATCTTGCGGACTGCACTGTTTCCGCACCGTTCACCGGATTTGTGGCGGAACGAAAGGTGCAGATCGGTGAGTATGTCCAGTCCGGCACCGTTGTCGCCCGTCTAGTGGAGGTGGATACCCTACGCCTTTCCCTGAATGTACCGGAGACGGCGGTCGGCAGCCTCTACGTCGGACAGGAAGTTTCCTTCACCGTGGGTGCGTATCCGGACAGGACCTTTTCCGGCAAGATCAAGCATGTCGGCGCCGCTGTGCGGGATAATTCCCGGGATCTTGTCATTGAGGCGGAGATAGCAAATTCCGACAGGCTGCTCAAGCCTGGAATGTTCGTCTCCGCAAGGCTGGTTCTGACCCCGGCCATCAGCATGGTAGTGCCGGGAAACGCCATCCGTACGGAGGGGGCCAACTCCCATGTATTTGTAGTTCAGGACGGGCATGCCGTGGAGAAACTGGTTGAAACAGGAGTGCCTGCAGGGTCCGGCGTGGAAATCCGGGGCGGTCTCAAGCCCGGAGAGAAAGTTGTCCTGGATCCGGATGCCGGTCTGAAGGATGGCTCACAGGTCAGGATGTAAATGAAAGGTTGATCTTATGCAATGGCTTGCTGCAATATGCGTCAGGAGACCGGTCTTAGCAACCGTCATAATCCTGCTGTTCGTGGTTGTCGGGGTTGCCGGATACACCAATCTTTCCGTGGACAGGTTCCCAAAGGTCGATGCGCCCAATGTGACAGTGACAACCACCCTTGAAGGGGCTTCTCCAACTGAGATTGAGACTGAGATAACCGACAAGATAGAGGAGGCCGTAAATACCATCAGCGGCATCGACGACCTGAGTTCCACGTCCAGCGAGGGCGTATCCGTGGTGAGTATCTCGTTCGTGCTTGAAAAGGATTCGGACATAGCCGCGCAGGAAGTCCGCGACCGGATCAACCGCATCCTTGGAGATCTGCCGGAAGACACTGAACAGCCGAAGGTCGAGAAGATGGATCCGGATTCGGCCCCTATCATGTCATTGTCCCTGGTCTCCGGACGGCCGGTGCGCGAAATCACCGAGTATTCGGACAAGGTGCTGCGCCGCCAGCTGGAGAATGTTTCCGGCGTGGGGCAGGTGACGATCCTTGGAGGCAGGAAACGCCAGATCAATGTCTGGCTTGATCCGGTACGCCTCCAGTCCTACGGACTGACTGCCATTGACGTCCAGCAGGCTTTTTCCAGGCAGAATATCCAGATCCCCGGAGGCTCCGTCAAAAGCGCAACATCTGAGCGCAACCTGCGCATAATAGGCAAGGCGCAGTCGGTCGATGACATCTGCCGGCTGATTGTAAAGACGCAGGATGGCGGCCTGACAAGGGTTTCGGATGTGGCCAGGGTGGAGGACGGGGAGACTGAAGAGGATTCCATAGCGCGTAAGAACGGAGTAAACACTGTAGTTCTGTCCATCAGGCGTCAGTCGGGGGCTAATATCATCGACGTTGCGGATTCCGTGAAAAGCCGTCTTGTTGAAATCCAGAAGCATATGCCGGAAGGATACCGCATAGAGGTAGTAAGGGACAACTCGTCCGTGATCAGGACCAGCACCGGAATTGTGAAGGAGCATCTGGTGCTTGGCGCCTTCCTGGCGGCATTGGTCGTAATGATATTCCTTGGAAACAGCAGGGCCACGATCATTTCGGCGATCTCGATACCCTGTTCGATCATCTCGACCTTCGGCATCATGTGGATCGCCGGACAGACCATAAATGAAATCAGCCTGGTGGCGCTTGCCCTCGTAGTGGGGATAGTGATCGACGACACCATCATCGTGGTCGAGAACATCTTCAAGCATGTGGAGGAGCACGGGGAGGATCCGTACATCGCCGCAGTAAGCGGCACGAAGGAGATAGGCCTTGCGGTCATGGCGACCACCTTGTCCCTGCTCTCGGTATTCCTCCCTGTAGCCTTCCTCGGAGGCATGATAGGGAAATTCCTCAAGAGCTTCGGCCTGACAATGTCGTTTGCGATCGCGATCTCGCTCCTGATAAGCTTCACCCTTGCGCCTGCCCTTGCGGCCCGGCTCTTCAAGGCAGGCGGAGGGAACTGGATGGACCGGAGGCTGGAAAGTTTCGTGAATCTGTTCTACAGGCCATTGGAAAATTCCTACATCTGGCTGCTCGGGCATGCCTTGAACCATAGATGGGCGGTTGTGCTGGTGGCGGTCCTGGCGGTCGCCTCCTGCGCACCTATGCTGGGCATGATAGGCAAGGACTTCATGCCGGCGAACGAGGAGGCGCAGCTTTCAATCAGCATCCGTGCTCCGGAAGGTACGAGCCTCGCTTCAACGGGTCTCATCGCCGAAAGGGTGGCCAGGGAAGTCCGACTCATGGATGAAGTGGAGTATACTCTCCTGACCATCGGCGATGACAGCCAGGACACCCCGAACCTTGCAAGCATATATGTCCGCCTCACCGATCCGTCGAAACGCAGGGAGACACAGTCGCAGATCATGGACAAGGTGCGCAACGAGCTGCTTCCGAAGCTGCCTTCGGATCTCCGCGTGAGCGTACAGGAGCTCTCCCCTTTCGGCGGAAGCGGAGGAGGACCGCAGGGAGTCCAGTATGTAATTTCAGGCCCTTCCATGGAAATTCTCTCGAAGGTGTCTTCCGATGTCCTGTCGGAGATGAAGAAACTGCCCGGCGTGAAGGATGCCGATTCAAACCTGAATCCGGGAAAACCGGAAATAACTGTGAATGTCGACCGGAGCAAGGCGGGGCAGATGGGCATCAATGTCTCCGACCTGTCGACAACCCTCCGGCTGCTCGTGGGAGGCCTGAAGGTTTCAACATACGATGAGAATGGGGAACAATATGATATCCGCCTACGTGCCGAGGACAAATACCGGAACGACAAGCAGGTGCTGGGCATGCTTTCGGTGCCTGCGTCAAATGCGGCCCCTGTCTCCCTGATGAACATCGTCCGCCTTGGTTCTCAGGAAGGACCTGCCCAGATAAACAGGCTCAACCGCAAAAGACAGGTCACGCTATCAGCCAACATATCGTCCGGGGCAGGCGTAAGCCAGCAGAATATCATGGACGGCATTGAGAAGATAGTGGAAAAGCACAACCTTTCTTCGGACTATTACTCCGGTCCGACATCTATGTCCAAGGAGATGAGCAAGACTACGTCCCGTTTCCTCACCGCGCTGGGCCTCGCCCTTATCTTCATGTATCTTATTCTTGCAGCACAGTTTGAATCCTGGCTGGATCCGTTCACGATACTCCTTACGATTCCGATGACTCTGCCATTTGCCCTCCTTTCCCTCCTGATTTTCGGACAGTCTCTCAATATCTTTTCGGCCCTTGGCCTGTTTGTGCTCTTCGGAGTCGTCAAGAAGAACGGCATCCTGCAGATAGACCACACCAACCAGCTGCGCGCCAGCGGCATGCCCCGCAGGGATGCGATTCTCCTGGCAAACAGGGACAGGCTGCGCCCGATCCTCATGACAACTGCGGCGTTTGTAGCCGGTATGATTCCGATGATGACGGCCAAGGGCATCGGAAGTGCATTCCATAACGCAACTGCGGGAATCGTCGTCGGCGGACAGACGCTGTCCCTCATCCTGACACTGGTGGCGATTCCAGTTTTCTATTCGCTTTTCGACGACCTGACCGCTTGGATCCGTAATCTTTGCACAAGTGCTACAAAGGAACAGTCGCCTACTTGTGTTGACTGCAATATGAACACGGACAGATCGGAAGAAGGAAGAGTTCCTGGAAAAGGAAATTGAAAGGATGAATTGAAGATTGATCCTGAGTCCGAATAAACTTAAAGAGAGTCTCTATAAAACAAGGAAGCATACCATGAAAAGAAAACGTCTGATGTTGTTCGCAATAGCAGCCATCTCATTGTCGCTGGCATATCAGTCCCGGGGTGAAGAGGATGCGGACAACCCGCCTCCTGTGCCTGCCCAGGAACAGCCAGAAGTCCTGACAAAGGGTCCAGTGCATGAAGCTTTCGCGAGTCCGGTTAATCTCAAGGATTCCGACGGGATAACAGTGAAAGTCCAGCCACCGGCAAATATCCAGGAAGTCCCTCCTGCCGACAGGCCGGCAGGCGAGCAGTTCACATGGGTGTCTGGCTATTGGTCGTGGGACACCGATCACAACGGTTTCATATGGATCAGCGGTTGCTGGCGTGCGGCTCCTCCAAAGATGTCCTGGGTTCCAGGATACTGGGCGCGTACGGAAATCGGCTGGAAATGGGTTGCCGGATTCTGGCTCCAGACAGGTGTAAAGGAGATTGAATATGTGAAGGAACCTCCTGCGATATTTGACATGGAGCCGTCCTTGCAGGCCCCTGGAAGCGATCTTGTATGGGTGCCGAGCTGCTGGTACTGGTCCAACGGGCAATATGTCCTGCGTTCCGGCTACTGGCTGCAGGGACAGCCGGGCTGGATATGGAGTCCTTCTCATTATTTATGGACTCCGCACGGATATGTCTTTTCCGAGGGGCACTGGGATTATCCCCTGGAACGCAGGGGCGTACTGTTTGCTCCTGTATGTTTTCCCAGGAACTTCCGCGTCCAGCCGGGCTTTTCATATCCACTGAGCATTGTCGTCGATATTGGACTTCTCAAGGTGAATTTATTCACATGTCCGCGCTACTCTCATTATTATTTCGGGGATTATTATGATGACATATACATGCGCGTCGGCATCTACCCGCGTTTCGAAGGAGGTCGCAGATACTCATGCTATGATCCTGTCTTCGAGCATGACAAATGGCGCGGCAGGCTCCAGGATCCGAGATGGGAGGACCATGAACGCAGGGACTACGAACTTCGCAGGGACAACAGGGAGCTCCGGCCCTCCGTGACCTACCGCGAGCAGGAAAGCAGGATCTCAAAACTACAGGAACTACAGAGGAAGAAAGTACAGGTTGCGCAGCCTATTTCCACGGTGGTGCATGAAAAAAAGACTCCGCAGAAATTCGAACGCATGGACGCCGACGTGCAGCGGAAAATTTCAAAGCAGGGCAATGATTTGCAGCAGTACCGTGAAGAGCGCAAAAGCTGGGAATCCAAGCCGGGAAACACCATTAAGCCGGGAAAGGAGCCAGTGGAACGCGCGGATCCTGCGGCGCCGGCAAATGCAGGCCGCAACCCAGCCTCACCATCTCCGGAAAGGATTAAAGTTCCAGCTTCACCCATAGCCGGATGGCAGGCGCCAGGGAACACAGGGGAAGTCCTTCCGGCAAATCCTGCTGGCGAACGCGGGGGCAGGAATGACGACAGGGGAGTGTCAAGAGACAGGGGTGTTCCCGACAGGCGCTAGCCAGGATATGGATACAACAGCTGAAAATCAGAATGCAGGAGTCCGGAAGGAATCCGTGCTGGTTAACAGGGACGTGCGGCGGACGCTGTTCAGCATGGCCTTCCCGATGCTTGCAGGCACTTTCGCGATGAACGCATACAGCCTCACGGACATGTGGTTCGTGTCGCGGCTTGGAACCCTCCCGATGGCGGCCATGGGTTTTGTATTCCCGGTCATAATGATTCTCACCTGCGTGGCCGGAGGGATTGGAACGGGTGTAATGACGCTCGTATCGCACTCCCTTGGACGCCATGACCACAAGCTTGCCGCACGCATCACCTCGCATGGGCTCCTGCTGACGACACTTGCCACACTGCTTCTTGCCATTATCGGATATTTCAGCGTTGAACCTGTCTTTTCATGGCTTGGCGCAGACGCCTCGACTCTTCCGCATATCAGAAAATATATGGCCATATGGTATCTCGGCGCCCTCACCATGTCTCTTCCAATGCTGGGCAACGGCATACTGATATCAACAGGCGATTCCAAGTCCGCCAGCCATGTCATGATGATCGGGCCTGCCATCAATGTCGTCCTCAATCCGATCATGATATTCGGATACCTGGGTTTTCCCGCGATGGGAATCGCGGGTTCGGCGCTTGCCACTGTCGTGGCGCAGGCGATATCGGCGGTCTGGCTCCTCATCCTGCTGGACAAAAGGCACGGGCTCCTGAAATTTGCACCTCTGGAAATCAGCGCGTGCCTCACTTCGTTCAAAAACATCCTGTCGTTCGGAATCCCCAGCATCCTGAGCATGATCCTGATGCCCGTTTCCGCCACTGTGATAACAAAGATCCTGAGCAGCCTCGGCAACGAGGCGGTGGCGGCAAGCGGCGCGGCAGGCCGCATAGAGATGTTCGCCTTCATCATCCCCATGTCCCTGGGAATGTCTCTGACTCCATTCGTCAGCCAGAACTTCGGAGCCGAAAGGATAGACAGGATAAAGGAAGCCATTGAAGTATCGACCCGCTTCGCCATAATCTACGGCATCGCCGTATCAATAGTCTTTTTCCTCTCTGCACCGTTCATGGCCTCGATGTTCACTTCGGACGCGAAGGTCTCGGAAATACTTGTCTCATACATCCGCATCATCTCCTTCGGATACGGAATGATGGAGGTGCACAGGTACTGCGGGTTCGTCCTGACAGGGCTCCACCGTCCGGCATCCGCAACAGTCCTCAACTCTGTCAGGGTGCTTGTACTGCTCATACCATTGTCCTATCTCGGAGTTTACCTGGGAGGAGTAAAGGGGGTCTTCATAGGCCGTCTCGCCACCGACCTCCTGGCAGGCGGCATCGGAATTGCCTGGGCGTACAAGGCATGCGCAGCGGCAAAACTCAATGTCGAATCTCTACATAAATCCGTCTGAACAGGCAGGGGACGGCCTTAAGTTTTTTTATTTGTAGCCTGTCGCGCCGTAGCGCTTGGGCGAAGGCAGATAGCTCGTGCTCGAGCGTTCTTAACGGAATCTCATAATCCCTAAGAACGCGCAAACATGCGCTACTACGAGCGAATTCAATCCTTTTTAAACTCATTTCTAAGTCCTACAAGCTCTTGAGGCGGATAATTCCAAATATCCGGATTTATCAGGCCGGAATCTTGATTTACCCTCTTCCAAATGTTCTATTCTTACAGTGCCTGGACATCATATCAATATCAGGAGAGTTATAATGAAAATTGCCTTATGCCTGCTGACAATGCTGCTGACCCTGTCTGGATGTGTCACATCTGGTCCGACAGTCTCGAAATCAGACATGGGAAACTTGGAATTGAATGTCTACACGCATGACAAGGAAATAGATGCCCGTTTCGCTGATGTCTATGTCGATGCGATATTTCTTGGAAACATCTCTCCGAACAAGCCTATATTGAACCTTAGGGAGGGAGACCATAATATAAGGATTGAGCTGAAAGGGTATAAGTCCTACGAGAAGAAGATTTTTATTTCTGGCGATCCTAACCATCAGGTCCTAAACGTCTTGCTTGAAAAACAATAAATATTTGCTCGACAATAAAAAAAAGGAGCCATGTCATGGCGAAGAAAAAGAAGGACAACCACATCATCGTCGCAATCCACGTGACCGACCGCGTAAAGCAGGCTTCGCGCGTACAGTCCGTGCTCACGAAGTACGGTGGGTACATCAAGACACGCATCGGCCTGCATGAAGCCAAGGGCAAGGCTGCGTCTCCCAATGGTCTGATTCTTCTGGAACTTGTAGGAGCTGACCGCTGCTGCAGGACAGTCCTTGCAGATCTCAATTCAGTTATAGGGGTCGAGGCGAAGAGCGTTGTCTTTGAACACTGATCGTCTTCAAAGTAGGGACGGGCTTTAGCCTGTCCCATTCTAAGGCATTTAGTTGATGTATGTTTGCGCCTTTATCTGGAGCCCTCTCGACGAATAGGTAGTCACAAAATGAAATTTTTCTTTAAAAGTAACACAGACATTCCTGTCTGTGTTTTCAAATTTCATTTTCCATCGCAGACCAGCCGTCGCTAAGAAGGAATGCTCAACAAAGGAATTCATTCGCCCATATAAATATCGGGAAAGAATTATGAACTCAAGAGGAAATGCATGAAAAAATTGACTGCCATGATAATCACCGGATGCCTTTTGTCAGGAACGGCGTTTTTTACATCTAATCCAGTGTCTGGCCAGGCCGTAAAAGAACCTGATGCCAACGCAAAAAAGGATAAGGCGGCAGCACCTGAAAAGGATTCGAAACAGCCACCGCGTAATTTCGATCCCCAGAAGATGAAACAGGCGTTCATGGACAACATAAAAGAAACCCTCTGCGTCACCGACGAAGAGTGGAATGTCCTGCTGCCGAAGATTGAAAAGGTAATAACCATGTCCCGCGAAACTGCAATGCAGGGACGCATGGGGTTCGGCCCCGGCGGCCGTCGCGGCGGACCTCAGGGCTCAGGCGAAATCAGCAAGGCGATCCAGGCCCTTGAAGAAATCCTGGACAGCTCGAAATCCACTCCGGAAGATATCACCGCCGGACTGAATGCCGTGCGCGAGGCCCGGAAAAAGGCCGAGCAGGAACTTGCAAAGGCGAAGACGGAACTGCTCGAAGCGGCCACCCCGCGCCAGCAGGGAAGACTTATTGTGCTGGGAATAATTGATTGATTATCAGAGTCATCCCACAGGATGACGGATGGATGGATTGTTGGATTAATGGATGATTGGGTTTGAGTTCGAGATAACACAAAAGCCATGGAGAGGCATTTCTGATAATTTACCCAGAATGTTATTGCTCTTATGTCTTTAATACCCAACCAGCAATCCAGTCATCCAATTAATAATAAGTTGAATTTAAGTCAGGAAGAAAGATGAGATCATTCAGGATAGATCGGGAATCATGCCGAACCGACAGTAGGCTGTGGTTTTGGTCCGCGTTGGCTCTGTTTCTGAGCAGTTGGTGCTTCCCAGTAGTTGAAGCCGGCAAACTACCTAGCCGTACACCTGTCGAGATGGTCGCGAACTCCACCTATGTTGCATTGGATACGATCACGTGGGCAATATTCGCGGCGGTTGTCTCCAGTGTTCTCGCTTGGTGTTTTCAGTGTGGAGTTGTAAAAGTCCGAACATGGCAGCCAGAGATCTATAGCCGCATAGTCAATCCGATGAGGCTGCTTCAAGTCGGAATGGCTGCCGCCATTGTGTTCGGAATATTTCCGCCTTGGAAATATATTTGGTTGGCAGAAATAAGAGGTGCCTCGCTTGAACATGTGGTATGGTCATTTCGCTATTCGTTTATCCTTACCCCGCCAACGCATGCGGAAGTCGGGACTTTCACCATTGGGTGGGGTAGGCTTGTCGGGCAGTGGATTGGCATTGCTTTGGCGTTGGGATGCGGTCTGCTCTATTTCTGGCAAGAGCGACGCCAAACAAGGATGCCTTCAGGTAATCCGGCTCCTTTGCCACCCCTTCTCGACAGGCGAATATCGCTAGGGATCTTAGCATTTGTCACGTTCTTCTGGATCTCATTCGCCCTTTGCTATGGGGTGTTATGGCGAGTGTATGAACCCGGTCTTTTTGAGGACATACCGGCATGGATTCGCATTTGTTCGTTCGTTTTGTCGGCGCTTGTTTCCGCAGCGTTGGCAGTTTATCTATCAATCAGCTGCACCCAACCGCAAGCCGCTGACGCGTCTCGCGGTGGATGAGCTTCATCGTTACAATAAATCGGTGCCAGTCCAATGCCGTTAACTTAAAACATAACACGTATAATGTCTCGCATTTTATATCCTGATGATGAATCCTGAAGGGATTGAGTAATATAGCCTGTGGTTTCAACCACAGGACATATATGAAAAAATGATTCGTCCTGTAGGGACGGAGTACGCTCTGCCCCTTCAGGGCAAAACAAATTTTGGGATTCAATACCTATGGTTGAAACCATAGGCTTTATTACCTAACGCATTCCATGCGTAAAGAGGAAAAACAATCTAACTCTCATATTATAAAATGTTACTCTTAAGTCAACGGCATTGGAGTGGCACAGCTTTTACAAAGAAAAAAGTATCCAAAAAGTAATGATTTATTGCCGGCGGGACGCCAGCGCTCCTCAATCAGGAATCAAGATTTATCTATTTTGTAATGCCTGATTTCAAATTTTCAATCTCCTTCAACTTCCTCCAGAGCGTAGCCGTGCCGATGCCGAGGATCTCGGCCGCCCTGGTCTTGTTGCCTCCTGTCTTTTCAAGGACGGAAAGGATGTGCTCGTTTCCAATTGATTCGAGCGTGGTGCCCTTGTAGGCCCCGGATCTTATTCCTGAAGAAATCAGGCTTTTAGGCAGATGCTCCGGCATGATCACGGCGTCTCCGGAGAATACGGCCGCACGTTCGATCACGTTCTCCAGTTCACGCACATTGCCGGGCCAGTTGTATTCCATGAGATAGTCAAGGCATTTCGCGTCAAGCTTCAGGTTTGGAAGCTTGAGTTTCCTGGAGATCTTCTTCACAATGCTACGTGCAAGAGGGAGGATGTCCTCCTTCCTTTCACGCAGCGGAGGAAGCTCGATCGTCACGACCGCCAGCCGGTAATAGAGGTCCTCGCGGAAACGTCCGTCTGCAACATCATCCATGAGATTCCTGTTCGTCGCGGCGATTATCCTGACATCGATCTTCCTCGGGATATTCTCGCCGAGCCTGACGACCTCCCTCTCCTGCAGGACGCGGAGAAGCTTCACCTGTATCTCCTGTGACACGTCTCCGATCTCGTCGAGGAGGACCGTTCCCTTGTCGGCCTGTTCGAGCAGGCCGATCCTGTCCCTGATCGCGCCGGTGAACGCGCCGGCCTTGTATCCGAAAAGCTCCCCTTCCAGCAGAGTCTCCGGCAGGGCCCCGCAGTTGACGGCCATGAAACTCTTTTCGCGCCGCGAAGAAAGCTTGTGTATGTTCCTTGACACCACCTCTTTTCCAGTCCCACTTTCACCTGTGACAAGGACTGAAGTATCAAAACGCGATACCCGGGAGACAAGTTCAAGGACTTTCCTGAACGAGGCGCTGTGCACTTCGACCGCATCGAGTTCAGGCGCCTGTCCAAACTTCTCTATCATGACTTTCTGTCTTGAAATCTCGCGGTCCTTCCTCTGGATCTCCCTTGTAAGGGTATCGACCTTCAGCTGGATGTCTTCGGCCTCGAAATATGATGCGTGTTCCGCAAGTTCGGCACCGAGGGATTTTTCGTCCATCCCTTCGGCGATGCATGCCCTGGCGCCGGAAGCCCTGCACTTCCTCTCGATGAAATAAACCTTGAATCCGAGGCAGAACGAGGAATAGCCGCTCGCATATCCGGAGAGTATCCAGCATACAGGATTTTCAGCGGTTCCAAACTGCGAGAGATGCTCCTCGGCCTCACCGGAATCATGCCAGACATATTCGATGCGGCACGTCTTTCCGATCTCGTCGAGCGCCAGTATCTTCATCTGTGTCTTGGCAATGCCCTGCAGTGTCTGGAGACGGGCTCCGGCCTTCAGCCATTCGGCCCTGTTCTCCCATTTGAATATCCTCTTCATCGCGGCGGCATCGGCCTGTCCCGAAAAATATCCGAACCGCGTCAGGACCTTCCTGGCATATCCAATCCCGACCATGTCGATCAGATCCTTGCGGAACTGTCCGAACGCATGCAGGTCGTGCAATATCAGCCTCCTCCCATGGAGGCTCAGCAGCCCTTCGGAGAATTTCACGATCTCCTCAAGCCTCAGATCGGATGCTTTCATGGGAACTCCTTTATGGATTGGATTGTTGGATGGATGGAAATAAAGAAATACTAGCTGTTCTTGAATCTTAATTCGTTTGTAGTTAATCCCGCAAGGGATGTTCTTTAATTCTTACATGTCTTGCGACATTGACTACGAACATATTCTCTAAAACCAATCATCCATCAATCCATTCATCCTTTTCTCTTAATCATATCATTTTGATATGCTTACTATTTCAATATGAACTCATATTTCATTATTTCAAGACTACGTTGCTTTTATATTTTATTTTTATCTGGCTGACATGCAGCATGTTGCGATATTCGCACTGTCTGCTGGCATGCCGATTGCTAAATCAGGGCCGTAAGTTTAAAATAAAAAGAGGAGAACTGCAATGTACTGGATAATGAAGGCGAAGAACGAGGCGATGAAGGATGAAGTGAAGGATTTCACGCAGGAGCTGGTCAGGATTACAAGCATCAGCCTGGACGAGAAGAAGGCCGCGGAGTTCATATGCGGAAAGATGAAGGAGCTGGGATACGACGACTCGTTCATCGACGATGCTGGAAACGCCGTCGGCGTGATCAGGGGAAGGGAATCCGAACCTGCCGTGATGCTCAATTCACATATCGACACCATAGCGCCGGACGAGGAGAAATGGTCGATGTCGCCATTCCGGGGGATAATCGAGAACGGGAAACTTTTCGGTGCCGGCGCAAGCGACTGCAAGGGAGGCCTTGCCGCCCAGATCTATGCGGGCGCCCTTCTCAAGAGATCCCTGCTTCCGATGCGCGGACACCTTGTCGTGGCGGCCACTGTCGCAGAGGAGAACGGATGCAGCGTCGGCCTGAAAAAGCTTGTTTCAAGCACACTGCCATCCATCGGCATAAAGGCGGATTACGCGATTCTCGGGGAACCCACAGGAAACGGACTTTACTACGGGCATGACGGCTGGGTCGAGTTAAATATACACATCGAAGGAGTGAATCCATTCCATGTGTCCGATGCCGCCAGAAACATCAACACGGATCTTTCCCTGGTCTCAACGATACGGAATACAATGAACACGCCCGAGGAAATGAACATCGGCCATCCGGTGTTCAACGACGACTCTGGCTTCAGATCCGCCGACATGCGGATCTCCAAGAGGCTTAGCAGCGCCGAGAGCCCCGAAGGCGTAGTCTCCTGGCTCAACCATGAAGTCGCCGTGCTGACGCAGAACGAGAAGAATGTCGCGGTCGAGGTGGCGGTCATTTCTGAAAACCAGAAGATGTACAACGGCAGCAGGAGCGTGGTCAAGCGCGTCGCCAACTCATGGCAGACGGATCCCTACAGCCCGCTGATGCAGAGGGCGCGCCAGTCCCTGTCGGCGGCGGAATGCGAAGTCCGCACAGGTAAATGGACCCTTGGCAAGCTTGGAATGGGCACGGCGGGAAGCGTCCTCCTGAATGAATACAAGATACCGGTGATAGGCTACGGACCCGGCAGCGAGGACTGCGCCCACTGTGCGGACGAATACGTGGTCCTCGACAGGATCTACGAGTCAATCTACGGAACTGCATCAATCGTCCATGGTCTTGCTGGCATTCCGGTATGCGGCTGGACTTCCGACGAAATATAAGAGAGGCGGCACCATGAAGATAATAGTTGTCAACTGCGGGAGTTCATCCCTCAAATACAGGATCATCTCGATGCCTGAAGAAAAGGAGATAGCCGGCGGAGAGGCCCAGAGGATAGGCCCGAAGACGGCGGAACCTTCGCGCATCATCCACCGCGTTGGAGAAAAGACCGAAACTCATCTGGTTGAAATGCGGAACCATGCCGAGGCGCTGGAGGAAGTAAGGAAGCTCCTTTCAAGAGACAGTTCCATCGCCCCCGACGCATTCGGACACAGGGTGGTGCATGGAGGAGGGATATTCAGTTCGGCGGCCCAAATAACGGCTGGCTCTGCAAGGGACCTGGAGAAGATCAAGCATCTGGCCCCCATCCACAATCCTCCGGCAATGGAGGTGATATACGCCTGCGAGAAGGCGTATCCCGGGCTTCCCTCGGTCGCAGTCTTCGATACCGCATTCCATGCGACGATCCCCGATTTCGCATCCACATACTGCATCCCAAGAGAGATCACGGAAAAACTGAAGATCCGCAAATTCGGCTTCCACGGGACAAGCCACCAGTTCGTCGCGGAGGAGGCTGCAAGGATAATGAAAAGGCCTTTCAACGAATTCAGCGCGGTGAGCTGCCATCTCGGAAGCGGAGGCGCGAGCATATGCGCCATCGTCAACGGGAAATCCGTCGACAACACCATGGGATATTCCCCGCTGCAGGGCCTTGTGATGAGCACAAGATGCGGGGATCTTGATCCTGCGCTGACATTGAACCTCCTGCAGCATTTCATCGGCAGCACGACCGATGTGGAAAGGCTGCTCAACACGCGCAGCGGCGTGCTGGGGATGTCCGGCTCGTCGGCCGACATACGCGACATACTTTCAATGAACAGGAAGAGCAGCGGCAACACCAGATCCCATCATACTGCCGAGGCGTATCTATGGAGGATAAAGAAATATATCGGTTCGTATCTGGCAGTGGTGGGAAAACCGGACGCCCTGATCTTCACCGACACCATCGGCGAGACGATTCCGCAGGTCAGATGGGCGGTATGCTCCGACATGGAATATTTCGGATTGAAGATCGATGCTGGAAAGAATGATCATGCTGATGTACTGCCTTCGGATGTCTCGCACAAGGACAGCAGCATCAAAATCCTGGTTGTCGCCACGAACGAAGAGCTGGCCATAGCGAGAAGGACATACGGCCTGCTGTCTGAAAATCATAATTTTTTGTGGAACAAAAAATTAACCAATAATTATTTAAAATAGGGGATGAAGATGAATATCGTCACGATATCACAGAATATTTCAAAGATCGAGTTCGCCCTGTTCGACGGGAGCTGCGGCGAACCCGTCTCCAAGGGGGAACTGAAGAACTGGATGAACCATGAGATCATCGGGGGCATTCCGGGAAAGATAGCGACGCATTTCTCTAAATCCCTCAGGAAGCAGGAGAAGACTTTTTCCGCCAACCTGGTCTGCATCCGCGTAGCCTACGGCGGACAGGAATTCAAATCCCCGGAAATAGCCACAGCCAGAAGCCTGGAGAAGCTCAAGAAGATAGAGAACGCCGCCCCGATGCATATTCCAGCGCTGATAGAACTCATAGGCGCATTCAAGAACTATTTCCGCGGAACGCCCATCGCCCTCGTCTTCGAAACTTCCTTCTTCACGCGGCTGCCGGAGCGTGAGCGCAATTATGCCATCAATCCCGGGCTGGCGAAGGAGATCTCGCTCCAGAGGTTCGGGTATCATGGCATCTTCCATGAAAGGGCCTATGAGTATTGCCACGAAAAGGATAAACGGCTCTCAAGGATAATTTCCGTGTGCCTGGAACCAGTCCCTGAAATCTGCGCTGTCATGGGCGGCAGTCCTGTGATGGTGACCGGCGGCGCCACGCCCCTTGAAGGGCTGCCAGGGGAGACGACCTGCGGTGACATCGATCCGCTGATCATCCTTTCACTTTCCGAAAACCTCGGATGGGGTCCGGAGGAAATCAACAATGCGATTTCACGGAAAAGCGGGATTTACGGGCTGACCGGCAGGAAAATGGATTTTACAGAGCTTTTTTCATCAGCAGATCCCGATGCGATCTTCGCAAGACGGCTGATCCTCTACAGGATGCTCCTCGCCACTGGAAGCGCAATTGCCGCAATGGGCGGGCTTGATGCTATCGTATTCTCAGGAAGATACCGGGAAATAGGCGGACAAATACATGGATATCTGTCTTCAAAACTGGGGAAGTTTCCGGAGAAGCATGAAATCCTTCCGGATCAGCTGCTTAAGCTGACAACCTGTTCCGGAATGCTGGCCATGCTGAAAAAGGACAGGACGCATTCACAGAAAATATCTCTTGACAACGGGTATTCTTTTTGATATAATGTCCGCGTAATGTTTACGAATGGGGGGATTGGAAATGTTATCTAAATGTACAATTCAACTGAGACTCTGCCTTTGCCGGTTATGGGCGTAGAGAGAAAGACCATCCCTGTGGCGTGCCCATGGTGCGACAAGATTTTCGGCGTTGCGAAGCTTGAAATTGAAGGCAGCCGGAAAATCGCTCCGGTCCATAAAATATGCAAGACCTGTTTTGAGTTCGTCAACCAGGGCATCATTAAAGACAATGGCTGACCCTGTACACCCGCTCCCCCGCCGATAATTACATCCCCATCTGTTCGAATCTATAAACTTATTTCTCCTTTTATTCATAATCTTGTCATATGTGCTCCCTTGTCCAGCAACTAATCCCTAATAAAAACAATCTAGGAGGAAATATGAAGAAGCTGATGATGATTTCGATGATGTGTCTCTTGTCCGGCTCTCTGCTGTCCGCAGAAAATGCACCCGCAGGAGCCCCTGGAAATGAAGCCTGTCCAGCCGCAAGGAAAGATTCCGCCAATCCTCCACCGCAGAATGCCATGGGCTGCAGGATGATGCATCCCGGGCAGGGAATGCCTGCCGGAGAAATGAGAGGCGAAGGGAAGAACTGCATGATGCAGATGAACAGGATGGGGCCCGACCGCGAGGGGATGGATGGAGACAGGAAAAGACCTGAAATGCCCAAGTGCTCCATGGGCCAGCAAGGACAGCCCGAACAGGAAATGATGGACAACCGCCTCAGGGAGACGGATCCGAAGAAATTCGATGAGATAACCAAGCTCAGGAAACAGGTAATGGAAATGACCCGGCAGCTAATGGAAAAAGCCCGCAAGGATGAAGAGGATTTCAGGAAGCTTGTCGACAAATACCGCGAGACCAAGGCTGATGCCGACAAGGCCGCCCTCAGGACGAAGATCGAAGAGCGAATGAAGAACAATATCGAATCACAGAAACAGCGCCTCGCAGAAGAGGAGAAGACCATGCAGGAAAAGATTGATAAAATACTGAACGACATCGCATCAGGCAAATGTCCCGGCATGGAAAAGAAGAATGAAAGACCTGAACGCCAGCCGTGAAAGGGGGCCAATTTCCCTTTTTTTACAGGATTCATGTCATATATTTAGATGTCAGCAACGACCTATAAGCAAATACAGGCACTGAATTCTGATGGATGAACTCGAACTGCAGGCGCAACTGGAGAAAATCCATAACGCGAGTTATGGATGGGCGATGAACTGCTGTTCGCGCGACAGGAATGAGGCAATGGACGTGCTGCAGACGGCATACTTGAAAGTCCTCCAGGGTAGGGCCGTCCACAAGGGGCAGTCATCTTTTAAGACGTGGTTTTTCTCGGTGGTACGCTATACTGCCGCCGAGGAGCGGAGGCGCCACTGGTTCAGACGCCTCGGACTTGCGAAGTTCGCAGAGGAAAAAAAGACGGATGTCTTTTTTTTAGAAGATCACAGTTCTTTGGACAAGGAGGAGGATTCGAAGATGTTCCATGGCTCTTTCGCCCAGCTGCCGAGGCGCCAGCAGGAAGTGCTGCACCTGGTGTTCTACCAGAATCTGAGTTTGCAGGAGGCATCCGCAGTCATGGGAGTATCGATCGGTTCAGCGCGTACGCACTATGAGCGGGGAAAGAAGAACATGAGGAAGTTCTGGAGTTCTAAAGTTCTGGAGTTCTAAAGTTCTGGAGTTCTGGAGTTTGAAGGTGAGGGAAGCTGAATTTAACGCTGAATGCGTATGGTAATAAAGCCTATGGTTTCAACCATAGGTATTGAGGTAAAGTAATTCCGTCCTGAAGGGACGGAGTAAGAAAGGATAAAATGCCACAGATTGACGATATGGACAAAAAGCTCAAAGATCTTTTTGGCGGAATGCGCGCCGAGGATGAGGCGAACGCCCCTTCATTTGAAAGCTGCAGGCCTTCAAATGACACACGGACTTTCTCATATTCGCCCATATGGCGGGTTGCCGCATCCTTTGCCCTTATAGTATTTCTCGGAGCAGGCGCATTGAAGCTCCAGACCTGCACCAGCCGTCAGCCTGTGGCCATCCAGCCTGATAAATTGATTTCCATGTCCAGCTGGCAGGCTTCTACAGACAACCTTATCACCATGTCTGAGACCAATCTGGACGGGACATTCACAACAGAGACGGATCTATGGCTGGAATATCCAGAGACAAACGGCAAGGGAAGCCTTTAATAATGAAATCAATGGAAGGATAATCTGACTATGAAGAGAATCATCATGTTTGGCATGCTCGCGATGTCCGCCGCTGCATGCTGGGCCCAGGAACCGAATCCGGGAAAAACCCGCGAGCAGAACGCTCCGGGGGGATCATCGATGAGGCACGGCAGGATGTTCGGAATGTCGTTCAACGAGGAAGTCTTCCCTCCTGAGATGATAATGCAGAACCAGCAGGCTCTCGGTCTCACGGACGAACAGAAGAGAACGATACTTGAAGCAATGAAGGCGTTTTCAGCGCAGTTCACCGAGCTCCAGTGGAAGCAGAGCGCCGAACAGGAAACTATGGCGTCGTTGCTCAAACAGGAGCAGATCGACGAGGCCAGGGCTCTTGCGCAGCTCGACAATCTCCTGAAGATTGAAAACGAGATCAAGAAGATCAGCCTTGCCAACATGATAAAGGTCAGGAACTTGCTGACCGCCGAACAGAAGACGAAAATGAAATTCATCAGGCAGTCCATGATGAGACAGATGGAGGAAAGACGCGGTGGATCAAATCCCCCTCCTCCTCCAAAAAATCCAGAGGATAAATGAAAATAAAGAATCCCCTTGTGTCCATACTGTCTCCGCCGCAAGCAACGAGGTATTACGAACGACCTCCCTCGCTTTTCAACGGATCGGTGATTCTTTATAATATCAAAAAATCTTTCACGCTCATCGAGCTATTGGTTGTAATCGCCATAATCGCGATTCTCTTCGGACTTGTCGCCCCTGCTCTAAACAAGGTGAAACAGAAGGCCAACAGTACAAAATGCCTGAACAACCTGCATAACATATCCCTGGCTTTCCAGGGATATCTGCTGGGTTCCAACGATATCATGCCAGTTGCGGCTGAAATGCCCGGACATCCCGAGACAAACCTCAACAACGATCCAAGGATCGCAGATGTGCTGGCACCGGAAATCCAGAACAATACCGCAGTGTTCCAATGTCCGACCGACACCGCCCTGGTCGACAGCGGCCAGACCTATTTCGCCTGTGAAGGTTCCAGCTATGCGTACATGGTGAATCTTGGAGGAAGGAAGCTGGACAGGTCTTCACGGCCTCCGGCCTCAAATCCTGTAATGCATGACTACATTTGCTTCCACGGCGTACCAACAAAACCCGGCTCGATGAACTATATAATGGCTGACTGGCACGTCGGCGACTTAGAATAGGAGAAACCATATATGAACAAGAAATTTTTTATCAGCGTACTCGTCCTGCTCCTGTCCGTAACCGGCGTATTGGCGTACTACAAGTATTATTCAGTACCAGAGCTCCCGGATCCAAAGGAGCAGAAACCTGAAGACATAACCAAGATGATGGCATCGGACAATTTTTCAAAGCTGCCCGACAAGGTCAAGGACAAGTACCTGGAAAACCTGGCGAACCAGGAGAACACCAGGCAGATCTTCTATTCCTCTGAAACCATGACCGACGACCAGAAGAAAAACCTGAGGGAAAACATGAGGACTGTCTTCGAGCTGAGGATGAAGAAGACCACCGACGAGTATTTCGCATTGCCTGCTGGCAAAAGGGAAGAATACCTGGATAAGGAAATTGACAAGATGGCCGAGCGGTTTGCAGAAAGACAGAGGGCCGCTGAATCTCAGGGCGGAACCGGCTCAGTTCCCGGCCACGGTGCATGGGGTCCAGGCGGAGCTCCCGGGCAAGGCGGTGGTGCAGGAAGACGCCAGGGTCCTACGGCACAGCAGGTGAAGACCAGGATTGAGACGACCGATCCGCTGGCCAGGGCACAGGCAAACCAGTTCCGAAAAGATATGCGGGCAAGGATGCAGCAGCGCCGGAGCAACTGAATAATGCGTCAATCCTGACGCATTATAATCTCTTGCGTTTTCGGGTGTGAGAAGATAGATTAACTGGATTATGAAACAGGTAATCCTATTTTCCCTATATGTAGGCGCAGGCGGACTTATCGGTGCAGTCACCAGATATCTCTGCACCTTGTTCTTCCTGAAATATTCGTTCTCATTTCCTGCAGGGACTTTCCTGTCGAACGTCATAGGCTGCCTCATCATCGGGATAATAATCCAGATCGCGACCGGCACGGAACTCCTTTCCCCTGAGGCGCGGTTGTTCCTGGCTACGGGTTTCTGCGGGGGGCTCACGACAATGTCGTCATTCGTGTATGAAACCTCACAGTTCATAAATGACGGGGAATACTTTCATGCATCCTCCTATTTCTTCCTTACGCTGACATTATCCTTCGCGGCCTTCGTCTCAGGCTGCATAATAGTCAAACTTATAATGCGGTATGGAGGGCAATATGGAACTTAAAGGCACGGCAAAGCTTCTCAGGATATTCTTCGGCGAGGCAGACAAGGTAAGTCATACTCCCCTCTATGAAGTAATAGTCAAGGAGGCTAAAAAGGACGGACTTGCGGGCGCCACTGCCTGGAAGGGTGTAATGTCCTATGGGAAGAGCTCGAGGATCCGGACATCCAAGATACTCGACCTCTCAATGGATCTCCCGATGGTCATCGAGATTGTGGATGAAGAGGATAAAATAAACAAATTCCTGCCGATCCTCCATGACCTGTTTGAAAAGTCAGGATGCGGAGGACTTGTCACAATAGAGAATGTCGATATCATAAAATATACGGCTATAAAATAAAACCCGCGAACTTCGCGGGGTTTTACAGGAGAAAGACGACGAGTCGTGCGAATTTTTCTCTTAGCCTTAGTAGGGGACGTTCCCACTTAACATATTTATATACAAATGAATGCATATAATAAACACGCAAATAATGGCCTTAAATCAAAATAATATGCCATAAAATATAATTTAAGCTATAAGGCTCTGCTCAATGCCTGATTCGATCTTTTACCGCCTTTGACATAATAGCTTGCAGGCTCCTCGCGCACCTTCAATGATTTTCCAGATGAGCTGGGTTCGGCGCGGCTAAGCTCCTTCTTCCCGAGATGGATGCGTGAGGCAATGCCGCTGACCCATTCCTTGTCTCCAACCGCCAGCGACTCCGACCAGAACGGTTCCCTCGCCAGTTCCTTCCTCCTGATCTTTTCCTTAAGAGTGTTCTCATACCAGGAGGTGAACTCCTCTTCAGAGCTGTGTCCTGTCTTTCTTATCAGCAGGTCTCGGTTGACTATCAGGCTCCTCTTCCTTTTCCCTGAGGTTTCCACGTATGAGCTCCCAAACCACTCGCGTGGATGATCCACCTGTCCGTTGCGGACCATGTTGAGGTCAATGTAGAACATGCACCTCCCAAGATGAAATCCGTCCTGGATCAGCGTTGACTTGTATCTGCCCGACCAGAAGGAGCCGCTTCGTCCCTTCCTGCGGTTGTACTTCTGTGCCGCCGTACCCTCGAGGAACCTGAGGCCCTCGGATATTTCAGCAGGATCCCTAGCCCATAGAAGAAGATGGACATGGTTTGACGTGACCATATAGCCGAGTATGTCCACCTTGTAGCTTCGGGACATCTGCCTGAGCAGTTCAATGTATCTGCGCCGGTCCCCGATGAACTTCAGGAGGAATTTGCGGTCATGGCAGCGGTGGGTAATGTGATAGCTGCGGTGTTCAAGAAGTCGTCTGGCGCGTTAGACGAAGTCGGTGTCGTTAGCACTTAAGTTGTTTATTATAAATATAATATGATAATATTTAGATAATCTTAGCGGCTTAGGATGGTTATTGAGGGTCGTTTTCGCATTTTAAGCTATTTCTGATGCTTTCTCCAGGTCGAAGTCGGTGTCGTTAGCACTTAAGTTGTTTATTATATATATAATATGATAATATTTAGATAATTTTAGCGGCTTAGGATGGTTATTGAGGGTCGTTTTCGCATTTTAAGCTATTTCTGATGCTTTCTCCAGAATGCCTCTTTCCCCCTGCTGGAACCTGTAA
>MHBI01000098.1 GCA_001804815.1 Lentisphaerae bacterium GWF2_50_93
CAGCATTCATCATCGAACCGAAATATTTGTTGTGACGGTTGAATGATTATTAGAACGTATGATTCTGGCACCCCTTCAGGGTGCGATTCGTTTTTCCTCTTGATCCGGGGGTATCGCAAGGCTCAACCCCCCGGCTACTATCTCTCATCCCTCCGGGATGAAGATGGAGAAACTCGGTAATTCATGTGTGGAGGTTGTAAAATATGCGTATAGTAGACAGGTTTTCCAACCCGCGGTACCTTTTCAATGGCGGGTAAGAAAACCCGCCCTCCTTTATCTTGGAACTCCATTCTATTTCGAGACTATTAGTAATAATGGTCTCGAAATAATATTGACATTATTCCAATTGAAAATTGGCAGGTAGGGACGGTTTGAAGTTTATCCCGATCCTGTAAGGCATCGGGAAGCCGTCCGCGGCGCTCTCGGAGAGACCTGCCTACCTTTTCGTCAATTCAATTATGGAACTATTCGCAACATCTCCAAAAAAATAGCACAGGCATCCTGCCTGTGCTATTTTTTATTTCAAGCCATCTTCAGCAACTGCCTGCTGAAGACTGACGACTATCGGCTATTAACCCCGGTTTTTCGAGGTTCTCGCTTCGAAAACATCGGCCTCTCGGTAAATCTTGCTATCTTAAACGCAAAATTTAGGTTATTTCCCAGCCGCCTTCTGGGCTTTCATCTTCTCATAGGCGTTCTTCATTATGATGAGCTTGTTTTCCTTTTCCTGGAGCTCAGCGGTGTAGGCACCCAGTGTTTCCTTGGCGTCAGCGGCTTCATCAGTGATCTGCTTGATGGCCTTCTTCTTGACGGTCGCCTGTCCGCCGCCAGTTGTCAGGAAACCGCCGTTCCAGCAGTAATTTCCACCTGAAACGGTCTGGTTCATGACGGGATTGTCAAGCATCATCTGGGAGGACTTGCTGAGGAGTTCGGTATATTTCTGCTCAAGTCTTGGGATCTCCGGTTTAAGGAAGGCAATCCTGGCCTGGCACTGCTGGATCTCGAGGCCGAGCTGTTCATACTGCATTTCAGAAGTCCTCTTCTGGTTTTCCGCAAAAGCCTTTGCCTGCTCGGCCTTCTGCTGTTCTTGAACCTTTTTGCGTTTTTCCTTCAGTTCGGCCACCTGGGCAACGTACTTCGCGGCCGCATCGGGATTGTAGTTGTATTTCTTCTGGAGGCTTTCAGGAAGATTGGTGAAGCCTACAAACATCACTCCCCCCTTATGTCCAATCTCGAGGCCGTCCGGCCGTTCCGACATCACAAATGCATTCTCAAGGACTTTTCCATCCACAAGGGTGAGATTTCCGGCGGACAAGGTAAAGCAAAACACAGCTGATATCAACAGCAGGCTATTAAGCAGGTATTTCATATTTTATTCCTTTCTTTATATAGATATGATTGTTATTTGATCTCATCCGGCATGTCGAATGCAGTGTCGCTCAGATCCACGTTCCATTCAATCGACGTTACAATGCACTCAATGATATTGCCGTTCGCCTCGGAAATTATCTTCATCGGGAAATATACTCCGTCGGTCTTCTTATAATCCATGAAATACCTGGTCATTTCTATCGGCTCATCCTTCGGTCCATTGTGGATTTCCTCGGTCTTGGCTATGAAGTAAGTCTTCTTGTCGACATAAATATTCATTGGTTCCATGCTGTATGCAGGCATGGGTTTGCAGACAAGCTTGTAGCAGGGCTTCCTGTTGACGGTCTCCTCGCCTGCAAGGGTAATTGATTCAAATATCTGCCTGGCCTTCTCTTTAGGGGAGAGGAACACTATCTGGAACTTCATGTTGTCGAGTTCCTTGCCCTTGATCTCGCGGAGCCCCTTCTTGGTGGAGAACTCCCATCCGGTCTTCCCGTCATATCCCTTCATGAACATGGCGTCCTTGGACTCGGCCTTTATCCTCATCTTTGAAGGATATTTTA
Source organism: Lentisphaerae bacterium GWF2_50_93 (assembly GCA_001804815.1). GTDB lineage: Bacteria > Verrucomicrobiota > Lentisphaeria > Victivallales > GWF2-50-93 > GWF2-50-93. The sequence continues at coordinate 1,935 of MHBI01000098.1, forward strand.
CTTCAACAACCATTTCAGCGTCCTTGGCCTGAGGGGTATTCAAGTGAGACGTGATGACCTGCGTGGTTATATTTGCCGTGGCATCTCCAGGATCCATGGCCTTCCTCATCTTCGCGAGGATGCTGTCGACATCCCCATCCGGCGCGCTCTGGCATCCGGCGAGCACCAGAGTTGAGAACAAGATCCCGGCCATCAAGCATTGCATCTTCATGTATTATCCCTCCTGTTTGATATTGGCATTCTGATTATTTTGATTTCAAATCAGACTCTAAACTAATCTTGCAGGCAAATAAAATCAAATGAACCTCTGTTTTTCAGGTATAATTGTACATCGGGATATTTTTAGTTTTTTTGAGTTCAAAAAAACTTGCATACTGTGTTTTGAAAGTGGGATATGAAGATTATATTCTATAGGTTTTACATGTTGGAAGACGCCAATTACGCACACAGGATAATCCGGAGGCCTGACATTTATGAAGACAAACGCACAAGTCGCAATCATCATGGGAAGCAAAAGCGATCTTCCCAACCTCAAGCGCGCCTTTGAAATACTCAGGGATTTCGGTGTGCCGCACACGGCAAAAATAATGTCGGCCCACAGGACTCCTGTGGAAGCTGCGAAATTCGCATCTGAAGCCGAACAGGACGGCATCAAGGTGATAATCTGCGCCGCGGGAATGGCCGCACATCTTGCAGGAGTCGTGGCCGCACACACGACACTGCCTGTAATTGGCATACCGATGGCGTGCGAGCCGTTCAACGGACTCGACGCCCTCCTCGCGATGGTGCAGATGCCTCCTGGAATCCCGGTGGCGACTGTCACCGCCGGAAAATCCGGCGCCGACAATTCCGCCCTGCTTGCAGTTTCCATCCTGGCTCTTTCAGACTCTTCGCTTGCCAGGAAGCTGAAGGATTTCCGTGTCAAGCAGTCTGACAAGGTCAAGGCCGCCGATGCCGAGCTCCAGGAAACATTAAAATCAGGTGCCATCCCTCAATGAAGAATTTCCTTGCAAGCTTTCTTCTGTTCCTCTCTATATGCGTTTACGCCGATGAACAGGCTGTCACCGTCAAAGACACCGACACATCCGCTCCTGAGGCCGAGCAGCCCATGACAGTGGAAGTCAAAAGCAGCGGCGACGAACTGCTCGGCAAGGCAAGCCCCTTCCGGAAGGAGACTCTCTCAAAGATAAACGAGATATTGTCCGAGGTTGAAAAGAATTATCCTGCGGCGATAGGCAAGTACACGCCTGCCGACGAGGAGAAGATCATCAAGTCCGTGACGGCCTCCCTCAATTCCGGAATCGAATATCTCAGCGTCGGAACTGCAGTACCCGAGGAAGCCCAGAAAGAATCGAAGGCTCTTCCGGCCATAATCATCTCTTCGCAGAAGGTGCTTTATATCAGGATAGACTCATTCACGCCCGGGACGTTCACAAGGCTCGCAGAAGACTGCGACAACACCGCAAGGCTTGCCAACAAGCCTGTAGGCCTGATAATCGACCTCAGGAACTGCCAGGGGTACGACTACGAAAGCAGTCTTAAATCGCTTGCATTGTTCTGCCCTGCGGAAAAAGTTCCGAAAGACAAAAATATCGAGCTGCCGAAACGCCTGCTGAACATTCCTGTAATGGTGCTTGTCGGGAACAAGACCAGGGGAGCCGGAGAGATTTTCACCAGGCTGATGTCCGAGAGCGGACAGTGCCTGGTGTCAGGAGGCGGGACATCCGGTTCGCCATTCATGAAGACAAAAGTCGTACTGAAATCCGGCAGCATTCTTCTCATTCCATCCGTTCCTGAATATCTTTCCGGAATTCCCGCGGCCCAGATAATACCGGCAACAAGCGTCGTCCCATATCCTCAGATCGAGTACGAGAAGCTTGCATCCACGGCCGGAAGCGAGGATTCCGACAGATCCCTCCTGCGGGCAATCGACCTGTTGATTTGCCTTGAAGCGCTCCACAAGGATCAGAAGAAACGCGCGGGGAACTCCAATGAAAGTCCTAAGAAGCCTAAATAACGCCGGGAATCCCCTGTTAATCGGCGAATGCTCCGAGATGCTGTCCGAAAAAAAAGGGATGGTGCTTCTCCTTCCAACTGAAACCGTATATGGCTTCATGTGCCGCTGGGATGACCAGCAGGCGCGCGAAAGGATCTACCGGATGAAAAGACGGGATCCGGACAAGCCTTTCCAGATGCTCGCATCGTCGATCGCACAGGCTGAAAAGGAAGGCTTGATTTTTGAAGGCGAAGCTGAAATCATCGCAGGAAAATTCTTTCCCGGCGCCATGACTCTCGTGGTGAAGAACAAGAACGGCGGCACGACCGGACTCAGGATTCCGGATCACCCCCTGACATTGGAACTCACCAGGAAAATAAATTCCCCCTTGGCGGCCACAAGCGCGAACATTTCCGGCGAACCGGCCGCTTTGACGCTGGAGGACGCCCTGAAGAACCTTGAAATCCTTCCGGACATAGCGGTAGATGGAGGAGAAATAAAGGCCGGGATTGCATCGACCGTCGTGGACGCAACATCAACCCCGTTCAGGATCCTGCGCCAGGGACCGATAAAGGAAGAAGAAATAAGAAGAGCTATCAACAAATAAATATGTCGCCGCCATGCGGGGGCTTTGAGCTATTTTTCAATCTTACTTTTCCCCGCGCTTGCGCATGGGGCTAAATGATTACGCCATCCTGCGGAGGCTATGATCGAAATTTCTGAGTCAGCGCAGCGGGCGAAACGACGTAGCCCCATGCGCAAGCATGGGGACTGGGATGGAATAAAATTATAATAAGCCCCCGCATGGCGGCGACATATCTTTCTAAAACAAGCAATAATTGAAATTCCATTTACCTTATGATATGTTTTGGATGCTAAAATTAGTCAATGATTTTCCTCTGGAGCTGACATGGCGAAAAAGACATTTCTGCTTTTCCTTTTCACATTCATCTCAATCTCACTTCTCGCCGATCCAAAGACGGAGACGCTGGCAACTAAAGAGGAAAAGCCTCAGCCCATACAAGCCAATGCCGCAGATATAAAAAATACCAAGAGACTCAAGAATATAAACAAAAAGCTTGACTCAATAACATTCGATCATGTCGAGTTTGAAGATGTGCAAATCCTTACTGCAGTCAAATACTTCAAGACCAGAAGCCGTGAATCCGATCCTGAAAGAAATGGGATAAACATAATCCTGATGAACAATTCCCTCAACCCTGACAACAGCAAATGGCCTGTCATAACAATCAATGTCGATAATATTCCTGCAGGAAAACTCCTGAAATTGTTCTGCGCTTCGACAAAAATCGACATGAGGATCGATCCACATGCCGTAGTTATTGGCCGTAAGATTCCTAAATACGGTGTTGAGCCAGATCCTCTTTCCAAAGGGAAATTTGCAACTCTCATGCTTGAACAGATTGATCTTGAGGAAGCATCTGTCGGCTCCGTTGCAGAACTGCTGACAGAAAGAAGCAAGGAGCTTGACAAAGATAAAACAGGCTTGAAAGTCATTGTCGATGATGATCTGGATGCCCCAAAACTAACGATGAGCCTTGATGCGATCCCCATCGGGGAAATTATCAGATATATCGCTCTTCTTGCTGATTTGAAGTATGATGTCAAAGGCGATACGGTCACTTTACATAAATGAGATAACATGCAGAACATAATAATAGACAAGCCTTACAAGTTCATTCCGCCGAAGCATTACAGCCTGGTGGCGAGGATCACGGCATGTTTCGTGCCCCGAATCATCAGGAAAAAACACGGCATTGAATCGACGGATGTCATCGGACTTGAAAAGCTCAGTGCCTCAATCAGGGCCGGACATGGCATAATCATCGCCCCCAACCATAGCCGTCCCAGCGATCCCGAGGTCATAGGCATGATACCCTACATGCTATCGAAACCTGTCTACATAATGGCGAGCTGGCATCTTTTCATGCAGAGCCGGTTTCTGGGCTGGATGCTGCCGCGGGTCGGAGCGTTCAGCATGTACAGGGAAGGTCTCGACCGTGAGGCTATAAAATGCGCAATCCAGATACTTGTCAATGCAAAGCGCCCCCTGATAATTTTCCCCGAAGGACTCGTATCACGCACTAACGACAGGCTGAACACCCTCATGGACGGGACAGCGTTCATGGCACGCAATGCCGCAAAGCAGAGAGCGACGCTGCCCGCACCAGGAAAAGTCGTCATACATCCAGTAGCCATCAGATATTTTTTCAGGGGCGACATTGAGAAAGCCTTGACCCCTACCCTCGAGGAAATTGAAAAACGTCTTTCCTGGCGGCCTCAGACAGAACTGTCCATGATCGACAGGATCCGCAAGATAGGAGATGCGCTTGTCACCTTAAAGGAAATTGAATATTTGGGGAAGCCCCAGAATGGAACTCTTGGAGAACGTACAAGGCTGCTGATAGACCGGATCCTCGAGCCGATTGAAAAAGAATGGCTCAAAGCCAGGAAGGAAGACAACGTCACGGCGAGAGTAAAGGCGCTTAGGTCGGAAATTCTTCCCGACATGGTCTCCGGCGAAATAGATGAGAAGGAAAGGGCCCGCCGCTGGAAACAGCTTGCCGACCTCTATCTCGCCCAGCAGCTCTTCTTCTATCCGCCTGACTATTTCAGCGACCCGCCTACTGCGGAACAGATGCTCGAAACCGTAGAACGCTACGAGGAGGACCTTACCGACGTCGCAAGGATCTACAGGCCTATCCACATGTCGATGCAGATCGGGGAAGCGATTGAAGTGAGCCCGGTGCGCGACCGGAGCGCGGAAACGGATCCGGTAATGGCAAAGCTCCGCTCCGAACTCGAGCGGATGCTGGGAGAAATGAAGAGAAAGTAATTGTCTCGCGAGACAATTACCATTGCTTTGATTCTTTGCCTGTCAAATGCTATAATAAGCGGAAAGAGAGGTTTATATGATTACCACAAAGGAACTTATCAATGAGGCTATTTCTCTTCCCATAGAGGAAAAAGCATTTCTGGTGGATTCTATTTTATTAAGCATGAATTCGCCTGAAAAGAAAATTGAAAAGAAATGGATAAGGGTGGCAAAAAGTCGGCTGGATGAACTTCGCTCTGGAAAAGTAAAAGGAGTTCCTGGGGAAGAGGTTTTTGCCAAGATCAGGGAAAGATTCATCAAATGAAGTACTACTTCCACCCGGAAGCTCAGATTGAACTTTCCGATGCAATAGAGTACTATGAGAAATGCGAACCCGGGCTGGGCATTGATTTCTACACCGAAATATTGTCTTCCATAGAGAAAATAACTGATTTCCCTGAAGCCTGGACTGTTATGGAAGATGATATCCGCCGTTGTCTTTTAAACCGATTCCCGTATGGAATAATATACAGTGTGGAACCAGAAAAGATCTATATCGTCGCCGTAATGAATCTGCACAGGGATCCTCAATACTGGCAAAATAGACTCTGAGCGGAGAAGTCGCAACGCCGTTTGTATTCCCTTCACCTATATTTTGCGTGCCAGATAGAAAGGATAGCGAATAATCAAAACTCTCAACATTGCTAAGAGATAGCTTTAAGATTTAAAGACGGAATCCATAATGTCAAATAAAAACAATTTTTTATTAAAAGGCATGTCGCCTTTGTATTTCACAGCTTTCATCTTAATTACAATTACTTGTCTTGTTAATTATGGTAAAATAACACAAAAATCTTTTAATTCTAAAGAGTGGATTCTCGGCAATGAATTGACCAGAGGTGAAATGGCAAGGGATTTAGTATCATCAAAGGTTTTAATTGGCAAGACAAAAGAGGAGGTTGTTGAGTTGCTTGGACAACCCTCTTCTTCTAAGAGTAGTTTCAATAATGACAGATTCTACTACATAGTTGACATAGGACGAGGGTCTTATGTATTTGACATGCCTTGTAAATTGAATTTATATTTTGATGGAGATAACAAGGTAGAAGATGCTTATGTAGCGGATTAGCCGACATTACAACGATGTTTTTTGCTAAGGAAGAACAGTCGGAAAGGGTCAGATGCGAATGTCGCTAAGATAAGAGAAGACAAACTAAAGTTTGAACTCCAACATTTGTCGGTGTGCTGAGGTTGGAGTCCAAGCTTCAGCTTGTGTATTCATGATGGCAGAAATACTTAACTTAGCGCCATTCGGGTCAGATGCTTGTAAAAACGGAAAGAAATTGACGGTTTAAAAACCGCCATACTTATTAAGGAATACATCATGTCAAATGTTCCGCGCGGAAAACTCATGGTCAATATTATATTCCTTCTGTTTCTTCTTGCTGGAATTGCGGCATGCTTCTATTTTTTGAAAAGTTCCGGAGAGGTGACGCAGTTCAAAAGATACGGACTGCGTATTGGAATTGTCGTGCTCGCCCTCATCGCGTGGTTCACGACACAGTCGATGATTTCCGGAAGGGAATGCAAAGGCGGACTCATCTTCGATCTGGTCCATGAACTCACCGCGAAAGCCAATGCGTATTTCAACAAAAACACCAGGGCGGCAAACGTCCTTTTGATCACAAGCTCCGCATTCATCGATGCCTTTGCGATATTCCTGATCTGCGCAAGCATCTTCGGGCCGAGCATGCGGCCATTCATCGCACTGCTGATTCTTTTCATGATGAGACAGATATGCCAGGCAGCGTGCGCACTTCCTGTTCCGCCGTCAATGGTCTGGAGGAGTCCGGGGTTCCCTTCGCTACTGGTGACTTACGGAGTGGCGAACGATTTCTTCTTTTCTGGACATACGGCGATCGCCGTCCTGGGTTCAATCGAGGTATTCCGGCTATGTCCGGTATGGTGGGTTGGAATAATCGCAGTGTTGGTCGCCGTCTTTGAAATGGTGACAGTCCTGATCCTGAGGGCGCATTATACCATGGACGTATTCACCGCTGTTGTGGCGGCTTTCTGCGCGTCATGGCTCGCCGCCCTGATATGCACATTATAAAATTTCGTCCCGAAATTTTATTTCTTCTTGGGGACGTAGATGGTCTGGCCGATGCGGAGGTTTGTGTCCTTCATCCTGTTGGCGGACATGATATCCTGGACCGAGACATTGTATGCCTTGGCGATGGCGCCGAGGGTCTGGCCGGATTCGACCTTGTGCTCGAAGAACTCACCTGTTCCTACCGGTCCGCCTCCTGAAGAGGGCGCACTTACTGAAGCCTTGCTGACTTCCTTGGAGACCTGTTCGATCATCTTGCTGATGGATGCCTGAGTTTCCTGTCTCTGGTTGGCGAGCTGCTGCTGCATTGCGGCGAGGCTTTTCTCCAGGGCGGCGTTGCGCTGTTCCAGTGTGGCTATCTTCTGGTTGAGATCGTTTACGACTTTTATAACTTCGTTATTGGTATTGGTGAGGCTGACGACAGTGGCTGAAAGCTGGTTGAGCTGGTCGGACTGGACTCTTGCCGCACTTGCAACATCTGGCTGCACCCTCTGGTAGCCCGAGGACCTTGAAGGGCCGCCCATGTTCTCGCATCCGGCCATGAGCGATATTGCGCCCGCCGCACAAAGGGAAATAATAAGCTGTTTTGTCATTTTATCGCCTCATTTCATTTAATTATTCAATTAAACCTGTTATATTATTGCAAAGTGAACGATTAAAAATTAGCATATGCCACGCAAAAGTAAAATATTGAAGAATTATTTGGCAATCTTATGAACGATTTAAAATTCAAGGAAGCCGTAGACCAGATCGTCAGGGAAGACCCCAGGTATTCCCCGGAGGCTTATGAATTCATAAGCAAGGCGGTCGTATTCACCATGCTCAATCTCGAAAGGGACAAGTCGCCGAACCACCACGTCACCGGCAAGGAGCTTCTCGAGGGCTTCAGACAATACGCGATCCAGGAATTCGGCCCCATGGCAGGAGAGATCCTGAAAAGCTGGGGACTCACCGACAGCAATGCCGTGGGCAATGTTGTCTTCAACTTGGTAAACAGGCAACTGCTGGGGAAGAGCGAAAATGACACATTATCCGACTTCAAGGGCGGGTTCGATTTTGAAAAGGCTTTTTCTGAGCCTTTTAAAACCAATATTCCAAAAAATTCAAAGCCCCCTCTTATTGCTTAGCATGTCAATAACACTATCATCAACCGCCGCCGAGAAACCTGAAATCAGAGGCATACGGTCGGATACCCTCGACAACGGCCTCAAGATATTCGTCTACGAAAACCATGAGGCCCCGACGGTCAACCTCCAGGTCTGGGTGAAGACAGGCAGCATCCATGAAGGCGACTATCTCGGATGCGGCCTTTCGCACTTCCTCGAACACATGATGTTCCAGGGTTCCGCAAACTATCCACACGACTCGATCGTCGACACGGTCAACCGCAACGGCGGAGACATGAACGCATACACCTCCCTGGGAAACACCGTCTATTACATCGACATACTTTCCGAGGCGTCTGAAAAGGCCATCGACATACTCTGCGACGTGGTAAGTGCCCCCAATTTCCCCGAGGATTCGTTTGCGAACGAAAAGGAGGTCATACTCCGCGAACGCGCCATGAGCTCCGACAACCCGGAACGCCGCCTGAGCGAAAAGCTCTGGCTCGACATGTTCCTCAACCACCCGACACGGCACCCGATCATCGGATACGGGGACAAGATAAAGACCGTCGACAAGGCGATGATGCTGGACTATTACAGGAAACGCTATTCCCCTGAAAGGATCTTCTTCGTCATATCCGGCGACATCCAGGCTGAAAAGGCGTTCGCCCTGATCAAGGACAAGCTCTCGGGATGGAACCGCGGGCAGCTCAACGATCCGCCTCTCCAGCCTGAATCCGAACAGGTCTGCGTCCGCAAATCCACATACCACTTCGAGGATCCCCTTGCGAGGATCGCAATCGGCTACCATATCCCTGATGCCTCCCATGAGGATGTTCCGGCGCTGGACGTGCTTGCTTCGATCCTCGGTTCGGACAAGAGTTCCAGGCTCATCAGCCGCCTCCAGGATGAAAAACACCTGGCAATCAACATTGATGCGTTTTCATACACGCCGTATTTCTCAGGGGTGTTCGGAATAAGCGCGACCACCGCGCCCGAGAAGATGGATGAACTCAAGGCTGCGATATTCGCAGAAATAAAAAAACTCTCCTCCGAAGATAAAATAACCAAAGACGAGTTGAAGCGGGTGGTCAACCAGGTAAGCACCTCGTACTGCAGGACAATGCGTTCGAACGGGAACATTTCCAGGATGATCGGCAACTCGGTGCTGACTTATGGAACGACGGAATACATCAACAAGTACATCGAGAATGTTTCAGCCCTCACGCCCGAGGACATAACCAGGGTCGCGGAAAAATATCTGACAGAGAAGAACTGCACCATCGTCGAACAGCTTCCCAACGACAGGAAGGAAAGCACCGGCCCCAAGGACAAGGACGTCCCGGAATCCCAGGTTCCCGAGCTGATGCAGCTCAAGACCGGACAGAAGATCATCACTTTCAAGGATACGAAGCTTCCGCTGATCGACATCTGCATTATTCTTCCCGGAGGAGTCATCCGTGAAAACAAGGACAACGCCGGCATCACGAGGATTGCCGCATGCATGCTCACGGCCGGAACAAAGTCGTACAGTGAGAAGGAACTTGCCGCGCTCATCGACGACAACGCCATCGACCTGAGCATAAACGGCGGCAACAATTCGTTCACGATCTCCCTGAACTGCCATAAGAACAGCCTTAAACCCGCGCTTGAAGCTTTGAAATCGATACTGACCGAACCCTCCTTCCCCGAGAAACAGTTCGAACGGGAGAAGGAGAACACCATGAAAATGCTCGCAAGCAGGAAACTCGCCCCGCAGAATGCGGCCGAGGACAAGGTCTGCGAACTCCTCTACAAGGATCATCCCTATTCGCATACGGCCGCCGGACTCGAGGAAAGCGTCAACAAGCTTACCGTCGGACAGGTGAAGGACTTCTATCTCAAGAAATGCCTTATCCCCGGGAACGCCGTCTTCGGCGTCGCCGGAGACTTCGACAAGGAGGAAATCCTCAAGTCGATCAACGACATCATATCCAATATCAAATGGAATGAAAAAGCGAAAGACGAACTGCCGGCACGCCCTGTATTCCCCGACAAGAAAATCCGCGAGTCGGTGAAGGTCCCAAGGGAACAGGCCGTCGTCCTGCTCAGCTTCCCAATCTGCGACAACAACAACGAGGACCGTTTCCTTCTCAACGTGCTTTCAAAGATACTGAACGGGCAGTCTTCCCGGCTCTTCAAGTCCGTCAGGGAGGAGTCCGGACTCGCCTATTACACCGGGATATCCACCTTCCTTGGCATACACGAGGGCTTCATGTCATTCTACGCCGGAACGCGTCCGGACGCGGTTGACAAAGTCATTTCACTTCTCGACAAGGAACGCAAGCTTCTGCTGAACGGCAAATCCGTCACCAAAGACGAATTCGACTCCGCAGTCGCCAGGATCCGCGAGGATCTTGCGGAACAGAAGCTCGACAAGCACAGCCTGATCTTCAACAGCACCCTCGACGAATATTACGGCAACGGCTACATGTCCCCATGGACCAACGAGAAGAAAATCTCAGGGCTGAAAATCGAGGATCTCAACGCCGTGATCAAGAAATACTTCGACACGGAAGCCTATGTGACAGTGATCTCCGGACCGCAGTGATATGACTGGGTGATTTGGAGATTGGATGATTTATTATTTAAGCTGATTGCAGAAATACAAAATCCGGTTGTTTAGGAAATAAACCTTGTTGGAGTTCACAGCCCTGGTCGCCGAAGGCGCTGCCAGAGGCAGGTAAACTTCAGCGTGTCTTGGTATTCAAGGTGTTATACACGCTAAAGTCGAAAATCCCGGCTCGACGATGTCGGGACAACGCACTCCAACTTTAGCAATCAGCTCAAAAGAGGCAGTTTTGAACGCCCGCCTATAAACCTGAATGGCGCTAAGTCAAGAGAAGACAAACTAAAGTTTGAACTCCAACATTTGTCGGTGTGCTGAGGCGGGAATCTTGACTTTATATCCGTACATGGTCTATTTTAATCTGCTTTGGCGGCGTATGCATATGACGCCGTAGAGGCTAAGGTGTCCAGGGGGTGCTGCGACAGTCCGTCTCCATCCCCTGTTTTTTTCCGATAAAAACACAAATCCGTATAATAAGAAGTTAGCAATCAAGGTAAACATGAAAGATGTAATTAGTATTGGCGGACAGGGCGGAGGGCCGATTGACGGTAGCATTAGGTCAATCAAGGTTGACCTATATCATGCTCTAAAAAAAAGGAATGCAAATCCACTTATTGTAATGCTATAGATCAATATGCTCTTGTCCTAAGAATTGATGGAACATTAGCCAAGTTCGGACCAGAAGGAATTACGCGACTTAGATTCGCAAAGAAACAACGTTACATTACAGTCGACATTCAAATTCCAGAAGCGGTTTGGCAACCAAAATCAAAAAATGAAATAAAAGACTATTTGGCCTGTAGAATCAGAGAAGCATTAGTAGTATGTGTCAACAGGCTTAAGGAAGACAAGCTTGCCGTCAATGAGCAGGCTCTTTTTTCTGAAGTTGATAATGCAATAGATGAATTTAAAAAGAAAATATACTAATTGCTAACGAAATCATAGACCGAACCGGTGAAGCACCGGTCCGGTCATTATCGAGCGTTCGCTAAGAAAACACATCTCATGAAATAAATTTGACTATGTGTTGCAGATGTGATACAATAGTCTTATGAAAACAGCAATAATACATGCGAGAATTGAACCGCATATCAAACGCCAGGCAGAGGGAGTTCTACATAAACTTGGACTCAGTCCGACCGAAGCGATCCGGGTTTTTTATCGGCAGATCACACTTAGGCAGGGGCTTCCATTCTCTTTAGATGTCCCGAATGAGTGCACGGAGACAACTCTTAAGAAGAGCCGTCGCGGAGAAGAGGTTCAGGAATTCGAATCCCTGGATACCATGTTTGAGAGCTGGAAGAAATGAAGAGGATCTCTCAGACCACGCAATTCGTCCGCGATGTCAAGCGGATGAGGAAGCGTGGGAAGGATCTGGAAAAGCTCCAGATGATCGTGACAAAACTGGCCTCCGGAACTGCACTTGAACCAAAGCATAAAGATCATCCCCTGCTAGGAGCGTGGAAGCCTTCCCACGACTGTCATATTGAACCCGACTGGATTCTTATTTATACCGCCGATACTGAGTCACTGAGACTTGAACGAACAGGAACTCATTCCGACTTGTTCAGATAATTGATATGCCAAGATAAGGCATTCTTCATAAAGGAGCAGTCATGCACTTTCTGCCCGGCAGCGCCGGAGATTTGACCAACGTCACAGACTTCGATATCAAGGCACTCGCGAAGCAGCTGGATGAATGGATTATTGGGTTTGAATTCAATATAAGGATAACAAAGAAGAATGGGAAGAGGGATTCTAAAAGAGGCATTTCGGATTTTTTGAATGTTCCTCCCTGTGTATATATCCTTGATTTGCAGCAATCCAATCATCCAGCAATCCAATCATCCATGGGACGGCGGCGGGTTCCTGTCAGATCTTCTCGACAGGCTTTATATATCTTTCCTCGAGCGAGTCGAGATCCTTCAGCCAGGAGGCGCGGCGGAATATTTTAGCATGGATGCACTGTTTGCCGCCGAATTCGCAGGTGCCGTCGGCGCGCGTGCCGCCGCATGGGCCGTTGGCAAGTCCCTTCGGACAGGTCTCAGGGCAGACAAACTGTGTGAAAGGCAGGCGGCACGACGAACATTTCCGGCAACCCGTGAATATTTTCTTTGATAGGAGATGCTCGTTCGAGGAATGCCTGTGGGCTTTTGAGAAAAGAAGCTTGCACATCCTATAATGGAGCTTCTCATATTTCCCGCATTCCGGAAGATCGACCTTCTTCATCGTGGCGAGTTCAGGATACGCCTTTGTGAAGAGGTTGTTGAACATGAAATGACGGTATGGATACGGCGTCATGTCGGCGCGTGAGAGATAGCTCAGGTATCCGTCGCGCCAGTCCTCGAAAGACTTGAATTCCCTCATCGCCTCGGCGACCTTGCTGCAGGCGGTAGCGATATGCTCCTGTCTTTCAACTCCCGAGATCTGTATTCCAGTATAGCCCAGGAACTTCGCCCCGGCAGCATAGATCTGGAGCCTCCTCCACTGCGCGGAAGCGAACTGCGCATATCCGTACTTGGCCTCGTTGAGGAGGATCTTCCTCAGTTCGGCGGAAATATGTATGCCCGGCCTCTTCCCGGCGAATATCTCCTCGAAAAGCTCGGTTGTCAGGAGCGTGAACCTGGCGATGGAAGGGAAATGCAGCTCCCTCATCTCGAGATACCAACGGAGCTCCTGTAGCTTCATCATGTCCCATCCGCTCTGCGTGACGATGAATTCGGCCCCCTGCTTGATCTTCTTGACCATCTTGTAATACTGCGGGAAAAGATCGGCAGGCGTGTATTTGAAGGGGTTTGCCGTACATCCGGCGAAAAAGAAATCCTTGTCGCCGCCTGACTTCAGCGTGTTGAGGGTGCATACGCTGTCCACGAAATTCAGCTTGTGCTTCTTCCTGTACCCTTCAGGGAAATAGGCGTCGCCTGTCACCGGCACGACATTCTGGAATCCGGAGGACCTGCAGCGGGCGACCGTGTCGACGATGTCGTTAGCCGTAGCGTTCCTGCCGCTGATATAGAGGACATGGCAGTCCCTGTCGTCCTTTGAAAGCTCATTTGCGAAATCCGCAATATTCCAGGTGTTCGAGCCGTGCGTCTTGTCGGTGATCGCAAGTCCGGTACCCAGTGTGTCATATTTCCCCAGGGAGGCTTCGACCGCCTTCAGCCGTTGTGCGGCTATGGCGAAATCCTCCTTCTTCTCGGGGGTCGCCGCCTCTATGAGCACGTAGAACGAACCCTTGTTGAGCCTGTCCCTGAAGACGTTTCCACTCTTCTGTTTCTGGAAGTCTATTTCCATCTGCGTTGTAGTTTTTGATTCAGGCATGTCCTATTTCCAACATCCAATGATTCAATGGAGGATGACTTTGGTTTCAACTTGATTTTACATCACGGTTCCTTTGAAAATTCTGGAACAGAAAATAGCAGTCAACCCCGTACTTTCAATGCCTTCTTTGAATTTCGACGATAGGAAACCGAAGCCGACGACGCAGGAACTTCACTTCCCTCCCCCACTGCTTTTCTTGTCCTGAAATACTGTCCCGGCGGAGTCCCAAGGGACTTGCGGAACATTTCAATGAATGCGCTTAAGCTGCCATATCCGAGATCATAGGACACCTGGGTAATTGATGAGCCATTGCCAATGCGGTCAATAGCCTCCAGAAGGCGAAGCTGTTTCTTCCAGGCTCCAAAATTCATTCCGGCTTCCTTGACGAACAAACGTTCAAGGGTGCGCACGCTTGCACAGGCCACCCTCGCCCAGTCATCCATGCTTCGTCCATCACCGGGATTCCTGATCAACTTCTCCATTACTCTCCTTGCCCTCTCATCCCGCGCCATAGGCAGATGCAGCGGAGTCGGCTCGGCATGTGAAAGTTCGTCGAGTACGACCTGCATGAGACGCCATTCAGGACCACCGAGAGCATATCCATCGCCTATTGCTGCCGCCTTTTGAATCAATTCACGGAGCAAAGGGGTGATTTTAAGGACGCAGCAGCGTTTGGGCAATCCGCCGACAACAGACGGATCAATGAAAATATTGCGCAAACACACTTCCCCGGGAAGACTGACTTCATGCTCAATTCCTGAAGGCACCCAGACTGCCTGCGAAGGTGGAACCACCCATGCATCACCTTCACTCATGACCCTCATCACACCGTGGCATGCATAGATAAGCTGACCCCGCGGATGACGATGCGATGCCGCGCATACGGCATTGCGCACATTCATCGACAATCCAATTACAGGAAGCCCGGAATCTATCCTGTAACCTGTCTCAATCGGTGGCAGCTTTGTCGCTTTTAAGATATTCATTGTCATAATATAGCAAGCACGTCACTAATTTTCCAGCTATAATATCCAGATAGCAGAAAGGACACGCACATGAATCAAAAATCACACAAGTCGGAGATTATAGACCAATTCTCAAAACAGGCTATTCCGTTCGCACGCCTGGCAGGACATCGTGACGGAATGCAGATGATTCTGGAATTTTCCGGTGTTAACAAAAACGACATTGTTCTCGACGTAGCCTGCGGTCCAGGATTGGTCAGCTGCGAATTTGCGCGAACAGCAAAGCATGTGACTGGAATTGACATTACGCAAAAAATGATCGCACAAGCTGTCAATCTGCAAAAGGAAAAGAACCTCGGGAACCTGACTTGGATCAATTCTGACGCCATCCCTCTCCCGTTTCCAGACGAATCATTCACTCTGGTGGTCAGCCGGTACAGCTTCCACCATTTTCCTGAAACACGCAGGAATCTGGAGGAGATGATACGGGTATGCTGCAGGGACGGCCGCATTCTGGTGGCCGACGTTTCGGTTCCAGAGGACAAGTCAGAGGCATATGACAGGATGGAGAGGATGCGTGATCCATCGCACATGCACGCCCTTGCGCATGATGAATTCGCGGACATGTTCATGAATTCCGGGCTTAAGGGCTGCAGGCAAGCTTCATATCAGGTAGACATGGAATTGGAAGCACAGCTCAAGGCTTCATTCCCGAGCCCGGGAGACGATGCCAGGCTGAGAAAAATGATAGCAGATGATATCGGGTTCGATCGCATCGGCGTAAATGCCAGGGAGGAGGACGGCAAGGTCATTTTCACTTATCCCATATCGATATTCATGGGAGAAAAACTAATTTGACTCGTATCCCGCCATCTTGAAGTCAATTTTATTTTTCCGCAATGCTGAAAAAATATTGCAAATTCAATTTATTATTACATATTATACGAGAACTTGAACCGGATTTCTGGAAATCTGGATTATTTGGCCGCTGGATTAACTGGTATTTCTTCTTAATTCTACGCTGCAATCCATCAATCCATCAATCCATAGACATATTTATCATTATGAACAAGTATCCGAAATATGAATATCCGAAACCTATTCCGGTGAAGAACCGGAAGTGGCCGGACTGCCAGCTGAAGAAGGCGCCGGTCTGGTGCTCCGTCGACCTGCGCGACGGCAACCAGGCGCTTCCCATACCCATGACCCCCGAGAGGAAGCTCAAATATTTCAAGATGCTGGTCGAGATAGGTTTCAAGGAGATTGAAGTCGGATTCCCCTCCGCGTCGCAGGATGATTTCGATTTCACCAGGAAGCTCATCACGGAAAACCATGTCCCGAAGGGCGTGAGGATCTCCGTGCTCACCCAGGCGAGGAAACATCTTATCGACAGGACTGTCGAATCCCTCGCCGGCGTCAAAGAGGCGATAATCCACTGCTATGTGGCGGCGTCAGACCTGCACGGGCACATCGTCTTCGACAAGAACCGCGACGATGTAATGAAGATGTCCGTCGAGGGTACGAAGATGATCTCCAAAGGGATAGAGAAGGCCGGGCTGAAGAACATCGCCTACGAGTTTTCACCGGAGGAATTCACCGATACCGACATCGATTTCGCCGTGAAGGTCTGCGAGGCCGTCAAGGAGGCGTGGGGGAAGTCCGCAAAGCAGGATTTCATCCTCAACCTCCCGGCTACCGTCGAACGCAGGCCTCCATACCAGTATGCCGACATGATCGAGTATTTCATCGGCAAATACAGATACATGGACGAGACGACCATAAGCGTGCATGCCCACAATGACCAGGGCTGTGCCGTGGCTTCCACCGACATGTCGCTTCTCGCCGGCGCCGAGCGCGTCGAAGGTACGCTTTTCGGACATGGCGAACGCACCGGCAACGTGGACATCGTCACGCTCGCGCTGAACATCCATTCGCGCGGCATAAAGACAAACTTGAACTTCTCCGACATGAACTCGATAGTGAAGGTCGTCGAGGCCGCTTCCGGGATACCGGTCCACCAGCGCCATCCCTATGCAGGCGAGCTTGTATTCACTGCGTTTTCGGGATCGCACCAGGATGCCATAAGGAAGGGTCTGAATTCCAGGAAGAAGGCGGAGGAATTCTTCCATCTCGGATGGAAGGTTCCATATCTCCACATCGATCCCGCCGACATCGGCAGGAAATATGAGCGTCTCATCAGGATAAACAGCCAGTCCGGAAAAGGTGGTGCCGTATTCATCCTCGAGCAGGACTTCGGGTTCCGTCCGCCAAAGGAAATGCATCCCGAGATCGGGGATGCCGTGCAGGCCTATGCCGACAAGAAGAAGAAGGAGATCACCTCCGACGAGCTTTTTGAAGTATTCAAGAAGAACTTTATCGACATCAAAGGTCCGTACGGCCTTGATGGATTCCATATCATTTCCGAGGAAAATGCGGGTGAAACTGTCCGCGCAAAGATTTCCGTGACCATCAACGGGACAAAGTGCGAGATCGAAGGAGAAGGGAACGGGCCTGTCTCAGCGACCGTCCACGCCCTCAAGACCCGGAAGGACGTGATTGGATTCATCATAAATGATTTCTCCGAACAGTCAATGGGCCAGACCGCTGATGCCACCGCAGTGGCCTATGTCTCAGTGAAGCGGAATTCGGACGGGAAGATTTTCTACGGAGTAGGAATCCATTCAAACATTGAGCAGGCCGCCCTCCGCGCCGTCTTCGCCGCGTTGAACAAGGCAGCATCCAACTGAGGAGTTTATGAAGAAATTTCTGATTACGTTTTCGATCGTGGCAATCGTCATTGGCGCACATGTGGTACTTCTGAGACATTTCATCTTCCCTGTGAAAAAGCAGCCTGCCGCCGAAGAAACCAAGCCCGTCGAGCAGCTCCCCCCTCCTGTGCCAGTCCCTCCTGCGGCGCCTGCATTCAAGCCGTACAACTACAAGGGCGCAATCATCGGCAATCTGCCTGCCGTGCCCGACTCCAAGTCCGCCACTGCCGGAATACTCGTGGACCTCGGGACACGCCAGGTGCTCTGGGCTAAGAATCCGAGGAAATCCGTGGCAATCGCGTCAATGACCAAGATGCTGACCGAGCTTATAATCTTCGAAGAGCTCGAGAAGCGGAAGGATGTCAACCTCCAGACCCAGATCCAAGTCACGACAACCGCCTACAAGATTGGCGGCAGCCAGATCTATCTCGACCCCAAGGAAAGCTTCCCTCTTGAAGATCTTCTCAAGGCCGTGATGATATCAAGCGCCAACGACGCGGCCTATCTCGTGGCCGAATATTTCGGGAACGGGGATGTCAATGCGTTCGTGGAAAGGATGAACGAAAGGGCGAAGGAATTGAAGCTGCCAGGCGCTAAATTCTTCAATCCCCACGGTCTTCCCGGCGATACCGCTGCCGAAGACAACTCCTGCAGCGTCGAAGGATGCTCAATCCTTGCTGAACACCTGCTGGAAATCCCAAAGGCTGCGGAGTTCGCAAAAACCAAGGCAACAAACATCAGGGAGAACACCGCAAAACCGTTCACACTCTTCACCCACAACCACCTGCTTGGCTCTGTTACAGGAGTTAACGGAATGAAAACAGGCTACATCAAACGTTCCGGCTTCTGCATAACTGTCACCTGCGACCGTGGCGGAAGAAAAATGGCCGCATGCGTAACCGGATTCCCCGACCGCAGGGGAAGGGATGCATTCGTCGCAAAGCTCCTCGAATGGGGCTACAAGCAGAAACGGGTGGAAGCACCAAAGGTTGACGAGCCGATCCAGCCGGGAGGAGAAGACAAGAACCTCGACGATCTCCTGAACCAGGTCGTACCGAAATAAAATTTTTCATGAAAAATTTTATATATCCATTCCTGCTCATACTAATCTCCTGTTCTTCTGCATATTTTTGCCGGGCGGAGGAGCCGGCCGGGAAAAATATCCGCTTTGGCATCGTGACCGATCCGCATTACGCCGATGCCGATGCAAACGGCACCCGTTTTTATCGTGAGTCCACATCCAAAATGGCCGAGTGCGTCGAAAAGATGAACCAGGAAAAGGTTTCCTTCCTGGTCGAACTCGGAGATTTCAAGGACCAGGGCAAACCCGCCTCTGAAGAAAAGACACTTGCCTTCCTCAAGACAATCGAAGCAGAATTTGCGAAGTTCGCAGGACCACGCTACCATGTCCTCGGCAACCACGATCAGGACAGCATTTCAAAAAAACTCTTTTTGGACAATGTTGAGAATACCGGAATCCCGAAAGACAAATCCTACTATTCCTTCATCAAAGAGGGAATCCAGTTCATAGTCCTCGATGCCAATTTCAAGAAGGATGGCACTCCATACGATCACGGCAATTTCGACTGGAAGGATGCAAATGTCCCACAGGAAGAGCTTGACTGGCTGAAGAAAACGCTTTCGGACCATGATGGAAAATCAATTGTCTTCATCCACCAGCGGCTCGATTCAGATGGCGATGAATGCGTCAGGAATTCCCCTGAGATCAGGAAGGCGTTGTCCGATTCCGGGAAAGTGACAGCGGTATTCAACGGACATGCCCACAATGGCGGATTGAAGAAGATAGACGGCATTTCCTACTACACGCTCAAGGCCATGATCGAGAAATCAGGACCGGAGAACAACTCATACGCGATTGTTGAAGTGAACAAGGACGCCACTTTGAAGGTCATAGGATTCCGCAAGGCTGCATCTGCGGACCTGAAATAACTCTTTGAATTCCAATCTTGACTATGCATATGGTTGTAAATATTCACTGAACCATATCCTTCAGTGAACATTTACCAATGAATCGGCTTTCTTCTGAAGACTCTTCTCTATGTCCAAGTTCTTCTTGTGCCACTGGTAGTTGAATTCCAGGGCGAAGGAAAGCATGAGGAAAAGAACTGCCGTGAATACAATCACTATTATCGTTGAAAACCCTTCCTGATTTTTTCTACTTTTCATTTTTTCCTCCGTTATAAAGAATCTCCTGCGACGCGCAGGCGGCGGCCCGGAGATTCTTTATTCACATGCATGAAACAATTCTTATCCTGTCTCTGACATTGTTCTTACCTTTGACTTCAACATTCAGCACTGCAAGTTTCGCAGAATTATCCTTTGCCTCGATCTCCAGGGAGACAATCATGCCTGCCGGAAGGAGGGCAAGATCCCTCTTCCCATTCTCATCTATCAAGAATATCCTGCTGTTGTCGGCCATCAGCTTTTTCTGTCCGGACACAAGGCAGTCCCCCTCCTTTTTCCAATCCGGGGACAAGTGGATGATATTCCTGAACTTGCCGGAAAGGACGAACATTTCCTGATTGCTCAACGATTTCTCAACGGCCTGGGTGCAGAGCTTGGATCCATCATAGAAAAACTGGAACGCGACCTCGAACATGACAAGCATTATCGCTATGACTACCAGCATCTCAACCAGGCTGTAGCAGTTTTTTCTCATGGATTTCCCGGTTATTAAAAGTTTATATTTCGAAACCTCGCCGGCCATTCTTGCCTCATAAGTAGGGCGGTTTTTAAACCGCCAAACACATGTCGGGTTAAAACCCGACATACTATCAAGGACAAACATCCTCATTTTATACAGTTCAACGGGCATTTAATTTCGATTCTCGCCATCTTCTTCCCATTCTTCCTCTGTATTTCCAGGACGGCCCTGCCATTGCGGATTTCGCAGGATTTCCTGACTTCATCGTCGCATTCAAGTACGCTTTTCTTGAATTCATCTTCAAAGATATCCTTTATCCTGGCGAAGTCCGCATTTTTCTCGAAGGATATCCTTTCAAGTGAATTGTCGAGCACCTGCAGGGCCCTGCTTTCACGCGTGAAATTCCTGTCCATGATCCTGAGATTATATGCGGAACTGGAAAACAATGCCGCAACCATGGCAAGAAGGCCCATCGCAAATATGAGTTCCATAAGCGTGAATTTATTCTTCTTCATAGCAGATACACATCCTTCTCGTGTATTATTCCGGCTTCAGCCATTTTCGCCGCAGCCTGTTTTACATCGGCGTCAGGATACTCCGTTATTTTCCTGCGGAGATCCCTGAGCCCCGGATTACTGATTATGAAATCCTTCCATTCATCATTTGGATTCAGATATGCGGCAACAGGAATCCGCCCTTCCCCATTTTTTTTCTGGACAAGCCTCTGGGCTATGACTCCGGTAATCGCCGAAGCAACAAGGAAAGGTTCAAATCCCTGGTGCAGCATCCGCGCGTATACGGACGGAATGTCGCCTGCATGAAACGTTGTAATCACACGGTGCCCGGTAAGCGCGGCATCGAGAGCCACCTTGACAACACTGCTGTCCCTCATCTCGCCGATGACTAGCGTCTTGACATCCTGCCGCAAAGCCGCCCTCAGCGCCTCAGGATACCCCCACCCCTCACCGCACCTGGTAAGGGAGATCTGCGAAATCCCATCAACTTCACATTCGACCGGATCTTCAACCGTAATTATTGATGCAGGATCCTGCGAATTTCGCAGCAGCTCCCTGATCATCGCATAGATTGTCGTCGTCTTCCCGCAGCCGGTGGGGCCTGTCAGCACTATCAGCCCTGAAGCAGGAATTAGCATTTTTTGTAATGATGAAAGGACATTGCCGGTAAAATTAAGGTCTTCAAGGCATGCGTTGATTCCGCTCCTGTAGAGGACGCGGATCGAAATTCTTTCGCCGTTGGTGGTCGGCATCGCCGCGACACGCAGTTCGGCATCTGCGAAATCCGCAACTCCGCGGATGATTCCGTCCTGGGCTATCTTGGTCCTATACGTGAGGAGCCCTGATATCACCTTTATCCTGTTGACGCACTGGTCCCCGAACTCACGCGGAATCCGCTCATGGTCATGCTGGATCCCGTTTATCCTGAACCTGATGTTATATCCGTCCTTCATGGGCAGCCAGTAGATGTCGCTGGCCTTCCGCTTCAGGCCCTCGGAAAAAATCCTGTCGACAAATACAGGAACTTCATTGTCTTCTTGTGTCTTCATATTTTCACCAATATACCGTTACATAATCAGTAATCCTGAATATCCCAAGCGCAAGTCCGATTATTATTGAACCGAACAGGACAACATTTATCAGGATTCCTGCAATCTCAATTATCTGGAGGAATCCCTTGGCAGAAGAGCTAATTTCAAAGCGCACCCATCTCAGGGATGTATCGAAGCCTTCGCTTAACTTATCCCTCATGACAGCATTCCTGATGATCATATTATGCAATGGATCATACAAATTCATATCCTCCCATGCATCAAGCCAGTTCCTGCCATTCTCAGCTGACTTCACGAATTTCCCAAGCCTGAACCTTATGAACTGATAACGGCTCGAGACTATGCTCCATTCAGCGGCTTTTATCACATCGTCGCCGGAAGAAATAAAGGCGGCCATAGATCCGGACAGCTCGACCTGTGCGGCCGCCTTGTAATACCATCCGAAGACAGGCACTCTTATCAGGCATTCTTCCAGGATCCTTTTAATCAATGGAAGATTAGATATTAAAAGACCGACACACAGGCCGACAAAGAACAAAGACAATATCGTATCGTAGTGGGTATGCAGGAAATCAGATACGTAGAAGACTATCTTGGTCATTTCGGGATAATAAACAGTATTCCCCTCGTAAAGCTCAGCCATTATTCTCTGGAATTTTGGTACGATGAAAACCATAAGTCCCGTGGCTATCAGCGACAGGTTTACAAACTGGATCACAGGATATGCAAAGCTTGCCTTGATTTCATTCTTCAATCCATGGACAAAGCATATATTCTCCGCCAGCTGCGGGAGAATTTCCTTGAGTTTCTTTTCCTTGTCGGCTTTTTGTATTGCAAGAAGCAGATAATCAGGGAAATATCTATGAAGCCTCCTGACGAATGATTCTGAAAGCGAAACTCCGTTCTTCAAATCCGCCGACACCAGCATTAATTGCGAATTGAATGATGGAGGTTTGACTACGATAAAACTCTTCAACTTCTTCTTTCCCATTACAAACATCAGCACAGGAAGGATGATAGCGACCGCAAGGAGAATCATAGTCCACTTGATAATGTCTTCCATATAAACGGAGTGACTCATTAAAGAGATCAGAATCTTGAACATAAAAAAAAGTACCAATAAAAATATAGGAAGAAAAAGAAAATATGAGCTTTTCCCTACTTTATAATTAAGATCATCTATCTGTTTCTCATTGTTCCCTTCCCTGCAGAATCCGTCAATTGCCTGATCAAAGGGTATATCGTTCCTGGCCGCAAACGCGAGAGTCTTCATGAAATAATCGATGCCGCTATAGAAGTGCTGGCTTTCAACATAGCATGGACCGTTCAGATTCATTTTTCATCCACCAAGTTTGTGTATGATTGCAATCAACGGCGTAAAAAGTCCGATTATAATATTGCCGACGACGACAGAAAGCATGATTATCAGGCACGCATCCCATGCCAACCCAGCCTTATTGATCGCTGCGATAGTTCTTTCCCTGTACATCTGGGCGAGATTCTTAAGTTCTTCAGGACGTCTGTTTTCAGGCACGTTTTTCACAGTCAGTACCACCAGGTCCGAGATTATTTCCTCATTTCTCAGGCATTCTACAACATCCCTGCCCTCGGAACATCCCCTTGAAATGTTCTTGAGCGAGGCCGAAAGCTTGGATTCTTCAATGATCTCGGAGATTGCTTCAAACGCATAAACCATGGAAAGCTTCTGTTCCATGAATACCGCCCACATCGAGCAGAAACGGGACATCTGCAGGTTCTTGAATATGTTCCCGGACAAAGGGATAATCCTTATTATCTTTAAAAATGCCTTTTGAGACGAAGGGCTTCTATTTCCGAAGAGCCAGATTAAAAAAGAAATCGATACAAGGAAAAATGACAGTATCGCAATCTCATATCTGATCGACAATGATGAGAGGTTGACAATTAACGCTGTAAGCGGAGGAAGCTTCTCACCCTCAAGAAGTTCACTGAATATCTGTGCGAACTGCGGTACTACAAGCCTTAAGATCAGGAAAAAAAGGATGAACGAAAATGACATGGTGAACACCGGATACAGTGCGATCCCCTTCACCATCGAAACAAGCTGGTGGTTCATTCTCGACATGTAGGCGATTTCATTCAATATCTCTGACAGTGTCCCGCTCTTTTCACCGCACTCTATCATTCTGACATGGAACGGCTGGAAGTAATCCGGGAACTGCCTCATGGCTTCCGACAGCGGCTGTCCCCTGGAGGTTCCCTGGGAAATGCTGAAAAGGACTTGTTTGAAATCAGGCTTGTCGAAATTTGCGGCAAGCTGGTAGATGCTTTCCGGAAGCGGCAGATTCGATTTCACGAGCAGTGAAAGCTGCCTGTAGAAATCCGCAATTTCTGTTTCGTTGGTGGCCATACAGTCCTAATGTACCATTGTTAGAGTATTTTAAAATGCCTCCGCGAGATAACCGATTATCCTGAATATCGAACCCAGCAGGGCTATTGCCGTTGAAGCGACAATGAGTCCTATGAACAATATTCCCGAGCTCTCAATCCACCGGAGCCTTTTCACGGACGACTTCGAAACATCATTTGAGAGCCATACCAGCATAGTATCAAATCCTTCGGCGGGATTGTTCCTTGCCGCAGAATTAGTCACAATCCAGTCATTGATTGAAACGCCCAGTTTCATCTTCCTCCATTCATCCGCCCAGTCCTTCCCACTTTTTACGGACTCGGCGAACTTCAACAGTTTCTTCCTCATCCATGGCCTTCCGATTGTTGAGGCGCTTATTTCTGCGGCTTCGGCAATGTCTTTTCCTGAAGCCAGATATGACGCCATGGATCCGGCAAGCTCAAGCAAGGCGTTCCTTTTAACGCTTCTGTTTAGGAAAGGAATTCTGACAAGGATTTCCTCGAAGATGGGTTTTAAATATGGCTTAAGAGGATTGTAGATTATCATGAACAGAAGAAAGAACATAAACATGGTAAAAAAGTTTGAGGACAACCAGTTTGATACAGCAACGTATCTGCTTAGAATAACTGGAGTTTCCGTACCCTCCAAAAGTTCAGAGTATATTTTCTCAAACTTGGGCACAATGAATATCATCAGTCCTGAAATAACAAGCATGATTATCGTAAACTCGAACACAGGGAAGACAAGCGCGGATGATATCTTCATCTTTATATCGGTCATGAAATTAATTCTTTTGGCAAAGCGTGGCATCACGTCTGCGAGACACCCCTCTTTTTCAGCCTGTTCCACAGCATCAAGGAAATATGCCGGAAGATAGTTTGAAAGTCTTTTCTTCAGGGCCACATGAAGAGAAGCCCCTTTTTTAATGTCAATAATTGCAAGCTCCAGAGAAGTACTCCACTTTTTCCTGAAAAAATTGCTGAAGTGCGGTAGCAGATCGTCCTTGCCCCGCACCGTACCGCAGTCCGTCATTGTCGACAGGGCCTCGTCGAAGGGAATGTCATGAGCCGCGGCCCAGGCTATGGTGCTGGCAAGGATGCCCGCCTTGGAATATGAAAGCATGCCGTCTGCCGACTCGGCATATTTTCCACTCGTATAAAGTAAATTGTTGCCCATCATAAAACTTATCCTTAATAGATAAAATGGCTGAGTATCGGCAGGAACAATATGAATATGATGGTTCCTACGGCGCATATCATCATCATCATTGATACTAGTTCCCAGGCAGTACCCAAGCGCCTGAATCCGAGAGTTGCCCTGTCCTTGAATAGTTCGGACAGCCTGTCGAGTTCTGAAGAAAGTTCCTTTTCGGGGCTGTGCTTCAGGGTCAAAGTCAACACTTCAGAGATATCTCCCTCCTTCGAGAGTTCTTCTACAAGGCTTCCACCCTCGGAACATTTGGATGATATTCTTTTCAACGCCAGTTCCAGCCTCTTGTTTTCGACAAGCCCTGCTATGACAGACAGGGCTTCAGCGGCAGGTATGTTCTGCTTTATCATCAAGGACCAGAGGGAGCAGATCCGCGCCATGGAAAGATTATAGAAAATCACGTTCGAAAAGGGAACCGCCTTGATAACTTCCAGGAATATCTTCTGTGAAAAGAGGCTGTTTCCCAGCAGCCAGGCTGAAAAAGCTATGTGCGAAATAAAAATAAACCCGACAATGAATATATGGTTCCTTGTCAATTCGGATATCCCCATGATAAACTGCGTCAAGGGCGGAAGCTTTTCCCCCTCAAGAAGATCACTGAAGATAATTTCAAAATGCGGGACGATATAGTACATGAGCAGAAAGAATATGAAAAACGCGAAAGTCGTGGTGAACAGAGGATATGCCAGAACATCTTTTACCAAAATGGTCAGCTGGCTCTGCAGGTGCGAAACCCGCGCAATATCCAGCAGGATGTCGGGGAGGAGTCCGGATTTCTCCCCCAAGCCGATCATTTTCACGTGCATCGGATGGAAGTAGGCGGGGAATCTTTGCATCGCTTCGGCAAGGGGAACACCTTTTGACGTATCCTCGCTTATTTTTTGGAGGATCTCCCGGAATTCCTTATGCCCTGAATTCCTGCCGAGATGACAGAGTGTTTCTGGAAGAGGCATATTGGATTTAGTGAGGATTGAAAGTTCCCTGTAGAAATCTGTAATTTCCTGGCTTCTTGTTTTCACTGTATTTCGCTCCTCATGCTATAATCTCACTTCATTGTCCAACTTTTTCAACTTCAATCACGACAGAACCGGTTTCTGAATTATTAGAAGGCCGATAATATTCATAAGCCCGTGAAACCGGAGACTGCGCCCTTATCGGATATTTCGCCTTCATATCAAAGGAGACTACAGCCTGGGAACTGGCTTTGATCTCCCTGAGATAAATAATGACCTGCCGCCCCCTTATTTCCCATTGTTCGATTTCATTGCGGTCCTTCATGGCCTGCAGCTTGTCCGGAATCACATCAAAGCCCGGAGGCACTCCAATGTCCACGAGGACCATATTGGCGGTAATCGTTCCATTGTTGTCCACTGTAGCCCGGCAGTTGATAATATCATTGACCTTCAGGCTGTTCTTTTCATATTCAACATTAATCTTCAGGATCTCCTTGGCGTCTGAAGGATGTTCTTTCCTGGGGATATAATATTCAGCAACGAGCTGATAACTGTAGTTTTCATCTTTGGGAGAATGTATTTCCACGGAGTTCACCCCTTGCTTCACGAACGCTGTCAGGTCAATCAGCTGGCATACGTCATAGTTCTCCGCGGCAATGCCTGTTTTACTTACCGCTTTCCCGTTTACAGATATCGTTATCTCATATGGTTTGTCGTATTTCTTCTGTTCCTTCCCCGCGATAATCGCACGCAGGCACTGGATTGTCGACTGCGTGGTCCCCCAGTTTCCATTCTTATCCTTCTTACTGATCAGCCATGACAGCGCCTTGGAAGCCGTAGGCGTATGACGTCCAGTCCTGAACATTGCCTGAACTGCGAGGGCGGTTGTTTCAGTATCATAACAAATATTCTTTCTGCCTTTTATGTTCCACATTACGAAATCCCCCTCCTCGCTCCGCGACTCGTACAGCTTTTCTATCATATTATCGGCCTCGGGCCTTCTTGCAGCGGCAAAAGCGTTTGCACAGTACGCAATCGTTCTTGCATCCTTGATCTCGTCGAGATGTTTAAGGATATAATTGAACGATGGCTCCAGTTCAGAATTATCGAGCCCGGATTCGGCGAGGGACATCAAAACATATGACGTAACTTCAATATCTGAATTCAGACCAAGAACCCATCTTTCATTCTTCCATGAACCGTCGGTCTCACGCTTGTAGATAAGCCATTTTTTCGTCCTGTCAATGACCTTTGGATCCACACTCCCATAGACTTTCCGCATATCACAGAACTCCATCAGGCCGTAGGCGGACAACGCTGTGCTTGCCGGAGGTCTTCCGAACCATTCAAATCCACCGTTTGAGATCTCGAACGATAGAAGGCGCTGGTATCCCGTATTTATCATGCTTAGGGCCTTCATCTGTATCTCCGGAGAAATCTGGCCGGTCTTCTTCATGTACTGCAAGGCAAGGATATTCGGATAGGTTATCGATGAAGTCTGTTCAAAACAACCGTAAGGCATTTTCAGCATTGATTCCATCCCATCGACGATCTGGCTGAAAATTCCCGGATAAATCCTCATATATGCCCTGGCCGAACCTTCAACGGCATTTCCGGGTATTTCAAACTTGTCCATCGTCTTTCCATCGACAGGAGAACCGTTGATGATTTTTTCAATCCTCTCACCGGCAGGTTCAACCTCGACATTCCTCTCAATCGCATCAGAGCTGTTCTTTCCAAATGCCTTCACCGTGAGGGAATGTTTCCCGGGCTTTACGGCTTCAACGGTGAAATATACGCTCTTCACCTGGCCCGGCAGAACTACAATTTCCTTTTTGAGCGAATCGGAAATCCTGAACGAACCATTGTCCACAAGCTCAAGCTTCACAGTCTGGGATTCATTAAGATAATTGTATACAGTCACGGGAATGCTGGCAATGTCGTGCTGCGTGAGTTTCACCGGGAAATCAATGTCTAGAAAGAAATCCTTGAATACTGTGATCTTATCCTCCGAGGAACCAAGCCTTCCGTTCATATCAACGGCACTGGTCGACATCCGCCAGGTCGTAATTGAATCAGCCAGCGGAATCTCCACTGAAGCCCTTCCATTCTCGTCGGTCACTATTTCAGGAATCCATAGCAGGGTCTCCGGGAAATAGCGGCGGATACGGGCGCTGCCGACAGCCTTATCGATACATATTTCATCCTGATCGATGAAAGGCTTCACCATCTCCTGAGTAGAATTTCCATAACCTCCGCTCCAACCCCCTCCACCACCAAGACAATTAACGGTCGCCACCAAAGGCATGAACATGCTGATGACAGTGATTGGCACAAGTATCAGTATCAACCCTATCGGACCATAGAAGAAGAATGCCATGAATATGAAAAGCGCGGGAGTCTCCCCCATTTTTCTTCCAAGCCCTCTGGCAGGCACCTGCCGGACGACAGGAGTTGCAAGCATTGAACCGCCTGTGAATGTAGTCACCCCGCAGGCATAGACCGAGTATAAAGTTGCCAGTATGGCCAGGACTAGCAGGATATAAATCTCCAATAAATGTTTGTTGACCGGCAGGCATACGGTAAGGAAAGCAGCCAATGCCGTTATAAGGACAAAAAGAGGATATGCATAGAATGTCGGAAACAGCACCTTGTGTAAATTGTCCAGTTTCCAGGACAGCCTGAAAAACTTCTCAAGAGCTTTCCTGTACCCTAAAAATGAAATCAGGGCAGGAATGAACGTAGCAACAAACAAAGCGAACAGCCAATAGAACAGGATGCCATCCGCAATTTTGAGCCTGAGACACAGGAGAACGATGCAGCAGGCAACCATGGGAATGCATGCAGCCCATTTCCAGGTAATTGATGACAATGAGCTCTCCCACTCATACCTGTCGCACTTTATGAATTCATATGTATTCTCCGCAGGAACCAGGGTCCTCTTCAAACCAAGAAGCAATGCCGGAAGGATCATCAGGAAGAAAACACCGATAAGCGCGAATATTATTCCTGCACTCAGGCTTTCCTGGTATTTATTCTTCTTTTCATCCAGCGCCTGTTTCCTTTTATCATAGCTTTCGCCAGCAGTAAACTCGGGCTTGTTTATTTTCATATCGTTTGAAAGAAGCATGCCTGCCGACTGCTGATAGCTTTTTTCATTCCCCGCCGTTTCAGGGAATATCTGCGGAACCGCCTTAATCTGGTATCTTGGTTTGAGAAGTTCTTCTTGCAGGAGAAAATACATCTTTTCAAAGCCGGGATGCATCTGGCAGAGTGAAAATACGGCCTCATCCACCACAGAAAGACTCAATGCCGCGACAACCGGCCTGCCGTTCCTGTCTTCAACTGCGAACTTCGCAGCGCAATTCCCGCCGGGCAGATATTTATCCTTGTCCAACTGGGTTGTTATCTTAAGGCTCTTCGGATCGTTTACCTGGATGAGCCTCAGATCGGAAACTATCTCGCCTCCGGGAAGTATCCTGTATGCCTGGACCTGGAGCGTACCGATAAGCTTATCATCTATATCCATGAAACATTCGGCTTCCTTGTTTTTCACCTCGATTGTCTTCATCAGGATGCAGACACCGTTGCGGACGACATCGAGAAAGAATATACCTGATTCGACCGAGGTCATTATATTCACCTTTGCCGTATCACCGACCTTGTAGACGGCCTTGTCCGTACGCAGGATGAAGTTTTCGGGCAATGAATCTATCGAGTATGATTTCTTTCCGGCCTGCTCGCGGTTGTCAGAGCTTTTTACAGTATATGACAAACTCCAGCATGGAACACCGGAACTGGCGTTGCCTCTTCTGCTGAAGATGGGAAAAACAGGTGGGTTTTCATCTGATCTTCCTGGAATCGCATCATTAATGTGTGGCGTAGCCGCGAACATCGCAATACCATTGTCATCTGTGGAGACAGCAGCAATTTTTTCAATATTGACCTCGGCCTTGACCGGACTGCCGTCGGGATAACATGCAAAGACATAGAAATTGGTCTTTATTGGAAGAATCCTTCCATTTTCAGGGAAGAATTCAACCTTGAAATTATCCTTGGAAATAACAGTCTTCTTTGACAGTGACTGGCTGTGCCCTCCGGAATCCGTGGCTGAAACATCCAGCTTCACAAAAGCATCGCCGCTTTCAAGATGGATGCCTGTAAAATAATCCTTCAAGGGTATGCTGAATTCATAACTTCCTCCGCTGTCGCTCTTTCCCTTGACCGACGCAAATTCGTTGAATTTATCAGTGAAATCAGATGCCTTCACGGTGATATCGGCGCCTGAAACAGGTTTCCCGAACATATATGAAATGGTTACTGTTCCCCTGACAATCTCTCCTGGCTTGTAAAAGCCCTGATCTGTCTTGACGGAAATGGAAAACTTAGGCAGGACATATTTCTTCACTTCCACGGCTTTCTCTGAAACGGTGTTCCCTATGGAAACCTTTATGCTGTAATCGCCGGTGTTCACCTGATCTGCAAGCATGAATGAAGTTGCGGCTATGCCGAAATCAGAAGTCTTCAATTCCTTCCTGTAGACCTTGTTTCCTTTCGGATCAAAGATTTCCAAGTTGACATTCCTGCCGGCTGCCGGCTTTATCGACGACGTCTCCATCGTCAGCGTTCTGATGTTTATGGCCTGTCCCGGCTGATATACAGGCTTGTCTGTCGACAACATGCACTTATAGGTGCGCCTGACTGAAATCTGGCGTTCGGCGTTGACTTTCTGGCGGGTTTCCAGCACATACGCCTCTAGCTTGTAGTCCCCCTCGCTTATCTCCGGGAACGCCTTCTCGACTACGGCTATGCCATTATTGTCGGTGACAGCCTTATACGTCTCAAGGATTTTCCCGTTGATGTCCTTCAACAATATTTCGAGATCTTTGTCTTTGATCGCCGTCGAAGTCTGTCCGTCGCGCATGAACACCCTGAATGAGAGCTTCTGATCAGGTGAAAAGTTCCTGTGGCTGTAAATGAAGATTTCGGCCGGATCGGCCTTTGCGCTTAATACGTGGAAGGAAAGAGCAGCAGTCGCCAGTATCGCAGCAGACAGAATTATTGCCGCGGCCTTCTGGAAAGTCCTGTTGAAAAGAAGTCCCCAGAAATCCCTGACATCTGCCATCGTCACAGGGGAAGGAACCTTCTCCCTTATTGACCTCAGCACCTTTCTGACAAAAGCTTCGTCGGGATTTACTCCTGCCCGCACAATTTCCCTGATCATTCCATCTATTGCCGGCTTATCACTGGGTTTGCCGGATACGGCCATTTTATTTATCTCCTTTTCATTCATAGTCCGCACCGCTTTTGTAGCCTGTTCCGGAAATAGCGCTTTTGATGCAGGATTCAAGCTCAGTCCTTGCGCGCTGGAGTCTTTTCCTGACGGTAGCCTCGTTGCAATCTATTTTTCCAGCCACTTCGCTGCCGCTCAACCTGTTAAAATAGAAATATCTTATTGGCCCACTTAATATTTCGGGAAGTTTCCTTATGCATTCGGCGAGAAAATGAAAGATGTCTGAATCCTCCTTGTCGGAAGAATCCCAGAGAAGATGGGATTCCTCAAGAGAATCCAGCTGGCTTTCGTCAAGGTATATTTCTTTCCTGGTGCGGAGATATTCAAGGTGCTTGTTTCTTATTATTCCCCTCATCCAGGCCGGAAAACTTTTTGCAGTATCAAATGTTTCTATCTTGAGGAAAGCCGTTACAAACGAATCCTGGACAATATCTTCCGCAGTACTCTCGTCCCTCGTCAGGCACAATGCATAGGCTATAAGCCTTTTATGATGTTCGCGGACAAGGATCTCAAAAGCCTTGCTGTCAGGAATGTTTTTGCCTGTGATCCTAGTATCCATAACAAAACCCCTTCTAACTGCTTTCTACCTATAATTGACACTTAAAGGGTGATTTGTGACATGTTCTATTTATTAATTTCTTTATTTTTTAAGGTTTAAGGTTTAAATATGCTATTTCAAAGAGAAAACCAATAATCTATTTCTTGATTTTATTACAACAAACTGTATCGTTAAAAGTACAATCACAATTCATGCAGGAGGAGATTCCATGGTCAGAATGCTTCTTGACAAGGACATAAGGCCTCTCTCCGACTTCAGGGCCGGTGCTGCAGGCTGCATAAGACAGGTACATGACACCAAAAGGCCCATGGTCATTACCCAACGGGGCAGAGGAGTCGCGGTACTCATCGACATAAAGGAATTCGAGCTGCTCCAGGAAAGAGCCGAACTGCTACAGGATATCGGCACAGCCGAAAAGCAGATCAGGGAAGGAAAAGTCCACCCGCATTCAGATGTCAGGGAGCTTGTCCTTAATCGCAAATGAAAATAATCTGGACAGATCTTGCAACATCCAGGGTTTCTGAAATCCATCACTACATATCTCTTGATAGTCCCATGGAAGCAGATAAGTGGCTGGATAAACTGCTTAATTATACAAAAAGACTTGAAACCTTTCCTGAAAGCGGAAGATTTATTCCTGAAATTCCCGATAGAAAGGATCTTAAAGAACTCCTATTTGGAAATTACAGGATAATATACAAATTTGACAAGAAAAGAGTTTTTATTCTTACTGTAAGGCATTTAAAACAGATACTGCCTCTGGAAGAAATCTGATATATGAACGACAATCTGACACCGATGATGCGGCAGTACCGCGAGATGAAGGCTGAACTGCCGAAGGATGTCATCCTGCTTTTCCGCCTGGGTGATTTCTACGAGATGTTCTTCGAGGATGCGAAGTTCGCAGCGCCGATCCTGGACGTTACCCTCACAAAACGCGCCGACGTGCCGATGTGCGGAATGCCATACCACGCCATTGAGAACTATCTGCCGCGCCTGCTTGAGGCCGGAGTCAAGGTCGCAATCGCCGAACAGATGGAGGATCCGCGTTTCGCCAAGGGAATCGTTAAACGCAAGATAACCCGCGTAATAACTCCCGGGACCGTAACGGATTCCTGCATCCTTTCGCCGGATAAAAATAATTTTCTGGCGGCCCTGTCCTTCATCAAGGGGACTTACGGACTCGCGTCGCTCGATATAAGCACCGGTGATTTCAGGACGACCGAATTCTCAAAGCCCGAGGAACTTGAAACCGAACTCCACCGCCTGCACGCGGCGGAATGCCTCCTGCCGGAATCGCTCTTCAACGAATGGAAGGAGAAGAACTCCCAGCCGCGCGTCTCAGGGAACATAATGTGGACGCCTCTCGACGACTGGATTTTCGCAACGGATACGGCAACCGAACTGCTGAAGAGGCATTTCAAGGTCGCATCACTGGATGGATTTGGCTGCAGGACCATGAAGACAGGAGTCTCAGCGGCAGGAGCCATACTTCACTACGTCAGGGAAAACCTCCGGAACGACGCCGGACATATCCGCATCCTCAAGACGTATACCGGCAGCCAGTACATGGTACTCGACTCGATTTCCCAGCGCAATCTTGAACTTGTGGATCCGATGCTGGGAGGGAAGAAGGAATCGACCCTGCTGCATGTCCTCGACCATACTGCCACGCCGATGGGGAGCCGCATGCTGAGGGAGTGGCTCGTACGGCCGCTGAACAACAAGGATGCGATCATCGCAAGGCTGGATGCAGTTTCAGCGTTCAAGGACGACCCGGTGACCCTCGCCGAACTGATGGAGGTGATAAACTCAGTCAGGGACCTCGAGCGCATCATCGCACGCCTGAACATCGGAAGCGCAAATGCCAGGGACATGGCGGCATTGGCTAAGAGCCTGGAGTCATTGCCAGACATCAAGAACCTTCTGAAAGCTTTCGACATACCTCTGATCTGCGAAATCCGCGAGAAGCTCCATGAGCTGCCGGAACTTGTGGCTGAAATAGGCAGGACCATAGCCGACGAACCGCCAGCCGTGCTCAATGAAGGCGATATCATCCGTGAAGGATGCAACGCCGAACTTGACGAACTGAGGAAGGCCTCCACGGAAGGCAAGAACTGGATCGCCGAACTCCAGACCAGGGAACAGGCGCGTTCAGGAATAAAATCCCTGAAGATCAGGTTCAACAACGTATTCGGCTACTATATCGAAATCAGCAGGAGCAATCTGGACAACATACCCGCCGACTACGTTCGCAAGCAGACCCTCGTGAACGGCGAGCGCTTCATCACACCGGAACTGAAGGAGATGGAAAGCAAGATCCTCGGCGCGGAAGAGAAGTCAAAGGCGCTGGAATATGAGATCTTCCAGAAGCTCAGGGACAATGCGATGTCGTACACCGGGCAGATCCTCGAGACGGCATCATCGCTGGCCAAGACCGACGTGATTGCGAGTTTCGCGGAATGCGCCAGGAAATACAATTACTGCAGGCCCCAGATACTCGATGACGAGACCCTGGAAATAATCGCCGGACGGCATCCGGTCCTCGACGCCACGATGAAAGAGGAAAGATTCGTACCGAACGATACCATTCTCGACGGGGACCAGAACAGGATGATGATAATCACCGGCCCGAACATGGCAGGTAAATCAACCTATATCCGCCAGGTCGCGCTGCTTGTACTCCTCGCGCAGACCGGCTCGTATATTCCGGCGCAGAAGGCGAAAATCGGGCTCGTGGACAGGATATTCACGCGGGTCGGGGCGGTAGACGACATATCGCGCGGACAGAGCACGTTCATGGTCGAAATGCTCGAGACTGCGAACATCCTCAACCACGCGACAAAGAAGAGCCTTGTCATCCTCGACGAGATCGGGCGCGGGACAAGCACGTTCGACGGAATAAGCATCGCCTGGGCTGTCGCTGAATACCTCCACGATGCACCGACGGCCAAGGCCCGTACGCTTTTCGCGACGCACTACCATGAGCTCACGGAGCTGGCGCTCACCTGCAGGGGCGTCAAGAACTACAATGTCGCAGTCAAGGAGTACGGCGAGCAGATCATCTTCCTGCGCCAGATCGTCCCCGGCGCTACCGACAGGAGCTACGGGATACATGTTGCGAAACTCGCAGGACTTCCGAACGAAGTCATTACCAGGGCGAATGAGATCCTGGAAAATCTCGAGAACAACGCCATAGCCGAGGCCGGACAGCCCGCCCTCGCCGAACACCATGAGAAGAAGAAGGAAAAGAAGAAGGAGAAGAAACCGAACGAGCCGACTCTTTTCGACTGGTTCGGGACCAAGGAATTGAGGACAAAGGAAAAGCCAGGAAAAAAATCCAAGAAGGAATAAATGCTTTCGACCAGCAGACGATTAAAGGGGTTCACGGAGTCGGTGATACGGGGGATGACCCGGCTTTCAAACAAATATGATGCCATAAACCTTTCACAGGGTTTTCCGGATTTCGATCCTCCGAAAAAGCTTCTGGACGCGCTGAAGAAATGCGTCTACAAAGGTCCGCACCAGTATGCCGTGACCTGGGGCGCTCCAAAATTCCGAAAAGCGCTTGCAGAGAAGCAGTCTAAATTCATGGGGATTCCCATAGTCCCGGACGAAAACATCGTAGTCACATGCGGCAGTACGGAGGCGATGATGGTGGCGATGATGACGACCTGCAATCCCGGGGACAAGGTGATAATCTTCTCGCCGTTCTATGAGAACTACGGGGCCGACACGATCCTTTCCGGGGCGGTGCCGATATATGTAGAGCTGCGCCCTCCTGACTTCACATTTGATCCTGATGAACTGCGTCGTGCATTCAAGCAGGGGCCGAAGGCGATCGTGCTGTGCAATCCTTCAAATCCGAGCGGCAAGGTGTTCACCAGGAACGAGCTGGGATATATTGCGGAACTCGCAAAGGAATTCAACACATTCGTGATCACTGACGAGGTCTACGAACATATCGTCTACAAGCCCCATGTCCACACCTATATCGCTTCGCTGCCCGGCATGTTTGAACGGACGATCTCGTGCAGCTCCCTTTCAAAGACCTACTCAATAACGGGATGGAGGCTCGGCTACATAATAGCGCCGGAAAGAATCATAAATGAAGCTAGAAAAGTGCATGACTTCCTGACTGTCGGGGCGCCAGCGCCACTGCAGGAGGCCGCAGTGACCGCGCTCGAGCTTCCGGACAGCTATTATATGGGGCTCCAGAAGGATTACACAAGAAAACGGGATGTTTTCCTTTCGTATTTAGATAAAACAGGGTTAGATTATACGACTCCGCAGGGTGCCTATTACGTAATGGCCGACATTTCTGGAACCGGTTGCAGGAGCGACGTGAAGTTCTGTGAATGGCTTGTGGAGGAGATCGGAGTGGCGGCTGTGCCCGGATCGAGTTTCTTCCGGAAGCCTGTGAAAAACCTGATCCGCTTTCATTTTGCGAAGAAGGAGGAGACCCTGAGGAGTGCTGGTGAAAGACTGCTTGACATAAGGAAAAAGATTTGAACAACTTAAAATATTTCATGAGGATTAAAAATTAAATGATCTCGAAGATAAAGAACAATATCCTGGAAATCCAGGTCAACGACAATGGAGCTGAACTTTCAAGTATAAAGAGGGTCGGGGATAGCTGTGAATACCTATGGCAGGCAGATCCGGCCTTTTGGGCGAGAAAGGCCCCGGTGCTTTTCCCGATCGTGGGGAAACTGCTGAACAACAAGTATACGGTCGGCAAGAAAGAATATATAATGACCCAGCATGGGTTCGCCAGGGACATGGACTTCAAATTGGTGAGCCAGACACCAGACTCATTGTCCTACGAGCTGGAAAACAGCCTGGACCTGCTGAAGAAATATCCTTTCAGCTTCAAACTCATAATCACATATACGATCAAAGGCAATGAGCTGACAATGTCCTATGACGTCTGCAACACCGATGTTGCAAGGATGTGGTTTTCCATAGGGTCCCACCCTGGTTTCAACTGTCCGCTGCTTCCCGGGGAGAGAATGGAGGACTACTCAATCGTCTTCGAGAAGAAGGAGACTCTCAACAGGACAATACTTGAGAACGGGCTCCTTACAAGCGAGGAGCCTCTGCTAAACAATCAGAACGTCCTGCCCTTGTCCCAGAATCTCTTCGAAAGGGATGTCATCATACTCAAGGGACTGAAATCGCAGTACGTCATATTGAAGAACAGTAAGAACAAAAAGCAGGTGAAGATCGATTTCAAAGGCTTTCCATATCTTGGAATCTGGTCCAAACCGAGCGGAGCCCCGTTCGTCTGCATAGAGCCATGGTTTGGAATCGCCTCTTCAAAGACCAGCAAGCCTGCCCTCAAGGACAAGGAGGGGATAATATCCTTCCTGCCCGGGGACGTATTCCACTGCCAGGTGAAGATCACCATTGATTGAATCCTGGATGAGATGCAAGGATTTAACCGGCTTCACCGCCGATATCCAAGTTCTTTTTCTGCCCTTCGTCGGCTGGATATTGGGTGTTCATATTTCCTTCCGCCCCGGAAAGAAAGGGAAAGACTGTCTTCTGCCTTTAAGAATGGTACACCCTAAAGGGCGTACCTACTTTAAAACAAAAAAAGACCGGAAGGCTTTGACACCTTCCGGTCCTGGAATTTCAGCTAAAAACTAGTAGCGCCTCTTTGCGCCACCGCCAAATCCACCACGGTCACCACCGCGGTCGCCGCCGCGGCTACCGCCACGGTCTCCACCGCCGAAACCGCCGCCTTCACGAGCGGGCTTCGGGCGAGCTTCGTTAACGGTGATTGCCCTGCCGCTAAGCTGGGTTCCGTTAAGAGCTGCGATTGCAGCCTGGGCTTCTTCGTTCTTGGGCATTTCGACAAATCCGAAACCCTTTGAACGGTTCGTGTAGCGATCCATGATTACTCGTGCAGACTGGATTTCTCCGTGTGCCTGGAACGCGTTCTTGAGATCGTCATCGGTCACCTCGTAGGCAAGATTGCCAACATACAGATTCATAATTCTTCTTCCTATCGCCGCCATAATTCTTTTTTCGGTGATATGTCCTATGGGGCTACGACATCTCACGAGGCACCTTTTTCCGGCAGACACCAAATACCTGATGCAGTAAAATACTGACATTCAATGTGGATTATATCATGAGACATGGCAGAAATCAAACGATTTATATCATTAAAGTCTAAAATATTATCTTGCTATTTCCAATAACAGGAATAGATTTGTTGCTTAACTATCTATTAAGAAAGCTGTTATGCGACATTTTAACGCTAAAAAGGCTGGATGAAGGACTACGTCAAAAAACATACGGATCGGATACTGATCTTGCTGCTTTCAGCCTGTATCGTGGTAAACCTCCTCTTCTGCTACAGCAAAGGTTCCCTTGCCTCAACCGCGCACGAAGTCGTCATAAAGGGCAACAAGGCGCCGATAGGGCACGTGATGGCGGTTGACGGCCTGTATTCCAAGCTCGATAAAGGAAAAGTCTTCCTCAGGTTCGAAGGTTTCAATCCTGAAACCGAAATCGCGAAAAGACTTGTCCCGCTCATCTACTTCAGATCGGTCTATTCCTATTATCCCGGGCAGATCCTGACCGGAGATCCAAAGCTTGTAATAAGGAAAGGCGACGAATTCCTCAAGAGTACTTTCGCTGTGGACGATGAATGGCTGAAACAGAACAAGATCAACTATCAGATCACTTTCATACAGGGCGGCAATGGCAGCATCACAACCGAATTCAAGGAAATCTCAAAGGCTCCCGTCCAGAAAAAGGATTCTGGAATAGGCTACATGGTCTTAATGCTCTTCAATATTTTCCTTTTTATGTTTTCAGG
Organism: Lentisphaerae bacterium GWF2_50_93; assembly: GCA_001804815.1. Classification (GTDB taxonomy): domain Bacteria; phylum Verrucomicrobiota; class Lentisphaeria; order Victivallales; family GWF2-50-93; genus GWF2-50-93. The sequence continues at coordinate 41,112 of MHBI01000098.1, forward strand.
ATACATGATCATCTCCCTGATTTTCAGGAAATCAGAGAGAAGCCTTTCAGAAATCCTGTTCCTATCCTTCTCAATCGGAGCCGGGCTGATGGCGCTCATAAGCTTTAATCTGCTGGTTGTCTTCCCGAGGCAATATCCGGCCTTCATCTTTATCGGTGGTTTTCTGGTGTTCTGCATTCTGGTCTTCTTACTGGCTAGGGGGCTGGGGGCCATCCCCTCCTTCAAATTATTCAAGACGGAACCATTGTCTTTGTTCTCAATAGTTACTATTATCGTGATGTTCATGATCGTATGCGCCCATTCGCTGCTGATGCCTCTTTACGAATGGGACGCGTTCGCGATATGGGGGCTCAAGGCAAAAGTCATTTTCCATGAGGGTCTCGGATCCGGTTATTTCTCGAATCCCAACCTGGCCTACAGCCATCTCGACTATCCGCTTCTTGTCCCATTCCTCATGGGCCTGGGCACCTATTCCTCGCTTTCCCATGGCGATGAGAACGCCTGCAAGCTCATCTTCCCATTCTTCTATCTTGCGTTTGTCTGCCTGATCTATACGGCGGCCCGGTGGAAGCTGGCACAGAAACACGCCCTGCTCCTGACTGCTATATTCGCAAGCACTCCTGCCCTTGTAAGATGGAGCGGGGCAGGAACAGCCGACATGGTTCTTTCATTCTTCTATGCCGGTTCCATATTCTACCTGATAAAATTTTTTGATGACGGAAAATTTTATAACCTGTCTATTTCCATCCTCTTTTCCTCCTTCTGCCTGTTCACTAAAAACGAGGGGCTCCCCCTGGTGGCAATCAACATCTGCGCTCTTTTCATCTTCCTTCTCGCCTCCAGGAAACTTCTTTACCTCGTCCTATACGCAGCCGTACCCTTCATCCTGTGCGCCCCATGGTTCATCTTTTCATACGGCATACCCAGGCTGCACGAGAACTACGTCGCAAGCCTGACTTTCGCGCATTTCACGGGGAACATCGACAGGCTGAGGCTGGTAATTCCAGAAATGCTCGGACAGTTCCTGTCACTTAAAACCTGGGGGTTGATCTGGCTGCTGATGCTGGCGGCCATGATAGACGGGTTAAAGCACTTCAAGGAGAAAGCCGTGCTTCTGCTATGGTTCCTCTTCCTCGGACACCTTCTGCTCTACGCCATGATCTACATGATATATCCGAACAATCTGACGGAACTGATCCCCCAGACAATCGACAGGCTTTACCTGCATGTACTTCCAGCGGGAGTTCTCATAATAATAATGCACCTGTCAGGAAGATATGCACAGCAGAAGTAGGTACGGCCTTGTCATCATCAAGAAGACGGATGAATGGATTGTTGGATAACTGGATGACTGGGTTTGAACTCAAGGAAAAACTAAAAATTTCCTTTTGGATGCAAATATTGCAGCCGCATCACTCTGCCGACGCGTTCCTTTTCCGATGAACGCAACTCGGTATTATGTGTTCGACACGCACCCATCCAATAATCCATTCATCCAACAATCCATGGAACGGCAGTGAATCTTGCAATTCCCTCAATCATCGTCCGGATTGACAGCCCCTTTTCGCTCAGGCTTGTCACCGATTTCCCTGTCCTCTTCGAAATGCGCGGCTTCAGCGGAGTAAATGCTGTGGGGATATTCCTTGTCAAGAGCTTCCTTCGCCGGCTTATCGGCATCCCTGCATGATATGGTGACCAGCAGGGGTCTGTGGCTCAGGAATTTTTTCCAGTTTTCCGTCGGGGCAAGAGTGGTTTTTCCGCGGATGATCTCTGAGACCATTGAGAAGCTTGCCAGGGCATAATCAATCCTTTCGTAGTCGTCGGTCTCCCTGTTCCAGCTTGTCCAGGTGGTTTTCATGGAATCAATCGGCCTTATGTCAAAAAGCCTCTTTTCGATCCCGCTCCTCCTGTTATAAAGCTCCTTCAGGGGCGACATCCCGCAGGTGTCGTTGAAATTCCCGACAACGAGGATGTTCGAGCCGGGTTCGGCCTTGCTTATGTCATTGACAAGGTATCTGAGCTGTCTGGCCTCGTAGCGCCGCATGTCCGTCTGATTGTATTCGGGATGCTGGCGCCTGTCCTTCAAATCTGCTCCTAGCAGGTGGAACTTGTATCCATCGATATTGAAGACTGCATGTGCGAACCCCTTTGAAACCGGCATTTCCACATCTTCGATCTTATATTTTATATCTGTAAGGGCTTCGAATTTTTCAGGCCTGATCCTGGATATCACTGCAATAATTGATTCCTTGTCGGCGCCTCCAACCTTTCCAACCATCTTGTAGTCCGGAAGCATTTTCCTGATTTCTTCCGCTGATTCCGCGTCCTTGATCCCGGAAAGGACAATGATTTCAGCCCCGGACAATTTAAGATCCCCTGCCATGGCACCCTTCCTGTCTTCTGGATCGGCAGACGAAAATCCGCCTGCATCCATGAAGCAGACGGCAACAGCTCTCCCGCCATCCCCTGCATTGCTGATTTTCTTCTGCTGTATTTTCCCTCCGGCGCCAGCATCCTCATATATTTTTCTGATTCCATCGGAAAAATATTTCTCCATAACATCATTAGTTAAAGAGGACGCATTCTCAGTGCGTATGGTAGCAAGAACGGGCCTGTGATCCGAAGCAAGCATCCAGTAACTGGGAATATGAACGATTCCTGTCCTGTCAAAGTTGATTTCCGGAAGCAGCGCAGCAGAGGCAAACGCATAATCAATGCGTCCGTAGGCATCATGGCTGTGCCACCAGTGCGTCCACGGCAGGCCTGAGCTGTCCACCGGCCTGAGATCGAAAAGCCTGTTCTCAAGCGGTTTTTCCTGCGCCCTGAGGGTCAGCATGGGATCTGAAGAATAGATATCGTTTAAATCCCCGACAACGAGGATGTTGGCCTCGGGCTCCTTTTCCTGTATTTGATTTACAAGATATCTCAGCAGGCGCGCCTCGTAGCGGCGCATGTCCGTCTGGATGTAGCGGGGATGCGGCAGGCGGGACTTGAGATGGGCTCCGACCAGATGCAGGCGGTAATTGTTCTCGAACTCGAATACGGCATGCAGGAATCCTCTCTGGACATATACCTTCTCCGGATATCCGTTCTCCCTGTCCTTAGGCTTGATCTTGTAATATAAATTGTCCTTCATCTCCATTTTCACGGGCTTGAACTTTGATATCAGGCCGATATGCCTGGATTCGTCCTCTCCTGTCATTTCTTCGGCAAATACATAATCCCTGCATCCTGCGGCCTTCAGATTCTCCATCAGGTCTGCCAGCGATTTCTCCCCACCGAGCTCGACAACGAAGAGTATGTCTGGATTGGCGGTCTTTATCATGCCCATCAGGGCCTTCTTGGAATCATCGCCTTTGGTCTTTTCGGCTTCCGGAGCCACAAAATAGTTGCAGAGGTTGTAGGTCATGACCGATATTTCCTTCGCCGGTGAAGGAAATATGAAGCAGAAATAGCACGCCAGAATTGCAAGGATACGTATGTTCATGCCTAATTATATCTGTTTTCCTGACGAAAAACAGACATATGCCATATTTTTTCGAAATCAAAAAGGACGCTATAGAATAAGGTTCATATAAATCATATGCCCTTTTTCAGACAGCTTGCGGATATCCGTTTTGTCACGACTTTGGGCAAGCCGTTCGTATAGTCCGGAGCTGAACTGTCGTTTGAGTTCACGAACAGTCCAATTCTGGTTGGCTGCCTCGATTTCATAGAAACTGCGCTCATCGGATTTTTGATTCCCAATAGAAAGACGTAACAGGTCCAACTCAGTGTGAATGAATGGGATTTGGCAGACAGACTTCAAGAGTCTTTGGAGATCTTTTCCATCATGGATACAAGGAAAGGAATATCTTGGCAGACTATGGTCCACATTATGTCGAAATCGATACTGTCATAACCGTGGATCAGTCTGTTTCTGAGTCCAATTATCTGCTGCCATTCAATTTCAGGATGATTGACCTTTGTTTCACTGGAAACTTTAACGGCGGCTTCGCCAATAATCTCGAGAAGCCTGACAAGGGCGAGGTTTAGCAACCGTTCCTTTTCCAAATCCTCGCGGGTCTTCTCCTTTGAGATCTCGACGATTTCGCGGGCGGAATCAAGCATGTGCCGGAATCTCACCAGATCCTTCTCAGGCAGCATAGACCACCTCTGACTCCATGATAACCTTGTCCCTGAAATATTTACTGAGGAAACCGGGCGTATTCAAATCGACTTTTCTTCCAATCAGTTCTGTCAATTCATTTTCCATGGAAAAAAACTTGAGACCTACTGATACGCCTTCCTCAAATTCAACTATAACATCTATGTCGCTCTTGGGGCTGAAATCCTTTCCCAACGCTGAACCAAATACGGACATCCTCTTAATCCTGTGCTTGTGACAGAACTCTGAGATCTTTTCTATTGGCAATTTCACATCCGCATTCATTGTGGATCCTTTTAATCCTTCACTGGAATCTCCAAGTGTTTAATCTAGCTCTTTCTAGCACAAATTCAACAACTTGCCCTACGGCCTGCAACAGAACCCACTCGCTCTTTCGACATTAGCCTGACTTCAGCCGCGTTTAACACGGATAATATCATTCATCCCGGTCAAAATGCCTGTTCCTTTTTATCTCCGACTTCCTGCTTTTCGATTCCATACGCCGTTTTTTTGCACCCAGGGTGACCCTGGTCTTCCTGCGGAACTTAGGCACCACCGTGGCGGCCCTGATCATTTCTACAAATTTGCGGACAACCTCATCCCTGTTCTGGAGCTGGGTCCTGTGGACATCCGAAGTCACGGAGAGGAATCCCTCATTGCTCATCCTGTTTCCGAAGAGTTTGAATATCCTGTGCTTCACATCGCCGGGGATGGAGGGGGAAGTCCTGACGTTGAACCGGATTTGGACGGCTGTCGAGACCTTGTTGACATTCTGTCCGCCCGGTCCGGAAGACCTGACGAATTTCTCTTCAACCTCGCCGTCGGGAATGCGAATCATGTCATTTACGTAAATCATGTCAATTGAGCTTGTTACACTTGTTTTTTCAATACCATAAAATATAGTTTTGTTTTCATATAACAATGGGTGGAAGCCAAATAATAATGGAAGCTCGTTCATGAAACTATCCATCCGCAGCAAGCTTTTCATTGGAATCTGCCTGCCAATTGCAGCCATATACCTTCTGATTATTTATGCCGAATACAGGATCAGGGCCGGAGAGGCCATAAGGTCCATGCAGTCATACATGAAGGAACTCACGGAGAGCGAAGCCTCGGAGGTTGACGTGAAGCTTTCATCGATATCCCAGCTCTGCCGGACATCCGCTGAAATAATAAGCAACTACCATCCTGACAATGTCGAAGACAACATCAGCCTTCTCCGCAAGAGCATTGCGAGCAATGACGACATCTTCGGCATGGCTTTCGCATACGAGCCCAACACCATAATAAAGGACAGGAAATTCTTCTGTCCGTATTTCTGCCGTGACGGAAGCGACGGAGCCATGAGATTCATTGATTCCAGCCTTGACGACTACAACTACACATCCGAAAGCTGGTACACCATAGCCCGGGAAAAAAGGAAAGCCGTGTGGACTGAGCCATATTATGACGATGCTCTGGGCAAGATCCTCATGTGCACATACAGCGTGCCTATTTTCATCGACGGGAAATTCACCGGAGTATCCGCCGCCGATCTTTCCATCGAGAAACTCAGCGGGGAAGTCGATGAGATAAGCGCCACAGGGGGATACTGTTCCATAATAAGCAGGACAGGACGGGTCATATCGCATCCAGACAGGTCGTATATCATGAAAGAGACGATTTTCTCCCTTGCTGAAAAATACAGGAACAAGGAACTTGAGGAGGCTGGGAGGAAGATGGTGGCCGGCAAAAGCGGATTTTCCAGATACCACGATCTCGAAACAGGCAGGATGAAATGGCTGATATTCTCCCCGATAAAATCATCCGGATGGTCGTTTGCGGCAATAATATCGGAAGACACCGTGATGGAACCCATCTACTCCCATATCAAGAGGAGCCTTGTCTACCTACTTGCCGGACTTGGAATAATCGCCATCATCATCTTCATGATGTCTTCGAGGATCACCAGGCCGCTCGGACTGCTTGCTGATGCCGTTGACAGGCTCGGCAGGGGTGATCTTGAAGCAAAAGTGACCGGGCTAAAGAACACCGACGAGATCGGCGTCCTGGCCAGGGCCTACAACAAGATGCTTGAAAACCTCAGGGAGAGCATTGATTCCAGGATCAGGGAGGAGACGGCAAGGAAATCAGTCGAGGCCGAACTCAATGTCGCAAGGGAGATACAGCTCTCGCTGCTGCCCCGCAAGTTCCCGCCGTTCCCCGACAGGAAGGAGTTCGAACTCCATGCGCTCAACCTCCCTGCTAAATTCATGGCCGGCGACTTCTTCGATTTTTTCATGCTTGATGAGAATACCCTCGCGTTCGTGATCGCCGATGTCTCCGGCAAGGGAGTCCCGGCGGCGATGTTCATGGCCGTAACAAGGACCATGCTGAGGGATGTCTCTCTTTCACTGAAAAGCCCCGCATCCGTCATAAAACAAGTCAGCGACCTGATCTCCAAGGACAACGACAAGCTGATGTTCGTGACCATATTCTACGGCCACTACAGAATCCGCACAGGGGAGCTATGCTATGTCAATGCCGGGCACAATCCTCCATACCTGATCCGCAAGGACGGAAAAATGGAGGAGCTTGAACCCACCGGGCCGCTGGCGGCCGTGTTTCCAGAAGCCATCTATACTGAAAAAAATGTATGTCTCCAGCCCGATGACACCCTGGTTTGTTTCACTGACGGGGTGACCGAGGCATATACGGGCGGCGGCGAACTCTTCGGCGAGGATGGATTTACGAAACTGCTTTCAGTGATTTACACTGAAGACGTCGATAAGATCAATTCAAGGATATCGGAAGAAATCCTGAAATACAGCTCTGGCGATCTGAAGGATGACGTGACCCTGCTGGTGCTGAGGAGAAAGTCTGTGTAAGCATTTTCAGTTGTCCGATTTTTCCGGACAACTCACTTCCTTCCTCGCTAAGCTTCTTCTTCAGGTCATTCCAATATTTTCTTGGACGTGCGGTATCTGCCAGGACTTCAATGACATCCACGACGGAAAAATACCACAGCTCTTTTTCCTCATCCCAGCAACGCCGTACCTGTTTCTGGTTGAATAGAACGACTGAGTCTTCCTTTTTCATTCTTCAGTTCCCCTTCCAGAGTGACAGCTTTTCCTTTTGCTCTTCACATTGAACTTCCCTTCAACAAAACAGCTCCACCCATCTTCTACGATTCCTTGCCAGGATAAAACTACTTACCCTATACCTATCACCATTTCCAGATGGTTCTTTCCGTCCCTGCGGCAGTATGACATGTCCTGGACCATGTTCTTCACCAGGTGGATCCCGAGTCCGCCGATCTCCCTTTCATGGATAGGCGCATCGGTTTTCTTTTCCGGGGCGGAAAGAGGATTGAATTCGATCCCGTCGTCCTCCACGATGATCCCGAGTTTTTTATTTTCAACGGAGATTTCCAGGAATATGTCGTGACTGCAGGAGTCGTTGAACGCATATTTCATGACGTTTGAAATCATCTCTTCCAGCACGAGCTGGACGGAGTATATGGAATCCTGTGGAATTCCATTCCGCCCCAGGAAACCTTCCACCTGCCCGGAGACCTTCTGAAGTTCGGCAAGCTCATTCCTGAAATTTATCTTCAAGTTCATTCCTGGACGGACAGGAGCTGGTCCATTCCAGCTATCTTGAACACCTTCTTGATCTGCGGGGCTGCGTTGGCCACCTGGAATTTTCCTGCTCCTGTCTTCTTGGCGGCGGAAATACAGAACCTGAGGAAGGCGGACGACACGAAATCAACATTCCTGAGGTCGAATACGACCGGCTGTCCTGCTTTCCCGACCTGTCCGTCCACTTCCTTTTCGATTCCGGCACAAGCGGCAGTGTCCATCCTGCCTTCAAAACATAAAATTAATTTTCCGTCCTTCTGCTCTGTCTTGAACATTTCATATCCTCCTGTTTAATTTTTTGCGTTCGCAAAAAATTGGAAATTAAAAATTGCGGTTATAGATCTTTTCAATTGCCCCGGCATCCAGCGATTCATCGAAATAGAGGGACTTGTCGAATTTTTCAAGCCGCTGGTTCTCCCTGCGCCTGGCGATGCGCTGGATGTTCAGCAGGTTCTTTGCCGTGACATTGTCCGTGGTGATGTTTTTCCCGCCTGTTCCGCATCCAAGCGTGAGCGACGGGCTGAGCATGTTGTAGATCCCTCCGACCGCCCCCTGCGCAGAAGGGGTGTTGACGACAATGCGTCCTGCGTTCATCAGCATCGAGAACTGCTTGATATTCTCGTCGTCATTGGAGAACATGCTCGCGGTATGTCCTATTCCACCATGGTAGTTCAAGTCGATGCAGATGTTCACTGCATCCTCGAAATCTTCTGCGATATAATATGCGAGCACAGGTGCGAGTATCTCGGAGGAGATCGGATATTCGTCCCCAACCCCCTTGAGAGGGGCGATGAGGAGCTGTGTGTCAGGGGGAACATCCAGGCCGGCCTTCTTTGCGATGGTCATGGCTGTCTGCCCGACAATATCCGCGTTCATCAGTTTCTTCTCGCCGTCGAAGACCACCTTCTCAAGCAGTTTTACCTGTTCCGCCGTAAGGAAGCACGCCTTGCGCCTGCGGAATTCCTCCTCGACTCTGGCGGCGATGCTTTTCTCTGCGACAATCGCCTGTTCGCTGGCGCATATGGTTCCGTTGTCGAAGAGCTTCGAGATGCAGATCTGTTCAACTGCAAACGGTATGTCGGCGGTCTTATCTATGAACACCGGGACATTGCCCGCCCCTACTCCGAGAGTCGGCGTTCCAGAGCTGTATGCGCTCTTGACAAGGCCTGTCCCTCCGGTCGCAAGAATCAGGGAAAGGGACTTGTGCGTCATCATGGCCTGGGTTGTTTCGCGGCTGGTGTCCTCGACCCACTGGATGCAGTTTTCCGGGGCGTCCATACCGAGGGCGGCCTCATAGCAGATCCTGGCGGCCTCGCAGCTGCATTTGCGCGCCTTTTTAGAGGGGCTGACGATTATCGGATTGCGCGTCTTGAGGGCTATCAGTATCTTGAACATAACGGTGGACGTCGGATTGGTGACTGGAATTATCGCAAGTATCGGCCCCATGGGCTGGGCTATCTCCGTAATGCCGGACACATGGTCCTCGTGTATTACCCCTACGGTCTTCTGATCCTTGATATCCTCATACACGAACTGGGTGGCTACGGCATTCTTTATTACCTTGTCCTCCCATTTTCCCAGACCTGTCTCCTCCGCGGCCATCTTCGCAAGCCTTATCCTGTTCTTGAAACCCGCCTCGTAGACGGCTTTGACAATGGCGTCCGTCTGCTGCTGGTCAAGCTGGCTGAAAACAGCTGATGCCGCCTTCGCTTTGAGGAAATACTCGTCGACTTTCTGGAGCAGGACATCTTTTTCTTCCATCATGGCACCCCGTATTATTTTATTTTCGAGCCATAATAGACAACTGAATATAAAAAGTTCCAAGCACTGGTTTCATGATGAAAAAACAGGCTCAAGCGCTTTTTTGCGTTTTTTATTGCATATCATGCTTATTTCCAGGCTGTTGCACCTTATTTTCATATTTCTGCAGCTCATTGCCCTCCCGGCCCCCCTTGCACCTATTGACAAGTCCATTTATTTCTGATATATTTTCCAACGGGGAAGAATAAAAGCAACAGGTTCCAGTTCGAAGTAGATACCAAGGGGGGTATTGGCTATGAATCCGGAGACCGGTAAATTCAATTTCGCCTCCTCTTTTCCCACGTATTCCCTCGTATCCGTTTTCCTGGTGACCTTGTCGATGTTCATATTCCTGCTGTTCTACGTCTGGGACACCTATCGTGATTTCAGGGACACCCAGGAATATATCCGTCTCAGCGAACTCACAGGGACCATAGCCAACCTTGATGATGTCCTTACAATGGCGGCCAAGACAGCTGCAGGAACCGGGGACCTGAAATGGGAGAAGCGCTACCGCTCCTACGAGAAGGAATTGAACGACACGATAAGCGAAGCCATCAGCCTCGAATCAAAATATTCACTCGGAAAATCACTGCTCAAGGTCGATGATTCCAATAAGGAACTCTGTGAGATGACGGACAAGGCCTTCAACCTGGTCCGCATAGGCCAGCTCGAGGCCGCATCTTATCTGCTCAACAACGAGGACTACGAGAACCAGAAGAAATTATACCGCGCAGGAACAGATCAGATCACTTCCGCGATAAACTCGTTCATAAAGGAGCGGTGCGAGGAATATCATTTCCAGTCATACGTGACCTTGGTATTCGCGTCAATAGCAATCCCCTTCCTGCTGCTTTCCTGGATCTCAGTCTCTAGAATGCTCAGGAAACACGACACCGACCATGACAGGTTCCAGCTGAAGCTCATGGAAAGCGAACAGCGCTTCCGAGACCTCACCGAAAATACAAGCGACTGGATATGGGAGATCAACTGCCAGCTCCAATTCACTTATACCAATCCCAATGTAAAAGACATTTTGGGTTACACGCCGGAGGAGCTCATCGGAAAGAGAATCTACGATTTCATGTCTGAAGACGAGGTTCCCAAGATGAATGAGTTCGCAGCGGCTCTTGCAAAAAATCCCCAGCCATTCCATAATCTTGAAAACAAGAACATCCACAAGGACGGATCCCTGCGCATACTGGAGACGAGCGGGATCCCCATCTATTGCCGGGACGGCACAATAAATGGATACCGTGGCATCGACCGGGACATAACGGACCGCAGGCAGGCTGAAAAAGCACTGTGGCAGGAACAGAACCTGCTGAACAGGATAACCGAGACAAGCCCAATCGGGATAACCGTGCTTAACAGGCAGGGAGTCATCATATACGCAAATAATGAAGCCGTATCCATACTGGGGCTGCCAAAGGAGAAGCTGACGCATCTCTCCTACGATTCCCCCGAGTGGAAGATCACAGATTTCGAGGGCAAGGAAATCCCAGAGGACATGCTTCCGTTCAATGTCGTCAGGAAAAACAGGAAGCCGATCCTGAATTTCCGCCACGCACTGTTAAAAAACAAAGATGAAAAGATCTTCCTTTCGATGAATTCGGCGCCACTTCTTGACAATGACGGGAATTTTGACGGCATGGTTTCAGCGATTGAGGAAATTACCGAGCAGGTGAAAGCTGAAAACGAAAAGGAGCTCCTGATCAAGAAACTCCAGAAGGCCCTTCTGGATGTCAGGACCCTGAGCGGACTCCTGCCGATCTGCGCGAAATGCAAGAAGGTCCGAGATGACAAGGGATACTGGTCGAGCGTTGAGAAATACATACAGAAACGTTCATCCGTGAAGTTCTCGCATGGCTTCTGTCCTGAATGCTTTGACAAGTACTGCTCGAAATATTTCTCCAATGGAAAAAGCCCGGCGGAAGACGATACGGATGATGACGAATTCTGAATATGAATATTCACTGAAGGACGGAGTCCGGTGAATATTTATCAGTAGTGGCTTCCCTTGCGTCCGGATATCTTTTCAATCGCCCTGATCCAGGAATCCTTCTCCCCTCCAAACTTCTCTCCGGAATAACGGTAGTCGAATTTCCTGACGAACTCCTTGAGCTCCGCATCAAGCCCCTTCAATTTCATGGACTCCGCTTCAAGATACGCCGGAATCGTCCTTGAATTCTTCCAGCTCCTGACCGCCAGCGCCATGTGGTTCAGGCAGAGTCCCTGCGACTTCTCATAGGCCGCACGCAGCTCCATGTTGTCGTAGCTGCCTGAAAAAACCTCCAGATAACGCTTCTCTATCTCGCCGACATGGTTGCAGATGAGGCATTTCCGGGCTGCAATAAGATTGTCCAGCGCCTTGCGGGTCTTCTTCGGATCCGATGGAAAGATGAAATTCGCATGGAAGGTCTCGATCAGATCCTGGTAGATGATCCCCTGTCCCATGCAGTTCTCGCTCTTCTGGAGCATCCACGCGTGCACGCTGCAGAAGCCGAAGGTCTTCCTGATCCTGAGCCTTGAGTCGACATCCGTCACTGTCTCGTCAAGGAAGTTATACAGGAACTTCTCAAGCCTCTCCTTCAGGATGGAGCAAAGCGGGCACCCGCTGACATTGAATGATTCTATAAGATTGAAATAATTTAAGTCTTCCATTGGTCCCTTCGTGGTAAAAACGGCTTATCGAATTTGTCTTAAAAGTAGCACAGACATTCTTGTCTGTGGATTCAAATTTCATTTTCAATCGCAGACCAGCCTTCGCTAAGAAGCTATGGCACGGCACGCAGGAATGTCCGCGTTACCCTCTTTTCGAGCAGGCTCTAACTATCTTCAAACTTCAAAAGGTAATGCTTCAGCCTAAATTTTCAAAGGTGAAGACATACCACGGATTTGATTCAACAGGCTCCATGTCGTATGCCGGAATGGCATTCCAACTTGATGAAACTGCTTGTAAGAATCACCTGCCTGCGTTAGAATATGAAAAACAAGGAGATGCTCCATGAAGATTCCACTTCTGATAAGACTATCCATCATTCCAGCACTTGCACTCGCCGCCTTCTATCTCAACGGCTGCTCTTCGGACAATGCAGAAGAGACCAAGAAGCTGAACAAGGATCTCAAATCCTTCCGCGAGGAGGTCAACAGGGAGGATGCAATCACCAGCAAGGTGATGGAAGACAACCTTGACGACGATCTGAATGAGACTGAGCGGAAGGCCGTACACCCCATATTCGAGAAAAACCAGAAGGCGCGTGAAAGAATGGCGAATGACGTCTTCGGGGATCAGAAGCCGGCGGAATAAATTCCCTGATGGCTGATGCAATGCACCCTAAAATCATGTGAGCATTGCATCAAGCAGTTTTATAGAATGCCGCAGTCTTTCCTCAATCGATCCGCTTGCAAAAGACCAGTGTTTCCCTGTTGCCGTCAAGGCCTCGACAAAGCGCTCATGCATCCAGTGCCGGATGTGCTCGCCGTCGCGAAGCCCATCCTGTACAAATGGTATCTCGTCTCCGGACAACAGATAGAGATCATATCTGCGCTTGTTGGCAAGCTCTTCTATCTCAGTGTTTCGCCGGTTCATATACCGTTCATGCCAGATTGAAGTCGCAAAGGGATCAGTGTCGCATATCAGCACCTTGTTGGCTGTCCGTGCAGCCTCATCCTCGCGTCGCGCCTGCTCCCGTGCAATAACGACAAATTCCTCAGAAGTCCAGTCGTCTGTAATACCGTTCTTCCATTTCTCAACGCAATAATCACGCCCATATTCTGGCACCCAGCTGGTCCTGTAATGTTCCGCAAGTTGCTGGGCCAAGGTGGTTTTTCCTGTTGATTCGGCTCCGACAATACATATCCTCTTCACATAATAGGCACGTACACATGGAGAAAGCCATTCCAGACAGTCGAGGGGGTTTGTCCGGACCATTGTACCGGAACAGGGAAATGCCGTCCTGTCACGATCGACCATAACATGCTTTGCCCCCATGGCCTTGGCATAACCTTCTCCATAATCTTCCGAAGTGAAGACTACTTCCGGGGCGTTGCCAAGTATCCTGACCGTGTTGGCTGCCCATCCCGGAGTGTCATCATCCGCCAGGGTATCCTCAACGGCAATCACATTGACTTCAGGATGCACTTCTTTGATGCACGACATTCGGATGTCAATCGGCACGGCCTGTTCAGGCTTCCAGCATACAAACACGGAGAGTTTTTCGCATTGGGACGAAGCGGTTCCTATCAGATAGCTGTGCCCTTTGTGGGGAGGACAGAACTTGCCAATCACAATGCCATGCCTATAAGGTTTCATGATGCCACCTTTTCAGCCTCCTGTTGCTTCAGGGATTTAAACCATGATATCAATCCTGCAATACACATGCAGATAAATATGGCATAGAGTATCGCTGTCAGATTCAGGTTTTTCTGAATGTACAGCCAGATGTAAAGAACGTCTGCAGTAATCCATATGTACCAGTTCTCAATTCTCTTCAAGTTGAGCATGTATTGGGCAATCAGGCTCAGCACCGTCGTCAACGCATCAAGAAATGGGGCGGAATCGTTGATCCTGTGGAAATATTCATGCAATGCGGCAGTAGCTGCAATTCCTATGATTGCGAGAATCGCAATCTCCTTCACTGAAGTATGGCTGACATGAAGCCTTGTCCGATTCCTGCCTCCATATATCCATTCATACCATCCCATTATTGCAAGCAGTATATAGACAAGCTGAAGAGCCATATCTCCATATAAACGCGATGAGAAGAACAGCATGATGAAAAATATGTTGTTGGCTATACCGACAGGGAAGTTCCAGATGTTCTGCTCAACGACCATCAAGACACAAACCGCTCCGGTTATGAAACCCAGGGTTTCCGTCAAATCCAAGGGTGCATATTTGAAGATCGACGCCATCAATAATATCGCCGATGCCAATATTAGAATAATCCATGAGTATAATCTCAGATTCAGCATATCATCTCCTGGCAATACTTAGACTGGAATTCAATCACAACTTCTCTTAACCTTTCATCCAAAATAGAAAGCGCCGTATCAGCAATTCCCTTTGGAACTCCTTTATAAAAGGGTTCCGCGATACCTCCTGCAATACATGCAATAGTGTCACTGTCTCCTCCTATCGAAATGGCCTTCCGGACAGCATCCTCATAGTCTTCGGATTCCAGAAATGCCCTGATCGCCTGTGGAACAGAACCCTGGCATGAGACATCGAAATCGTAATATTCACGGATGCTGTCCAAGGATTCATCAAGTTCATATGAAAAGTTTCTGACAATGAACTCCCTTATCTCATCCTTGGACTTCCCCGTCCGTGCGAGAAATATTGCCGATGCCGTCGCCTGTGCACCCTTTACGCCTTCAGGATGATTATGTGTGAACGCTGCGCTTTCCTTTGCCCGCTGCAGGACGGTTTCCAAGTCCTGATATGCCCATCCCACAGGACTGACTCTCATCGCTGAACCATTGCCCCAGCTGTTATAGGGTTCATGAATCTTAGCTGTCGCCCATTTGTGGAAATTGCCACCGTATCCCGCATCAGGGTAATGAAAATAGTAGTCCTCCATTTTCCGGGCGTAATCATGTCCGCGTAGAATCGTGTCAGCCAATGCCACGGTCAACACCGTGTCATCAGTAAACCTGCAACCCGTCGAAAAAAGAGGGAAATCAGTCGTCTTGATGTTGTTGTGCTCATAGACAGACCCGATTATGTCTCCTGCAATTGCTCCTAACATAATTATTCACCCTCCTTTGGTTCCAGTCTCAGTTTCTCGCGTTTTATAAGTTCAAGAGCCTGCTCATATAAAGACAAGTCGGCAATACATATCACGATTCTCTCAATTTCCTTATAATCGTCGTTATTCACAACTCGGTCTGCAATCCTGAAGAAGTCCTCAAAATCCAAATGCCCATATCCAGTAGCCAGCACAGACATTGAAACTTTCTCAATACCGTCTACAGCGCATTGTCGAAGGCAACGGTGCAGGATGTCTTCGACAATTTCAGGAGACGTATTGTACATTGCATCACAAGGAACGGTATGGAAAAGTTTGCGGTAAGGCATTCCAGAACATACATGTTCAAAGACTTCACCTTGCGATGCAAATCTGGAACCACGAACATTGAGAAGATCATGCAGTTCTTTTTGGACATGCCGCCCGTATCGGACAGCGAGACATGCGCCAACTCCGCCTGTACAGTTCAACATTATATTAGTGGAATAGATCAGTGCCTCAGCATTTTCATCAAGCACATCTATGTTTTTTATCAGTCGTTCCATATCTTGTTCCTTCTTTATTTTTAAACGACAAGATGCCCGCTTTTATCCGCAACCTTGATCGTCGCCTTGATCCCGGAATTGAACGCAAGATAGTCGTTCTCAATGCCGTCACTGAATATCACACCATTGTCCGGCATCCCGGAAGTCAGCAGCATCGGCGTCGTTTCGGTTATCTTGCCAAACACCATGCCCGCCGCAGTAGTCCTGCTGGGAAATGGTTCCCTGACGAAAAAGTACAGATAGCCGGCATCCCATGGAAGCTTCAGCTTGTTGATGATTGGGATTTCCTTGTTTGCAATGCCGCCCGCGATGCCGGCAGCACCTGCAAGAACACTCTTCATCCAGCCCGAGGAACCAAGTCCGGTAGAGACGATGATGCCGCTTGATGACTGGTTCTCCTTGTTTGTCCCAAGCGAGATGCTGTACCGGGCGGACACGTGTGTCCTTGCGCCAATGAACAGATCGTTCACGGCATAAAGCTTCTGCCCGTCGCTCAATTCAGCCTTCGCCATGGTTATCAATGATGTCTTCCGTTTCTTCAAAAAGACGTCTCGGACGACTTTATCAAGATCTCCCACAATGAATGGAAGAAGAACCCCATCCCATCTGCGCGGGTCGGGATTGACACCGATTACCGGCTGTTCATGCAGATACTTCAATGTATTCGCAACCAGCCCGTCCTGGCCGAGGACTACGACAAGGTCGTCCTTCCCGAACATGAAGTTTGGAAGAAATGCCCGTTGCAATATCTGGACTCTGCCCAGCGTACGGAGCGATTCCTCTGCTGAAATGACGGATTTCTTGTATTGGTGATCCTCGTTCAGATAGTCAGAGAAGTCGGCTCCGAGATGTTCGACATAGAACTGAGCCTGTGCCAAAGTATTGTATTTGGCGACAAGTTCATCAAGCCTGGTCTGGCGGACAACCAGTATGATCTTGTTTTCTGTCAGACGATCCATATCTCACCTCGTTCCTTCCATAAGATCACAGGCAAGATGCCTGTGTTACATTACTTCTTCGGATCCACGTTCAACAGTTCCTAAGTATGTCGGGTTTTAACCCGACACGTTGGCGGTTTAAAAACCGCCCTACTTCTTCGGAGCCGCTTTCAACAGTTCCTGAAGGAGTTCAGGAGCTATGTTCAAGTTCCCGATCTTGTCCGCATTTTCAGCCAGGTTCTGGAATGCGGCGGCAATCAACTGCGCCGGCTGCATCCCGGTATTTGCCAGGGCCTGCATGACCTTAGGATCAACATCCTTGAAAGCCTGCATGACGGCTGTCATCCTGTACGCCTGGGCGTCCGCCTCCTGTTTCTTATTCTGGACGGCAAGGGTGACAAGTTCCTTGTTCTTTTCCTCAAGCGTGATCCTGCCCTTCATTTCATCCTGAAGGATCAGCTGCCGTTTCTCCTGGATTATCCTGTCTGCATCAACCTGGGCCTCTCTTATCTGCCGCTTCTTGTTTTCAACGGCAATTTCCGTGCTGAGTTCGTTTTCCTTGATGGTACGCTCCTGTTCAACTGCGGCATTCCGGCGCCGATAGATAGCCTCGTCTGCTTCAAGCAGCATCTGCTCGCGTATCTTCGCCTCCAGCGCACGGGCCGTTTCCGGATTTGGCTTCACGGCCAGGACAGAAAGAGCCATGACCTCGATACCAAGCTGGGTGACAAACTCGGAATTCACAAGGTTCTGCCTGACCTTATGCACCAGTTCGTCAGAAGACTGCAGCGCCTGCCTGAGAGTCAGCTTCTGGAGTTCCGCCCTCATCAGAACCTGGATCTGGTTTATGACCCTCTGCCATACCTTCTTTGGATCGTCAGACACGTAGTCCTTGGCATTTTGCGCCAGGGTGAAGTTCAGGATCTGCGCCAGCGTCCTTGGCTCCTTGACCCTGTAGGCCACCTGCCCCTGCATCGTTAAATCCTGGAAGTCTGCAGTAACTTCGTTGAGGATGAACGGCACGTCGACGCTCGCCATCGGTACAGCCACAAGGGAGGTCGTCGGCGCATAGTAGAAGAAAGAGATGCCAGCTCCCTCCCATACAATCCTGCCCGTCTTATACTGTAGAAGATAGGTGTTCGGCAACGCCTTCATGAACCTTATTCCTAACATAAGAACCTCCTTTACTTTTATTTATCCTTTGCTATTTCAAGCTTTTCATGGAGATAATCTCCACTCCAGCCTTAATCATTTCGTCAATCGCCTTCTCGCAATCACCCTTGTTGACCTCTACTCCCCTTACACCTTCAATTATGATCCTGGTCTTGAAACCAAGCTTTCTGGCATCGAGCGCCGTGAACTTCACGCAGTAGTCTGTCGCAAGCCCGATGATCGTAATTTCATCGACTCCATTCTCTTTGAGATAATCCCCAAGACCTGTGGCATTCCCATGTCCATTGTCAAAGAATCCGCTGTAGCTGTCGATATTGCGGTCCATTCCCTTGTGGAACACCTTGTCGATCTTTTTCACTTCCAGCCCCGGGACGAATTCCGCGCCTTTGCTGTCCTGGACACAATGATCAGGCCAGAGCATCTGCTGGAGTCCGCAAAGATCAACTATATCGCCGACCTTTCTACCCTTGTGCTGGCTTGCAAAGGATTTGTGGCCGGCCGGATGCCAGTCCTGTATTGCCACGACTAGGTCAAAGTGCTCCATCGCCTTGTTTGCCACCTCCACGACATCAGCTCCATTAGGCACTGGCAGCGCGCCGCCTGGAACAAAATCGTTTTGTATGTCTACCAGTATCAATGCCTTTTTCATGTCAAACCTCCTTCATATATCCTTACCTAAAGCTCAAAATTAAATCCCTCTTTCACCTTCTCGTCGTATTTTTTCTTGTTGAACCGATAGAGCCGTGCGGCGCGATGGGCCACGTCCGTTTCAATTTCATCCAGCTCCTCGATGATCTCCATGTTCAGTATCTTCTTGCGGAAATTCCGCTTGTCCAATTCACGGTCCAATATCTTCTCATACATCCCCTGCAGCTGGCTCAGCGTGAACTTGTCAGCCAACAGTTCAAAGCCTATCGGCTGATATCTGATCTTCCCTTTCAGACGCTCATACGCAACCTTCAGCATCTTATCATGGTCAAATGCCAGTTTTGGAATGTCGTCTATTGCGAACCACGCGGCATTCCTGGCATCAGTCGCAGCCTGCACCTTGTGCTCCGAGAGATTGACAAGCGCATAAAAGGCGACAGTCACCACATGCTCCCTGGGATCCCGATCCGGTTCGCTGAAAGTATAGAGCTGTTCCAGAAAGACATTCTTAAGCCCGGTCTCTTCAAGCAGCTCCCGCCTGGCAGTGGTCTCGATGGATTCACCTACTGTCGCGAAGCCTCCAGGCAACGCCCACATTCCAGCAAAAGGCTCCAGATCGCGCTGGATCAGCAGGACTTTGAGGTCTTCCTCGTCAAGGCCGAAGACTACGCAGTCCGCAGTCAGGGCCGGCCTGGCATATCTGTATGTGAAACCCATGATGTCCTCCATGCTTATTGTTTGTTCTACACTTAGCTTAGTGTTATTATTACACTTTGTCAAACGGAAAAGAAAATAATATTGTATTTTTTTGGGAATGCAGGGGTAGGTGCCAAAAGCAGTTGGGCAGGATTATGGATTTGTATCCATCAAGATTGAACGCCCCCTGCCGGCTTGCCCGGCAGGAGCAATAGATTGTTCATGCTACAAGAGCAACATGAAAGCAATCCCCTTCCTCTCCCTGCGGTACACGCCGCTGGGAGAGGAAGGGGATTGGGTAATGGACAATAGTCTAACAGTCTTTATTTCCTGCCAGACAAGCTGGCAGGGGGCTTACATGTCAACTTTGTTATGTCTTTCGTATATGCCGTCTAAGCTCGGGCATCGAGAATCAGTTTCATCTTCAGATCGTAAAGCCGCTGCTCCAGCCCTGCAGGATATGAATGGGGGTTGTCAAGACGGCGTATGCCCTGATGCAGATTCTTCAGCTGGGAGATGGTCCTCTGCCTTATTTCATCCAGAGCTGGCTGCTCATAAACTTTCCGCCCACCGCGGAAAACCGGAACCAGCAGATCCTCATGCTCAAGATTTGAGGAATCCAATTCCTTGCGCCTGAAAGGATCCATGGGATCAATTATCGTCGGTTTATCAGGCGCCCCAATCAAAGTGTCATATATCATGTCGGCGACATAGCCATTTTCATCTCTGAATCGCCGGACCTGCAGGATCCCTGGAGTTGATGTCTTCAAGGACTGCTCCGACAATTTGACCTTGTACTGCCAGTCCCCTCCTTCCCTTCGGATGGCTGAAAGCTTATACACTCCGCCAAGTGCAGGCTGATCATAGGCTGTTACAAGCTTTGTCCCGACACCCCATACGGCAATTGTGGCACCCTGCTGCTTTAGACTGGAAATCAAATGCTCATCAAGATCGTTCGTAGCGACAATTGCCACCTTCGGGAATCCGGCCTCATCGAGAATTTTCCTGGCTTCAATGCTCAGATAGGCCAGATCTCCTGAGTCAAGCCTGATCCCGACCATCTCATGCCCCGTCTTCCTGAGACGCCTTCCAATTTCAACAGCATTCCTCACTCCTTCCAAGGTGTCGTATGTGTCAACAAGGAAGATGCAGTTGTTCGACAACGCCTTGGCATAGGCGTCAAATGCCGACAGTTCGTCATCGAAACTCATCACCCAGCTGTGGGCATGCGTCCCTTTGACAGGAATTCCGAACAGTTTTCCGGCAAGCACGTTGGACGTCGCCGTGCAGCCTCCGATATAAGCCGCCCTTGAAGCCGACAAGGATCCGTCTATTCCCTGGGCCCGGCGGAGGCCGAATTCAACGACTGGCTCGCCTTGCGCCGACTGGCATATCCTCGCCGCCTTTGTTGCAATCAGAGTCTGGAAGTTGACCATGTTGAGGAATGGCGATTCAACGAGCTGGCATGCCAGCAGGGATCCCTTCACCCGGATCAGCGGCTCATGCGCGAAAACTACTGTACCTTCCGGAATGGCATCTACATCCAATTTGAATTCCATGTCCCTGAGATATTCCAGGAATTCCTTCTCAAACAACGGTTTCTGATCGTTCCCATGCAAGGTTCCAAGATAGTCGATGTCAGTCTCATCAAACTTCAGGTTGGACAGATAGTCCATTACATGCGAAAGGCCGCAGGCGACCGAATAGCCTCCGTTGAACGGATTTCCCCGGAAAGAAAGATTGAACACCGCCTCGTCATTGTTCCGGCCTGACTTCCAATAACCATAGGCCATCGTGATCTGATAAAGGTCGGTGAGCAAGGTCAATGACGAACGATACAAGTCTGTCTTGAAATTCATTGGCACCCTCTTTCGTTGGAAATTGAATCAACAGGATTACTGATATGCATGCATTTGGAAAATAATCCCGAGATGGCAGAAAAACAAGGATATGGCTGATCCTGTCTTCCTCGTTTCCAGCCTCAACTGCAAATTGATTGGAAGTCAACATGGGTATCAATCATGGTGGTAGGTGTATGTGCAGGTGACAACTCTTACCAAGTTTTCCTTATCGTCATATGTTGAATCTTCAATTTCGTTTCCCTTGTCATCGAATCTGCGAATGTGTTTAAAAGTTAAATCTTTATTTCCATAGTAGCATAAATCCTCAATCTGATTTCCTTTGTCGTCATACTTTGAAATGAATTTATCTGTTATGACTCCACTTTCATCGTACATGTCCCATCTAGTCCTATTGCCTTTGCCATCGTAATAAAAAACATCCTTACGCCTCAAATCCCCATCTTTGTTATACCATGCTCTTTCAATCTGGTTGCCAGCCTTATCATATTTATATACAGATTCAACGTTTACAATTCCCTGTGAATTTAAATTTGCATATTCAACCTGATTGCCTTTCTTATCATACTTATAAATGAATTTGATTCTCAAATCTCCATTATCATATGAAGCTTCCTCAATCAATCTTCCTGCGTCATCATATTTATTAGTGCTGGAAAACTTTCTATCTCCAGAGTAATTCCAAGCAGTCCTGATTCCTTTGTCATTGTATTTGTAATTGTCCTTCCTTCTCAGAGTGCCATCTGCATTGTAGCGTGCCTCTTCAAGATGATTCCCCTTTTCATCATTCTTAAACATGCATTTCCCTGATGGCAATCCATCTTCTCCAGAGTAGGATTCTTCAACAAGCATGCCTTGCTCATCATACTTGTAGAGGATTTTCCCAAGAATCACAGCGTTATCAAAGTTAAAGTTATATTGTGAACTTTCAATTATTCTCCCCATGTCATCGTACTTGCTGAAGAACTTGCCATATATGACTCCTTTGTCATTATAGAGAACTCCTTCAATAGGATTTCCTTTCCCATCATAGGCATATTTATAGGCGTGTGTTGTTCGCAAAGAGCCATCTGGGTTATACTCTAATTCTTCAAGATGATTTCCCCTGTCATCGTACTTGCAGACCAGTCTCCAAGACATCTCCTTGAGGTTTTCATTTCCATTGGTTTTAACAGCATATTCAATTTTTGTCCATTCTTTGACCTTCCCCTTCAGTCCATGGATTTCCCATGCAGTTTTCTTGGTTTCAGAAAATGGGGGGCTAAAAGGGGTTGATGTACATCCAGACATAAAGAGAATAAATGGAAGAAAAGCAATGATTTGGATTTTATGATTCATGTTGCATCTCCAATTCAAAATATCCATACGCCAGCCACGATTGCAATGAAAATGCCAATTATCACGTATAGAATCCATCCAAGGACACCATATTCACGCAGTCTGGTCACATCCCACTTGTACCAAGGCTTGTTGTAGGAACCACCTGCTTTTCTCAAGAAACCACCAAGTCTCAACCTTGGAGCATGGCTTGCATCTGGATGTTCGTTGTCAATCATAATGTTTTCTTTTCATTCATAGAATTGCTTATGTATACGGCACGATAAATAATATTATCGGAACAAACAGGGCATTGAACGAATTGGCTATTAAAACTGTAAATAACGAAATATATGATAATACCACAAGTTTTTTCTTCATTATGGAGCAGACAGAAAGAATCATTGATGTCTCCGCCAGAATGAATGTGGTTAGAAGCAATAGATAAAAGTGATTTGTGGCTAAATCATCAAATAGGCTGTTGTGGACTACATATGGACCTTTGCCCAGGAAATTGAAAGATGCCATAACTGTCATAAAAGCAGTAACCAAGGATGCTATTAGGAAAAATATCATTGTCAAATATTCTTGGGTGTAATGAGAGTTCAGATATCCACTATAAATCTTATTGATTAACTTCCACAAGGCAAGAGTCACACCAATGGCGATCACTCCCACTACAGGAGCTTTAACAAGAACCATTGCCATGACATTATGTTCCATACTAATAAAGTACCCTTTCACATGTCAAAGACAAGAGCTATGGCTGTATTGGAATATCGGCTGTTGCAGATGACGGACGGAGTCATACTCGAATGGCGCGAAGATAAGAGAAGACAAACTAAAGTTTGAACTCCAACATTTGTCGGTGTGCTGAGGTTGGAGTCCAAGCACTGGTCGCCGAAGGCACTGCCAGAGGCAGGTAAACTTCAGCTTGTGTATTCATGGTGACAGATGTGCTTACTAATCGTCTCATAATAGTATGGACTGATTCTCAAAATTGACAAGGCAGGGCGGTTTCTCCGAAACCGCCGATAAGAACGGACGGCTTCCCGATGCCTTTCAGGATCGGGATAAACTCGAGCCATCCCTACCTTAAATTGGCAATTTTGAAAACCACCATAGCTCCAAATGATTATGATATAGTCGTCGAACTGATTTCAAAACTGCTCTTTTAAAGGAGCGCCCCGAGCTCCTTACGGTCCCGGGGCTCTTCTAAGCCGACCTGGAGGTCGGCGTTCCTTGGCAGTTTTGAAATTTCCTCTGTCAAGTAGAAAAAGGAAGTCTAGGTATCATTGTCGATCTGTTTTTTGTGGACGGGCTCTGCTTAAGCGTCTTTAAAAATTACGAGTTTCTTTCTGGCGGATTCAATTTCTTGCGGGCACGGGGAAAATAAGAGGTGCCTGAAAAGGTGGATTTTATCTATGGAAAGCAGAGTCATCCCACAGGATGACGGATGGATGGATTGTTGGATGAATGGATGATTGGATTTGAGTTCAAGATAACACAGAAGTCATGGAGATACACGAGAATTATTTAGAAAGGCATTTCGGATAATTTATCTAGGATGTTTTTGGTCTTATGTCTTTGATACCCAACCATCCATCAATCCAGTCATCCAATCATCCATGGGACGGCAGTGTATGGAAAGTAATAATTGGTGCCGAAGGCGGGACTTGAACCCGCACGCCCGTGAGGACACTAGATTTTGAGTCTAGCGCGTCTGCCATTCCACCACTTCGGCCTAATCAGTATAATAACCCGTCGCAGAAGTTTTTCCATATTCTTGTTTTGATATCTTGAAGATAAAAATAAACACCATAGATTTTAAGGCGGGCCAGCCCGCAACCAAACTCGAAATCCGAATATCGAAACTCGAAAAAACTTGGAAGCTAATGAAACTTCTCGGCTTCAAAACAATATCGGCTCCGGCGTTTCTTCTCGCAGCAGTGCTCTGCTCCTGCGATTCGCTGCAGCCAGACAGCAGGCCACCTCCGATAGGCGAGATCGTGACCCCGAAGATAAACTTGAGCGTGTTCGACAGGAAAAGCGCAGTAAATTTCATGGTCACTTCAATTGCAACCCAGTGCCCTCCTATTTCAACTGCCGGCATCAACCTTCCCTACATAGTCAACGATTTCACGGCCTCCGACGGCCTTGTCAACAACATGCCCCTCGAACTATGGCACAGCCTGATCAAGATGAAGATGATAATTCCAGTCGATGACAACGACAGCAAGAAACAGTTCAGGCTTCTCAGCGAGATAAAGGAGACCGGGAACAGTACTGAAAAGAAAAGTTTTTCCTGGGAACTTCGCCTTGTTTCAATAAAGGACAACACTGAAATCTGGAAGGATTCCGTAGAGTTCGTAGTCATAGCCGTACCGCCGCCTCAGCCCAAAGAATAGCCAGGTCATTAATGTCAGCCTACCAAGATGCCTTAAAATTCCTTTCCGATCTTGAAACATACGGAATCAAACTCGGCCTTGAACAGGTATCGGAACTTTTCTCAAAGGTTGGGAACCCCCAGGAAAAACTCTGTTTCATCCATGTCGCAGGCACGAACGGGAAAGGCTCGGTGTGCGCGATGCTTTCTTCATGCCTGAAGGCCGCTGGCTTCAAAACCGGCTTCTACAGCTCTCCGCATCTCGTGTCGGCCAGGGAACGCTTCAGGATCAATGGAAAAGCAATCTCTGAAAAGGAGCTTGCAAGCCTTGTCTTAAAACTCAAACCGCATGTCGAGGAGATGAAGTCAGCCGGAAAATGCCCGACTTTCTTTGAAGTAACGACAGTGCTGGCCGGAATGCACTTCGCAAAGGAAAAGGCTGACTTCGTGGTCTGGGAGACCGGCATGGGCGGACGTTTCGACGCCACGAACATCGTCACGCCAGTCGCATCAGTCATTACCGGAATCGGCATCGACCATACCGCCTATCTCGGCTCAACTGAAGCTAAAATCGCCTTTGAAAAAGCAGGAATCATAAAACCAGGCGTCCCTGTTTTCTGCGGCAAACTCAGCAGGAATGCCATGGATGTCGTAAGGAAAAAGGCCAGGGAATCCGGTTCCGTGATAATATCCCCTGAAAAGGATCTCGGAAATATAAAACTGTCACTGAAGGGCGAGATACAACGAGAGAATGCCCGCCTCGTGCTGTCAATCCTCAGCTGGCTCGCTTCAGAATCCGAGCTGGACATGGAAAAGGCTGCCAAGGGTTTCTCAACGACAAAATGGCTTGCCCGCTTCCAGATCCTGAAAGACGGAAGCATCCTCGACGGTTCGCATAATCCCCAGGCTGTTTCAGTCCTTGTTTCAAACGCCAGGAAATATTTCCCCGGCGAAAAATTCTCCGTCATGTTCGGATGCCTGGCCGACAAAGATTCAAGTTCCGTCCTGGAGATTCTTGATAAAGTCGCGGATGAATTTATCTTTGTGCCGATAAAAGGCTCCAGGAAGAGCCTGTCGCCGGACGAACTGGAAAAGATATGCCGCAGGGTTTCAGACAAACCCGTCAAGAAGGCCCAATCTGTCGGGAAGGCGCTGGACATGGACCATGGAAAAAGATTTCTGATAACCGGCTCGTTATATCTGGCAGGACAGGTACTTTCGGAGTATTTTACAGAAGAAGAAATAGTAGACATATAATTTTGTCAGCATCTGAAAAAATTTAAAGGAGAATGCAACATGAAGAAATATTTACTTATGACAGCCGCGGTTTTCATGCTATGCGGGCTTTTCGTACTGGCTGAATCAGTATCTGAGAAGCTCGATACCTTGAAGAAGAAGAGGGCCGACGCGGCCGTCCAGCTCTACAACCGCAGGATCAAGCTCATCGAGGACGATCCGAAGCTCAAGGAAATCCATGACAAGATCATGGCGCTCCACAAGGATCTCGCCCTGAAACTTGAAAACGACCGCGAGGTGATCGAGCTTTCGACGCAGATAAGGGATATCGACGCCGATATCGAAAGGCTTTCCGAACAGATGAAGAAAGAAGAAAAGAAGGACGAAGGCAATAAGGAAAATCTATGAAAAGCATTTTGGTTACAGGCGGTGCGGGTTTCATCGGGGCAAACTTCGTCAGCATGATCCTGACCGAGAAGAAGGGCGTCAAAGTTGTCAATCTCGACGCCCTCACCTACGCAGGCAACATGGAGAACCTCGCAAAGTTCATGAATGACAAGAACCACGTTTTCATACATGGCGACATCCGGAATCTGGAACTCGTGGAAAAGATCATCGGCGACCATAAGATAGAAGGCATCATGAATTTTGCGGCGGAAAGCCATGTCGACCGGTCAATATCCGGACCCGGCATCTTCATAGAGACAAATGTGTCAGGAACCTTGAACCTGCTGCAGTGCGCAAAGAAACTCGGTGTTAAAAGGTTCCTGCAGGTTTCAACGGATGAAGTGTATGGTTCCCTGTCTACGGGCGAGGATAAATTCTCGGAAAATACCAGCATAAAACCCAACTCACCCTACAGTGCCAGCAAGGCGGCCGCCGACCATCTCGTCCATGCCTTCCACCATACCTATGGCATGGATACTGTCATCACCAGATGCTCGAACAACTACGGTCCCTGCCAGTTTCCGGAAAAGATGATCCCGCTCTGCATCAACAATATCAGGCAGGGCAAGCAGATACCTGTCTACGGCGACGGCATGCAGGTGCGGGACTGGATATATGTGCTTGACCACTGCAGGGCCATCTTCACGGTGTTCGAGAAAGGAATCAGCGGAGAAGTCTACAACATCGGAGGAAACAGCGAGAAGACCAACTTGGATCTGGTGAGAACCCTCCTCAAGCTCCTCGGCAAGGATGAATCACTGATCTCATTCGTCAAGGACAGGCCCGGGCATGACAGGCGCTACGCCATAGACAATTCAAAAATAACGAATTCACTCGGGTGGAAGCCTTCGATGACTTTCGAACAAGGCATTGCCAGCACAGTCGACTGGTATCTCAAAAATAAAGCCTGGCTCGACCATGTCACCTCGGGAGAATATCAGACCTACTACGACAAGATGTACCTGGGAAAGTAGATGAAGCTACAAAGGCACAGAGGCACAAAGTTGAATCATCTGGCTTTTAAGTAACTTGGAAGTTTGATCTCGAAATATACTCTTTCAAGAATGTCGGCGGTTTTTAGTATTAAATTCTAAAACTCTGTGCCTTTGTGCCTCTGTGCCTTCATGGTACTTTCTACCGTTTTTTCGCAATCCATGAATCGCGGAGTTGTTTGGCGGATTGGAGCTTCTTCTCGACCTTCTGATATTCACGCTTGTGTATATTATTCCTGAAATCCTTCAGGTTCTTCTCGAATTCGCTTATGACCTTTATAATTGCCGGACTGTTGCTCTCGATTATCTCACGCCACATCTGCGGTGCAGACGAAGCAATCCTCGTCGTATCGCGGAACCCTCCGGCACATCCTTTTTCCCGGACAGCCCTGCTCTTGCTGTCACCAAGCGTGGTCAGGGTCATAATCGCAGAAACGATGTGCGGCACATGGCTGGTATGTGCGACTGTCATGTCATGGATACTGGCATCAATCTCCATGACCTCAGCTCCGGCTCTCCGCCAGAGGGTAGCGACTTC
The DNA here is from genome assembly GCA_001804815.1 of Lentisphaerae bacterium GWF2_50_93. Taxonomy (GTDB): domain Bacteria; phylum Verrucomicrobiota; class Lentisphaeria; order Victivallales; family GWF2-50-93; genus GWF2-50-93. The sequence continues at coordinate 69,207 of MHBI01000098.1, forward strand.
GCTTACCTGCCGTGGAGATTTTTTAGCCGCTGGAGTGAGAAAAACCATTGCCCCTTCATAAAGATCCCGCTGTGCGGCATCCGCTCCGCTCTGTTCTGAACCTGCCATTGGATGGCCTCCGACGAAGCAGACTCCTTTCCTGGAGAGAACCGGAGTGACAGTCCTTACAATTTTTTCCTTGACGCTACCGACATCAGTGACAACTGCCCCCTTCTTCCAGCATTTTGCGAACTTCGCACAGAAATCTATTATCATGGGGACTGGAAGGCATATTACAGTGATATCTGCATTTGCGACAGTCTCTTCAGCAGTGTCAAAAACCTTGTCGACAACCTTGTTCTTCAAAGCCTGGACACGGGACTCCGGACGGCGGCTCCATCCGATCCGCTCATATCCCTTGTCCTTCAATGCAAGTCCAAGAGACGTTCCAAGCAGCCCGAAACCGATTATCGCGACAATTTTTCTGACAGGAATTTTGTTTTTCATAGTGGAGGAAAGATAATCAGAAATGAGGGATAAATCAAGGGATCCTATAAAAATTGGCATATGGTGCACAACAGTCCGCCGCAACTGTAATCTTTATTTTTTCTTGTATACCCGGATCCAGTCGACGTACATGTATGTCGGATTGGGAGTCTTGTCGGTCGGCCAGCCGCTTCCCAGCGCCAGATCCACGAGAATGTAAAGCGGAACCTTGGCGGTCTAGGGGGTCTTCAGTTTTCTAAGTTCAATGCCGTCATAAAAAATTGCAAAAGACACTCGTCGCCCTGAGCCTTCCCCGGGATTTAGCCGTTCAAGCCTTCGCCTTCTTATGGATCACCAATGTCAGGTGGTTGCGGTCTTTTTCACGGACATAGCGGATATCGTCGACCATCTTGCGCATCAGCAGTACTCCCAGCCTGTCGGGTTCGCGTTCCCCTATAGGCGAAGTGGTATCCGCTGGCGCCACTGACAGCGGATCGAACGGAATACCCGAATCCAGGAGTACGACGGAGAACGAATCCGGGGTGTCAATTATCCGGACCTCATAGGTCGTCTTCGCCTGGTAGGCGTAACTCATGCGATTGATGGAGAACTCCTCCAGATAGGCATGGCTGCAGATGTTGGTCGCTGCTTCTTCAACCGCCAGCTCCAACTGGAATACCTTGTCGGAACCAAGCCCCACGCTCTCAGCGCATTTCACGGCAAATCTGATGGCTGCTGCGACCTCGCCAGGATCCGTCGTGAATGTACGTGCACCAAGCGACACCGGTTGGACTTGGGCCTTTGCGCTTACCAGCCTCCTGATATCGATCCGGATGAGCAGGGAGATGGTCAAGGCAACTGCAAACAATCCTAGAAAAACCATTATGATCCCTGAATATCCGCCCGATGTCTGTCGTACCCAGGCGACAAAGACTGGGCCCGCCAGGCCGGCAGCCGCCCACGCCGTCAGTATGTAGCCGTGGATGGCTCCCAGCTGCCTGGTGCCGAACAAGTCGGCAATATAGGCGGGAATGCAGGCGAATCCGCCACCATAGCAGGTCATGATTAGGAATATCAGGATCTGGAAAACAAACGGATCAGTCACCCTGGACAACAGGAAGAACATCACCATCTGCAGGGCGAAGAACATTGTATATGCGTTGGGTCTGCCTATATAGTCCGACAGCGACGCCCATGCAATGCGCCCTCCGCCGTTGAACAGGCCCATGATACCGACCATGAAAGCAGCGCTGGCCGCTGACATTCCAGTGGATTCCTGGGCCATTGCCGATGCCACCGAGATGACGGCAATGCCGCAGGTGATATTGATGAAAAGCATCAGCCACAGGTAGGCAAAGCGCCGGGTCTTTACAGCCTCGTTCGCCATGAGCTGGCAGAGGTCGACCGCGATCTTCTTCTTCTGGGACGCGGACTCCCCCTTCCATCCTTCTGGAACCCAGCCTGCCGGCGGTGGTGAGAGGTATTGCGAGGATGCGAATATGATTACAAAATAGACAAGACCAAGTGTGAAAAAGGTGTTGGCAAGTCCGATGTTCAAGATCATCTTATGTGTGATCGGCCCCGCTATCAGGGATGCAAAACCAAACCCCATGATCGCCAGACCAGTTGCCAGTCCGCGACGGTCCGGGAACCACTTCACGAGCGTGGAAACCGGTGCAATATACCCGACACCCAGGCCGATACCGCCCAAAACACCGTAGCAGAGATATAGGCCGTACATGCTTCCCATGAGGATTGCCAGGCCGGAACCTGCAATTCCAACACCGAAGAAAATGGCGGCAATCATGCCGGTTTTCCGCGGGCCCAGCTTCTCGACGAGATGCCCCAGCAGTGCGGCTGACAATCCCAGGAACAGAATGGAAATACTGAACGTTAACTGGACGTTCTTCAACGACCATCCCGTCTGCTCGATGATGGGCTTTGAAAAGACACTCCACGAATAGACCGATCCGATCGACAGGTGGATACCCACGGCAGAAGCTGCGATTAACCATCGGTTTTTTATCTTCACTGCATTCTCCCTTGCGAGGTCTTCAGCAGCAGCTGACAGAAAATCAATCAGGAATTCATGAAGGGATCAAGGAGAAACTATCGTTTTCAGAGCTGACAGGAACCTCAAGTTCTCGGCCTCGGTCCCGATGGAAACGCGGATCCATTCAGGAAGCTTGTATGGAGCCATGGGCCTTACAATCACGCCTTTTTTCTGTAGTTCGTTGAAGACTTCAAATCCATTTCCGACTTTGATCAGCATGAAGTTCGCGACTGGGGGTTCAAAGACAAGTCCCATTTCGGAACATGCCTTCATGATCAGCTGCGCCCCTTTCTTGTAGGTCCTGCGCGAACGGCTGACAAAACCCTGGTCGTCGAGCGCGGCGGCGGCGGCGATCTGCGCCATGCTGTTCACGTTGAAGGGCTGTCGTGATTTTTCAAGAACCTGTATTATCTCCGGTTTCGCCATCCCGTAGCCGACACGGAGGCCGGCAAGCCCATATGCCTTTGAAAAGCTCCTGAGCACGATCACGTTCCTCTTCTCCCTAACATATGAAAGTGTGTCAGGCATCCTCTTGTATGTGATTTCCGCGTAAGCCTCATCAAAGACAACCAGCACATGGTCCGGAACCTTGTCCATGAATTTCCTGACATCCTTCTCCTTGACCATTGTTCCGGTCGGGTTGTTCGGATTGCAGACGAACACCACCCGAGTGTCTTCCTTAATCGCCTTGAGCATCGCCCTGAGATTATGGGTAAGCCCCTTCATCGGCACTTCAACGGCCTCAGCGCCGAACATTCCGCATATGATCTTGTAGATGACAAAGGCCTTCTCGCTCATCACGGCGGATGCTCCGGGATAGAGCAAGCTGTGCCCGATGAATTCAATTAGCTCGTTTGAGCCGCATCCGAAGATGAAATAATCCGGAGGGAGATTGTAGTGCTCTGAAATCCTCTTCCTCAGGTAGTATGCTCCTCCGTCCGGATACCTGTGCATCTCGGAACAGGCCTTCTTCATGGCCCTCATCGCCTTAGGCGACGGTCCGAGAGGAGATTCGTTTGAAGCCAGCTTTATAATGTTTTCGGGATCAATCCCTAGTTCCCTGGCGACCTCCTCTATCGGCCTGCCCGGCTGATAAGGAGAAACTTTCATCACATGCGGATTGACGTGTTTTACTATAGACATGATTTATTTCCAATTTTCGATTTAGGATTTATGAACGTGGTACAGGCGTCTCGCCTGTAACTTATTTTATTTTCAACAGGCGAGACGCCTGTACTACATTATTTGCCCCGAGAGCGAAACGCCTCGGGGCGCTCCTTTTCAAATCCCAAATTTCCAATTCACCGATTCTCCGTTTCACCGGCTCTCCGATTCATTCTTAAAGGATGTCCCTCGATCTCGGATAGCTGCCCAGTATCCTGACGAACTGGCACATCTCCCTGAGCTTCTCAAGCGCCTTCTGCGGAGCGGGATCCTCGTGGTGCCCGTGGAAATCAAGGAAGAAATAGTATTCCCAGTTCTTCCGCTTGGATGGACGGCTCTCGATCATGGTCAGCGTCACCTTCTCATTCTTGAACGGAAGAAGCGAATCATAGAGGGCGCCGACCCTGTCCTTTATCGCATAGCATATCGATGTCTTGTCGTCTCCTGTCTGGCGCGGTTCCTGCCGGCCGAGCACTAGGAACCTGGTCGTATTGTCCGCGTTGTCCTCGATGTTGTCGGCGATTATGTTGAGCTTGTACATCTCAGCCGCAAGCGTGCTTGAAATCGCCGCGGAATATTTCTCCTCCGAGGCGACCCTGGAAGCCTTGGTCGAACTGGATGATTCAATGGTCTCAACGCCTGGCAGATTCTCCTGGATCCAGCTTCTGCACTGGCCGAGGACCTGCGCATGGCTGTAGACCTTCTTGATTTGAGTCTTCCTGCATTTGGCCAGGAGGTTGTGGTGTATCCGCATGTTTATCTCGGCGCAGACCTTGACCGACGAATTGATGAGCATGTCCAGCGTGTGGTTTATCGCACCCTCAGTCGAATTCTCGATCGGCACGACTCCGTAGTCTATGCGTTCAGCCTCGACGTCGCTGAAGACATCCGATATGCTGGTCTTCGGTACATATGTGGCGCAATGCCCGAATTTTCCAAGTGCCGCAAGATGCGTGAACGATGCCTCAGGACCGAAAAATCCTATTCTCAACGGCTTCTCCAGCGAGATGGCCCCCGACATTATCTCCCTGTAGATCGCCCTCAGGGCCTGTGGCGTCATCGGCCCATTGTTAAGCTTGTCCAGCCTGGCGATAAGGGCCTTCTCACGTTCAGGCACATATATCTCGTGCGAGGTCTTCTTCTTGATGTGCCCTACTTCGATGACGTGCCTGTAGCGCTCATTGATGAGCTTGATTATCTGTTCGTCAATGTTGTCGATCTCTATCCTGAGTTCATTAAGACGTTGCATGGAAACCCCGCACTTTTATGATGATTTGCTGCAAAACGGTAAAATAACACCTTTTAAGAGTAAAGAAAATGGGATTGTATTAAAAGTAGGGACGGGCTTTCTGTGTCCGGCGTAGCCCCTGGGCGAAGTCGGAAGCCTGTCCCATTCTTATGAACTATTAAGAATCTTGCCTGAGACAGGCAACTCCACATCAAACAAAAGACCAGTACCTTGCATTTTCCGGCTGTAGCCACGCCACTCTGCTGGCGTGCTCGTAAATTCAGGACGCGTCAACAGAGTGACGCGGCTATAGCAAAACATAAATCAATTCCTTAAGCATGCGTCAAATGCAAAGATTGATTTAGGGCATTGTAATGGTAATCTTATGGCCGTTCAAATAATGCTTGGGACGTATTTACCATGAAAACCAATTTTTTTGCGGTCCTGTTATTAACATTTTCATTCCTTTTTGCTTTTTCCTCGCTGGCCGAGGAAAAAGCTGGCTTCTGGGAAAGCATCGGCAATTTCTTCCTTCCTCATGCTGAAAAAAGGAATGTCCTCTTTGAAAAGCAGACCCAGTATTTCCTTGTAACTGTTGAAGAGGACCACAACGGTTTCAGGCATATGGTATTCAACCCGAACAAGGGTTCACAGGGAATTTGGAACCCGAAGATGCCGGACGAGCTGATCTCGAACTACTGCAGGTTCACGACCATCTTCCTGCCAGCCATGAAGAACCCTCCGAAAAGAGTTCTCTTCATCGGTCTCGGCGCCGGCGTAGTGCCAAGATTCGTCAGAAAGAACTTCCCGGACACCGTGATCGACATCGTCGAGATCGACGGGGACATACCTGTCATCGCGGAAAACTATTTCGGGTTCAAGAAGGACGACAAGATAAACATAACGATCGGCGACGGTAGAAACTTCATAAACCGCAACAAGGAAAAATATGATGTCATCTTCATCGACGCCTATACCTCCGAATGCATCCCCTTCCAGCTGACCACCGAGGAATTCTACCTTAAAGTCCGCGATTCCCTTGCTCCTGACGGCATCATGACTGCGAATGTCGCAAACCTCGGCAAGCCGACCTTCATCGCCAGCGAGATAAAAACTGCAAGGGCCGTATTCCCGCCCCTTGCAGTTTTTATAACTGGGAACAGATCAAATTACATATTGTTCTCCGCAGCCGACAGAAAGCTCAACACCGCTGAACTGAAGGAAAACGCCTCCAGGATCGAGGCTGAAAAGAATTTAAGCCTGAAGATCGGGGACATGATTGATACGAGAATGCCGGAAGACGACATTAAAAAGATGATTGAAGGCGTGGAAATCCTGAAGGACGATTTTGCTCCAGTTGAGACCATGAAATAATACTGAATCGGCGAAACGGCGAATGGGAGAACCGGTGATAAATTCCAAAATCCAGGCAAACGAAATGTTCGAAATTCTAATTTCCCAACCTTCCTATAAAATCTTGTTAATCCTGTAATCCTGTCTATAATATTGTCCTTATGTCAAAATTAATCTTATATTCCATAGCCTTCATTACTGGTTTCGCCATCATGGGCTACGAAATACTTGGTGCGAGGACCTTGTTCCCCATCTATGGTAATTCAATCTATGTCTGGGGCGCCATCATCTCCGTATTCCTGGCGGGGCTGAGCATCGGATACGCTGCAGGAGGCAGGCTTGCCGACAGGCAGTCAGACATATTGACCCTCTCCAGAATCATCCTGATCCCGACAATCCTGATAGTGCTGTTTCCTTACTATGGTCCAAGCCTGTGCAAGAGGTTCGAAGTTCTGAGTCTTGATCCAAGGCTCGGGTCGCTGCTCATATCCGCCATCCTGTTCATCATGCCATGTGTTTTCATGGGTTCAGTCATTCCTGTCATCGTGAAGATGCTGGCGACCGACAACAGCAGAATAGGTTCGGCCGCCGGAAACGTGTATTCAATTTCCACTGCAGGAAGCATCGCCGGCACGCTGTTCACGTCTTTTTTCCTGATCAGCTGGCTGCCTGTGCACAAGGGGATCCAGCTGACAGGGCTTATTCTGGCATCATGCTGGTTCCTGTGCCTGACATACCATCAAATGAACAAGAAGCAGGATGGTGCTTAAAAGAGTATGTTGGGCTTTCCTGTCCTGAGCTTGTCGAAGGGAGCCCGACAATTCTAAATTTTAACAATAGGCGGCATAAAAAGCCGCCTTACTCGGGCAGGAATGCCCGAGCTACTGGGAAAAATGAACTTTAAAATAATTACTTTAACTTTTTTGTCGGCTCTCTCCATCATCGGAGCGGAACCGGCAAAAGATGAACCAAAGGCAAATAACATCATGGAAATATCTTCCTGTCTTGACGACAACCCTGTCGGGCCTGGAATCAGGATCTCCGATAGGGATAAATGGGAAAAGCTTAAAGCATCTGGAGCTTATAAAAATGCCGTCAAGAAGGCCGAAGACATGCTGAAGGAGCCGATGCCGGCAACATCCGACGATCTCTACCTTCAATATACAAAAAATGGAAATCGTACAAACTGGCAGGAAGTAAACTTCAAAAGGCGCAGCAGGATTAAAATATTCACCGTGTCGGAATGTATTGAGGACAAAGGACGTTTCATCCCGGCCCTTGAGGACGCGATTGGGGAGATCTGCAAGGAAAAGACTTGGGTGATGCCTGCGCATGATCAGAAGCTTGTCAATTTCAACGGCAAAACCACTGAAATAGATCTTGCATCCAGCATGTTCGGACTTGAACTGGCGACTTCATATTTCGTTCTCGGAGACAAATTGAGCAGCGGATGCCGGAAGAAGATCGAGGAAAACATCGACAGCAGGATCATCACCCCGTTCAAGAACATGCTCGCGGGCAAACAGCCGATGTGGTGGCTCAAAGGAGAAAGCAACTGGAATGCCGTCTGCCTCGGCTGCGTGACAGCCACCGGCCTCACCATGCTTCAATCAAAAGACGAAAGGGCCTTTTTCATATCAGAGGCGATGAAGTATTCCAGGTATTACATTGCAGGATTCACCGACGACGGCTACTGCAGCGAAGGTCTCGGCTACTGGAACTATGGTTTCAGCCATTACGCCATACTTGCTGAAGCCATATTGAAGGCGACACACGGAAAAATCAATCTCTTCAATGACAGGAAGATCAGGACCATTTCTGAGTTCTCCTCCAATATAGAAATCTTGAATGGGGTATGTCCGGCATTCGCGGACTGCGATGTCAAAGCCAAACCTATGGGCTCGCTTGTGAAATACTTATCGTACAGGTACGGGGAAGCTCCGGGCAAATATGAAAACTACGCCACAGACAGCGAGCTTTTCTACTGTCTGGCTGTTTCCTTCCCCGAAAAAGTTGAATCTCCGAAATTCGCAGAAGAGGGTAATTCCAATCTCAGAACTTGGTTCAACAATGCCGGAATACTCATCTGCCGTCCTGCAAAAGACAGCTCCTGCAAGATCGGAGTCGCGCTCAAGGGCGGACATAACGGCGAGCAGCACAACCACAACGATGTCGGCTCCTACGTAATTGTACTCGGCAAGGAACCTATCGTGCTTGATCCGGGAGGGGAAGTCTACACCGCGAGAACTTTCAGCAGCAAACGTTATGACAGCAATCTTCTCAACTCCTTTGGACATCCGGTGCCGATCGTCGGCGGACAACTCCAGAAGACCGGCAAGGACGCCATGGCAAAAATCCTGAAGACGGAATTCACCGGCGACTCTGACACCATGGAAATGGATTTGACCTCTGCGTATCCTGTCAAGGAACTCCTTTCCCTGAAACGCACTTTCGTGTATTCGAGGAAGCAGGAAGGTTCGTTGACGGTTACAGACGAAGCCAGCTTCTCCTCCCCCGCAGGATTTGAAACTGCAATGGTCACGTTCGGGACTTTCGAGAAGAAATCGGATTCGTCGATCATCATAAGTTCCGGCAATGAGAAAATCCTGGCTGAATTCTCCTCTGAGACGGGAGAAATTGAAGTTTGCTCAACTGAAATAAAAGAGGAAAGACACTCCAGATCCAACCCACTGCGGATCGGCCTGAAGCTCAAGAAGCCGGTTGAAAAAGTAATTATCAAGGTGAAATACAGCCCGCTGTAGGACTTATTGCCATCTTGTCAAGGCATAGGAATGAACCGGCGTGTCGGAGAAACGGAGGAACGGCGACTCGGAAATGAAATATACTTGCATTCGATCATAACCTGTCGCGCCGCAGTCCTCCCGTAGAGGAACGGATCAAGCCAGTGAAGGCAGTTCTTGGAAGTAGGTACGTGCTTCAGCATGTACCATCTTAATATTGGAATGGGACAGGCTAAAGCCCGTCCCTACTTTAAGAACATTCTCCTCAGGAGAATTAACTAGAAACAAAATAAGCTCGATGAACTCATTCCATTATTTGTTAATCCTGCAATCCTGTCTATTATATTCTTGTCTCAATCCGTGTAATCTGTTGGCAGCTTTTAGGCGGCAATGAAAATAGCTAGAATAATACTCGGCCTGTCATTGGACAAGCCATTCGACTACCTGATTCCGGTGGAGCTTGAATCGCAGGTACATCCAGGGATTCAGGTCTACATTCCTTTCGGCAAGAGCCAGAGGCGCGGATATGTCGTCGCCGTCAACAATGAATCCTCCTATCCCGTCGACAAGCTGAAGAAGATAGACAGCGTCTGCGAGGTTCACCCGAAAATCCCCTCCAACCTGCTGAGACTCGGCAAATGGATATCGGAATATTACTGCTGTTCGCAGGAGCAGGCCGTACGCGCGCTCCTGCCCAGCGCGGTAAGGAGCGGAAAAATCAAACGGAAGACCATAAAACTCTATTACCTGGTCTCCCCGGAGGACGCACAGAAATACATATTCGACAAAAGCAGGAAATCCCCTGCCAGGATAAAGATAATCCAGCTGCTCCTGCAGCATCCCGGAACATCTTCCGAATTCATAAAACGCGAGAGCGGGGCGGGAAAAAGCGTCATCAAGTCCATGATCAAGGACAAGATCCTCATTGAGGAGAATAAGGATGTCTACCGCAATCCCTTCGCCAACGTCGAATACGTGAAATCCACGCCTCCTGAACTTACCGGCGAACAGAAGACAGCTGTCGACAAGATCAGCGAAATGATGGGTTCCCCTGCTCCAAAACCACACACTCTCCTGCTCTACGGTGTCACGGGAAGCGGAAAGACCGAAGTCTATCTGCGCGCGATCGCGACTGCCATCCAGCAGGGCAAGGATTCGATCGTGCTGGTGCCGGAGATCTCGCTGACTCCGCAGACCACTGAAAGGTTCCGTTCGCGTTTCGGCGACATGGTGAGCGTCCTGCACAGCTCCCTCAGCGACGGTGAAAGGTTCGATGAATGGACGAAAATCCACCGTGGACAGGTGAGGATCGTGGTCGGTGCGAGATCCGCACTCTTCGCCCCATTCAAGAATCTCGGGCTTATAATTGTCGACGAGGAGCACGAGAATTCATACAAGCAGGACGAGTCCCCGCGCTATCATGCAAGGGACGTGGCTGTGATGCGCGGATACATGGAAAAGGCAATCGTCATACTGGGATCCGCAACACCATCGTTCGAATCATATCATAATGCTATGACCGGAAAATACGCGATGATCCAGCTTTCAAAACGCGTTGACGGATGCGTCATGCCGAAGATCAAGATAGTGGACATGCATAATGAAATATCCAGGGTTGGCGGCAAGATATTCTCCACCGAGCTTGTCGAGGAGATCAGACGCCGCCTGGAGAAGAGCGAGCAGACCATAATTTTCCTCAACCGCAAGGGATTCGCCACAAGGATGGTCTGCAACAAGTGCGGCTACATCGCGATGTGCCCCGACTGTTCGATAACTTATACATATTCAAGAAAACGCGACAGCCTTGCCTGCCATTTCTGCGGCTCCATCATCCCCGCGCATAAAAGCTGTCCGAAATGCAATGATGCCGGCATCAGGTACAGCGGGACAGGCACTGAAAAAATTGATTCGATAGCTGCGGAGCTTTTCCCGAAGGCACGCATTGCCAGGATGGACTCGGACACGATGACGCACAAGGATTCATATGAGAAGGTCCTGAGCGAATTCCGCAGGGGCAAGATCGACATGCTCATAGGCACGCAGATGATCGCGAAGGGGCTTGATTTCCCGAACGTCACGCTTGTCGGGATAATCAACGCCGACCTCAGCCTCTACCTTCCCGACTTCAGGGCCGAGGAACGTACCTTCCAGCTTCTCACGCAGGTGGCGGGACGTTCGGGACGCGGCGACATCCCCGGAGAAGTCCTGATCCAGTCGTTCACTTCGCAGAACACGGCGATCCAGTGTTCAAAGAACAATGACTACCTCACGTTCTACAATGAACAGGTGTCGGCCAGGAAGAAGCTGAACTATCCTCCTTTCTCGCACCTTATCGCGGTCCATTTCCGCGGGCCGGACGAAAAGGAAATTGCGAAATTCGCGGACGAGTTCCTGGAGAAGCTGCGTCCGCACCTGTCCAAGGAGATCAGGGTCGCCGGCCCGCAGCCGTCGCCTGTGACAAAGATAAAGACCAAATACCGCTACATGATCATATTCCGCGGCGACCGGATGAAGGAATTCCGCGAGGCCCTGCGCGAACAGGTGCTGCATTCCAAACGCATAAAGGACCTCGACTGCTACGTCGACGTCGACGCCGTCAACATGATGTAAAATTCAGGATTTCGCCTGAGACAGGCAAAATCCTGAATAAAGGGACCCTCTAAAAATTGACATATTCGAATTCAAAGGCAAATTATGGGGAGTTTTATAGAGTGTCAAAGTATCAGAGTATCAAAGATATGAAGATTAACTGGAGCATACGACCATGAAAAAAGACATCATCAGGATTTTAAGGGAGAACGCCAGGCTTTCAGACAAGGCGATAGCTGCCCGTCTGGGCAAAAAAGAAAAACTTGTTTCAGATACCATAAAGACCCTTGAGAAGGACGGCACGATAAAAGGATATCAGGCGATTATAGACGAATCGGTCCTGCCTGAACTGGCCGTGAAGGCCATCATACAGGTGAAGGTACGGCCTGAACGCGAAGGGGGATTTGACAGGATCGCCAAGAGGCTCAGCAAGTTCCCCGAAGTGTCATCGCTATACCTGATGTCGGGCGGCTATGACCTCGGACTTGAAGTGGATGGCAAGACGCTCCAGGAAGTGGCGACATTCGTTTCAAGCAAGCTCGCATCCATCGAAGGAATCATCTCGACGGAGACGCATTTCCTCCTGAAGAAATACAAGGTTGCCGGAAGAATACTCGAGGAAGACGAGAAATATGAGAGGTTAAAGGTCAGCCCGTGATAAAATTTTTCAGATGAAAAATTTTATAACTTATAGGGATATAAATTATTATGAAAAACAGAGTTGCTGAACATATAGCGGTCCTGCCGAAGAGCGGGATACGCGATTTTTTCGAACTGGTGAATTCCATGGGGAACGAAGTCATCTCCCTGGGAATCGGCGAGCCTGACTTCGTGACGCCATGGCACATCCGCGAATCTGCGATATTCGCAATGGAGAAAGGGCATACGAGCTATACATCGAACCTCGGATTGCTTTCCATGCGGCAGGAAGTCTGCAAATATGTGGACAAGAACTACAAGGCCAAGTACAATCCCGTCAGCGAATGCATCATAACCGTAGGAGTAAGCGAGGCGCTCGACCTCATCTTCCGCGCGATAATAACGCCCGGAGACGAGATCATCTATCATGAGCCCTGTTATGTCTCCTATGCGCCCGAAATCAAAATGGCGCATGGAGTTCCAGTGGCGGTGGTCACAAAGGAAAAGAACAAGTTCGCGCTGGATCCGAAGGATTTTGAGAAGGCTGTAACGCCGAAGACAAAGGCGATCCTGCTGAATTTCCCATGTAATCCGACAGGCGCTTCTCTGACGCCCGAGGACGTGCGTGAAATCGCGAGGATCGCAAAGAAGCACGACCTCATCGTCATAACCGATGAAATATATTCCGAGCTGACATATGACGGAAAGCATTCTTCCATCGCCTCGCTGCCCGGCATGAAGGAAAGGACTATTTTCCTGCACGGCTTCTCAAAGGCTTACGCAATGACTGGATTCCGCATGGGATATGCGTGCGGTCCGGCGGACCTGATCGACGCTATGATGAAGATCCACCAGTATTCGATGCTCTGCGCTTCGATAATTGCACAGGAATCCGCGATTGAAGCTCTCAGGAACGGCAAAACTGAGATGGAAAAGATGAAGGACGAATACTGCAGGCGCCGCAATATGATCGTCAAAAGGCTCAACGAGATCGGCCTCAAATGCGTCATGCCCAAAGGCGCCTTCTACGCATTTCCAAACATAACCTCAAGCGGACTCAGCTCCAAGGAATTCGCGACACGCCTCCTCCAGGAGGAGAAGGTAGCGGTAGTTCCAGGAACGGCCTTCGGCGAATGCGGCGAAGGTTATGTACGCTGCGCATACGCCACGTCCTTCGAGGACATCGAGGAAGCCATGCGCAGGATTGAGAAATTCGTCAAGAAGCTGAAATGAGCGTCTGCTCATTTAGCGGGTATGAGTTTCCCGTGTACGCCATAGCATCTTAGCAACGGCGGAAGCATGCGCCATCTTAATATCTTGGAATGGGACAGGCTAAAGCCCGTCCCTACTTCTTAGGCCGGATGCCTGCCGCTTTGGCCACGGTCGCATAACTGGTGCCCGTAGGCTTGAGCGGAAACTCAATCGTCTGGCGCGTCAATGCCGATTCGAACCAGGCATAGATGACTTCCGTTGCTCGCAGGGCGTGCCTGGCCGATATCTCCATTTTCCTGCCCTTGCTCAGACCATCAGTGATGTCCTTCATTATTGCCTGCATTTGTTCGTTCTTCGCATCGTGGAGGTTTCCCTTCACCTTCAACACCTGCCAGGTAGACCGTCCCTTGGCCCGGATGCGCAAATGCGGTTCCGTTTCCAGGATCTCGATATCACCTTCCGTCCCATGCAGTCGGAAACCCAGGTTCATTTCCTTCTGATCGCCTGATTGGATCACAGCGGTCACCCCGTTCGCAAAGGTCAGCCATCCGATGGCGGCCTGCTCAAATGGAATGCCGAACCACGCTCCGCCTTCCCGGGCATCGATCTGTCCAAGGATACGGGCTGCCGGCTTGTCTCCGTTCAGCTTGAAAGTCATGTCGACCACGTGCGTGCCCCAGTCCAGAATGTTCTTGGGGTTGAAAGCCTCGATGCGCAGAAGCTGTCCGATAGCGCCTTCTTCCACAAGCTCACGGGCCTTCCGGAACACAGGAAGCTTGCGCCGCTGATGGTTGAACGTGAGCCGGGTTCCGGCCTTTTCTACCGCCTTGACCATCGACAGGGCGTCCTTCCAAGTTGGCGCCATTGGTTTCTCACAGTGGATCGCGGGGACTTTCGCCCTGGCGCAGTCTTTCACGACCTGTGCATGCAGTCCGGTCCACAGGCATATGCTGACGATGTCCGGCCTGACCTTGCGAAGCATCGTCTTGTAGTCGGTGAATATCTCGGCATCGCAGAATCCATGCTTCTCGGCGAACGCCTTTGCAGAATCAGTTTTGACATCAGTCAAGGCGACGACCTTGCACAGCGGACTGGCCTTGTATCCTTCCGCATGCAGGCTGGCAATGCGGCCACAACCTATGAAGGCAACACGATATGTTTTCATGTAACTCCTTAATGGAATTATTTGTTTGGATTATTGGATTGTTGGATGACTGGATTATTGCGTACAAAACATTTCTTTTCGTTTTATCTTGAGCATATAACCAATCATCCATTAATCCATCCATCCGTCATCCCTTTATGGATGACTCCGATTACTTGACCGAGCCCTTGCCAAGCTTGTTGGCGGCAAGGTACCGGTAGCTCGCTTCCACGGCCTCCATGCGATCGCCCTCGCAGCGGTCGATCTCCACGACAAGCCATTTCAGCAATTTGGGATCCGCTGCCGCAATGGCACCCTTGACGTTGACCTTTCCGGCTCCGACTGCCGACATCGGTCCGCCGAACGGCTGGTCCTTCGGTCGCTCCATCATACCATCCTTGATATGCAGTATTGGAACCCGGGAACGGAAGTTCTTAACCTGTTCAGCGGCATCGTTCGCCCCGAAGTTGGTGGCCCAGTAGATGTCGATCTCGAACTTCACGTCGGGACAGAGCTCCGCGATGTATTCCTGCGCAATGCGGCCGTTGATGCGGTCGAATTCCCAGAAGTGGTTGTGCAGTGAGAGCTCAAGCTTGTGCGGCTTTATCGCAGCTGTCATGCGGTTGATAAGTTCCGCCGTCTTGCGGATGCTGTCCATTGTCTTGAACTCATCCCAGCCGAATCCGCCGAAGAGATATTTGAATCCGAAGATTTTCTTTAGTCTGCCGATTTCCTCGATATTGGAAAGGTCGTGCTTGGGGCCTGGACCAGTGATCATCTCCAGTCCGAGCTGATCAAGAAGTTCCTTGTATTGCTCCGCGGTCATTCCGAACTTGACAGCCTCTCCCAGGCCGCCTTCCACGCCGACAAATCCGATTTCAGAGACTTTCTTCATTGTGGACAGGAAACTTTCCTTGGACTCCCCAAGGACTTCTCTCACAGAATACAATTGCAGGCCGATGGGTTTCATGTTGACTTTCTTCATAAAGAAGGACCTCCTTTTATCTGATAGGAATTGTTGATGGGAATTTTGAATTCATGCCACTTAAAATAGTTCTGAAGATACAAGGAAACAAGGCAGGAGCGGCAGATTCAATCTTTCAGTTCCGGAGGCGGTCACTGAAACAGCATTCCGTGCATCTGTAAAAGGATATAAAAGTTCGTTAAAAAACTGAAATAATCATCTTGGTTTGCGGATAATCCTTTTCTCATTAAAGCCTTGAACATATTCCAGCCTGATGTAATGTATACACACAACATATATGTCGTAATAGCAGGGAGCAGCCATGATAAGAACCCAGGTATATTTGACAAAGCATGAAAAAACCAGTCTTGAAAAGATTTCCGCGTCCTGCAACAGGAAGCCGAGTGAACTGATAAGGATGGCCATTGACAGCCTGATTGAAAAAAACGGGAAGGCCGGGAGAAAGGAAATAATTGAAAAAACCGCAGGAGCATGGAAAAACCGGCAGGACCTGGATGATATTATTGCCCTAAGGAAAAACTGGGACAGGAGCTTCAACTCATGACCAAGATTCTTGCTGACACGGACGTCCTCATTGACTTTTTAAGGGGCAATGAAAAGGCTGTGGAACTGGTCAGGGAGAATTCCGACACCATAATTGTCTCCCCAATAACCATCACAGAACTATATGCTGGAGCAAGAAACGAAAAAGAAAGGAACGACCTGGATTCTTTCCTGGCGCTTTTCCAAAACATCCCCATAGACAGCGAAATCGCAAAATCAGCAGGCAACTTGAAGCGGGAGTTTTTTAAGAGCCACAACCTGGGCATGGCCGACTGCCTGATTGCCGCCACGGCAATTGCCAGCAACGCAAAACTCAAGACCCTGAACGTAAAACACTTCCCCATGTTCAAGAACCTCGAGTCGGCTTACAAAAAAGGCTGATTTTGTCAAGATCTTTCCATTTTGAGATACTTTGCATGTATTCCTCGAAAACCTTTTTCTCTTCGGTTGTTAGTAGGCTAAAAAGTCTGTCTTTCTGGACTTGGGTGAATTGCATGTTTTCATTATCAAGCAAAAAAACAAGGAAGTCTCCTCTTTTTCCACAATCCTTATATTCTCCGGTCTTTCTAAATCCTTCTACCTGCTTTCGGGATAACTCTTCAAACTTGTCAATCATCCTATCCAAAAACACTGCTCTCCCGTAAACTGCAAGACCTATTAGCAGCGAACCAGCTTTTTCATCTTTAATCTCCCCTAAAATATCCAAATATAGGTTGCCGGCATCTTCCGGGAACATCTTGAATAGATCTCTGGTCCAAACATTGTCTCCACGCAAAAGTGATTTCTTTAGTTCTCCCAACGCAATATCTCTGTCATACTTCATCAGATATCCAAACAATTCTATATCAAATGTTTTCTGTTGTCCTTGCTCTCCATCATCAAGAACTTTTATAATTTCCGGAAATATTTTCCGGGTCGCATATTTCCGTATCAGGCATGGAACAATTGTATTTCCCCTGTTTTCTTTCAGGCGCTTCAGAAAAACATCATCCATATCAGGCAGAGGTTCATCCATAAAACCATCAAGCACGCTCTCCCTCAGATAAAATCTATTATAAACACTTGATTTTCTTTTCATGTCGGCAAACAGCAATTCCCTTGCTTCTTTCTCTTTGCCCTGGAGCTGGAGCAAGCGCAACTTTGAAAACTCACGGACAGAAAATAAGTCTTCATGATTTTCCGGTTCTCCCTTTAATTCCTGGACGAGTTTTTCAAGCACCGGTTCAAATTCCCTGCAGCTTATATTTTCCCAGCTCTTTCCGAGAAGCTGGAGCTGTTGCATATTATTCAAAAGACTGAAAGTTGAAGCCGTCAATTTCCTCATTTCTGGCTTTTGCGCATATTCATTAATCTCTTCTTCTCCACTTGTCTTAACAGGACCTTTTACCATGAGCATATAACAGGCAGCGGCCTTTTTCTTGTTAGAATACTTCCTTATATTTTCATATATGCAGCTCTTGTACGTTTTTTCAGCGCCATTCATCCAGGCGCTGATCTTGCGTGAATTCTTCAATGCCCTAAGGGAATACCCGTTATTGCTTTCCGCGCCTAGGTTAATTCCTATCTGATCAATCAGCTCCTGCGGTAAAGTAATAAGTTCAAAAATGTAAATATGGCTGTCACCAATTTCAGCATCAGGATCCCCGCTCAGCTCAATCAATGCTTTCTTCGCATATTCATAATCCCTGGAAGCAATTATTCCCCTATATGAGCTTGCACTTTCATTCCTTACGCTTGAACACAGTTGTTGAACAAAGACATCTACCGCCTTATGGTTCCCAATGTAACGGAGTTTATCCAAAGCATATCTCCGCAAATTCTCATTCTGAAAGTTTAACATCAATGCATAGGCATGCGACTTGAAGAATGTGTTCAGCTTCCTCGACTCTGAAATTCTTATTTTAAGAGGAAGCGAACTTAGGGATATGCTTTTCCCAAGTGTTGATACCAACTCGGTATTGCAGTATAAATAATAGGTGCCAGGCTTGTCAAATCTAACATAGTCGTTAAGGGGATATTCCTTGGTGACTTTTTCAAAATCCTCCGTGTTTCCCCTACCCAATCCGCCACTCATAGAGAAATATTCCACTCGCTTCAGAGGATCCACGCACCCGTTTTCAGTTCCGTCAACTACAAACTTGTTTTCATCAAATCTTCCCGACCTGTCATATGTGCTGCAGTCAATGCGATATTTCCCTATTTCCCTGCTTTTAAAATGGAGTTTGATCGGAATCTCCTCACCGATAAAATATCTGGTACTATCAGTGGTTATCCAGAAATCGACATCGCGAACATTCTTCTTGACGGCCTCGGTATTTTCAGTCAGGTAATTTTCCGAAGGTTCCCTCGTTTCAGGACAAGGAATCAGGATGTTTGTCGATAAGAAAGCAAGAATGAGGATTATGAGGGCAACAGCAAGAAGATACTGCCTGTATTTTTTTATTCTGTCTTTTAGCGACTGCTTCATGCTTGGGTTAATCCTAAGATCGGCTTTTCATCCATGGAATTTGGAATATGTCTTCGGAAATCTTAACATTGTGACCTGTCGGCGTAACAATTCCCATAAATGATACTTTGTTCCCATAAGTCTCCTTGAAAGTCTTTAAAGCCGACATGTCATCAGTTTTCAGATTCCTGCGCCATTTGCATTCGAAGGCAAAAAGCTTGCCTTCCTTTTCGATTACTATATCAACTTCCTTGCCATAGGAAGTTCTCCAGTGGTACATTGATGCCTGTATCAACTTCGCATCAATCAACGCCATGAGCTCTCCTGCTATCCTAGATTCATATATTCCTCCAATAAGCGGATGCGCGAGGAGAGTTTCAGTATCGTGCACTTTCAGCAGATGACATATTAATCCAGTATCAAAAAGCATGCCCTTGGGAGATTTGCTGACTCTTTTTACAATATTTCCGCTGTACGGGGGCAGGGAAGACCAGATAAATCCGGCCTTTAACCATTCAATCCACCGGTTTGCGGTAGGAGAGGATATGCCCAGTTCCCTTCCAATCTGGCTCTTGTTTATCTCCTGCGATGTCAATGGCGCCAGCAGACGCAGAAACGCTGCAATATTCACGGGATCTGCTCCAGTATATAATGAAGGAATATCGCGCTCAACATAGGTTTTGACATAGCTTTCAAAATAAGGAGCATGGAACTCTTCCGATTTCTCAAGAATTCCTGGAAGGCCTCCCATCTTTAATTCATTTACCGGTGAAAGATCAGGGAGTTCGAGTTTGGTTTTTCTTGAAGAAAATTCTCCATTCAATACATTTTCAATCCAATGAGGACTGTCACCCATTCCGGCTTTTTCCTGTGCAGTCATAGGATGGAGCGTCAGAAGCAATGCCCGTCCAGCAAGAGTTTCCTGAAGTCCGCGAATCATATTGAACTGCTGGGAGCCAGTCAGGATAAAACGGCGTTTCTTGTTGCTGTCCACCGCCATTTTTACCGCCGACAGCACCTTTGGCGCATACTGAATCTCATCCAGGATAAGGTTCCCCTGGAAGTTGTTCAGGAATAATTCCGGATCGTTTATCGCCTGGCCACGCAGAGATAAATCATCAAAAGTAAGATAAGTGAACCTGTCGCCGAAACAGTGCTTCAGCAAGGTTGATTTTCCTGTCTGCCTTGCTCCACAGAGAACAAGCACGGGAAACTCTTCCACTGCCTTATATATCTTCTTCTCTATGTGCCTTTTCAAATACATGTGTAATTATAACGCGTGACGTTAAAATTGCAAACGTAATATTCTGGAATTATTTTCAAGCGGGGCTATTTCAGCAGCTTCTGGACGAGGCGGACGGCTCCTACTGAATCGGTGGCATAGCCGTCGGCGCCGATTTCATCGGCGTAATCCTGGGTGACGACAGCGCCACCGATGATGTACTTCACTTTCTTAAGTCCGGACTTGCGGCTCTGGTCGATGATCACCTTCATCTGGGTCATGGTGGTGGTCATGAGTGCGGAAAGGCCGATGATCTCGGCGTTGGAACTCTTTGCGGCTTCAATCACTGCATCGGGTCCGACATCCTTGCCGAGATCTATGACTTCGTAGCCGTAGTTCTTCAGCATGAGCGCCACTATGTTCTTGCCGATGTCGTGTATGTCGCCTTTTACGGTTGCGAGGATTATTTTCCTCTTCACTGCCGTCTTGTCGGATTTGCCGGTCTGCCGCAGATGCGGTTCGAGGAAATCGAACGCAGCCTTCATCGCTTCGGCGCTCATAATGAGCTGCGGCAGGAAATATTCCCTTCTGTCGAAGAGTTCGCCGACCTTGTTGATTGCGGGGATGAGGCATTCGTCCACTATTTTCCTGGCATCTATTTTTTCCTTCAGGGCCTTTTCCACGTAGCCGTAGACGTGATCCTTGTCGCCGTTGAGGACGGATTTGTAGATATGTTCGGTGATGGAAACTGCCAGAGGCTGGGTCTTTGCGAGATTCGCAGATCCCGCAGAATTCTGGAATCTTGAGATGAACGAACGGCATCCCTTGTCGCGCCCCATCAGGACATCTGATGCAAACTTAGCCGACATCATTTCCATGCTGTCTGGATTGGCGATCGCAAAGGTCAGGCCCCTGGATATGGCCATTGAAAGGAATGCGGAATTGACCCATTTCCGTTCAGGAAGGCCGAACGACACGTTTGAAAGTCCCAGCACCGTGCTGAATCCGTTGCGCGAGCTCCATTCGACGACTTTCAGCGTCTCCTTCGCGGCTTCCTGGTTGGCGGATACTGTCATCACAAGCCCGTCGACGATTACGTCTTCCTTGGTGAATCCATATTTCCTGGCCTGCGACATCACCTTTTCGACGAACTTGGCCCGGCCTTCGGCCTTGTCGGGGATATCGTTGTCCCCAAGAGGAAGAAGAATGAACATCGCGCCGTATTTCGCGGCGATCGGAAGGAACTTCCTGAGCTTCTCCTTTTCACCGGAAATGGAATTTATCAGGGCGCGCCCGGGATAAATCCTCAACGCGGCCTCAACGGCCTCGGGCTTGGACGAATCGACGCATAACGGCAGATCAGAGACATGGGAAAGAATTCTGACCGCCGAAAACAATGTTTCTTTCTCATCTATGCCAGGCATGCCCATGTTGACGTCGAGGACATCTGCGCCGTTCTGCTTCTGTTCAACCGCGAACCTGCGGACTTCCTTGAATTTTCCCGCCTTCAGTTCCTCCTGGAGGGTTTTCTTGCCGGTGGGGTTTATCCTCTCCCCGATTATCTTCAAGGGCTGGTTGTTCGATATGAAGACGGTCTTCCTGGTACTGCTGACTGCGCCGATGGATGAGACGCGCGGCTTTTCAGGCTTGAGTGATTTTACAGCGGCCTTAAGTTTTTTTATATATTCAGGCTTCGTACCGCAGCATCCGCCGATAATGTTCACTCCTGCATTTATGAACTGTGCCCCGAAAGACGCGAATTCATCAGCTCCCATGTCAAATACAGTCTTGCCGTTCACAAGCTTCGGAA
Organism: Lentisphaerae bacterium GWF2_50_93; assembly: GCA_001804815.1. Lineage (GTDB taxonomy): Bacteria > Verrucomicrobiota > Lentisphaeria > Victivallales > GWF2-50-93 > GWF2-50-93. The sequence continues at coordinate 90,801 of MHBI01000098.1, forward strand.
GTCCGGCATTGGGTTTTGCATGGATCGGGATCGTTGAAAAAGGCTTCATTGCCATCACGAGGGAAAGCATCGCCTGCGGTCCGACCGAACAGTTGCAGCCGAACGCAGAAGCTCCAAGGCTCTGGAGAGTGACAAGCGCGGTCTCGGGAGGAGTACCGGTCAGGGTCTGCCCCTGCTCAGTGAAGGTCATTGAGACTATCACCGGAAGATCGCAGACTTCCTTTATGGCTATGAGGGCCGCCCTCGTCTCCTGGACATCCATCATCGTTTCAATTACAAAAAGATCTGCTCCGCCTTTAACGAGGCCTGACGCCTGCTCGCGGAATATCTTCACGGCCTCTTCAAAAGGGACTTCGCCGAAAGGTTCTATGAAAGCACCGGTCGGGCCTATGCAACCGATCACGAGGGCCTTGTCGCCGACCGTCTTCCGGGAGATCTCGGCGAGCCTGGCGTTCATTGCCTCGACCTTGAAGGTCTTGTCGAACTCCTTGAGCTTGATTCTGTTGGCGCCGAACGTGCATGTATAGACGGCGTCGGAACCGGCTTCAAGATATTCTTTCTGTATCCCTATGAGCTTGTCCGGATTTTTCAGCACCCAGAGTTCCGGGCAGGCGCCATGCGGAAGTCCGGCGTTCTGGAGTTCAGTACCGGTTGCGCCGTCCAGGACGAGCACTTTCCTTTCGAGCAGTCTTTTAAAATCATTAATTTTCATATGGTAGAATGTATCAGATAATTTTTAAATTTAAAACTGGCAAATATTCTTTATTACAATAACTTATTTGCTCGGTCGTAGATGTGAAACCAATAAACAACAAATACTCATATGGAACATACTGTCAAAGCCGCAGATCTCGAAAATAAACTCAACAGCATCAATCTCAAGGAAAGGGAAGTCGCCCTGCATTCCCTCAGGCTGATGATGAACGACGGAGAACTCCCGCTTGATCCCGAGAAGAGGCAGATAAACCTCCACTGCCACACATTCTTCTCCTACAACGGCTACGGATACTCGCCGACCTATATCGCCTGGTGGGCGAAGAAGACCGGCCTTTTCGCCGCTGCGATAGTCGACTTCGACGTACTTGACGGCGTAGATGAATTCCTCAAGGCGTCATGGAGCCTCAACCTGCGTTCCGCGGCCGGAATAGAAACCCGTGTATTCATCCCTGAACTCTCCGACAAGGAAATAAATTCCCCCGGCGAACCAGGCATATCGTACCACTGCGGAATCGGATTTGTGTGCTCCGCGGCCCCTAAAAAATCAGCGCCTTTCCTGCAGAAGCTCAAGACGAATGCAGCGGACAGGACCCGCGACATCGTCAGCAGGGTCAATGCATATCTCAAGACTGTAGTCGTCGACTTCGACAAGGATGTCCTGCCCCTGACACCGTCAGGCAACGCCACCGAAAGGCATGTTTGTTCCGCATACTATAGGAAGGCGGAGGAAATTTTGCCGGACGCCTCATTGCGTTCCGCGTTCTGGTCTGAAAAGCTCCAGACTCCTCCGGACAAGATGTCAAAGATTATAAATGATCCGGTACAGCTCCAGAACCTGATACGTTCAAAGACGATGAAGATGGGCGGAGCAGGATATGTCAAGCCCGATCCCAAATCATTCCCCGAGCTTTCAGACATGAACAAGTTCATCAGGGAATGCGGGGCGGTCCCTGTAGTCGCATGGCTCAACGGTGAATCGGGCGGCGAGAAGAATCCCGGCGAACTGCTTGATCTGCACATGAAGCGCGGGGCGGAGATGGTCAATATCATACCAGACAGGAACTGGAACTTCCCGGACCCTGAGATCCGGAAGAAGAAGATCGCCGAACTCCACAAGTTCATCGAAGCCTCGAAGGAGAGGGACCTGCCGATAATAGTCGGAACAGAAATGAATGCTCCCGGACAGTGCCTGGTCGACAATTTCGAATCGGATGCGCTCAAGCCTTATCTGGAAGATTTCATCACAGGAGCGGAAATCATCTTCGCGCACACCCTCCTCCAGCACGCCGGAATGGGATACCTGAGCGACTGGGCATCGTCGAATTTTGTAACCCGCAGGGACAAAAACGCGTATTACGCTGAAATCGGAAGATCCTGTCTGCCGGCCGCTCTTGACAAAATCGCATTCTGCGGACCTGAAATGACAAAAGAAAAAGTAATGGAACTAATAAAAGGAAAATAACATGAAGAAACTGCTGCTTCTGATCGCTTTCACAGCGCTGTCTGTCTCTCTCTATGCCCAGACCGAAGAGCTCATGGGTTATGTGCCGGGAAACGTAGACGGTTTCGCATGCCTTGACATCAAGGAGCTCGGGACACATCCTAAGGTCAAGGAAATGATCGACACGAATCCCGATCCGCAGCTTGCGAAATTCAAGGACAACCTCAAGCAGAACGGAATCGACATCTACAACGCCTTCTCGACCGGCGTCATATTCTTCAATGGAACCTCGAAGAAGGGCGGAGCAGTTTTCAAGACAGGCATTGATGAAGCCACCTTCAGCAAGCTTATCGACAACAGGGACACCCAGGACAGCCAGACACAGGTCAAAAGGTCCGCCCTGGACGGGAAAACCATCTACATATTTGAAAAAGGCAAACAGAAGACTTCAGTTGCATATCTGAAGCCCAATGTGATTGCCATATCCGATCTTCCCGAGGAAGTGCTTAAACTCGCCTCCATCAGCGCCAAGGAAAACGTAACTTCCAATACCAGGCTAATGAATCTCAGCTCGAAAGCCGACAAGAAATCTCCACTTTGGGCTGTTTTCGTCGCAAACACGAAATCCGATGATGGCAAGAAAAAGAATCCGGATCCAATGCAGCAGATGCTCCCGATCGACAACATCCAGGGCGGTCTGCTGAACATGAAATTCACTGGTGATGCCAAAGACACGGTAAACATGGACATCCGTCTCAACTGCAAGGAAAAAAGCAAGGCGCAGATGCTGACCGTACAGTTCCAGGCAATGGTGATGATGTACATCCCGGCCCTCTCCCAGGGCAACCAGCAGCTTTCGGAACAGCTCATGAAGTCCATAAAGTTCACAAACGAGGAGAACGACATCGTGATAAGCGCGGTTATGGATCCGGCGCTCCAGGAAGAACTGAAGAAGATTACTGAATCCAGTGCCGCCAACATGATGAACGGGCAGCTTCCGGGCCAGGGGATGAAAAAGAAGAAAAGCACTGCAAAAGTCGTTTCCCCCGACGAGCCAGCCCTGCCCCAGGCTCCTAAGGCTGAATAGCTGCCAGGAATAATTCCACCGGAGGGCGGACATAAAAATCCGCCCTCTTTTTTTGTACTATGTTATTCTACGTATTCCATGCGTAAAGATTGTGGAAGTACTACTTGCAGGCCGCTTGACATTAAAAAAATAAAACGTACGTTATTACGCACGTATGAAAGGAATTTATTTATGACTACAATTACAGCGACAAATGCCAGGTCAAGGCTCTATTCCCTTATCGATGAGGCGGCTGAATCGCATATGCCAATACAGATAACCGGAAAAAGACATTCCGGCGTCCTGATCTCTGAAGAAGACTGGAGGGCAATCCAGGAAACCCTGTATCTCAGCTCCATTCCCGGAATGAAGGAATCAATCATCAAAGGAATGAAGACACCCGTCAAGAAATGCCGAACGGAGATTAAATGGTGAGCTGGAAGCTGATCTATGCAAGCCAGGCCCAGAAAGACGCCAAAAAGCTTTCATCATCCGGACTACGTCCAAAAGCCGAACACATCCTTGAAATTCTGGAGATGAACCCATTCCATACGCCTCCCCCATATGAAAAACTGGTCGGCGACCTGGGCGGCGCGTATTCCAGACGGATAAATATTAAACACAGGATCGTCTACCAGGTTCTCGCGGAAATCAAGACCGTGAAAGTCGTCCGCATGTGGACGCATTACGAGTGATAAATTTCCCTGACGGGAAATTTATTGCTCCGACAGAAGCTTGACGAACTCTGTGTTGAAGTAATTAGGCCTTATTCAAGGCTGCATGTTTGATATTTATGACTATCAGTCTGCGTGGAATCCAATTTTCTTCTTGGGTGGCGGCGGTGGCGGAGCCATAAGATGGCGAATTGCATCGAAGACAACGTCAAACTGCTTGTCATATTTTGCCTCCAGCTCATCAAGCTTCTTGGCAAGCTCGCGGTTACTGATAAGCATTTCCCTCATCCTCACAAAAGTCTTAATTATCTCGATGTTTATCTGGATTGCCCTCTTGCTGTTGAGGACGGATGAAAGCATGGCTACGCCCTGTTCAGTGAACACCAGAGGGGCGAAGCGGCGCATCTTGAATTTTGCGGTGCCAAAATGGCTCCGCAATTCTATAAACTCCTTATTATTAAGCTGAAACATGAATTCGGAAGGGAAGCGTTCGATGTTCCTCTTTACAGCCCTTACAAGATGTTTGACTTCCACGTCGTAGAGTTCCGCCAGATCTGCGTCAAGCATGACCTTGTGGCCCCTGAGAAGCAGGATTTTGCTTTCTATGCGCTCAATCGGTATTAGCTCTTTCATGATAAGTCCTTCAAACAATTACAGCCTCGAACATACATCTAACAACAGATTTTTCAAATCTATGCTGGTACGGAGTCGCACCGATGCCGTAATTATAAATCATGAAGGGATTGAATAATATAGCCTGTGGTTTCAACCACAGGTCATATATGCAAAAAATGGTACGTCCTGTGGGGAAGGAAGGAATATATTTCGCCCCTTCAGGGCGAATCTTCTTTGGACTCGATACCTATGGTTGAAACCCTGTCTACTATACGCATTTCCCTGTACTGTCCACGTCACTCTTTCCGTTTCTTCTGTCTTTTCATCTTTACGTCAGGCACTCCGGCCTGACTTTGGACTGCGGTGATTATTCACCGCTTTGTTTTTACAGCTGTTCGTCACACCATGGCATTTAGCAAAGGCGAAAGCTATTATCTTCTCCACGGTGCCAACGGAATCCAAAGCGCAGAATGATCTGCGCAGTCCAAAGATTCGTCCTCCGAATGGAGGACTCATCATAAAGAATTCTAAGCAGAGTCAAAAAATGCGTATAGTAGACAGGGTTGAAGCCATAAGCTATGATATTGAACGCATTCCATGCGTAAGGGATAAAGAAAGTATACGCACGCTAAAGACCTTATGTTAAACATAGAATAGTTAGAAAAAGCCTTCTCCCTTCTTAAATTATAACAGCTTAAGAAAAAGAAAGGAGA
>MHBI01000099.1 GCA_001804815.1 Lentisphaerae bacterium GWF2_50_93
GGATGCGGGAAATCCGCCAGTCCGGTTCGGAGGGAGGGGAAGCGCAAATCAATGCGCTTTCCCTACCCCTATCAAAGATGCTACGCATCAAAAGATTTAAAAAAAAGAGAAGATTAAAAATGTGGAAGACAAGACAATCTTTTAGACGCCTATTCGAAAGTAATATTTTAATTACATGCATCTTTCTTTCCGTTTCCGCAGCTTCCGCGCAGAAGCCGGAAGTCGACAGCTTAGTTTTGTCCTTGAAAAAACTTTCAGGTACGCAGATAGCGCGTCCGGACAATTATGAGCTGGCCAATGACTGGGACCTTTTCCAGTTCAAACTCAAGAAAGTCCGGCATCTCCTGCAGTTCTATAAAACGTCTGAGGCCGTGCTCGAGGCCGTTGACAGCGAATTGAAACAGGCCGAAGCGCTGAAGGAAGCATTGGAGAAGAAGACCGCGTTGAAACCGAAGCCCGGCATCGCGGAGGAAGCCTATCTTGATGATACTGACGGATCTCCCCAGCCGTTCATCCGATATCTGCCGCAGGAATACGACAAAGGCAGCAAATATCCCCTGATCGTCTATCTTCATGGCTATTCGCCATATCTGGACATTGCAAACTGGGGAAGCATGCCGGAGGGAATCACGGAGCTGGCGGACAAGGTTGATGCCTGCATTGTGATGCCTTTTGCCAGGGGCAATACTGATTTCCAGGGAATCGGCGAGCAGGATGTCCTGAATGTCATCAGGCAGATGGAGAAACGTTATAATATTGATGGGGACAGGATCATTCTTGCCGGAATGTCGATGGGGGGGATGGGCGTGTGGACGATCGGCTCGCACTATCCGCATTTGTTCGCTGGACTGCTGGTGGTTTCCGGAAGAGGGGATTTCTATTTCTGGCATAAGATCAATCGCAGTTCCGTACCGGCCTACAAGCAGTGGCTGATAGACAAGGAGTTCGCCGCATCCCATATACCGAACCTCCGAAACCTGCCTGTCTGGATTTTCCATGGCACCGCCGACACGCTGATCTCTGTTGAAGAGGCACGGCACATGAAAGAGTTGTTGAGTCCTGGAAATCCATTGTTCAAATATCAGGAGATTGCCGACGGAGACCATTGGATCCATGAACCGGTATTCAGCAATAAGGATGTAATTGACTGGATTAAAAATATCAGGCGGAAGAATCCTGAAAGCTTCGAATATGTCGCCTATCATCCGGCATACAGCCAGGCATTTTGGCTCGACATCAGCGGTTTTGCGGGAAATTGCCAGCCGGCGAAAATCCAGGTCAATGTCAAGGACGACAAGGTATTGATCCGGACATCAGGAGTCAAGGAACTTGTTATTGACAGGAATAAGATGCCGGAGCGTATCCGCAAGTTTCCTGTCGTCAAGGGAAACGATTTCATTTTAAAGGAATCCAAAGATTTTAAAAGTGCTGGTAATGCATATGACATGGGACCGGTGAAAGACGCTTTTTTGGAGCCTTTCATGTTTGTCAATGCCGGGATGAAGGATTCGGAGTTCGGGCAGCGGGTCTTTGAATGGTATAAGTTCGCCAAAAGCCTGCCGAGGATCAAGAATGAAAAGGAGCTTACCGAGCAGGACAGGAAGGAATTCAATCTTTTCCTGTTCGGGGAGCCGGAAACCAGTCCGATGATCGAAGAAGTCCTCAGAAGCACCCCGATAAAATTCACCAAGGATGAATTCCTGATCGGTGATAAGAAATTTCCGCGTGGAGGCAACGGGCTTTATTTAAAATACAAGAGCCCCTGGACTCCGAAAAGCGTTGTGATCCAATGCGGAGCCCCCTGGTCGAAATCATGCTCTGAAAACCACAGATATGACTTCCTGCCGGGATATATTGTCTATTCCGAAGAATCTGATCCTAACGACCCTTTCGGGTGCGGAAAGGCTTTAATAGGCGGTTTTTTCGACAAAGACGGCAAATTAATCCAATAATCTTACGTATTAATGACACTATTCTTACTGTTTTTCCGTTGTATTATATTCAGTGTCATCCCACAGGATGACGGATGGATGGATTTATTCGCCTGTGGCGAATTGTTGGATGACAGGATGACTGGGTTTGAACTCAAAGAGAAACAAATTGGGAATTAATGAAATATCAAAGGTTTCAAAGTGAGTCACGTTCCAAGTGTCAACGCGGCCACGTGATGAACTCCAAATTTAGCAATCAGCTCAAAAGAGGCAATACTTCAATTGCCTCTTTTGCCATATGCTTCTTTCTATTCCTGTCTTTCGGAAACATCACCGCCAGCGCGGCACCCACCTCCGCCGTGGATTTTACCGGCTTTACCGAAGCCGCCTCGACTGGAGGAAAATACGGGGAGTTCAGAATCAAGCTCAACTGGAATCCTGGAACGGGGCATCTGCTGATGCTCGCTGACAAGGAAAAGAAGAACCAATGCTTCATCCAGCTCAAGGCAGATGCCGATGCTGTCAGGCTCCAGGGGGCGAGCCCTCCAGCGGATCCTGGGTTGGCCGTAAAACTTGTAAATCCATTGCCGGACAAGCCGGCCGCTGAACTTGAGTGCAACGTCAAATTGCATCAGCATTCGTGGAGCGTTTATCTGGACAACAGGGAGATCTGCAGGTTCCGTTCTCCATTTACGGCGGATTCGCTGTGGCTTCAGGCCCAGGCGATGGATGACAACGCGAAAAAAATACGTTTCCAAAAGACAGAGTCTCTTTATTTCCATGATGATTTCATGATCGCCGACAAGGATGTGAACCAGCTTGACAACTGGGAAATCATAAGCGGGAAATGGAATATACATACAGCGATGGAGGCGGCAGTTGAACAGAAAACCTCGGAACAGTTGAAGAACAAGCCGCTGGAAATGGAAAGAAGCCCGAATTTCTACAGCCTGAAGGGCTCCGGGGAAAACGGACTGATAGTATCCGGCTATCCATTCCATGACAATTATATGCTGCAGGCTGCAGTGCAGATGCAGAAAGGTGAATGCGGACTGGCCTTCTATGTCCAGGATGAGGCCAGTTTTTACACTTTCACCGTCTTTCTTTCCGACAATGATGAGGCGTTTGCATTCCTGAAAAGATACCAGGCGGGAAAACAGCCGGCCATCATGAAAGCAGTGCAGCTTCAGCTTCTACCCGGACAGTGGATCATGCCCAGAGTCCAGGTCATGGGCAACCGCATTTCCGCATATGTCGATAAGATAAAGGTGATGGAGCTTGATGAGGCTCTTCCGCCCGGAGGCCAGTTCGGACTTTTTGTCAACAGTACCCAGACCATGTTTTTTGATGACGTTACAGCTGAAAGCCTGCCGTACCTGAAGCTGGATGATCCGCAGGATGTGAAGTTCAACACGCTGCTGGGCCATGGCAATGTGTTCTACAAGCCCGGCTTTTTCGGCTGGCTTTTCGGCAGAAGCGAGGGAGAGCTTTTCCCCGGCAGATCAGGAGAGGACCGCTGGCTGGTCTTCGGCCATCCTGAGGATAAGACAGCCGTTGTCGGAATGACTGTTAAACTGAATTCCGACAATGCATCTGCTGGTCTTCTCTTTGGTTGGAAGGATCAGAAAAGCACATTTTTCAGGCTTTTGTATGAGCGGAGCGGTTCAAAGTGCAATGTCAGGCTGGAAGAATTAAAAAGGAACGGAGCAGAATCTAAAATTCTCGAAACTGCCGAACTTCCGGCTGATGAAAATTCCATGGATGTATCCTTGAAGGCGGAAATAGCTGCTGATGGCATGATAAAGCTGTTCTGCAACGGCCATCTGGCAATGGTTCGCCGGGAACCGGCTCCGCCAACGGGGGCCGCCGGAGTGTTTGTCGGGAAAGATACCGGAGTATCGGTCAGCAATCTTGTCTATCGCTTTAAACCGGAGGAGGTCTTCAGGGACAAGCAGGAAAAAAACGAGATATTTGCAAACGACCCGTATATGCGGAACTGGGCCAATCCTGCAGGTGAGTGGATAAAGGACAAGGAACTGGGATTCTGGCATAAGAGTGATTTCTTCAGTGCGTTCTCCCTTACGGTACCCATCGTGGAGAATTCCGAGATCTATCTTGGTGCAAAAGATGAGCAGCCTTCCGGAGAACTAGTTGTCAGGCTCACCGGCACTGATTTTGAAATTGCCGAATATCCGTCGGGAAAATCTCTTTTCAAGAAGCCGGCCGGCGAGCTGTTCAAGAAGGACAAGGATGGAAAGGTTGGAGCAACATACATGCTTTCCGTCCAGGATGAATGGCTATGGGGTGAATTCGACAATGAACTGGTATTCAAGGTGAAGCTCCAGCAGCCGCTTGCAGGCAGCAGGATCTTCATCAAGGGATTTGCAGATGCGCAGGTCGGGTCATTCCGCGCAGTCCGTGACAATGTCCTGGACTTCCTGTATACTGAAGCACCTCATGAGTGGATGAGGAACGGCGGCGCCTGGCAGGTGATAAACCGTTTCCAGTGCGATCCCCGCTGGTCCCATATGAACGGACAGTCCGCCAGCGATCTGGCTTCCTTCTGGTCAAAATACCAGATAGAGGGCGATTTCTGCATCGAGATGTATGCGGGAATACGCCATGGCGACTGGTATCAGCGCGTCGGGGATCTCAATCTGACGGTGATGAACAAGACGGCGATCCCGTCCGACGGCTACACTTTTATCTGCAGTGGATGGGATCCGGATTACAGCCAGTCGAAATCCCGACTGTTCCGCAATGGAAAATTGATTGCGGAAAGCGACAAATACCTTACACCGAGGCTGCGTGACGGCAATATCAGGAAGTATTTCGACACGCTGCTGGGCAGGGATCGCGATGTGCATGGCGCCTGGTATTACATAAAGGCCCGGCGTGTCGGCGATCTGATCGAATACTATTTCGACGATGAAAAGATTTTTTCATACAAGGACAAGGAACCATTGGAAAAAGGCGGTTTCGGCATATGGACGTTCATGAACTCCATGATGGTTGCCAGAGTCAAGGTTGCCGCCGCTAGAATTACTCCGAAGGATTTTTCCTTTGCAGAAACCGATGCCGGCTGGACGGCCACGGCAAAAGCCAGCGCGCCTGTCCCGGAGAAGCCCGTTCTCCTGCTGAACGGCCTTCCGTCAAATCTCATGACTTCCAGCTCATGGCAGCAGATCGATTCAGCCGGTGCGCCAAGGGTGGCTTTTTCGCAGAATGTGTTTACGGTCAGGAATATCCTCGGTGGTGGGATATTTGCAGCGGAAGCAAAAGGCCTTCAGTATCCTGACAGCAGTATTTCCGCCTGGACCTGCGAGATCAAGCGCACTGGGAATGCCGAATTCAATTTCCATTTTGAGCTGGGCAGGATCGGTCCTAAAGGGGAATACATAACGCTGCAGCGCTATTTTTATCAGATTTCCGGAACAGACTACTCCAAGGGCCTGTTCCAGCTTGTCGGCGGCACCGGTGAAATCAAGCCTGTAAAGCTGCAGCAGCTGGATTCAAATGAGAACTGGACCCGTGTGTGGTTCCCGCTTCCCTATATATTGCCGAAATTCGGCGCCTCGAAGGATCTCCTCTGGAAAGTCGTTGGTTTCGGAAACTACCAGCCCAGCGATATTGTCCAGGGTTTGAATGGAAACGGTCCCGATGAAGCATATGCCATAAGGAATTTCTGTCCTGTCTTCTACCAGGCCCCCAAGGTGGAATGCAAGAGTCCCGACCAGGCTGGTTATGCATACCAGCTGCTTCTTGACGGCAAGGTGATCAAGTCGGACAGCCTGGAGGAATTCAATAAGAGCTTGAAGGACATTGTACGCCAGGGCATCGTCAGCGGCAAGCTCTCAATAGCCGGAAGGAGCGATCAGTCCGATCTGATGTGGGCCATGCCTGAAGACGAAGGCAAGTGGAAATGCCACTGGGATGATGAAAAACCGAATTCCATCATTGTCACCACCGACGTGAACTACCGGTATCTGAACAATGACAAGCTGACGGTCAAGGTCCAGGGCGTCGAGCTTCCCGTGGAAGAACTGGGCATCAACAAGTTCAGGATTTCCCTCCTGGAAAGGATGGATGCCGATTTCCGGAAACTGATGCAGGATGAAGCTGTGAACCTGGAAATATTCAAAGGCGCCAAGAGCAAGAAAATGACATTGTCCTGGAAGGACTGCAGTGCCGTCGCGCCTCCGATCCTGGCGAAATTGGACGGCATAACGCCATTTTTCCAGTCATTTGAAAATACCGAACTCAGGAACAGGGTTGGTTTTGATCCCGGGAGAATGAAGTTCGCGTGGGACAAGGACAGGAATAATACATGCCTCATAGTATCCAACAAGCTTGGTGGCCAGCGTCTGAGGACTGAATTCAATGCAAACCTGTCAATTGCCCAGTATCCTATCCTCCAGTTCATGTACAATACGGATCCCATGGGACAGATAAGCCTCAAACTGCGGGACAAAGCCCTGGCTAATTTGAATGAACCACATGTTGAAGCCCAGAAGGTGCGTTTCGGAACTGAACTGGCAAAAGATGACAGGTGGCATTCCTGGACTGGCTTTGCCTCCGATGCGTTCGGCAAAAATACGTACTCCCCTTACCTGTTCAAGCTTCCACGGATTGCCATTGGTTCCTTCGGCAAGGAAGATCAGACAGGCAGGAACAGCCAGATATTTCTTGACGATGTCACACTGGGGCCGGCGGTAAGACAGGCCGAGCAGCTCGCCTTCACCCCGTATTATTACGACAGGAAGGACGGAGTCAAGGTCTTTACATCGATCATCCCGGGGGAAAATCCATACTTTGCGCTGGACGGCGATGCACGGAAGAAAATTGTCTGGAAGGAGATGAAGAACAATGAAAAGCATGTCCCCGACCTGGGCAATTCCGCGGAAGGTGTTCATCAGATATTGTTGAAGGCCGTAGGCCAGGACGGACGCGAATCCCAGGTCACGTCGATACCGTTCCTATATGACAGGACTCCCAAAACTGCGAGTTTCGCATTCAAGGCTACTGAAGAACCTGATTTCAACGGTTCCCTCGTGCAGATCGAGTGGCAGAACAACAATGGAGCTCCTTTGAATATTGATGCCATTGCAGCCACGTTCACCGGTGAAAAAACTGCAATCGATACCCAGTTCAGCAGGATGGAGCACAGGCAGAACGCTGAAGTAATCGAAATAAACTGGCCGTACATGCTCAGCGCTTTAATTGACAAGATGAAGGACGGCGAAAGCGGCGAACTTCTAGTTTCAGGAATTGAAGACGGCGCCGGCAACAAGACAGCGGACATGCGCATCCCGATTAAAATAAACTATGCCGAGGACAAGCTGCCTCCGACCTATCTGAAGCCACCGCTTCCGGACAATATTCTCTTCCGTCTTGATCCACTTTGGACCAAGAATGAACAGCTGCCGGTTCAATTAAGAGACGTCAAGAGTAAAATATATAAGGAGGAACCCACCGCATTTGTCAGGATTTCCGGCACTAATGGCAATGGAGCCTTCACCTTTGTCTCAAGCAAGAGGAAAAAAGTATCTAAGATCGGCATAAATTCATATCTGGCCATGAGACTGCGGTTCCCGAATCTTGAGATTCCAAAGACCGCCGCGCTTACGCTTGAGATCAAGTATGAGGGAAATAAAACTGTCCAGCTCAACCTCCTGGATGGCAAGATTGTCGAGGGTGGTAAAATCGAGAATATTCTGGACATTGGCAAGAACGGCTGGCAGGATTTCTTCATCGATCTGAAGCAGCTGTTCATCCTGAGATTCGGTGAAAAGGAATACAAGAAGAAGTTGCACGTCAAGGATGTCAGCTTGATAGCCAAAGACTTGAACGCCGAAGTCCTGTATGATGTCAGTCTTCTGACAGTCTTCGAGGATTTCGAGGCAGAAGACAAGTTTGAGATGAATGCCTATGACCAGAGCGGCATCGATGTCCTGGGCTGGAAGCTGGCTGATGCCGCCGGAAATGCTATAGGCAACGGCAACTGCGACGGCAGGAAATTCGCCCTGAGCCAGCTGGAACCTTCCGACGGATTGCGCTGGCTGGAATTGTCGTTCGTGGACAAGGCCGGGAACAAGGCTTTACCGATCATATTCCCCATAATCTATAAGAAACAAGAGACGAAATGATTACAAAAGTTGCATTGCCAAAATTTGACGCAAATATGAACGAAGGCACTATCGGCAAATGGTTCGTAGCAGAAGGAGACATGGTTTCCATGGGCGGACCTCTGGTCGAGATCATCACCGACAAGACGGTTTTTGAGTTTGAGTCCCCTAAAACCGGAATATTGAGACAGATAACTGCCCCGGAGAACAGTGTCATCCCTCCAGGATATATCCTGGCCCTGATCGGCAAGCCTGAGGATAAACTGCCTGACGTGGAGGAGCATAATCGCGGTCTGATGGAGTCGTATATGAAGGAAAAGTCCGTGTCCATCAAACAGGAAAAACCTGTCAAAAAGCAGGATTCCGGAATCCCGGGCAAAAGCAAGGTAAGGGCAACTCCCTCGGCCAAACGCCTGGCCGCAGAACATAAACTTGACTTGTCGGAAATCCAGGCAATGTTTGACGTGGAAGTCGTGAATGAAAAAACCGTCGAACAGTATCTGGAGAAGAAAGCCGCAAAACCCGGTGATAAGTAAAAATGTTTCGACAGCTCTAGCGAGCTTAACTACGAACTAATAAAATAAGTTTTCTTAAAATGCATATGTTCTTTGTTTGAAATTTGAAAATTGTTTGGATTTTGTAATCTGTATTTGCATAGCAGGTAGGGACGTCTCGCCGAGACGTCCGCGGCGGTTTCGGCGAAACCGCCCTACCTAAGAATTAAGAAGGGATTGATCAAAATGAAGGATCGCGTCGCATTAGTCACCGGAGGATCCCGCGGCATCGGCAGGGCCATCGCCATCGAATTAGGAAAGGCCGGTGCGAAAGTCGCAGTCTGCTACAATCAGAATGAAGCTCTCGCCGCAAAAGTAATTGCTGAAATAACTGACAATGGCGGAACCGCAAAGGCTTTCAAGGCGGATGTCAGCAAAGGTGAAGAACTAAATGCCCTGTTCAAATCTGTAAAGGAATCTTTCGGCCCTGTCGAGATATTGGTGAACAATGCAGGAATCATCAGGCAATGTCCGATCGCATTGCTGTCCGAACAGGAATGGGATGAAGTGGTCGACACCAACCTCAAAGGTACTTTCTCCTGTACCCGTCTTGCTGTGCGCGACATGATGCGCGCCAAGTGGGGAAGGATAATTATTATCTCATCCGATGCAGGCCGTCTTGGCGAGGCCATGGGCTCGCATTACGCCGCTTCAAAGGCCGGAGCCATAGGATTTGCGAAATCCGCAGCCCGGGAACTTGCACCATACAACATCACCGTCAACGCCGTAACTCCGGGATACATAGAAACCGACATGACTGCTGGAGCAGATGAAGCGATCCGGAAAAAACAGCTCGATGCCATTCCCGCAAGAAAGATTGGCGCTCCTCAGGATGTAGCCTGGCTGGTAGCGTTCCTCGCCGGAGAAACAGGCCGGTACATCACAGGCCAGACCATCTCAGTCGATGGCGGCTTGTTCATGTGAAGGGAATGGCCTTCAATCATCGAACCTGTGTTTCACCAGTTCGGTCTATCTTTTGGGTTCGGTATTGTTAATGCTTCTATCATATTCATCGGATATAGCCTTCCCAAGTTTTAACATGTCTATTTTTGGAACAACTGTTCCTGTATTAACATGATTACTGCAGGAAACCCAAATGCAATATTTGCTGTCAGAGGTTGAAAACAATAGAGACATCATTCCGCCACCCCAAGCAAACCATCCGAAGCTATATGCTCTTGAACCTATTCCTTTAATTTCTTTAAAGGCTAATTCCTTCTTGACTTCATCTGTGTACGTTGATTTAATCTCGTCGTTTTCTTTAATCTTATCAATGAGCTCAATACATGCTTCAGAAAGTTTTTTAGCATCAGTCAGAAATTTCTCGTTAAAATATGTCTCCATATTAGAAATGGTTATGGTATACCTGTAATAGGAGTTATTGTCTTTGTTTATTGTGTCTGAATAAAAATCATAATTTATCCGAAGCTCTTCTTTAGTGTTGTTGGTTAATCTTTTGTATTTATATGGTTCTTCAAGAAATTTATCTAAGAATTTATCCCCCATGCTATTTTCAAAATAATCAAAAGTTGCACCTACCCCCGAAAGGGATATAATGTTGATAAGAATAAAAGTAATAATTGTTTTCATGGCACCGAACTGTTATTAGGAGGAATTCCTCTCTTTATGGGAAACCTAATATTACCATATCATACAAGATCGGTCGCGGCAAGCGCGACCCTCCACGGCTACGCCGTTTTTAGCTCAATTATCCGCTGTGGCGGATGGGGTGACGTCGTTTTGACTTCGGCAAGCATCGCTTTGCTCAGCTAAGCGACGTCCGTGGTCTGAAATTTGGAATTTGAATAGTTGGGGATTGAATAAGGTTGCTTACGCTGAAAGCGTCTAGTAATGAAGCCTATGGTTTCAACCATAGGTAAAATGATTGATAATATTTCGTCCTGAAGGGACGGGGTAGAACAAAGTTGAGGGAGCGCAAAAGAATGAGTTATGCCTTGGAGAATACCTCCGTCCCTTCAAGACGGATGAAACTTCTGTAAATTTCCTGTGGTTGAAACCACAGGCTTCATTACCCTATCCCTTCGGGATAAAGACAGAATTAAATTGTACTTTCATGCTCGAAATGCTAAATTTCGAATGTTACCTAAGGAGTAATAATGTCCGATACTTCAAAACGCGTCGTGGTTACCGGAATGGGAGTTATCACCCCGCTGGGAAATGACATCCAGACCTTCTGGAACGCCTTGTGCGCTGGCAAGGACGGGCTAGGACAAATCACCAGCTGCAATCTCTCCGATTTTCCTGTCCAGCAGGGAGGCGAAGTTTCCAAGATACATTTACCGACCGAACTCCTCTCAAGGCTATCCACCGATGACCGTTCCCAGCATATGGTTGTCGCCGCCGTAAAGCAGGCTGTCGAGCAGGCAGGGCTTTCAGGTTTTGAAGAATGTAGGACAGGCGTCCCGCCTGTCGCTGAAAGACAGGCCAGAGGCCTGTCCTACACTGAAGAACATGGAGCAGGCGTCCCGCCTGTCGCTGAAAGACAGGCCAGAGGCCTGTCCTACACTGAAGAACATGGAGCAGGCGTCCCGCCTGTCGCTGAAAGACAGGCCAGAGGCCTGTCCTACACTGAAGAACATGGAGCATGCGTCCCGCCTGTCGCTGAAAGACAGGCCAGAGGCCTGTCCTACACTGAAGAATATAAAACCGCAGTAGTGTTATCAACTAATTTTGCCTCCGCCGGAACCCTCGACGGGGATCTCGGCCTCGACACTCCATGGACCAAAGGCAATCTGGGATTTGGAACAGCCGCCGATCTTGTGGCCGACATATGGAGTTTGTCAGGCCCGAGAGCAACACTGTCACTGTCCTGTTCATCAGGAGCTGCGGCCATTGGATATGGTGCGGACTTGATCCGGAGCGGCCGTGCAGATTTCGTGATCGCCGGAGGATATGACGCCATCAGCCGTTTTGCCTGGGCAGGACTCAGCCTCTTGAGGACGATGACGGACGACAAGCTGCGTCCGTTTGACAAGAACCGTTCTGGCACGCTTTTCTCAGAGGGCGCTGGAATAGTAGTTCTAGAATCATACGAATCGGCCAAGCTGCGGAATTCGCATATACTGGCGGAACTCTGCGGATTCGGCTTCAACAATAATGCATATCATATGACCGCTCCTTCGAAGGACGGACAAGGGATTGCGGAAACGATGGAGATGGCGTTGAAGGAAGCCGGGATAAGTCCTGACATGGTCGATCATGTCAACACCCATGGGACCGGCACGCAGCTGAATGATTCTACTGAGACCGCGGCAATCAAGAAGGTGCTTGGAATGAACGCCTATGATGTGCCGATAACAAGCATCAAGTCCATGATCGGGCATCTGATGGGCGCCGCCGGCAGCGTGGAGGCGATTGCGTCAATCCTGACCATCCTCAACGGCAAAATCCCTCCGACAATTAATTTGACGACGCCGGATCCGGAATGTGATCTGCCGATGCCTACTGCGGAAGCTCTTGAAGCGGATGTCGATGTCGTGATTTCCAACTCCTCAGGAATCGGCGGAAACAATGTTTCGCTGGTGTTCCGTAAAGCAGAAAAGGCTTGACCACGAAACACACGAATGACACGAAAAGGAACCAAGCTGATTGTAAAGATAAGAGAAAGGTTTGTGGTGGAGGCGAATTCGTTGGAGTTCAAACTTTAGTTTGTCTTGAATTTGTTGGTAGTAGCGCATGTTTGCGCGTTCTTCATCCGGAAGGAACGCCGGTCTCCAGGCCGGCTCTTGATGCCGACCTGGAGACCGGCGCCCCTTGTATGGGAAAGCATGCAAAAAAGAATTATGAATAGACAGGTAGAAATATGAAACGCGTGGTAATTACAGCTGCAGGTCCTGTGACCGCGATTGGCATCGGACAGGAATGCTTTACGGAAGGCATCCTTGAAGGCGGGAGCGGGATCATGGAGATCGCCGCGTTCGAACATGGAAAATATGATGCCCATGTTGCAGCCGCAGTCGAAGATTTCGATGTCAAGGATTTCCTGCCGACACCTAAGAACTATCTTGACAGGAATACTGAGCTGTCATTCGGCGCCTTCAGCCTGGCGCTCAAGGCAAGCGGCATCGATCTTGCAAAGACGGACAAGTCGGAACTGGCATTGATCTGGAGTACCGCTTTCGGCGGGACTGACACCATGAACCTTTTCTATTCCGATGTCCAGAAGAAAGGCCCGCGTTTCGGGAAACCCATCCTGTTTCCTCACACCTATTCAAATACGGCAATAAGCATGCTGAGCATTGAATATAAGTTGAACGGTCCGCATATGAACTTCGTTTCCGGATGGACCGCTTCAGGCCAGGCATTGGCATACGGATATGACCTGGTCGCATCGGGACGTGTTCCAGTCGCATTTGTCGGAGGAGCTGAGTCCTTCAATGAAACCGTATTCCGTTTCCAATCATCCCAGAAAATCCTTTCTCCTGGCGCTGACGAAACGGCATGCGTGCCTTTTGGCAGGACTGCAGACGGGACTGTGATGGGAGAGGGGGCCGGAATGCTTGTGCTGGAAGATATGGAGCATGCTTTGAAACGCGGAGCGAATATTCTTGCTGAAATTACCGGTGCCGGTATTGCAGGCAGTCCCGGAGGCTTGAAAGCTGCTGCTGTTGAAGACGCCATGTCAAAGGCGATTGGAAACCTCAATGCCACCGATATTGATTGTGTGCTTGCCAGCGCCAATGGCATTCCGCATATGGACAAGGCCGAAGCAGTCGCCATTCAAAAAGTCTTCGGCGAGAATAAACTGACAACTACAATAAAGCCTCTGATCGGCGAGACGTTCGGTGCAGCCGGAATCCTGCAGTTGCACGCGGCATTAAGCATGTTGGAGAGGCAGTTCGTTCCTGGAATAAAAGAGGAATCGAGAATACCCGAAGCTGAAAACCTGCAGATTCCTGACGAGGGATGTTCGAAAAATATGAAAACTGTCCTGCTGAACAATCTTGATCCGGCCGGAAATGCCGTCAGCCTGGTGATAAGGCAAGTAAAGCTATAAGAAACATCAAACACAGGGTTCACAGAGGAGAATTATCTGTGTGCTCAATACAAAACACAAGAGGAATTTAACTGTCTTGATTTCATAAAAAGTATGTCGGGTTTTAACCCGACGATTAATTGGCGGTTTAAAAACCGCCTTACTTTTAGAATGCAAATAGGATTAGTTGTTTAGAGGACACAGAGAACGTTGGTTTTCATGAAAACGAATAATGCCCTTTCTTATTGGTTAAATTGATAAAGGTTTGTCTCTGAGTCCTCTGTGGTTGAGTTTTAATGGATAATGTCACTTTCCGAAGAGTCTTTCCGATTTAGCAAAATTGATATTAAGATGTATTTTATCCCAATATGAATTCAAAATCAGACAAATTGATCGATGACTACACGACAATGCTCCTGATCCGCTGTTTCGAGGAGACGGTGGATGAGCTGTTCACGACCGGCGTTGTTGCCGGAACAGTCCACACATGCGTCGGACAGGAGGCTGTCGCCGTCGGCGTAGCCAGCGCCCTGCAGAAAACCGATGTCGTTACCAGCAATCACCGCGGGCATGGTCATTTCATCGCCAAGGGCGGGGATATACGGCGGATGATGGCGGAAATGTTCGGGAAAGTCGATGGTTATTCTGGAGGCCGAGGCGGCAGCCAGCTGATGGCGGATTACTCCTTGGGTTTCATGGGTGGCAACGGAATTGTCGGCGGCAGCATTCCGCTGGCTGCCGGGATGGCTCTGCGATTCAAGCAGCAGAAAAAATTCAATGTCGCCGCCTGTTTTATCGGTGACGGATCATTCAACCAGGGGACATTCCATGAGACTTTGAATATGGCGGCCCTTTGGAAGCTGCCGGTTCTCTTCCTATGTGAAAACAACCTATATGCAATGTCCACTCCAGTTGCGGAAGGGAATGGAAATACGGATTTCGCGGTAAGGGCCGCAAGCTATGGAATGCCTGGCGTCAGCATAGACGGCAATGACTATTTCGCGGTCAGGGATACTGTCAGAGGATATGCCGGACTTGCCAGAAGCGGGGAGGGCCCGGCTTTCATTGAATTCAAGACATATCGGTTTTCCGGACATTCCCGCGGCGACCAGCGCCTGTACCGGACACGCGAGGAGGAAAATTCGTGGAAGAGAAAAGGACCGCTGCGCCGCATGAAAAAATATCTTGTCGACAATGACATAATGACTGATGCCGACGACCGTGAAATCAAAAAGGCTGTCAGGAAGAAAGTCCAGGAAGCCGTCAAGTTCTCCAAGACCAGCCCGTATCCCGACAAGGGAACACTGCTTGAAGGAGTATACGCATGACGATGACAAGCTACAGCGAAGCAATACGCCAGGCGATGACGGACTGCATGAAGCAGGATCCTGATGTGTTTCTGATGGGCGAGGACATAGGCGTATACGGCGGCGCATTCGGAGTGAGCCGAGGAATGCTGGCACAGTTCGGTCCGGAACGCATAATCAATACTCCGTTGTCCGAGGGAAGTTTTGTCGGAATGGCGGTTGGCGCGGCGCTCATGGGTGCAAGGCCGATCGTCGAAATCATGTTCATGGACTTCATCACACTGGCAGTGGACCAGCTTGTCAACCAGGCGGCGAAACTCCACTATGTCTACGGCAAGCAGGCAAGGTGTCCTCTGGTCATCCGCGCGGCCGGCGGTGCGGGACGGAATTACGGGCCGACACATTCGCAGAACCTCGAAGCATGGTTCTGCCATACGCCCGGACTTAAAGTCGTCGCACCATCTTCCGTTGAAGACGCCTACACCATGATGAAGGCGGCTATCTACGATGACAATCCTGTGATATTCCTCGAGCATAAACTTCTATATCCCATAAAGGAAGATTGCATCCTGGTGCCTGGAAAATCCA
The DNA here is from genome assembly GCA_001804815.1 of Lentisphaerae bacterium GWF2_50_93. GTDB lineage: Bacteria > Verrucomicrobiota > Lentisphaeria > Victivallales > GWF2-50-93 > GWF2-50-93. The sequence continues at coordinate 15,502 of MHBI01000099.1, forward strand.
AGTTGCCAGGCCCGGTACGTCTTCAGCAGGGCGGCGATGTGACCATCGTGTCATATTCGTACATGACCTTTGAGGCCAGGATGGCTGCCCATATCCTGCAGAAGCAGGGGATTGCGGTTGACCTGATCGACTTGAGAACCCTCCACCCTCTGGACGAAACCATTATCCTGGAGTCGGTGAAGAATACAGGAAAGCTCCTGATCGTCGCAGAAGAACCGCGGTCATGCGGCATTTCCGCCGAGATCTCCTCCAGGATCTTTGAACAGGCATATGACTATATTGATGCTCCCGTTCGCAGGCTGACCATGCCGGACGTGCCGGTATCAGCAAGTCCTTCACTGGAAAAGGCGGCCATGCCGGACCGCGCGGCGATTGTGCGTGCAGTCCACGAACTGATGGGGAGTTAAATGGGTGGAGCACCTGCAAAGCTTAAAATACCGGTCGGACAAGTCCGACCCTCCACGCCCGAAACGGGCGTAAAGATGGAGGGATGCGCTTGCCGCGTCCGTAATGCTGACCTGCCGAAAATATCCGTGGTGATCCTCTCGCACAACAAGATAGATTATACCCGGACATGCATCCACAGCCTGCTGGCCTCAGACTACCCAGACTGGGAACTCGTGATAATCGACAATGGTTCAAAGGACGGCACCGCCGAATGGCTGAAGAAATTCCGTGACGAGGCCGAAAACAAAAATGTACATGTGAAATTGATATTCAACTCCGGCAATATCGGCTGTTCGACAGCCAGAAACCAGGGGGTTGAAGCCGCAGCCGGTGAGATGATCGCATTTTGCGACAATGATATCGCCTTGCGGAGCCGCAGCTGGTTGAAAGTCATGGCTGAGGATCTTCAGGCCCCTGACGTCGGCATGGTCGGCCCGAAAATCATCTACCCTTTTGATCCGTATGATATTCAATGCGCCGGAGCCGCCGTTACCAAGTCCGGACGGATCCAGTTCATCGGCCGCGGTGAAGGAAGAAATGAACCGGCCTACAATGTCCGCAGGGAAGTGCAGTGCCTGATAAGCGCCTGCTGCATGACGAAAAAGTCCATCCTCGACAAGTTTGGCGGCTTCGATGAGATCTTCAATCCAGTGGAATATGAGGATATCGATTTGTGCTACCGCATCCGTTCGCATGGCTATAAGATCCTGTACGAGCCTGCCGTCGAGATGTATCACTTTGAAAGTGTCACGACGGAAGGGACGCAAAGCCTGCCGAACACATATTTGATCGTAAAGCACAGCCTGGTATTCAAGGAACGCTGGAAGCATATGTTTGAAAAGGAGCAGGGTCCGTCCGAAGATGCCGCAAGATGGCGCCGTATTCCGCCGCGAAGGCTGGCTGACATAGGAAAACTGGAAATTAAGTAAGACGGGTTTTAACCCGTCTATAAACGTCGGGTTGAAACCCGACATACTTAGGAAAGGATAACACCATGGATGAGAACATTGAGCAACAGATAAAAGAGATGATCGTTGAACGGCTCTTCCTGAAGATAAAGCCCCAGGACATGGAGAACGACAAGGGCCTGATAGATGTCTACGGGATTGATTCGTTCAACATCATGGAGATCGTCGTCGGACTTGAAGAACTCTACGGGATAACCATAAAGCCCGGAGAATTCAAGCTGTCCAATTTCAAGACCGTGGGCACCATCGCCGAGTTTGTCCGATCCAAGAAGAAATAGGGATTAAAATAGTAGGGCGGTTTTTAAACCGCCAACTGTGTCGGGTTAAAACCCGACATGCTTAGGAAAATATTCTGAAAGATCTCATGATCCAGGAACCTTTTTTCATCGATGGCGGCGGTGCACGGCTTTACAGCGTGCTGTTCATGCCTGAAAAGGACTTTTCAAACAAGGTCTTCCTCTTCTGCCATCCTCTCTTTGAAGAAAAAAAAGCCTCTCACCGCGTGCTGGTCGAACTTGCCCGAAAGTTGGCCGATACGGGGCATGCCTCGCTTATGCTTGACCTTCGGGCCTGCGGCGACAGTGAAGGAAATGTCCAGGATTTCATTCCCTCAAACTGGTTGGAGGACATACGTTCAGGAATGAGCTGCCTGCAGAAACGTTTTCAAAATCCCCGGATAAGCCTTCTCGGAATACGTTTTGGCGCAGCTCTCGCTGTGCAGTTCGCCACCAGGGAGCACGGCATCGAAGATTTGATCCTGATCGATCCGGTCGTCCAGGGACAGGCTTATCTCAATGAAGTCCTGCAGCAGAAGTACATCAGGGAAATGATGACTTTCGGCGAAGCCAGATCCGATGTGGATGCGATGTCCGCAGAACTCGGGAAAAATGGCAAGCTGGATATCGATGGGACAATGATCTCCTCCGGCTTTTTCGATGAGGTCAAGGCGATTGACATAGAGAGGCAGGATCTTTCATCATTGAAACGCATGCTTCTGATACAGCAGTCTCCCAGGAAAAGCCTGTTGCCCGTCTATGAAATCATCCAGCGGAAATGCCATGATGGAAATGTCAACTTGGAAATTTCCCTGTTGACTGTGCCTCCCTTCTGGAAGGCTGTCGACATGGCTGATTCCGAGACCGTATGCAAAACAATCCTGGCATGGTGCCGATAATGAACGTGCATGAAAAACCATATATCTTTGAGAACAGGCAGCAGAAGCTGTTTGGCATACTGCATCAGCCGGAAGGCCAGCAAAAGCAGACGGCGGTGATCTTCATGCATGGATGGGGGACCTACAGAATCGGCCCGCACCGACTTTTTGTTGAAGCAGCCAGGGAATTTGCTGCAGCCGGTTTCACCTGTCTCCGCTTTGATTTCCGTGGGCGAGGGGAAAGCGAAGGGAACGTCGCCGGAACAACCTTGCTGGACATGATAGATGACGCGGGGCAGGCGGTCCGGGAGATGCTGAAGCAGCCGGGAATATCGCAGGTCGTGTTCCTAGGGCTCTGCTCAGGCGGTGAAGTGGCGGTCGGAGCCGCAGCATCCGATCCGAATGTCGACGGACTTGTCCTGTTGTCCACTCCGCTTCTAGGCAGGCAGTCCGGAGCAGGAGATGATGTCCGGAAGACTGCGAATTCCGCAAAAGGCTACTGGCAGAAGCTTTTTCTGCCCGGAACATGGGCGAAGATAATCAGTCTCCGTGTGAATTACCGGGCAATCTTCAAGGTCCTGTTCGGGCATTTGCAGCACAAGCAGAACGGCAAGCCTATGAAGGAAGCTGGACTCCTTGAAGCTTTTAAAAGCTATAATGGCAGGTGTCTCTTTGTATATGGAGGCAAGGATCCGGAAGCCTCCTCCTCAGAAAAGGCATATCGAGAAGTCACTGCCAAAAATGGAAAAACAGTATTCAATATCATTCCTGAAGCAAATCACAATTTCTATTCAGTTGCATGGAAACAGGAACTGATCAAGCAAGTTTCAGAATGGTTGAATGCAAATTTCAGCTAAGAGAAATAAGGGGGCAGGTAGCGAAATCACGACTAATTATGTTGTGGAGACAGCCAAGTTGGAGTTCAAACTTTAGTTTGTCTTAAATTCGTTCGTAGTAGCGCAATTAATTGCGCGTTCTAGAAGTAGGGACGGGCTTTAGCCTGTCCCATTCTTATGATTAAGATGGTACATGCTTGCTTCGACAGGCTCAGTACAGGGGAGCACGTACCTACTGGAATAACGGCGTATAAATTCGCCTACTACAAGCAAAACATGCAAGCTGAAGCTTGTACTCCAACTTAAGTTAAGCCAGTTAAAGGTGCAATTGCCAGAGGGGTTTGTTTTGAGTCTTTCCAAGTCAGTAAAAGTATTATTTGTCCATCACTCTTCAACGCTCGGTGGTGCGGAACTCTCGCTTGCCGACCTGGTGACCAATATCTCTGATGAGATCGCGCCGGTCTGTGCAGTCCCGGTTGGCCCTTTGGCTCAATATTTGTCTTCCCGCAAGATTCCTGTTGCCATTGTTCCAATGCGCCCGATAATCAAATCCCTGAATCCCCTATATTGGCTGATGACAGGATTCAACTGCCTGAGGGTCATGTTCAAGCTGATCGGGATATGCCGTAAGGAAAAAATCCAGGTGATACATGCCAACAGCCTGACCGCCAGCATCTATGCCGCTCCGGTATCGTTCTTGTGCCGGATCCCCATGATATGGCACGAACGCGATCTGGCGAGACATCCGTTCCTGGCCCCGCTGATTGCGAGATTCGCAAAACGCATCATTGCGATATCCAACGCAGTGGCTGAAAACCTGAAAACGCAAATTGGTGACAGTAATAAGATCCGTATGATCTACAACGGTATTGATGTCGACCGCTTCCGTCAGGGCGCTGCAAAATTTACCGGACTGCCGGAAGGAAAGAGGACGGTGCTCATGGCCGCGCAGTTCGTGCGCTGGAAGGGGCACAATGATTTTATAACTATGGCCTCTTCTGTAAGTGAAAAGATTCCTGATGCTGTTTTTGTGCTCGCGGGAGATAAAAAGATCCATGAGCAGCAGGAGTATGTCCGGGAATTGGAAAGGACAATCGGTGAAAGAGGGCTAACGGACCGGTTTGTCTGGACCGGATTTGTGGAAGACATGCCGCGCCTGCTGCAGAATGTCGATTGCGTTGTCCTGCCAGCAGTCAATGAACCTTTCGGGAGAATCGTCATCGAGGCGATGGCTGCAGGCAGACCTGTCGTGTCCGTCAAAAGCGGCGCGGTCCCTGAGATAATTGAGGGCGGAGTTTCCGGCTGCCTGGTCGAGCCTGGTGACTGCAAGGCGATGGCGGAATCTGTCTGCAGGCTCCTGCGCGACAGGGCATTTGCCGGTAAAATCGGAGAAAATGGAAGATTGCGAGTTTCGCAGAAATTCACGATTCAGCGAACAGTCAGTGAATTTGAACAGATGCTCAGGGATATTTAAATTTACCGCTGCAGCTAATCTGGTTTCCCCGGATATATGATTGTATAGTAAACTTATTAAAGGAGCAGAAATGAAAAATAAGATCAGGATAGGATTATACGGCACCAACGGGCATCAGATACAGAATAAGCTCAGGGATCACCCTCTCTCGGAACTTTATGCAGTCGCTGGATTTGATGACAAGACAATCTCTTCACTTGGGATAACTCCGAAAATATATTCCACTCTCGACGAGTTGATCGCCGACAAGGACATTGACCTGATTTCCCTGTGTTCGCCTAGACGTTCCGAACAGGCGAAGGAGGCAATCAGATGCATGCTTGGTGGAAAACATGTTTATGCCGAGAAGCCCTGCGCGATGTCGGAGAAGGAACTTGATGAAATAATTAAGACTTCCATGTCTGCGGGAAAAGTTTTCCATGAGATGGCTGGAACTGGTTTTGAACAGCCTTATGCAGCCATGAGGGATATCGTGAAGTCAGGGAAGATAGGGACGGTTGTCCAGGTGCTCGCCCAGAAATCATATCCTTATTTCGATACGCGTCCGCAGGATGAGGATATTGACGGCGGACTCATGCTGCAGGTCGGGATACATGCGATGCGCTTCATCGAGCATGTCGCATGTGCGAAGATCGCAGACATTGAAACTGCACAGACAAAACTCGGTAGTACGAAAGAAGGCGATCTGCATATGGCGGTTTCCTATCTGATAAAGCTGGAGAACGGAGGCGTGGCTTCGGCGGTCGCAAACTATCTCAATCCCCGTGCGTTCCCAAGCTGGGGCAACGAATCACTCAGGATCTTCGGGACCAAAGGATTCATCGAGGCGGTTGATGGCGGCAAGAGCACCCGCCTTGTCTTAAATGAAAAGGACTGCGGCCCGATCGAGGTCAAGGAACTGTCCGAGGATTATTTCGATATGTTCGCATCTTCTCTTCTCGGCAAGGGCAAGATGCCCCTGAGCCTTGAAGACGAACTCCATCCGCTCAGGATGCTGTTGAAGGCAAGAGAATGAGATTTGGCCACAGACCCTCACAGACTTCAGACACAGACTTTCTAGGCAAAACAAGAATATTCACCACTATTCCACACTAATCTGGCACTAATGGGAATTAAGAATCATTTGCCGGGATATTGGCTTTGAGTCAAAGTCAATCTCCCGGCAAGATATTGTTAGTGTAAGATAAGTGAAGATTAGTGGTTAAGAATATTCTTCGTGTGCGTTCTTTATAACTTTACTTCCTAAGGCTTATACGGCGGTGTCACACAGGGAACCTCTCCGCCATCGTTACGTACAGCCGTCGTGAACGGATGGCACTCGAGCTTTTTCAATCCCGGTACCGCCTGAGGGCCGCAGCCGCAAACATAGTCCGTCGCCGACATTCCCATTTTCTTCGCGAACTGCGTCCACATCTGCCAGCTTTCCGTCGAAAGGGAAACCGGGATGGTTTTATCATGTTTCCTGATCTCTGTAAGATAGTGTGAGTAGATTTCCGACCGGACCTCGTCTGGAAACGGCCGGGTGCACGGGTTCTCCGCCTTGCCGCGGTTTTCCTCAGCCATTCTGAGGAATTCCGGATCCAGCAGGTCGATTACAGGCGCCAGGCGCTTCTTCATTTCGTCGACGTCCATCCACATGAAGCAGCAGATGCTGAACACATCCGGATGCGTCCTGGCGAATGCCAGATCAATGGTCTCGCTGGCTTCACGGCGCCAGTTGCGGACCGGTATGATCGGCTTGAACTTGTAGCGTATCTGGTAGCCGGCCTCCTCGGCGACACGCGCCGCCTCGATGCGTTCTTCAGTCGTGCCTGCATTGGGTTCAATAAGGCGGCTCTGCGTAGGGCCGCTCAGGCTCCAGACGATTATGGTGTTCCCGTTGTGCTTGAGGTTCCGGAGCCAGTCAGTGTTCCATGTCTTCGTGTGGATCACAAGATATCTGTCCTTGAGCGTGCCGAAGAATTCAATCAGCTCCCCGAGACATCCGAGTTCCGGTTCCAGCCCCGGCGGATCCGCATCATCGTCCAGCAGATACGTCTTCTGCCATGGATGAAGATCAATGATTCTGCCAAGGTGACGGCAATACTCGTCCACGTTCACCATACTCACCAGAAGTCCTCCGAGTCCGCAGTACATGCAGCGGTGGAGGCAGCCCGCCTGGAGATGGATGCGCCAGCAGGGACGGCAGACCTTGTGCAGGCGGGACGGATCGCCTTCGAGATTGTAGTTGGCCCAGTGGAACGCATCAAGACCGAGAAGTTCACCCCTCACATCAAGGTCGGTATCCTTGAGCTCTTTGCCGCGTGCCCTGGCGGCGGCTTCGTCCTGGAACCGGAATGTGTTGAACAGCAGGATAGGATCCTTGACTTCGGAAAGCGTTCCCATGGGTACGCGCTGTTCGAGAATATGGCGTTCCTGTATCAGCATTGGCAGCTGGTCGTCGGTATAAGTTTCAATTGAACGCGGTTCCGCCAACGCCTTGACGACACGTTCGACACGCGCCCTGTAACTTGCGTTCTTCATGACGCTCTCATGTGCGAATACCGCAGGCGGATTCATCTTGTACATGGTAAGTCTCCTATGTTTTCAATGTCCTATGATGACCAAACCGGTGGATCACCGGTTCGGTATATCTTTCTTGTTCTGCAAATATATTTGATGTCTTTCTTTATCAAGGTCAGAATACAGTACAATAGTAACAAGGCCAATTGAGGAAAGATCCCGCGTATAGTGCAAGTGCATCGTCCAATCATCAAAAAGCCATTTGTCTCTTGGCATTAAAGTCATGCCAAGGAATGACTCAAGTTCTCCAGTTTCGAATGGCTCCCCAAATTTACTACGCATGCTCTCTTTTGAATTATCAAACGATATATCAAAAGGCAAAGGACCTTTGTATGGAATTACAGTTTGACCTGCAATTAATGGCTCTCTAAACATAAAAATTGCATAAAGGGTACCATCTGTTTCAAAAGATAGCTCAAGTCCGCAAATATCTTCTATGGCATATGAAGATTTTCCATTTGTGTCATTCGATAATTTAGCATTGGGGGCAACAGAACGAATAAACTCTTGTATGTCAGGGCTATCCCTATGTAAACCAAGTAGTTTTATGCAATGATGATTAGTTTTCATTTAATTTATGCTAGTGTATTTACATGTAATTACTGTTTGTCGTAAGTTAACACATTTTTCAGTTCAATACAATACTCAGAGGGCGGATGGAATCTGCTGCAGTCAGGTAAACCTCCAGGTCGGCAATTGAATCAATGCAAGATAAAGAAGAAAATCAACAGGCGGGACGCCTGTGTCACATTGTGAATCGAACAGCGAATGGGTTAATGTAGAGTTGTCCGTCCCGGACAAGGTTGAAGAAATCTCTTCGCCGGGACGGCGAACGCTACATCGAGAAATCACAGGCGGGACGCCTGTATCACATTATCTATTGCTGGTACTCCGACCAAGTATGCCAGTTTCGCCGAAACTGGCTCGGAGGAGGCGATTTTGGCAAAATCGCCATACTCGCTGCTTGCCTGTCCCATTCCTGGGAATTAAGATGGTACATGCTGAAGCACGTACCTACTTAGCGCAAATCCACCTCAGGCGGATTAAACCATTATTGGCGGAGGGGATTAATTAGCGAAGAAACACGCAATATTGCGTTAACTACCACAAATGCAGTCCGTCATCACAGACAAGATAATTAAGATTCTTCGCCGAGACGGCGAACCCTACATTAGAACAATTGTCCGAGTGCTCAAACCTCGGGGCGCTCCTGCTGGAGATCATTTTCCGGTCCGGAATGCCTCGATATTGCGCATCTGGACCTTGCCGTCGGATTCCAGGACCTGGATGATTACTTCCTTCGCCCTAATCAGCGGGAACTGGCAGATTGCCTTGTGTCCGACATTGTATCCTTCATACACGGCAATAAGTTTGCCGGTGGTATAGGGCATGATTGAGATGCGGAACCGTTTGATTGATTCGCCGTGCTTCAAGTCCTCCTGCAGGACCACGTTGTCCATGTAGATGGATTTCCTGTCACCGAGCAGGAAGCTCCATGTGTCGCCTTTCCTCGTGAAGTCTTTCAGGGAAACGACGGGCTTTGAAAAACGGAGCTTGATCTCTGCGCCGAACTTCAGCAGGTTCTGTTTGTCCTTGTTTGGGAAAAGTCCGCGCCGGTCGGGTCCGATGTTCAAAAGCATGTTGCAGCCGCGTCCGACGGAATAGTAGTAGATGCCGACTAGTTCCTCCATGCTCTTGGCGGTATGTCCGTCCTTGTCGCTGTAGAACCAGTTGAAATCCCGCATCATGAAATCGCATTCCGCTGGCAGCCACAATTTCTTCTTCAGCTTCTCCTTCTTGCTTGTCATGACCGAGAAGTCGACGGCATCAACAGTATTCCATATGGGCATCGGAGCGATGCCTGCCTCGTTTCCGACCCATCTGTAATCCGGATCACCCATGTTGAAGATGAGGATTTTAGGCTGCATTCTGCGGACTTCGCGCATGATGCGGGGCCAGTCGTATTTGTGTCCTTCGGATCCGCAGCCGTCGAACCACAGCATGTCGATCTGGCCGTATCCAAGCAGGATCTCGCTGACCTGGTTTATGAAATAATCGTCGTAGGTCTTGCTGTCGGGATAGCTTTTAGTGGTGGCGTCCGCCGGAGAATAGTAGAGTCCGACCTTCAATCCATGCCTGCGGCAGGCGGCTGTGTATTCCTTCACCACGTCGCCGCGTCCGTTCTTCCATTTCGAGGAGGCGACGCTGAAGTCGGTGTACTTCGACGGCCAGTTTGCAAATCCGTCATGATGCTTTGCAGTCATCACCATGTATTTCGCGCCGGCGTCAGCAGCGGCCTTTGCCCAGTCGTTGCAGTCGAGTTCCTTCGGATTGAATTTTGACGGATCCATCGGTTTCCCGTCCCAGTCGCGGTGGCCTTCGCAGAAGGTCCTGATCCCGAAGTGGAGGAAGATTCCGAATTCCCAGTCCTGGAACTCAAGCTGGCGCGCGGACGGCATGCATTTTTTCATATTTGAAAATCCTTTATTCAATCAACAATATATACCGGAGTGTTGCCGACTGCCACAGCGCCATCCTTCCGAGCCATTTCATTCCCCCAGATGTCGAGTACTGACGATCCTGCTGGCACGATGAACTTCTTGTCCTGGCCGTCAATGCTCCAGCAGACGGTGACCTGTCTGCCGCGGACAGGTTCGAAGGCGTAGCATTCGACGCCGTCGGTTTCCGTACGCTCTTTGAAGGCTGCGCCATCTGTGAGCCATGCGAATATCGCACGGGCCGCGAGCAGGGGCTTTACTGCGCGTCCGGCATCGGTGGCGCGGCATGAATTCTCGCCTTCCGCCGGATCAAGATGTATTGCATAATAGAAGAACTTCTGCACTCCTGCGGCGCGCAGGCAGGTGTCATATCTCACGATGTACGACGGCTGGGTTTCAAAGTGCATGCCTCCGGCCCTGGGCTTCATGAACGAACCGAGATCCATTACTCCGCCTTCGGTGTTCCATATGGGTTTTACTTTTCCAAAACGCGCCTGCCAGCTGCGCCACAGGTCGGCCTGCTGCTGGCAGCGGTTCACCGCGGCGGCGCCGCCTGCCAGGGCGTCGCTGTAGTCATGGTATGAAAACACATCGTAGACATCGGTGCCTCCCTTGAGTGCGGCTTCAGTCCATTTCTCGTGGCCGGCATAGGTGTCGACTCCGATGATCTGCGCCGACGGATTGTTCGCCGCCGTGGATTCCTTCGCCTGCCGCATGAATTCGACATACATTGCCGGATCGCCCCCGGCGCTGAAGAACCATTCGCCCCACGGCTCGTTCCAGATCTCCCAGTCGTCGATGCGCCCCTTGTAGTGCGTGATCGCGGTGTTGCAGTAGTAGCGCCATTTCTCCTTCCAGTCAGCGCGCGTGGGTATCGTCCAGAAGCCCCAGTATCCTCCGCGGTCCTTGCTGCCCATCCATGGCGGTGCGCCGTCAAGCATCCCGAGAATCATCAGACCTTCCTTCTTCGCCAGGCTTATGTTCTCATCATAGAACCTGAAGTCGCCTTCCTTCGGTTCGAGGGAATTCCATTTTGCGATCATCGAGGAGTCGTGCAGGCGGACCCAGCGCTGTCCGCTCAGCCTGGCGATCTGTATGTAGTCGCCGACCATCGGGATGTGTATCCCGAAATACGAGTCCCTGCCGTCGCCCATGTCGGCCGGACGCGGGATCCGCGCCCAGGAGATCTCTTCCGCCGGGGAAACCTGCTTGCCGTCGGCATCAACAAGCATCGCGCTCAGCTTGAACATGCCGCGTTTCAGGTTGTCGGCGTTGATTATGAACATCCCATTTCCGATGAGCTTGAAGCTGCTCGTGCCAAGTTCCTTTCCTGAGAAATCCTGGACTGCGATCTTCGCCTTCACATCGTCCTTGGGCGAGGGGGCCGCGGAGAGCTTGAACATCGCCTTCTCCTCGTCGAAGAATATATGCCCTGGCCGGTCGGTGCCGACGACAAATTCGTATGGGAACTGTTCTGAAAATTCCTTCGCCGGTTCTGGTTTGGCCTCAAGCATGACGCCATCCACAAACACTGAATAATCGCTGTCGAGCTGCGGAAAACTTATCTGCAGCCAGCTGACTTTCCTGAACTTGTCGACCTTCGCACTGAACGTGAAACGCTTCCATTCGGTATTGGCGGAAATTTTTGGTGACCACAAATTGGTGTCGATGAGTCCAGCATCGATCTGCACGTCGCGCGACGCCTTCAGCCAGAGACTCACGCTGTAAGACTGCCCCTTTGTAGGCGAGAGCATCGGTGAGCGGAGGTAGCCGGAACCATCCTTGAGGATGTCGACGCAGACTGATTTGCCGCCGACCGCTCCGCCGTCGACAATCCTGGGGCGCAGATCGCGGAGCTTGACAGTGTCCGAGCCTTCTGCATGGAACACCCAGTTTTCCGGGATCCCTGCCTCGAACGAGGAATTGGAGAACATGTTTCCCTCCGGCGGAGTTGGGAGCTTGGAAAGATCGACGATCTCAATGCTGGCGTCGTCGATCCAGTAGCTTGATGGCGAGTGTATCCATAGCATTAGGAACATCTGGTCGTCGTTCGGTATTTCCGCCTGTATGCTGAACTCGCGCCATTCAGGAGAGAGGGCGACTGTTTCGGAGCCCGGGATCTGCCAGGGCGCGTCCTTCTGGCGGAACCCGTAGGTGATCGATGCGTTGCCGAGTCCGCGCATCCAGAGCTTCGCAAGATAGACTTTTCCTTTTTCGGCCTTGAATGGATGCGTGAACTGCACCGCGCCGGAACTGACGCGCTTGACATCGATGCGCTGTGAGGCTTTGCCGGAATGCGGATTGACCTCGTCGCGCGAATACGCGATGCCGACTTCCGCCCAGGACGAGTTGTCGCCCCAGTTTGCACCGACCTCGCCTGTGATGTCTGCATTCGCGTTCCATCCCTTCTCCTTTGCAGGCACGGCCTGGAACTTCGCCTCGAAGTCATCCTGGTAGACTGTCTGGCCGAATGCGCTTCCGAGGATCGAGAGTCCGATGAATGCGCCTAGGGATGCACAGCTGATTCGCATAAATATCTCCTGTATGATATGAATTTTTAATTCTTACTGAAACTTCCTGATAAGTATGTCGGGTTTTAACCCGACGTTTAACTGGCGGTTTAAAAACCGCCTTACTTTTTAATACAATCTTTCATTAATTCCTGAAGCTCGGAATCACCCAGTTGCCCGTGACCATCCACGCATCGCCTCCGGGCGGGGCGGTATAGGTGTCGTCAACCTTCATCTTGGTGGCGTGCCCGTCGCAGAAGAGCCAGTTCTGCATCTTGCCATGGATTATGGAGCTTCCTTTGCTGGTATAGTGGTTGGGTCCGTCGCAGTTGGCATCTATCTGGAAGCCTGCGACATTTGTGCCCTTGTCGGCGTTTCTGGGCGAGAATTCCACGAGCATCAGGGTTTCGGCGTCGCATTTAGTGATTTTCACCCCTGGCGTATCGCTGGTCTCGCTGGCCCAGGAACCGGCGCCGCGGATGGTGTAGGGTTCTCCGGTTCCGCTCCTTGGGGTCGGCATTGCATAGCTGCGGATCCCTTCGCCCGGAGCCGGGACTGCGCCGGCCCATCCGGGAACCTCGCGGTTCGCGGAGTCTTCGGCGCAGGTCAATACGTCGGCCTTCCTGAAATATGTGAAGTTGACGCGGTTGTTCCGGCCAAGTCCGATGTTGTCGGCTATCGCCGTGTCCCATGGCACCCACTGGTTGTCGCCGCCGCCCGCATATCCCTTGAATGCGTAGGGAAGATATTCGCTGTTCTCGCCGGTGTACATGATCATGCCGAGTCCAAGCTGCTTCTGGTTGTTCAGGCAGGCGATGGCGCGGGCGGTGGCCTTTGCCTTGCTCAGTGCCGGAAGGAGCAGGGCGGCGAGGATTGCGATGATCGCAATGACCACCAGCAGTTCGATGAGAGTGAAGAAAAATGCTGGATGCCTGATGCTGGATGCCGGCCGGCCGAAGAGAGGGGATAAGCTCCGTTCCATAAGTTCTGCTCCTTGTTTATTTGGTTTTAGCATCTTTTATTTTTTTCGAATTCCTGCGCGCCGGCGAGTCCGGGCTTTCAATCGCCCTGCAGCTTTCGCCCGGCATCCATGCTGGCATGGTCACGCGTGACGGAATCTGTGTGGCAGGTGCGGATATCTTCCTGATCAGCATCTCCACAGCGATCCTGCCCAGCTCTGCCTCAGGAAGTGTAATATTGTCGAACTGGATTCCGGTCGACCGGTCCTGATGGTCTCCGAACATCACGAAAGATACGTCGCCGGGGACGCGCATTCCCCTCCTGGTAATCTGGTGGAGGAAGAAAGCGGAGTCAGGATGCTGGTATCCGATCACGCCCGTTGGATGTTCGCCGCCGAATGAATCCCACCACGCGTTGAAACGGTCAATCTTCTCATGGTGCGGACATGCGATGCTGCCGACGGTCATCGGAGCCAGGCCGCATTCCCTCATCCCCTGCATGTATCCGTCCTGGCGCTGCTGCACGCTGTATGGTTCCTGCGCCGGAGGAAGCGTTGGGAACGAATGTAGGAATGCGATTTTCCGGTGCCCCATGCCGTAAAGTTTGCGTACAGCCATTGCCGTGCCAGCGAAGTCGTCGGGGTGTACGCAGTCGAATGGCAGGTTGCGGTTGATCCATATTGCAGGCACGTGGTATCGGCTGATCAGTTCGTCCAAGGCCGAAGGGACCATGTGCGAATAATTAAGGATAAGGCCGTCGACGGACAGTTCGGTGAGTATCCTGGGCATGAGCTCCTCTGATGTGAGCTTGTCGTCGGAGAATCTTGAAAAGATGACGAGCTTCTGGTGCTCTTCGGCCGCATAGAGGATGGCGTTCTGCATGGAGAGGGGCATGTAGCTGCGGTGTCCGTCGGTGCTGAGCAGCACTGCGATCGTGTCCGTGCGTCCGCGCCTGACCGCCCTCGAACTTGCGTTCGGACGGTATCCCATGCTGAGCGCGGCGTTGCGGATGCGCGCCCTGAGTTCAGGACCGACCTTCGGACTTTCCGTGAAGGCGCAGGAGACGGTCGCCTGGTTGATCCCCAGCAGCTCCGCGATTTCGGCCTGTGTGATTGCTTTTTTCATGTCCTGACCAATCCCGTAATTTTTATTAAAGTGCAATACCATACGTATGGTAATTATGGTATTCAAGCGGAATTATAAAAAAATAATGAAAATTATTTCCGTGCATGGACCGGAGGGCCGGATTGCTTTACGCTTACACGTATGGCACGCGGATGGCAGGAGGAAAAGATAAATATTTTAAAAATCACGGTTTGACATTTGCCTTGAAGGCTGTAAAATAGGTTAAACGATTAACCTAAAGAGGCTGGAGATGGTGAACTTAAAGGATATTGCAGGGAAGGCGGGCGTATCTACAGCGACCGTCTCCCTGGCCCTTCATGGAGGAGCTGGCAGGAGAAGGGTTTCCAAAAAACGCACGGAGCTGATCCGCAGCATAGCGGAAAGCCTCAACTACCGTCCGAATTCGGCAGCGAGGATGATGGCGTCCAGCAGGACAAGGCAGATCGGGGTCCTGCTGCGGAATGCGCCGGATATTCCCAAGCGCAATCCCGCGAACTTCGAGACAATACTCGGCATCGGCGGTTTCCTTTCAGGCCGGGATTACATGCAAGTGATTGTCCCCCTGAACAGGATTGAAGAGGAGATAAGCAGGTCAAACAGGATCTTCAGCGAAAGAATCCTCGACGGGATAATTGTAATGGACGTGCATTCCAGCAGGCTCTACTCATATGTGAAACGCAATTTCAGCAGCGCGTTGTTCCTCGACACGAACCTGTGGAAGAAGAACCTCTGCATGAGAAGGGATGAAAGGAAGGCCGGAGCCATGGCGGCTGAGGCCTTGAAGTCCTCGGGATACAGGAAGATAGTCTATGTCGGACACGGGATGGGGCAGTCACCGCATTTCAGCGTTCTGGAGAGATATGAAGGCGTCATGGAAGTCCTTGGCGGAAATGCCGGATTTGAAACAGTCGATGTGTCCGACAAGGGTAAGCTGGTTTCCATCTTGTCACGGCCGTCGAAGGAGACTGGGATCATATGCTATGACACTTTGATAGCAAGATATCTCCACTCAACGCTCTCCATGTCCGGCTTTGTCCCGCCCCGCGACTATGGGCTTGTCAGCTGTGACGATTCGCACGAGACGGAGCTGACCTTTCCAATGCTCAGCCGTGTCAGCTACAACCGTTATGAGATGGGAAGGATTGCCGCGCAGATGATCGTTGAATCCATCGAGTCGCCCGGACATCCGACCCCGTCAAGGCTCTTTGATGTCTCATGGATTCCAGGAGGGACGATCAGGAAATAGCTTGGAATTTGTCAGTAACTGATGAATGTGAAATTCGCAGTTTATTAAGTAGGAATGCTAAATGGGAAAAACACAGAGTCCTCAGAGTAATAAAGCTCTGTGTTCTCGAAACCAAACAGGATGAAGAAAAGAGCTTTTAGTTGTAATGAGGTCACAGAGATTATGTCTTCCGTGTATCTCAGGCTGAATGATTGTTGCAGCATGTTGAAAAACAGGAAATTCCCTGTGCCCTCTGTGGTTGAATTTATTTTGAATATTGGACTTGGGATTTTTCATGAATTTTAAAATTAGCATGTAAATAAAGGAGGAGGAAGATGAAGAAGCTGTACATCTCAATCGTGCTGGCGATGGCGGTCTGCGTTCTGGCGGAAGAGCCGAAGTCGGAAGGGAGATTCGACGTCGACGGCACCAAGGATGGAATCACCCTGAAGGCGGATGAGATTTCTGAGGGCGGATGGTCGGGCGGCGCATCCTGGATGGACGCCGAAAAGAACAAGCAGTATGTGATGGCCAACTTTCATGCCGGATCCGACTGGAAGAAGGGAACTTTCACGTTCACTCCGTCGAAGGACGGAAACGTCAACGTCGTGCTGCGCAGCCGCTGGGTCGAGAACGGTGGAACCATCCTCTGGGTGCTGATCGACGACATAAAGCTTGAAGGCGCCGATATCGTGAATGGGGACTTTGAAAAGGATTCCTCGGCATGGACGCTCAACGGGGAAGGGAACAACAAGGCTTCCATCGTCGACAAGGGGCATTCCGGCAATGCAGTACGTGTGGCTCATGACTCCCCCGCCATGCAGACGATCAAGGTGAAGGCCAACAAGCCGGTGAAGGTGACCTACTGGTTCAAGGCGACGGAATGATAATTGGTTTCGAAAATGCCCGCTTTTATGAAGTATGCCAGTTTCGCCGAAACTGGCATAAGGCTATTTTAGGCGCTCGTGACGCCATACGTTAATACTCGAAATGAGGTTGGGTGTTTTTGAGGCTGAATGTCCTTAAAGTATGTCGGGTTTTAACCCGACACATAGTTGGCGGTTTAAAAACCGCCCTACTTATGAGGCAAACAGCCAGCTTAACGGTTGCTGAAAATCTAAATTAAAGGCCATAAATCCTTGGGACGGCAGTGGGTTTTACTTATGTCGTTCTTAAGGCAGCAGCTCGATGTCAATCCTGATATCCTTGTCGAGCGTGAACGTCCCTCCGACGTAGGGGGTCAGCAGATATCCGCAGCTGTGCCCGTCTCCGGCCTTTATCTTAATTTCTTTGCCTTCATGGTTGAAGACATAATAGCCGTCCTGACGGCTGATCCGGCATGAGTACCAGCGGTTGGTTTCGATTGTGCCAATCTCGGGTTTCTGGATTTCGTTCTGCTGGGGCGATACGCCATCGACATAGCAATAGGCCCTGACGGTGATCACGTTGTCCTTGACAATGAATCCAAGTCTTGCGGAACTGTTCCAGTGGTGCTGCCCCTCGCTGAACCCGTATATCTTTGAAACCCCGTTCAAGTTGTTGGCGGCATACGCGCCGTCGTCAATGCGGTATTTGAAGTTGACGGAAGGATTCTCCCAGTAGAACTTAATGACAGGGAGATTCAGGCCTGAACAATAATGGTTCCCAGCCTTGATGACATATGTCCCTGATTGCATGCTTCTGCAGTTCATGCATGAGAACATAATAACAGGCAGGGAAATCCATATGAGCATCTTCCACCAAGGCACAAAAAGTTTCTTCAGTATTTTGTTTTTCATAGTCTGTCTGAATTCAGAATTCAAAGCGGCAGAGGACTGCCGCATTCCAAAGATTCGCTTCGCTCATCATAAAAACATATGAATAAAAATCAATAAATCATGATATTATACCCATATACGCTTTTTTGTAAAGTAGCACAGACATTCTTGTCTGTGGGTTCAAATTAAATTTTCAATCGCAGACAGGAATGTCCGCGATACCCCCCATTCTTGTCTGTGTATATCAATAAACAAAGAAGCACGCAAGAATGCGTTAACTACAAACAAATCCTAGTAAGATACACCAGGACGATTACAGCCGCGATGGCCGCACCACATTCTTTGTTGCCGGCGAGACGCCAGCGCTCCGTAAAATATGAACTTCGAGCGTTCTTAAAGTAGGGACGGGCTTTAGCCTGTACCATTCTTAATTCTTAAAATTCCAAAATACTGGTACAGCCTAAAGGCCGTACCTACTAAGGAATTAAGATTCTTCGCCGGGACGGCGAACACTACATTAAAACAATCACAGGCAAGATGCCTGTGCAGCATTTACTTTATGATATCCGGGAAGACGCTAGCTGTAAAGATGGAATCGGCTTTCAGTTTTCCATTGATGTCGATCAACGCCATGACTCCGGGATAGATGAAGTTCTGGCGGTCGGTCTTTTGGAGGTTGAACCAGTTCTGCTTGCCTGCTGCCTCAGCGGTGATGACGGACAAGTCGAATCCGATGAAATCACGGTCAGACATATCGAAACGGTCATGCAGATTTGCATAGCCGGAAAGCTGGACTCCGACTTTATAGCCGTCTGCTGTTTTCTCTCCGAAGCTATTTGCGATATTCATCATGTGTTTGCCGGACCATGGATGGAAACCGGGCGAGAAATATGGTTTGTTCTGCGGCTTGAACCAGACCTGGTATACGTCGCCGTCGAAACCGAGTCCGCCAAGGCTGGCGCCTTTGCGAAGATCCATATAGAGGGTCAGCGCATCTCCATTTCCCCAGGGCCACTGGGCATTTGTACTCTGGACAATTTCCTTCTTCTTGACGGATGCCTCGAAGATCAGGCCCTTGTCTTCTTTCTTGAACAGGTAGGAACAGAGCTGGGCTCCGTTTGCATCGGCGATGGTTCCGGAAGCCGTGCCGTCCTTGCCGTGCAGCACCATTTTGCGGAAGACGTCGACGATAAAGATCTGTCTGGCGCCCTGGCTTTCAATGTCCATAACCAGTGAAACGGCTTTTCCGTCTGCCTGAGGAAGCGAATCCTTTGGCAGCTTGAGTGTCCAGGCATCCTTCCCGGTCAGGTTCAACGACTCCGAGCCTCTTGCCTGTCCAAGGCTCCAGGTCAATTTTGCGGCAGTCGGTTTCGGGGTCGTGATGGAGAATGCAAGGGAGTCTGCATCTGCAGGAATCATATTTGACACGAGTGAAATATTTACATCGAGAATCTTCGGTGCCGGCGAAACGGCACGAGCGCCTTCAAGCGGACCTGCCAGGTTCAGATGCGTCCAAAGGGAACGGGCTATCTGGTACTGGCCCCTGGCACAGGGATGGACACCGTCGGGACGGAGCTGTGCGAAGCGGGGCAGGGAGTCCTGGTAGTTTTCAAACTCGGACTGGACAGGAACGCAATGCACCGACTCTTCCTTCGCCACTTCCTCGCAGGCTTTTCCCATGGCTTCCAGAAGAAGCCTGGTGCCTTCAATCCTGAAGCAGCTCATTTCTGCATCCTCACCGGTAAGCGTAGGAGTGAATATGACGACTTCCTTGCCTTTTCCCTTGAGATCGCGGACCAGCTTGACTAGATTGGCCTTGTATTCAGCGATTTTTGGTTCGAGCGGCATGCCGCGGACCCAGGATGCGTTGATGGCGTCGTTCATGCCCATCATTATGGTGACGACGTTCGGATCGCCTTTTATGACGTCGTCGATTTTGGTTCCTGCCAGCTGGCGTCCACCGCCGCCGTTGTTGACGAAGCTGACCTTAGCATCGGGATGGAAGTGCCGGAATACGAGTTCCGTGATCTGCCCATACACCTTTGCTTCAGTTATGCTGTCGCCGAAGAATCCTACCTTGTCCCCGTCCTTTATGAAACAGCCGCTGCCTCCGGCAAAAGACGCGGACGACAAGATTGAAATCGCAACTCCTAATGCAACAGCTCTGAAACGCATATTATGATTCTCCATTTATAAGAATTTATTAGCCCATCAGGTTTAGAAATTAGACTTTTGTAAGGCAAATATCAAGGAAAGGCGGAACCAATGTGCCTCGGATTGCAGGTCTTGATTCCGTTTTGGAGGAACTGCTCTTAGTCCTGAATGTCGCTAAGTTAAACACTTCTGTCATCAAGAATACACAAGCTGAAGCTTGGACTCCAACCTCAGCACACCTGCAAATGTTGGAGTTCAAACTTTAGTTTGTCTTCTCTTATCTTAGTGCCATTCCTCTCAGTCCTTCATGAATTCGGCGGTTCCTCCGTTCAGGATCATGTCAATCTTGAAGCTTCCGTAGCCTTCATGGTTTTTCGGAGCCGTCATCTGGCTTGAGGTTGCGGTTGTATTTCCAGGATTGCCGATTTCGCAGTAAAATTAATACAGAAGAAAGCAAATGCGATGGTCAGGAAAATATTGGTTTTCATGGTTTGAGCCTCGTGTCCTTTAAATTATTAGTTTTGTGAATCTTCTCCGAAAATCAACTTTTCTGTCAAGGCAATCTTACGGGAGTGAGCTGCTGTGAGTATTGAGTGCTGAGCGCCTTGCCATCCTTCATGCGGATTATTCGTATGCTTCCGTAGAGCGGGGATGCGAGGTCTGCGACTTTTTCCGTGCCTGACTTGATTTCCTCTTTTCCAGTTTTCTCGTTCTTGATTTCAGAACGGAATTTCTTTTCAGCCTGTACGGTGAACTCGGGAAGCAGTTCGAGCGTGATGGCTGCTTCGATACGGTATCCGAGATTGATCCAGCGTTCGCTGACTCCCACTTTGATCTGCCTTGATTCCACCGGTGCGCCATTTCTGCTGAGCTTTGCCGTGCCGATGCGTCTGCCCTTGGAATCCTTGGCGGTCGACGACAGGAGCAGTGTGACCGCTTTTGACGGGTCGTTTGTTTTTGAAAGGGTGATCTCAACGCCATCGCCTTCTTCAAATGGCGTCGGGTCGGAAACGGTGGCGAATACGTTCAAGATCCCCGCGTCGCGCCTCATGCTCACATCGCCTATGACTTCGCCTTTCTCCACGATGGACACACCGGGCACATTGGGATTCCATTCGGTGTATTCACCATCGATCCCGATTCCTCTTGTGACATTGCCATACCAGTTTGAGTATGGGATCGTGATGGGCTGTTTTTCTCCAAACTGAGATGCTGTGCCGAGCTTGATGGTTCCGTTTAGACGGGTTGTCCTGCCGGGACCTGAAATTTCGATGATGCGGTCGTCACCGCTGGATACCGCGAAGAGTATTTTCTTTTCCGTTTTGGGATCCTTGATGAACAGTCCGGTGAAATTCTCGATGTTGATGACATTTCCGCCGACTTTTGGGTGAATCCCATTTTCATTGAGGAGGACATCTCCAAGGACGAATCCATCTTCGGTATAGCCGACGTAGTTGGCGGGTTCAATGTTATGCGCGAGAACGATGCCATCCACTATTCCGGCAATTCCTGATACGGTGGTGAAATCGCACAGTCCCGGTATTGTGGAATGGCTGCCGGCGATCCATTCGGCCTTGCCGTCCTTGATCTTGATGAGACGGTTTTCGGTGGCGCGGTCCCAGAAGCTCATGTGGCGGTGGGGGCCTATGTTGCAGATGTAGTAGACGGAGCCGTCCTTCTCATAGGATACGAAATTGTAGCTGCCTCCTTTGCCCCAGTAGTTGGATTCACCTTCCTTGACGTATGGCGTGAATGAGCTCCTCTGGTATTTCGGCGCGCCGCATCCGCTGGTATTTGCAGACGCCCACTTGCCAGTAAGCCCATGCAATGTGAGGTCGCGGTCGATCCAGGCGGTCTCCTCCGTGTCGGGATCGATGTATTTTTCCTCGTCCTGGATGAGCCCGTCGCCGTTCTGGTCGGCCCATGAAAAATCATTCTGGGGTGTCTTGGAATTTTTGCCCGGATTCCGCGATATGAAGGCGCTGGGAATCCAGCGGTCGCCCTTCCAGATCCACAAGCCTGCTCCGAGGGGATTGGAGGCGCGGTTGCCCTTGGACATGCGGAAGAGATATTTGTTCCCGTTGGCCGCCTTGAATGCGATGACATGCCCGTAGCCGTTGTCGGCGACATCGGACATTGCAGGATTCCGGGTGACGCCATCGGCACCAAGTCCGAGATCCTGGATGGAGACGATTTTCCATGCGGCCGCCGGATCCATGGGGTTCTTCCTGTAGAGATCATAGTCTATCTTGGTTTCAACGAACTTGGCATTCCCCCCACAGTTGTAGAATACGCGCGACACGTCGTCGAGATCGGGGCCGAACGTATTGTAGGCGACAGGACCGTAGAAATCTTCGAGCCATTTGCCTTCCGGGTTCAGTTTGATGAAGCGTTTGGGCGGTGATGAAACTTCTGCGAGCCAGATGTTGCCGTCGACGCCGACTGTCATTGAAGTGATGTTGACGAAGGAGAGGGGATTGTATGGAATGGAATTGACGCCTCTTCCTCCTGCGATGCCGAATGCGGTGATGAGCTTTCCATCAGATGAGAATTTCCTGATCTGCTGGGAACTGCCAAGGTCGGACACGTAGAGGATTCCTCTTGCATCGGCGCATACGGCCTTTGGCGCTTCCAGCTTGTCGACGATGGCCCGGCCGGTCTTCTTGGCAATATCCCATGCGATGACTTGTTTGCCGCTGCAGATGAGGAGTGTCGTGTCATTCAACCGCGACAGCCCTTGCGGCGCCGGGGATTTGCATCCTATGTCGTTTTCGACAGTGCCCGAACTCAGATCAACTGCGCCGATCCTGTTTTCTGCGGGGACGCTGAAATAGGCTTTGCCTCCGACGATGGCGAGTCCATCGACGGCATTTCCGTCAGGAGGCAGTTCCAGCGCTGCACGGGCTGACGCGCCCTTGGCCGTCCCCATGGGAATATCTTTGCCTGTATCTGGATCGATGCGGACCAGGCTGCTTTTCGTTGAATCAGTATTTATAATGCATGCCATTCCGTCTCCTGCGGCGATGTGGCGGGCGGTCTTGAATCCCCCGGCGGAGCGTTTCCAAAGTGCGGCGCCGGTCTGCGGATTTATCTTCCTTATCGATGGCTGGCCTTCCTCGCATGCGTTCGCCATGTAGATGCCTCCGGCGTCTGAAGCCACGGATTTCTGCGGGCCGTGCTGTCCGCCGATGGCGCCCAGGCCGTCCGGTGTGCGGTATGGAGGACGTCCGGAACTTCCGACGCTTCCCATGAAGTCGGCCTTCATGCCGTCGAACAGCAGGGCTTTCCACTGGTAGCTGCCGGCTGGCAACGGTTCCCCATAGCGGTCGCGTCCATCCCAGTGGATGACATGCCTGCCTGCCGTGAATTCTGTTGCCATGACAAGCTCCCGCAGGATCCAGCCATTATTGTCTGTGATGTTTACGCTGAGCCGGCCAGGCCTTGGAAGCTCAACTTCAATATCGGCGCCGCCTGCAGGTTTCCCGATCGCCAGTACAGGTCTGTCTGCGCTTATCGCAATGCTGTCCACGTATCTTGCATCGCCCCATGTGTCAGGATAAAGCCTGGCTTCCGTGGGAAGATCCTCGATGGTCAGGCCCGGACCTTCTTTTGTAAAGAGCCAGATGGCGCCTGCATTCTGCGTTCCACCCGGATCCGAGAAGACTATTTGTGCGTCAAAGTTGAATTTTTCGGGGCGGTGCTTCCAGATGCCGAGGGCATTCCTCCATGGAAGGCATATTTCCATGCAATATCCTTTGCCGTCGTATTTCTTGAATGCGACCTGCGCGCCTTCCGCAGGGGCAACGTAGTCAAACCGGGCTTCGCCCACAGGAGATTTGAAGGTATACGGTTTTTTATTTCCGGATTTCGGACGGTACACATAGACTTCATTCTTGTCGTTGCGGAGGCAGGCGGCCACCCGCTGTTCATCGCCATCCTGTGTCTTGAAATAAAATGCGACAGTATCGCCGCCTTTGAACATCTCCTCCGGCGCGGTGGCTGCGTTTTTCAGGGGACTTGGATCTTCAACCTCCACAAATGCGTAGAAATTATTATAGTCGGCGGCGAAGCGCATCTGGGCTTTGCCATCCTTCGATGACAGGAGCGCTGTCGCCGGGATCTGCCAGTCCTTAGAATCTCCGTCAATGACAAGCTGCCCTTTGAGGTTGAATACCTGGGCATCCTTCTGGGAAGGAACTGATGCCCCTTTTTTTTCCTGTCCGGGAACTGAGGCCTGGATGCAGATGCAAAGCAGCACAGGCAGAAGATGTTTGAAGCGCAGTAATGGGATCATATGTCAAAATCCTTTCACTTGGTACGGATTAAGTAAACTATTCCGCTTACTTAATCCGTACCAAAAATAAAATGCAAAGTTGCTAATAGTTCCACGATTGAATCGACGAAAAGGTAGGGCGCTCTCTCCGAGAGCGCCGCGGACGGCTTCCCGATGCCTTTCAGGATCGGGATAAACTCGAGCCGTCCCTGCCTGCCAATTTTCAATTGGCGAGATGTCAATATATGCGGCCTTAGAAATTGAACACGCCCCAGTTGGCGGGTTCCATCTTCAGCTCGAACACTTCGTCCGCGACAAGTCCGGTCTTCTGGTTGTTCCAGTATGAACGCAGAACCGTGTCCTGCCCGGCGCTGTCGCCATGCGTGACACCAATATCCCCTTGAAGCTTGAGACCGTTCTTGGGATTCAGTCCAAGGCTCTTGAGGGGAATTACGGCCTCGACGATGTATTGCTTTTTCTTTGCGTCGGCCTTCACCTCGATCTTTGCGTCTTCGAGCACCTTGACGCTCTGCATCTCATATCCTTCGCGGACTACGCCGGAGAAGAACTTGCGCGGCTGCTTGTCTTCTGCAATCCTGCGGAAAACAACTGCCGTTGGCTTGCCCTGGAGGTTGCCGATGGAAAGACGCAGATCTCCGAGAACCGCCTCGTTGCGTTTCGGTTCGGCCTTGGGATCGGTGCCGATCTGGAAGTCGACAGTGTCTCCCATGGCATACATCTGGGCAGGATCGCTGGCGCCGTTCACCCATGGCGTGTCGTCGCCGACCTGCCATCCAAGATAAAGGTTGTTGTCGTCGTAGGAGATGGCGGCCTCGACCTTGGCTGCCTTGTTTTTTTCAAATTTCAACGTGTCAATCCCGGAAAAATCCTTGCGCATGTCACCTGTGAAGCTGACGGTCTGCTTTTTCACAGTGCATATTCCGGTGCCGATGCTTGCCTGAAGCAGTTTCTCGCGGAAGCCCTTTGCCAGCGCGATGTCGGAGTCCTTGACTTCAAGTCCGCCGCCCTTGATCTTCCTGACGGTTTCAAGTCCGGCGACTTTGAGATTGATGTAGGCTGTCTTTCCCGCCTGGAGATAGAGCTGCCCTTCCTTGGTCACGGCTATCGAACCGCCGAAATCCTCGGCGCCCATTCCGGGAGGACAGTTGTCCATGATGGCGCCTGGTACAGCGCTTTCGGGCCATTTGATTTTCATGGGATCCGCTTCAAACAGCCTGCTCAGGTAGAACCCATCGCCGGTCATGATATGCCATTCGCCCTTGTCGGTGCCGACGACGAAGATGTCGCCGATGGGATCTGGGAGCCTGCCGGTTCCGACGATATCGTAGGCACCGCGGATCATTCCAGTTGTCTGCGGAGGCGCCCTATGTCCTCCATGGACCCCGACATAGTTGTTGGGATAGCTCCATTTAAGTTTTCCGGACTCTATGTCGTAGCATACGAAATCGCTGTTGTTCTTGCCGTAATGGCCATTATAGACAACAAGTCTGCCGTCCTGTGAACCGCAGCTGCGCTGCGAGCCCATGCCGCCACGGTTGCGGACGTCTTCCGGAGCAGGCATGAGTTTTTCCTGGGCCAGATCATAGATTGGCGCACCGCACTTTGTCCAGGAGGTCGGGGCAATGCGGTAGACTCCGCCATAGAAAATCATGCTTTGGGTCATCGGCATGTACCAGCCTGTGATCCATCCGCCCAATGCAACATTATATTCCTTGACTTCCTCGGACTGCTCCTGCTGGTCGTCGTTGGCATCAGACCATATGCGTGCCCCGGTGATATTCCCTACAAGCCATCCCTTTTCATTTTTCTTGTCGCTGAGTGCTTCGAGGCGGGCGCGCAGCTTGTACGATCCCGGTGCGATGCGTTCATATATCGAGACGGGATTGTATCCGTGGATCCAGCCCTCCGCAACAGCGACGTACTGCCGGCCTTCAGGACTGAGGCCGATACGGCTGTTCGCCATCTCCTTGCGGTGGAAGACGCCGATGCATGCCGCTTTTCCGGTCTCCTTGTCCAGACGCCATTCACATCCGCTACCAACCATTACCATCGGATCCAGCGATGATATAGCCCCTCCGGTCGCGCCATAGGGCGTGGGACCGAAAAATTCATTGATGAAAGCGCCGCTCTGGCTGTCCCAGCAGGAAATCCGTTTGGGATGGTCATCTTTTTCAGCAACCCAGAGTTTTCCTTTGGAATCGACTTTCAATGCGGTGATGAAACGCATGCCGCTCGGATCCCAGGGGCCAAGGAGCGGACGGCCGCCCTTTTTGCCGATGCTGCGGATAAGCTTTCCGTCCTGTCCGAAAACCTGTACCTGGTTGTCGGGATCAAGGAGCCCGACATATATTTCGCCATCCTTGCCGATTGCAAGGCCACGGGCGTTTTCCAGACCTGAAACAACAGGTTCAGTTTTTCCGTCCTCCTTCAGGCGCAAAACCTGTTTGCCGGCGGAAATTACATATACGGCGCCATCAGCTGCAGCTTCCAGATCAGCCGGTTCGGCGATGGCGATTGTATTAAGTTCTTTTCCGGTCTCTGCATCAAGGACACGGATGTTCTGCCCCTGGCTCAGATAGAGTTTCCCTTTTGCAAAATCAAGCCCGAGCATGCCTTCGCTGATCGGCAGCACAGCCGTATCCTGTCCTTTCCAGGAACTGTAATCCCCTTTTTTCGCATCAATGCGGTATAACGCTTTTTCATGGCCGTCATTGACATATACAATCCCATTTCCCTCGGCTATATGGATTGCGCCCCCGAACCCGCCGTGCTTGTGGCGCCACTTCACTTTTCCATCAAGATCCGTGCAGACCACCGCCTTGCCGGCCTCGGAACCGTTCCAGCCCAGGAACATCTGCTTGCCATCAGTAGCGACTGAACTCGGTTTCCCGTGATCGCCGCCCCAGTTGCCTCCGGGCGAATCAAAAGGGGTTTTTCCGGAGTTGTCGGCCCAGCCGACCAGGCGCAGGCCAAGTCCGCCATGATGGATGGCCTCCCATGTATATGCACCCGGCTGGACCACTTCTCCTGGCTGGAAATGGCTCATGTTGGTCAGGCCGTCCCAGAGGATTTCATGCTTGCCTGCGGTCATGAAGTTGGCGGTCAGCAGCTGGCGCGCCACAAGTCCCTCGGAATTTTTGATGTTCAAGGAAACGAAACCGTCTTCCGGCATATCAAGATTGATCTTTGCAAACCCTTCCATCTTCTTTGCTTCGAAGAGGGTGGCCCAGTCGACCGAGGGTTTGCCGTCTTTCATTGCAACGTCGAATTCGCGCCTGTCCGCCATGATCAGCTTCTGCGGTTCCACTTTGCCATTGGCTGTGAAAGTCCCGAACCCCCAGCAGGTGAACGCCTGGAAGGTGAACACCCTGTCCGGTGTGACGCCTGGACGGAAAACATCCTTCATCGTAATGCGGAAATTGCTGCTGGTGTTGAAATTGGCTTCCACTGAAAAAACAATCTGCCCATCGGCCTTCGGAGTTATCCCCCCGGCGACAAGTGTCTTCCAGGGCAGGGCCAGCTCCTGCACATATCCCTTGCCGTCGGCATTCTTTAAAAAGGCCTGCTGGGCACCCAGGGTTTTGGCATCCTTTTGTTTTTCAAGAGTTTTCTTGGGGAAATCCAGATCAATGACATCCTTTCCGTCGCGGTCGCTCCAGGCTGTGACCCAGCAGATCGGCGGAGGATTCTTCTCTTCCGGTTTTGCAATTATTCGCAGCTGGAGGGAATCCCCCCGCCACGCATGGTCGCCTGAAACCGATCCGGGATTGCTCATGGGAGTCTCATCAATCCACCGGGCCAGTACATAAAGATTGTCGGCATCGTACATGGCATGGATCCACACACCCATCTTGTCCCGCAGGTTCTCCACGTCGGAGCAGGTGAAGATGCCGCCGGACAGATCCCAGTCGTCAAATTTTCCGTCGATGACGACATTTCCGGGTTTTGGCAGGATCCTGATGTTGATGTTCTCCGTCTCGGTTGCGTTAAGACTCCCGAAAGACATCGAGAAGAACGACAGCGCCACGAACAATCTTGTGAAGTTGCTTTTTCCAATCATAATTATATTCCTTATATAAATGTTTAGATTACCGCCAGCCATATAAACTTCCACCTGCATAAGCCCAGTTCAGGTCATCATTTGTCCGCCATAGAACCCTGCCGCTGAGACAGAGCGAGTTGCTTCCATATGGTTTTGCCAGAGGATTGTTCTTAGGGGCATGGTTCGCCCAGGGATGGATTCCATCTGTCCATCCTTCGGGAAGTGTGCCATTGTCAGTGATGATGACAATTTCGTCAGGGCCTCTGGACGTAGTAAATCCACGACCGTCGATATAAACGTCATAACCGTCGGCCCAGACGTCCGGATTTCCGTCCGGATTGTTGTCCGGGGTCGTTATACTGTTTCCGTCTACGTCAAGAGAACTGCCCCATCCGATATTCCACCACCATGTGCTGGCATAATGAGATTCGCTCCATCTATAGCCCAGGGCCACAGGACAGCCCCAGATGCCGTCAGGTCTGCCGGTAATATTTATATAGGTGGGTGATAAGCGATCCCTGACGGTGAAATGGTCCCTCTGCCGCATGTCGTTCGCGCCGGGAAGACGGGAGTTGAAGTCGCTGGAATACAGGTTTACAGCAAGTCCGACCTGTCTCATGTTCGATCTTTCGACGGTGAGTTTCGCCTGGGTCTTGGCGTTCTGCAGCGCGGGGAGAAGCATCGCCGCAAGAAGTGCGATGATCGCAATGACCACGAGCAGTTCGATTAAGGTAAATGACCGCATTGCTTTCATTTTATTCTGCC
This sequence comes from Lentisphaerae bacterium GWF2_50_93, assembly GCA_001804815.1. Lineage (GTDB taxonomy): Bacteria > Verrucomicrobiota > Lentisphaeria > Victivallales > GWF2-50-93 > GWF2-50-93. The sequence continues at coordinate 44,271 of MHBI01000099.1, forward strand.
TTCAGCAACAATATACATAAAGATAAACAATAAGTATGTTGTTAGAATTATACTGTTGTCTGCCGCTGGTGTCAAGTGTCAGTATTATGATTCTTCAAGATTTATTTGTGGCGGAGGCGGGCGTATTCTTCATCTGTGCAGGCTTCAATTGATTTCGCACGCGAGGTCTTCCCGGAGGATCTCTGGAGCTTCAGCATTTCAATGCACCTCTGCATGAGGCCATGTATGTCGTAGCCGATGAATTTCACGGGCAGGGGAAGGATGGAGCTCCTCGGGAAATTGCAGTGCGAGACGAGTTCCAGTTCTCCGGGGACTCTGACGCCTGCGAGTTTCAACCCTTCGCAGACAGGTTCGATCAGATTGTCATTCCCCACCAGGATGGCGTCGGGCCGCTCCGTCTCCGTCCGCGGCGACATGAGCAGGCGCACAATATTGACCGCGGCCTCCGTCCATTCCAAGTGGCAGAAATGGTGCCAGTGCGGCACAAATGCCAGGCCTTTTCCGGCGAATGAAAGCTTCAGATGTTCAGTGAATTTACCTTTCTGTCCACGGGCTGAGATGAATGCAATGCGGCTGCAGTTCCTGGATACAAGGTAATCCAGGCTCTTCTCTATGAACGAACTGGTGTTTGTGCCAATCCCAGGAATGCCGGACTTCTTGTCTTCCGCCCCAATTATGATTCTCGGGATATCGCCTTCAAGCACGACCGGAGTCTTTTCTATCAGGAAAATCGGTGACGCGAAAATTATTCCTGCAAGCCTCTCCTTCTTGATATCATTGACGAGCCGTATGTAGTCAGGACGCACCGGATTGCCGTCAATCCAGTAATAGGGCGTGATCGTAATCCCAAGTTCACACTGGAGCCCTTTTGACACATCCAGCAGCGTAGTGTAAAACATGTTCTGATTAGGTTCAGGCTGAGCTGATGGAAACACAAGCGCATAATTGAAGATGTGGGGAGGAGTCTCGTTGACAAAGGTGCCCCTGTCGCCTTTCATGTTCACGCGGAGGAAGCCGTCGGAAACAAGTGATGACAGCGTCCGCTGGACAGTGACGGTGGTCACTCCGAACTTTTTTCCAAGTTCTATGTGGGTTGGAATCTTATGCCCGGCAGGCCATCTGCCGCTGATTATATTTTCCCTGACATATGCGGAGATCTTGTCCTGTTCGACCGGGAGCCTGCCACGTTTTTTCTGCAAAGTCATATCCGCGTCCTGATAAAATATTCAGTTCATCGTTCCTTGAAAATAAATTTCAGGGTTTGGCGGAAATCTTATCCTTCAGCGCCTGGTAGCCGTAATGTGCAATGAGGTAGTCGAGCAGGACAATCGCCATGTAGTTTTCCGCGACGGGCCAGATGCGTCCGGCAATCGTCGGATCGCGGCGCGTTATCGCGGCCAGGGCCTTGTTCTCCATGGTATACTTGTCGATCGTGACCTGCTTCTTGTCGATCGTGGGGGTAGGCTTGACCGCGACTCTCGCAACGATCGGCTGTCCTGTGGCGAGTCCGCCGGTGATTCCGCCTGCGTTGTTGCTCATGAACTTGACCTTGCCCTTTTCAGCGCGCATCGCATCGTTGGACTGGATGCCGGTCATGTCCTTCACTCCGAATCCCGCACCGATTTCAACACCTTTCACTGCGCCGATTCCGAGCATCCTGCCGAGTTCGGCATCAAGCTTCCTGAAGACTGGTTCGCCGAGTCCGCACGGGACGCCGAGCGCGACGACTTCGACAACGCCGCCTGAAGAATCTCCTGTCGCCGAGATCCTGTTGCATTCCGCGAGCATTGCCTCTGCGGCATCGTAGTCGGGGCAGTTGACGACATGGTGGACGCCGTATTTCTTCTTTATCGCCCTTGAATCCATCCTGGGTGTCTTTGCGCGGATATCGTCGATTTCCTTTTCAATTTCCGCGAATATCGCGGCCTTCTGTAGGAAGCGCATGTCCATGGTGATGCGTTTTTTCACGTAGATTTCCTGATAGAAGGGATCAAAGTCGCAGCGCATCCTCTTGAAAGCATCAGTCGCCTTCAAGACTTTTGCATAATCCATTTCCCCGCAGCGTACTCCAGCCATCTCGCGGATGTATGAGAATACTTCGATGCCGCAGGCCTTCAGCACCTTTTTGGCGACATAGCCAGCCGCGACTATGGTGGCGGTGTAGCGGCCGCTGAAGATTCCAGCTCCGATCGCATCGTCGTCAGGACCGTATTTTATGAAAGACGCATAGGAAGCGTGCCCCGGGCGGGGGGTTCTGTTGGTGCTCTGGTACTGCCAGACATGTATGTCGTGGCGGTCGAGGTTCGGGATGAGGATTGTGAGGGGTGTGCCGTTCGTATGGTTCTTGTTTCCGGCCTTCTCGATGGTGTCCCATGAGTTGAGCCCGGTATAGATTATGGGAAGATCAGGTTCCTTCCTTGGGGATGAAAGCTCGTCTGCTCCAGGTTTGCGGAGGAGGAGGTCGCCATAGATTTCCTGTTCTGTGAGGAGCATTCCCGGAGGAACGCCCTGTACTAGTGAAGTAAGCCCTTCCTGGTATGAACCGCCGGCCACGCTGACCTGGAAAAAATTACCTAAATGACAACCCATCATAAATAAATTTCTCCGAAATTTATAAGTTGAAATACAAAAGCACGAAGTGTGAAATCCCTTTGCAAGGGGCGGTTACAGATAATGGCAATCCTCCAAAAGTCAAACATTATCTGTAAAATCCCCGGCATGCTATTTGCCCTCCATCCATGATTTGCTGTTGCGTGCAATACGTGGAATCCTTTTATTTTTAAGGGAAATCATGCTTGAAATGGTGTCAAGAGGAAGGTAAAATTACCTGTCAGGCAGGGGGGCGCCCCCCTGGTGATGGTAGGGTTATTACCCATTGTATCTGGGCTGATTGCATTTATTTTGTATTGTGGAATAAATAAGCCGAACCTAAAATGAAAGGATGGGATTAGGACGTTCAGTGGTATGTGAACACAAACAACAACAATGGAGGGAACTGGCAATGGCAATCTCAGCTGAAAAAATCAACGAGGCTCTCAAGCTTCTCGAAGACGCCGCAAAGGAAAACAGGGAACAGGTACTGTCTGCGACAAGTGGTAAATTCGAAAACCTCAAATGCGCCATGCTTGACGAGAAGGGCCTGAAGGAGAGGCTGGCCCTTGCCGCGCAGAAAGCCGCGGATATGGCTGCAAGCATAAAGGAAGCCGCCGCCGACAAGACCAGGGAAATCGCCGGAGCCATAGATCAGAATGTCCGCAAAAATCCCTGGCCGTATGTCGCTGGAGTAGCAGTCGGCGCACTTATGCTGGGTTTCATCCTCGGACGCAAAACGGCAAAGTAATGCAATGCTTATATTCTTAAAAGGCATTGTTTGTTCTTTGGCATCCGGCCTTCTTAAGATTTTGAGGGGGGCGCTGATCCGCCCCCTCAAAATCGAGGCGCTGAAGATCTATATCAAGGCGGTTGGAATAGCCAGGGAATTGAGCCTGTGGGTGCTGAAGGCCGCTGCGGCGCTCATACTGGGAGCCATCGCATTCGTGATGGTCCACGTGGGCGTCCTGATCCTTCTTCCCGTCAGCCTTGAAACCAAAGGTCTGATCATACTTGTCCTCGGAGCCGTATATGGCGTCATTGCATATTCCCTCCTGATGGACATGAGCTCGGAAAAGGCCTGGCTGGACATGTCAAAGGCTACCGAAATGCTGGATGATCTCCTGAAGAAGGAAGATGAAGAGTAGCAGTTTGCCGGAAAGCATTTAACTCAATGATATTCCGCCTCGTATGGAAGGAGGACAGTCTCTTTCTGCACGTCCATTGGTGATCTTGATTTTCCTCAGGGAGCGCCGGTCTCCAGGCCGGCGCTCCCTTTCTACATGATAACGCTCAAGGAAGAACCGCTGCGATCATTAATGCATAATCCAACCCTCTTCGGTATGTCCGTCGCAAACTGCTTGCTTTCCCGTCTTGAAGTATATTAGAGGCAGGTCTACATTATCAGCCCTGAAATTCCTAACGAACTTGAACAAGGGGTCAACATGTCAAAAAATAATTTCGTGATCGGTCTCGATTACGGCTCGGATTCGGTGAGATGCCTCATCGTCGACGCCTCCAACGGAAAAGAAATCGCGAGCGCTGTCCATCATTACAGCCGGTGGCAGGATGGAAAGTTCTGTCAGCCAGTAGAAAACCAGTTCAGGCAGCATCCCCTCGACTATCTGGAGGGACTTGAGATAACCGTCAGGAAATCCCTCAAGGCCGCAGGTGCGAATGTCGCGGAGAACATCAAGGGGATTTCAATCGATACCACCGGATCAACGCCAATCGCGGTCGACAAGGACGGAACCGCTCTCGCCCTCCACGACGAATTCAAGAACAACCCGCACGCCATGTTCATCCTCTGGAAGGATCATACCGGTATAAAGGAAGCCGAGGAAATCAACAATCTGGCCCACAGCGGCAAGTTCGAGGACTTCACGAAATACTCCGGCGGAATCTATTCCTCGGAATGGTTCTGGGCGAAAGTCCTGCATACATTGAGGGCCGACAAGAAAGTCCGCAATGCCGCATTCTCCTGGGTCGAACACTGCGACTGGCTGCCTGCCGTCCTCACTGGCGACACGAATCCGCTTACGCTCAAGCGTGGCAGATGCTCAGCCGGACACAAGGCCATGTGGCATGAATCATTCGGCGGACTTCCGTCCGAAGAATTCCTGACAGGGCTTGATCCTCTGCTCAAGGGTGTCCGCGGACGCCTCTATCGGGATACATATACCTCCGACAGCGCAGCAGGACTTCTTTCAGCCGGCTGGGCGAAGAAGCTCGGCCTCAGCGGAAATATCGTTGTCGGCGTCGGCGCCTTCGACGCGCATATGGGTGCGGTCGGCGGACAGATCAAGCCAAACATCCTGAGCAAGGTCATGGGAACTTCGACATGCGATATGCTGATCGCCCCTATGGACAAGGTTGGCAAGAAGCTGATCCGCGGAATCTGTGGACAGGTCGACGGCTCGATTGTTCCGGGAATGCTCGGAATGGAGGCCGGACAGTCGGCGTTCGGCGACATCTACGCCTGGTACAGGAACGTCCTGATGTGGCCTTTGCAGAATGCACTCGCCTCTGAAGTCAAATCCGAAAGCGCCAGGAAGAAGATCATTGACGCGGTCCATCATGCTGTCATTCCAGAACTTTCAAAGTCCGCTTCCAAGCTCCCGATCGGCGAATCCGGTATTGTGGCGTTGGACTGGATGAACGGCAGACGCACGCCCGATGCAAACCAGGCTCTCAAAGGCGCGGTTGCCGGCCTCAATCTTGGAAGCGATGCTCCGAGGATTTTCCGCTCGCTTGTCGAAGCGACGGCATTCGGCTCGAAGAAGATCGTAGACCGTTTCCAGGATCAGGGAGTCGACATCAAAGGTGTAATCGCACTTGGTGGAGTCGCGAAGAAATCCCCGTTCATCATGCAGACCGTCACCGACGTACTTGGAATGAAGATCAAGGTTGCGCGTTCCGAACAGGCGTGCGCGCTTGGCGCTGCGATGTTCGCATCGGTAGTCGCCGGAATCCACAAGTCGGTTGAAAAGGCGCAGGACGCGATGGGCAGCGGGTTCGAGGCCGAATACACGCCAGACAAGGTGAATTCCGCGAAATACGCAAAGCTGTATGACCAGTATTCATCGCTAGGCGGTTTTGTGGAGAAGGAAACGAAGAAGTAGGGACGGGCTTTAGCCTGTCCCATTCTTGAATTTAAAGTGTTAATTATGGTACATGCTAAAGCACGTACCTACTTAAGGAAATACATATGGCAAGATATCAGGAACTGAAGGAACAGGCGTGGGAATGCAACATGCAGATCCCTAAGCTGGGACTTGCAATCTACACATTCGGGAATGTCAGCGCGATCGACCGTGGCAAAGGCGTCTTCGCCATAAAACCGAGCGGTGTACCGTACGATGAGCTGAAGCCGAAGGACATGGTTGTCGTGGATCTGGAGAACAACGTTGTCGAGGGCAGGATGAGGCCTTCTTCTGACACGAAGACTCATACCGTGCTCTACAGGAATTTCGCTGATATCGGCGGAGTAGTCCATACTCATTCGACATATGCGGTCGCCTGGGCGCAGGCGATGAAGCCAATTCCGATCCTCGGGACCACACATGCAGATCATCTGGTGGAAGCCGTTCCATGTACGGAAGTCATGAGCGATGAAATGATCAAGGGCGACTACGAGGAGCAGACCGGGCAGCAGATCCTGAACGCCTTTAAAAAACGCAGCTATAATGAAGTCGAGATGGTGCTTGTGGCGTGCCATGGCCCGTTCACCTGGGGGAAAACCCCTGAGAAGGCCGTCTATAACAGCGCTGTCCTCGAAGAACTTGCCAGGATGGCATACCTCTCAGTGTCAATCAATCCGAAAGTCCCCCAGCTGAAGAAGGCGCTGATCGACAAGCATTATCAGAGGAAGCACGGCAGGAATTCGTATTATGGACAAAAGTAAATTGTAAACCGGGAATGGGATTAAAGAGTGTAGGACAGGCGTCTCGCCTGTAGGAGATTAAATAAGAACAGGCGAGACGCCTGTTCTACATTTTTTAAGAGAAAAATTTTAATTGAAGGGATATAAAATGAACAACGTTCCGGAAGTGAAGCTTGGAATCGTGGCTGTCAGCAGGGATTGTTTCCCTATTGAACTATCGAAGAAGCGCAAGGCTGAAGTCCTCAAGGCCTGTGCGGCAAAGGAAATCAAGATCAAGAACATTCCTACTGTGATCGAAAAGGAAACCGACGCTCTCCAGGCATATGAGGAAATCACAAATCTCAAGGTCAACGCCCTCATCGTCTATCTCGGAAACTTCGGACCTGAAGGCCCGGCGACGCTTCTCGCGCAGAAATTCAATGGCCCAGTGATGTTCGTTGCGGCGGCTGAAGAGACAGGCGAAAACCTCATCAACGGCCGCGGCGACGCATACTGCGGAATGCTCAACGCCTCATACAATCTCGGACTCCGCAAGGTCAAGGCGTACATCCCCGATTATCCGGTTGGAACTCCGGACGAAGTGGCAGACATGATAAAGGGCTTCATCCCGGTGGCGAGAATCCTTGTCGCCCTGAAGAAGCTCAAGATCTTCGCGTTCGGACCGCGTCCGCAGGACTTCCTCGCGTGCAACGCCCCAATCAAGCCCCTCTACGACATCGGTGTCGAAGTGATGGAGAACAGCGAACTCGATCTGTATGACGTGTTCCGTTCCGCCGAAGGCAACCCGAAGATCAAGAAGGTCGCCGCGGAGATGGCCCAGGAACTCGGCAATGGCAACGCATATCCGGACCTCCTTGCGAAACTCGCGCAGTTCGAAGTCGGGCTCATGAAGTTCATGGGTGACAACCTTGGCGCGTCGCAATACGGGATATTCGCCGACAAGTGCTGGCCGTCATTCGAGAAATATTTCGGTTTCGTACCGTGCTACGTGAATTCGCGTCTTGCGGCCAAGGGCATTCCGGTGGCCTGCGAAGTCGACATCTACGGCGCCCTGAGCGAATATATCGCTACCTGCGCGACCGAACATCCGGCGACGCTGCTCGACATCAACAACACAGTTCCGCGCGACATGTATGAGAAGGCCGGCAAGAAGGCGGCCGGATACCAGAACACGGATCTCTTCATGGGATTCCATTGCGGAAACACATGTTCGGAATGTCTTGCGGGATGCAGCCTGAAATACCAGCTCATCATGCACAGGCTCATGGAAGCCGGAAAGGATCCGAATATAACACGCGGTACTCTTGAAGGCAGGATCAGGCCGGGAGACGTGACCCTCTTCAGGCTCCAGTCGACAGCCGATGCGTCGCTCAAATCCTATATCGCCGATGGAGAAGTCCTCGACGTGGATCCGAAGTCGTTCGGAGGAATCGGAATTTTCGCGGTGAAGGAGATGGGCAGGTTCTACCGCCATGTCCTCATCGAGCAGAGGTTCCCGCACCATGGCGCGATAGCGTTCAAGCATTCGGCAAAGACCCTGTATGATGCGATGAAGATGCTCGGACTGTGCAGCTGCAACATCTATTACAACCAGCCGAAGGGCGTACGCTACTGCGGCGAGAATCCGTTCAACTGATAAAATTTTCCTGCGGAAAATTTTATAATATAAGATTGCGACACAGGCATCTTGAAAGTAGGGACGGGCTTTAGCCTGTCCCATTCTTAGATATTAAGATAGTACATGCTGAAGCACGTACCTACTCGCAGGAACAGCCCTCGCGGGCTTAACTACAAGCAATTGAAGAATGTTGGAGTTTACAACTTCAGTTGTGCGTATTGTTAGTAGTAAATTCGCCTTGGGCGAACAGGTGCCGTGAGACTTTTCTTTGAGTTTTTATTAATTGCGAAAGACTGGAATGAAGAATATCAGGTTGCCTTTTGTAAATAGCAGACTTTTCATCTTTGCCCTTTTTGTTCTTGTCTTCATCAGCTCATTTGCGATGAGGAGCTTCATCTATGAGCGCGAGGCGGTGAGGATCGGCGAATGCTACAAGGGCGCCAAGGATGCGCTTCCACAGCCTTCCCAGGGGCCTTTTGTCCCGTTCTTCGTGGAAAGCTCGATAATGTTTGCGAATTCCGCAGATGTAGCCGCGGGCAGGGGAATCCCGGCCTATGATCCGCTCCTCCCGACAAATAAGAATTTGAAAGTCGCGGAGCAGGACACCATCGGCCTGGAATATTTCCTCGGCTACGGATACAGGCTCAAGAACAGGATCTTCCCTTCACCGGAACTGAAACCGGAGGACCAGACATACGAGGACAATCCTTATTTCACGAGCTGGGCTCGTACCCAGATCCGTTTCTGGACGAGTTCCGTTTCAGCCATGATCTTCCTGTTCCTGATCGTATTGAGATGCCCGTGGAAGCTTGCCCTTGCCGGAGGACTGTTGCATGTTGTCGCCCCGGCCGCGCTGGCGCGCTATACCGGACAGGATATAATCAGGGGCGAATTCTGCATGCCTCTCATAATGTCGGTTCTTGTGATCGCATACTGGTATCTTGGAAGGCCGTCGAAGATAAAGCTTGTGCTTCTCGGTGTGGCCGCGTTCCTCGCGATGGCTACATGGGACATGTGCCAGATATTCTTCGGGATATGGGGTGTTTCGGAAATACTCAGGCTCATTGCCGGCGGAAAACCGAGTGCGAAAAGGAGGAATGTATGGTTCGTGATCCTCGCAGCTGTCCTGCTGGCTTCGGTCGTTATACCATATCACAGGATCCACAACCTTTTCTTCTCTCCGCTGGCAGTGATAGTAATTCCAGTGCTCCTGATTTCTTCGACGCTGAATTTCCGTCAGTCGTACTTGAAGCGCCTTGCCGTCATTGTCATTGCCGCCGCCGCCGCATTCCTCGTATGGTGGGGCATCAGCAGGATGAGCAGCTTCTCGTCGAACTACGGGCATTTCGGAAACCTCCTCGTCGCAAAACTCAAATATATGAACGTCAAGCCGGCCGATCCGCTGCTCCTGAATTTCGATGCCAGGATATTGTGGACGCCTGCAATGCACTCCGCGGACATTGTAATCCTGAGGATGTTCTTTCCTTTCGCGATATACATGGTCCCGCTCATGCTGGGCCTCGCACTTTTCTTCAAACCGCAGAGAAGGCTCATTTATTTCAGGGACATGCCGAGGCTTTGCTTTCCACTTTTCATGACGATCTTCTTTTTCATTGCGTTCATATTTGTCGTCCGCTACCATGATTTCGCAATAATCTTCCTGTGCATGTTGATACCGTTGCTTGTACAGGACTGGCTGAGGAACATCAGGAGCCACAGGTTCCAGTTCGTCTTCATATGGGGTGGCCTTCTAGCAATGCTGCTTCTTGCGCTCATCGCACTGGTTCCAAAGCACGGCATAGCGATATCCAGCAGCGTCTATGTCGTCGTGTCAGTCCTTGTGGCGGTTTTTGCGATAGGGGGAACTGCTCTCGTCCTAGTATTGAGAAAAACGGGCGCCAGCGCCGGGATATCCTCTGAAAAGGCGGCAGTCATCGCTTTCCTGGGGCTTGTAGTCTTCATTGAATTCGCGCAGTCGTTCTGCATGGGCAGGGACTACAGGAACGAATATCTTCCGGAAATGGCGGGACTTGTGAGATGGATGAGGGCTGAGGGCGTGGAAAATGAGACGATACTCACGGACTTCACGCTTTCTCCTGTGCTCAAGGCATACTGCCATGCGGCGATCATCCTCCAGCCGAAATTCGAGCTTGGCGACACAAGGAAGGACGTCGAGATCTATCTGGACAAGATTTTCTTCGGCGCTGAAAGGAACTTGAATGACTTCTGCGTCGACAAGGGAGTCAGATATTATGTGTTCGACCGGGGACATGCCGGAGACATGGGCATCTATTCTTCAAGGTACTGTGCAGCGGCATCAAAGATACGGATTGATTCGCCGGTCAACCTGATGTATTCTCCGCAGACCCGTGAAAAACTCAAATGGTTCTACGAGATCGAACCTCCGCAGGAGCTGAAGTTCATAAACACTAAGTATATTGTCTTCAAAGTGATTTCGCCCGATGACCGCAAGAACGCCCAGCAGTGGGTTGCGGACGCCCGCAAGGCGATCGACACCGGAAACATGCCCCTTGCAAGCCGTCTCGCCAAAGCCGCAGTCTACGCGGATCCGGTAGCGCCCAACACCCGTATCCTCTACGCCCACATATTCGGAAAAGTCCCTGATATCAGGCTGAGGGGGTACTAGGATTTGGTGCTTGGATGAATGGATTGCATTTGGTAGTTTTCGGAGAGAGAAATATACATGACACTTGGGGGGATTATGGGTTATAGAGAAGATTCAGATAAGTCAAAACAGCCTGGGCGGACATATGACAAGCACTGCGATTCAGCATTTCGTCCTCATGGCGGATATCGCAAGCTTCGATCGTTTCAAGTGACTCAGGTGATTTACGATGGAACCGTGTCGTTCTGCAACCGGTTTATTGATAAGCGTTCCCGGACACATGATCAGATGCTACAGGCTGCCCGTAGTGGTCGCCAGAACATTGCAGAGGGGAGTCGGGCGTCAGCGACTTCCGCAAAATCCGAGATTATGCTGGTGAATGTCGCACGGGCAAGCTTAGACGAATTGTTGTTGGATTACGAGGATTTTCTAAGGCAAAGAGGGCTGCGTCAGTGGAAAAAGGAGGATCCTGAGGCACTGGAGATACGGGAGGTTGGGAGGAAGCAATCGGATAGGACTGATCAGACTGATGTGACTGATCGGTCAGATGAGGTTGATCCATCAATCCCCTATTTACCCTGGCTAAACCACCCTGATCCTGCAATTGTGGCAAATGCACTCATCTGTCTGATTCACCAGGCCAACTATCTGATAGACCATCAGTTGGCAGGCCTTGAACGGCAGTTTGCGTCCGAGGGTGGCTTCAGTGAAAAATTAGCCATGATCCGCAGAAATGCGAAATTGAATAATAAATCAGATCGGACTGATCTGTCAGATCCGTCGGATCGGTCTGCATCACCAATCTGCCCTTCCTGCGGAAAGGCGATGATTCTGAGAACTGCGCGTCAGGGAGCAAGCCCGGGTTCCAATTTCTGGGGTTGCAGTGCTTATCCGAACTGCCGCGGGACAAGGCAATTAGAGAAATCAACAAATACATAAGTAAAAAGGATTTGAATGGCAGAGGATATTCTAGTCGGCTTTTGCACTCCAGCACTCCAGCACTCCAGCACTCCAGAACTCTAGAACTCCAGAACTCCAGAACTTCCCTTAATACTCTTTCCTCAGGTGGGATGGCTGGATGCCTAGTTCCTCGCGGTATTTGGCGACAGTGCGTCGAGCTACCTTCAAGCCGTCCTTCTGGAGCAGTTCTGCGATATGTTTGTCGGACATTGGCTTTGCAGTGTCCTCACGCGATACGAAGTCCTTTATCTTTTCCATGATGCTGCGGTTTGACAGGACTTCGCCGTCGTCGGCCTTGAATCCGGTCGAAAAGAAGAATTTGAATTCGAGAAGGCCGTTCGGAGTCTGCATGAATTTGTTTGCGATGGCGCGGCTGACGGTCGTCTCATGGACCCCGATCTTGTCCGCGACCTGCTGCATGGTGAGCGGCCTCAGGAACTCGGTGCCTTTCTCGAGGAAGTCGAACTGGGTGTCGACTATGACTTCTGCGATGCTTTTGATAGTGCTCTGCCTCTGTGAGAGGCTTTTGATGAGTGCCTTGCCCTGGATGAGCTTCGCCTTGATGTAGTCCTTTGTCTCCTCTGCAGTGCCGGGGTTTTCAAGAAGGCTCAGGTAGAACTGCGAAATACGCAGTTTCGGGAAATTATCGTCCTTTGAAATGACCACGTACTTGTCGTCGCGCTTCTCCACGACGACTTCGGGAATCACGAAAATCGGGTTGTTCGGCGATATTGAAAGTCCTGGATAAGGGTTGAGCGCGCGTATTTCCGACAGGAGCTCATTGAGCCTGTTCATGGAAATCTTCATTTTCCTGGCGACCTGGGGAAGCTTGTTCTGTCCGGCCTCCTTGAGGTGTGTCCTGACAAGTTCGGCAGCCAGTGATTTTGACTTGCCGCGGGCCTTCAGCTGGATCAGGAGGCATTCCCTGAGGTCTCTTGCGGCTATTCCAGGGGGATCGAATGCCTGGACGAACTCGAGCACCTTCTCCATTTCCTTTACGGTCACGTTTCCGGCGGTTGCGAGATCCGCGAGATGGCTCCTGAGATAGCCTTTTTCGTCGATGCTGCCGACGATGAGTTCGGCCAGCTCCTTGGTTTTGTCATCTACGCCTGAAAGCTTGAGCTGGTCGAGAAGCTGTTCCTGGAGGGAGGCCTCTTCAGTGAGGGATTCGAAGAAATGCTGGCGTTTCTCCTCGTCGTCACTCGAGAAGTGGCGCTGGGAATGGGATGGAACCAGGGAGTTCTGCCAGGAATCTGAAAGATGTACGAGTTCTGATATTTCCTGGTCCGACTTCTCCGAGTCGCGTATCTGCTTGCTGTCCTCGTCGACATCGCTGGACGAGGAATCGGTAAGTACGTCTCCGGCGAGTTCCTCTCCTCCGGGTTTCTCCTGTTCGAGTATGGGGTTTTCCTGCAGTTCCTGGCTTACCTTCATCTGGAGTTCGAGCAGGGGCGCGACAAGGATCTCCAGGGACTGGATCTGCTGTGGAGCGAGGATCTGTTCCTGTTTCAGCTGCTGAGATTGAAATAAACCCTGATCGGCCATTGTGTAATTTTAAATCCCTGTTATTTTACGTTTTCGAAATTAAAATATATACACTGTCTTCAACGTTAATATAATCATCTTTTTGATTTTGGCGATAAGATATCAAGCAATGCTGGTGGATTGTTTATGGATTTTGGCATAACTGTTCTCGGTAGCGGGAGCCGTGGAAACGCGATTCTTGTACATAATAATGAAAATGCGCTGCTGGTGGATGCCGGATTCAGCCGGAAGGAGCTGCTTGCCAGGATTTCGTCCTTCGGGTACGACCCCAGGAAGATCAGGGCCCTGCTTATAAGCCATGAGCATGGCGACCATGTGAACGGAGCCAGGATTTTCTCGGATGAACTCGGAATCCCCACTTATGTCACCTATGACACCGCTGTCTTCCTCGAAAAGGCCGGTAAGCTAGGCAGGAAAAAGGTGCTTTTTGAGACGGGGACCGCTTTTGACATATGTGAATTCCAGGTCAGGGCCTTTGCCGTGCCCCATGATGCAACGGATCCAGTTGGATTCGTCATTTCATCCGGCAATGCCAGGATTGGCATCGCGACAGACCTTGGCCATTTGAATTCGCTCTGCATGCAGAGACTGAAGGACTGTGACGCACTTGTACTTGAAAGCAATCATGACATAGAGATGCAGAACAGGTCTGACAGGAGCCAGCATCTCAAGAGAAGGGTTCTTGGAAAACACGGCCATCTCAGCAATGATGATGCGATAAACGCGCTCGGCGAGTTGGTTACTGCCAGGACAAAATGTGTTTTTCTTGTCCATTTGAGCAGTGATTGCAATGAATGCGGCCTTGTTTCGAGCCTTGCCGGCAGAAAACAGGAGGAGCTTGGCAGGGCGGATTTGAAGTTTGTGGTCGTGTCGCAGGACAAAGCTTCGCAAACATTTTGGCTTTCTTGATGGTCAGGCAGTCCCACGCCGGAGAGGCGATGCCAAGCCATCGTCGAGCGGCGGCGGGCGGGTTGAACGCCAAAAGACTCACGCCGCCATGCGGTTATGTCTCTTTTTGCCCGGTCTTTGCCTTGGTCGGAAACGACGATACTTGAGTATCGCCTTATTCCGGCCAAGCCAAATCCGCATCAAAAATAGACATAATTTTAACCCTTGTATTTATGTTACAGAACACTAGATTATCAGTTTAAATAATTTTAACAGATTGTTCAACCGGAATTTTAACATATGGCCCAGGACTTTAAAGACGAAGCGCAGGAAAACTTCAAGGAGACCCAGAAATCTCCTTCCATGGCTACTTTTGTAGAGTCGGAAGATCAGAAGAAAGTAAAGACCAACCTGAAGATTCCCGCACCTGCCCCCAAGGGCACAAACGTATCCCAGCCCGAGGCTGATGATGAACCGATGTCCTCGGAGACAATCTCCATCAAGAGAAGCTCGCTCATTGAAAAGAAGGAGAAGCCCAAGGAGGTAGTGGTAGCCCCGGAGAAGAGGCTCTGCAAGATAACCTGCTACAAGTGCGCGCAGAAACTCGACCTCACCGAGCTTGAACCTTTCTCAAAAGTCAACTGTCCGTCATGCAATGTCGAGATCATAGTCCCGAAATGGTTTGACAATTATCTGCTTGAAGAACCAGGCGGCGTAGGCGGAATGGCCGTCGTATACAGGGCCCTGGACCTGACCCTCGACAGGGAAGTCGCGATAAAGGTCCTGAATCCGGACGTCGCCAGCAAGACAGAAAGATCCCACCTGTTCCTGCATGAGGCGAGAACTGCCGCCACCGTCAACCATTATGCAGTCCTCCCGATCTACACCTGCGGTGAATTCGAGGGGCAGCCATATATAGTCATGCAGTTCATGGATGGAGGTTCCCTCGACAAGAAGCTTGAGGAGAACAAGGAGCATTTCCCGATAAGCGATGTGGTGAAGTGGATAAGGGATGTCGCGGAAGGTCTTGACAACGCAAGAAGACATGGAATAATCCACCATGACATCAAACCCGCCAACATAATGATGGACAAGGACGGCAACGTCAAGATCGGGGATTTTGGAATAGCGCAGGCCATGAGGGATTCCAGGTCGGAATCCATTGCCATCCTGACGAAATCATGGGCGAGTCCGCACTATGTGAGCCCTGAAAAGGTCCTTGAAGGGAAGGAAGATCATACAGGCGACGTATACAGCCTCGGCGCAACATTCTACCAGCTCATATCCAGGCAGACTCCTTTTGACAAGGAGGACATCGACGAGCTTGTCAGGATAAGGACCGTGGAAGATCCGCCTTCTCCGAAGAAGCACCGTCCTGAAATACCCCAGACAATTTCCGATCTCATCATGAAAATGATGAGCCGCAAGCCTGATGCAAGGCCGACATACAGGGACATAGTCAGCTGCCTGAACACCCTGATAAAGGAGAACGACAAGAAGAAGGACGCCAAGGAAAAGCATGTACGCAAGAATGTTCCTGCGCCCATAGTGAAAAACGGCGCGAGGGCCTTTGGTGCGAAGCCAGGCGTATCCGACAACCAGCCGCAGAGGAATCCATGGATAACTGTCGCAATACATGTTTCGATATCGTTGTTCATGCTCGTTGGCGCCTATGTCTGCTGGCAGATGGGGCTTCTCGACAAGTTCCTTTACAAGGGGGGGAGGATGCCGAAGGATTTTGTCTCTGATGCCACGAGGATGTTCAGGATCGGCGACTGCAAGGAGGCGGGCAAGATCGCTGAACGCATATTGAACGACGGTACTGCAAGGGTAGCTGCAAGGAAACAGGCCGGGATCCAGCTGGCTTTCGCGAAATATCTTGCAAACGATCCGGAAGCCAAGAAGGAATGCGCCTCGATTTATGAGAAACTCGTCGCCGCAAACGTAAACGAGGAGGATCCGTTCCTTGAGATTCTCAGGTATCTCGGTGGATCTTCAGCGTCTTCGCAAAGCCTCAAGGACAGGGCATTGGTCGAGGAGAACAAGTTCTTCGAGATTATTTCCGCCCAGGCGCTTTACATCAGGAACATCTATGACAAAGGCTCAGGTATAGAGCTCATGGGTTTCTCCAATAGTTATCTGGTGTTTATTGCCGGTGTGCCAGATGAATACTGGGGCTGCGCCTGGAAGGAAAGAGTCCCGATGTGGAAGGAATGGACTGAGAAGGCAAAAGGAGATCCGACGAGGCTTGAGGACGTCATCTCGGACTACAAGATCGATGAGAAGGACGTGAAGCCGGCAATAAAGACAGCAGTGCCGGAACAGCAGCCTGCCAGGCAGAAACCCCCTGACACTGCACCAGTTGCCAACAATACTGCGGTCAAGCCTCCTGTCAATGAGAAATTGAATTCGACCTTTGACGATGTGACGGCGCCTGTTTCAGAGGATTTCAATAAACTCAAGTTAAGCGATCTGACGCCGGAAATGCTCAAGGGCTTCCGTGAATTTGCGGCGAACAGGCCGCGTCCGGCGGATTATAATTTCAGCCAGGGCGCTTTCAACTCCTATCTCCAGGGTATTCCCGAGATGAAACGGGCTGTAGAGGAAGGCAGGTTCAGACAGGTAAGCGGAATCAAGAGCTACATAGCAAGCCTCATGGAGAGGAACCCATACGACAAGCCGCTTGTGCTCAAGAGTGGAAGAATCATCCGTGGCGGTATAATGCTCAACGACAGGTTCGTATCCGTCAAGAACAGGGGGGGTAAGTTTGACAGGCTCGAATGGGATTCGATCCCGCCGGCCCAGATATGCCAGATCCTCGAATATTTCGCCAACTTCAGGCTGAATGCCAGCGGCGGAGTGACCGTTTCCAAGGTTAAGCAGAAACGCGAGGCCGCCGAGGATTTCCTCAGGATCGGTATTTTCTGCGACTGGTATGGCGATTATGAATCTGCTGTGAAATATGCGCAGAAGGCCTATGGCACGGATCCAACCATTGAGAACACCGTCAAGAAGTATATGATGCAATAAAATTCCTGCGGAATTTTATAATTACTTCACTTCCATCAGCCAGTTATGCCTGTCGGGAATCTCGCCATACTGTATGCCGGTGAGTTCGTCGTATAGTTTTTTAAGAATGGGACCGCATTTCTTCCTGTCATATTCCATCGATCTGCTTCCGTGTACGATCCTGCCGATAGGCGTGATTACTACAGCCGTGCCACAGGCGCCGACTTCCGCGAAATTCGCGATTTCCTTGAATGCTATGGGCCTGCGTTCAACAGGTATGCCCATGTCCTTTGCGAGCTGCATGAGCGATTTGTTTGTTATGCTCGGAAGTATGGTTTTTGAATCAGGGGTTACGTATTTGCTGTCCTTGGTAATGCCGATGAAGTTGCTGGTCCCGAATTCGTCGACATACTGCTTCGACTTCGAATCGAGATAAAGAACTATCGGAAATCCCATCTTCTTGGCCAGGATGTTCGCATGCAGCCCTGCGGCATAGTTTCCGCCCATCTTGACGTGTCCGGTGCCCTGGGGCGCGGCCCTGTCGTAATCATCCAGGATAATGGAGTCCACAGGCTTTATATTGCCTTTGTAATAGGCGCCTACCGGCACCACGAGCACGATGAAATCATACTGGTCGGACGGGCCTACGCCGATCTTGGGTCCGGTCCCGATGAGCAGGGGCCTGATATACATCGAACCTCCTGTGCCGTAGGGAGGGACATAGTCCATGTTGGCCTTGACGGCCTTCCTTACCGCTTCGATGAAAACTTCCTCAGGCAGTTCCGCGCAGTGGATATATTTTGCAGTATCATTCATCCTCCTCATGTTCTCATGAGGACGGAATATCCTGACTTTCCCATCTTTGCATCTGAAGGCCTTGAGCCCTTCAAAACATGCCTGCCCGTAGTGGAGGCAGGTCGCAGCGATGTTCATGGTGATGTTCTGAGTCCTCATCAGCGCCGGACGGCTCCATTTGCCGTTCTTGAAAGTCGACCTCACATGGCAGGCCGTAGGCAGATATTCGAAACCAAGATTGCTCCAGTTTATTTTCGGCATAAATTTCTCTGATGATTATTAGACGTATTTAATTTGTTTTGTATTTGTTAAGGCATATAATAATGACTGAATTAATTCCTACAAATAATGTTTTAACAGTTTTTTTAATAAAGTTTTGGCAAATTGTTGAATTTAAGCTAAAATTAAGACAAAATTAATTAACTTAACGGAGGTGTATTGTGAATAGGTTTTTAAAGCTCGCAGTATCTGCTGTTCTTCTGACGGCGATGGTTGCAGGATCTGGTTGTCACTGGTTTGGCGGCAGCGAAGGCGACGAGGCCCAGACTGCAGGAAACCTCCCGCCTCCGATAGATGGTCTTACCCCTGGACAGTTCGGTGCACCGGGCGGACTTCCTCCGACAAGCGGAGTCGAGTGGACACCTATCCAGGGCATGACCCTTCCGACCGTCTATTTCGCATATGACCAGTCCACGATCGGAACGACTGAACAGGCCAAGCTCGAGCAGGTCGCCAACATCCTCCTCCAGAAAAAAGACGTCAACCTAATCATCGAAGGCAACTGCGATGAACGCGGAAGCATCGAGTACAACAGGGGGCTCGGTGAACGCCGCGCCCTCGCAGTGAAAGCATATCTCACGAAACTCGGTGTTGCCGACGCCCGCATGCGTACGATCAGCTTCGGTTCGGAACGTCCGGCCGTGCAGGGTCATGACGAGGCCGCATGGGCGAAGAACAGGAGAGCCGATCTCATAGGCGCAAAGTAAATCCTTGATTACAGGAATCCTGGATTTGAAGCTCGGCTTCGAATCCAGGATTTATTTTTTAACATATGAAATTAAACAGGGAAATGAAACCGAGAGAGCGTGTCCTGTATGCGATAAGGCACGAGGAAACCGACCGTGTCCCGCGCTTTGTGAACTTTTCCATGTCTGTCGTCGACAGGCTTCTTGACGAGCTCCAGCTGTCCGATGCAAACTCCCTCAAATCGTATTTTCAATCCGATGTCGACATGTATGAGATTCCCTACATCTGTCCGCATGTCGATGGCAAGGATCTCTTCGGTATCGAGTATGTACGAACCCCGGAAAGAAACAAGAATAAAATAAAATTCCATCCACTTGCCAACATACAGGGCGAGGACGACATCGTATACCATGAGTGGCCGAATCCCGACTGGGCGGATTATACCACCCTCAAGCAGAGACTGTCGACCGCCAATGCCGAGGACAGGTTCACTGCCTCAAGCTGCGGCGGCGGCCTGGTAAACCAGACCTTCAATCTTATCGGACGCGACAACTTCCTGTCGGCCATCGATTATAATCCGCATCTGCTGAATGCCGTCATCTGGAAGCTCAATGAGTTTTTCATGGAGGTTGACAGGCGCCTGTTCACCTGCTGCCATGGCATATTGGACATGAGCTATCATGTGAACGACCTTTCATCCCTGGACAGGGGGCTTTTCCTGGATTTTTTTGCCGGACCGATCTCCGAACTCAACAGGCAGGCGAAGAGTTTCGGCCTCAAGACAATGCTTTATACTCCTGGGCCGGTAGCTGGCTTGCTTCCGGACCTCATAGGATGCGGATATGACGTGATAGCTCCGCTCCAGCATTCCGGCAAGGGAAATTCAGCTGAAGTTCTGAAGGACAGCTATGGAGATCAAATCGCCTTCATGGGCCATGTCTGTACTCAGAAGATCCTTGCAATCAAGTCAGTCGATGAAATACACGAACATGTCTGTTCGATCTGCGGGGTCATGAAGCGCAATGGCGGATTTATCATAGGGCCTGACGACGTGATAGAAGACAATATTCCCATGGAGAATATCCTTGCCCTCTACGAAGCCGCAGACATCTATGGAAACTACGAGTAATGAATTTCCGCAGGAAATTCATATCAGTTGTTCAAACTGTGGATGGGTGCTGGGATCTTGCCGCCCCACTTGATGAAACGGCTTGATTTGCCGACATTCCTCACAGGAAGTACGGCGCTGCTCCCGAAAAGCCCTCCGAACACCGCTATGTCGCCGGCTTTCTTCCCAGGTACCGGAATTATCCTGACAGCCGTAGTCTTGCGGTTGATCACCCCGATCGCCATCTCATCTGCGATGATCGCGGAAATTGTGGCCGCATCGACATTTCCAGGAATCGCAATCATGTCAAGACCTACGGAGCATACGCTGGTCATGGCCTCCAGTTTCTCAAGGGTAAGGCTTCCCTTGCGCACCGCTTCGGAAAGTTCCGCGTCCTCGCATACCGGAATGAACGCACCGCTCAGTCCGCCTACGCTCTGGCTCGCGAACGCGCCGCCTTTTTTGACGGCGTCATTCAACAATGCGACAATCGCGGTCGAACCAGGGGCTCCAATGTCGTCAACCCCGAGTATCCTCAGTATTTCACCGACGCTGTCGCCTATTTCCGGAGTAGGGGCGAGCGAAAGATCAACAACGCCGAAAGGTACTCCGAGCCGTTTCGCGATCTTTCTTCCAAGCAGTTCACCGCAGCGTGTCACCCGGAACGAGGTCTGCTTGATTTCCTCTGCAAGATCGTCGAGCCTCAGATTTTCCGCGCCTTCAATTCCAATCTTACGCTCAAGCGCGCGCGCTACGACTCCTGGGCCGCTGACCCCGACATTTATCACGCATTCCGGCTCGCCGTGCCCGTGGACGGCTCCAGCCATGAATGGATTGTCCCCGGGCTGGTTTGCGAATATCACAAGTTTTGCACATGCGAATCCGTCCTTCTTAGCACTGCCTCTGGCAAGTTTGACAATAACCTCGCCGAGTCTGCGTACGGCATCCATGTTCACTCCGGACTTGGTGCTGGCGACATTTACCGAAGAGCAGATCTTGCTGGTGGCGAACATCGCTTCGGGTATTGAGTCCAGGAGGACATCATCAGCCTTGCTCATGCCTTTCTCAACGTTGCAGGAATATCCGCCGACGAAATTCACGCCTACGGCAGCTGCGGCCTTGTCGATGGATTTTGCCACCGCGATATAGCCTTTGGCATCGAATCCGGCGCATACGTGGGCGAGGGGGGTGATCGAAATGCGCTTGTTCACGACTCTGATCCCGTATTCCTCTCCAATATCATCGGCTACCTTGACGAGATTCTTCGCGTAGTTCTTGATTTTTCTTTCGACGGCTGCGCATGTTTTTTTAACGTTTCCGCACCTGCAGTCAAGCAGGTTTATCCCCATGGTGGCTGTCCTGAGATCCAGATGTTCCTTCTGGATCATCGACACTGTCTTTAATATCTGATCTGATCTTATCATAGGTTTTCAATATCTCCGCCTAAAAGTTTTATTTCTTCTTCAAGTTATAATTTTCGTCCAGGGCAGATCCGCTGCCCCGGACGAAAATTATCAAATCTCATTTGTCGCAACGAATATGTCACGGTGCTGGAGTTCTATGAGAAGGCCTGTCTTGACGCTGAACTCCTCAAGCGCCTTCCTTACTTCCTTCATGGATTTCACGGATGACATGTCGAGCAGCAGTATCATCGTGTACCTGTCCTCGTGCAGCTTGGTTGAAAGATCGAGGATGTTTATTCCCAGCCTCTTGCAGAACGAGCTGACTTTTGCGACGAGCCCGACCTGGTCCTCTCCTTCAGCCGTGAGGATGTACATCGATTCGCCCGAATGAACCTCGGCGCGCTTCAGTATCTGCGACTCCTTGATTCCTATTTCGAAAGAGAATTGAGGATTCTTGTTCCCACCTTTCCTGCAAAGGGCCTCCTTTACTTCCTGCTGGGATACGTCGTCAGGAAAGGAGGCTACGAGTATCATCGTGAAATAGCCGCAGAGTGTCGTCTGGCTGAGGTCCGCCAGGTTCCCGTTCATGTCGCTTATGACGCTTGTGACATCGGCGACTATCCCCGGACGGTCCTTCGCCATCACTGAAATTATGAATTGCTTCGCCATATAAATTTTTCCTTGCATGAAAATTTATAAATATCTGAAACGCTCAATATACATTCAAATTGGGAAAAAGCCTTTAGTGGTTCCCTTTAGAAATCAAAACCCTGGGAATTCAGGAACCGTCTGGCGAATCCGATTATCGCCGGCATCTTGTAGATTATTATCGTGATGAGGCAGATGGCAAGGACTGTCGCGAATATGATCAGAGGTTTCCTGATCTGGGATATGAACGTGTTCCTGATCACCAGAACCAGCATGAATATGAACATGCCCAGGAAAAAAGCCATTATGAATTTGTCGTCCATCTAGTATTTCTCCATGAATTTCTTCAGCCCTTCAACATAGACATCCTTCGATTCCTCGAATCCCTCATTGTGAAAACCCCTTATCTGCAGGAATTCCTTGGGATCGTTTGCCGCATCAAATATCTTCCTGCCGTGCGAGTATGGCACGATCTCATCGTCCGGACTGTGGATGACGAGCAGGGGGCATTTTATAAGCTTCACATTTTCAATATTCCTGTAGCCGAAACGGCAGAGGAGCCTGACGGGGAATATCGGATATGCGTTTGCTGCGATGTCGGCGGTGGAAGTGAATGCCGATTCAAGGATCAGCAGCCTTGGACTGTTGTCCTTCGCCAGGTTTGAGGCTATTGCACCGCCAAGGGATCTGCCCATTACGACGATCTCCTTCTCCGGGATCTTCTTTTCTTTCACGAGCCAGTCATAACAGGCCTGTGCGTCTGCATAGGTCCCTTTTTCAGACGTGCTTCCTTCGCTTTTCCCATATCCCCTGTAGTCGAACATCATCACATTGTAATTCATCCTGCTGAAGTTTTCGACCACGTCGAGGCTGTAGCAGAGGTTGCCGCCGTTGCCATGGCAGAATATTACCGTCCCCCGCGGGGTTTTTGCCGGAACATACCATGCGTTTATCTTCACGCCATCGGATGTCGTGAGCGCCAGATCCTCGAACTCAAGCTTGAGGTCGGCCGGGGTGCAGACGATTTCCCTTGTGGGGAAGTAGATCATTTTAGACTGGAATAAGAACATCAGGAGCAGTATCCCGAAATACACCCCGCAGACAATTGTGATTATAGACCACATGAATTTTGGAATCCGTTTTTTCATTGTATATAGTAGGTACGGGCTTCAGCCTGTACCATTTCTAATGTGGTTCAAATACATGGTACAGGCTGAAGCCCGTACCTACTTAAGGTACTTCGCCATCGACTCCTGCCAGCCGGGGCGTTTGAAATTCAGGATCCTGTCGATCTTCGAACAGTCGAACCGTGAGTTCATCGGACGTTTTGCCGGAGCGGGAAAATCCGAGCTGGCGCATGAAGACAGTTCCTTGCTTATCCTCTTCTCGCTGAGGATGAATTTTGCCACCTCGTATCGACTTGCACAGCCTTCAGCCGAGAAATGGTAGAGGCCTTCAGCCCTTTTTCCGATGAGGCATAGCAGCGCCATTGCGACATCCGCAGTCCATGTCGGGGATCCGTGCTGGTCGCCGACTACTTTGAGTTTCGATGATTTTCCAGCGGCGTCGAGCAGCTTGCTGATGAAGTTGACCCCGTTCCTCCCGTAGGTCCATTCAATCCGCACAATTGCATGGCGGCATCCGGATGAAGCAACGAGTTGTTCACCTTCGAGCTTTGTGGCGCCATACCAGCCCAGCGGATCCGGCTTGTCCTCCTCCGAAAGTTTCCTGTCTGAATCGTCCCCGAATACGAAGTCCGTGCTTATGTGGATTAGATACTTGCCGAGTTCCCCTGCGGATTTCGCAAGCGAACCAGCGGCGAGTGCGTTGACGGACCTGCACGCCTCCCTTTCAGTTTCCGCCTTGTCGACGGCCGTATATGCCGCGCAGTTTACTATGATGTCGGCCTTTGAAATCGCCTCCTGTACATCGGCTGCCTTCGTGATGTCGAATGCCGGCATGTCGAATATCAGCACCTCATGCCCCGCGGATCCTGCGAGTTCCGCAAGATCCGAGCCCAGCATTCCTCTGCCGCCAAGTATGGAAATTACGCTCATTCCGGAGGATTCTCCTCGACAAGCTTGGATACGTGGGAAAGCGATTCGAATGTCCCGGCATCGCTCCACCATCCGCTCATCCTGCTCCAGCTCATGGCGCCGCGGCGGATATATTCATTGTTGACGTCGGTTATCTCGAGTTCGCCGCGCCCGGACGGCTTCAAGGTCCTTATGATGTCATAGACCTCTCCGTCATAAAAGTAGATTCCGGTGACCGCCAGATCCGACTTCGGATTCTTCGGCTTCTCCTCGATGGACATGACTTTGTCGCCATTGACTTCCGCAACTCCGAACCTCTGCGGATCCTTGACGGGCTTGAGGAGTATGTGTGAACCTTTTTTCTGCTTGAGATATTTTTCAAGATATGGTTTCATGGAATCCTGGAAGATGTTGTCCCCGAGGATCACGGCGACTGGCACTCCGTGTGCAAAGTCTTCCGCGAGGCTCAACGCCTGGGCGATGCCGCCCGCCTGGTCCTGCACCTTGTATGTGAAACGGCAGTTGAAATTCTTCCCCGAACCTAGGAGTCCGACCACATCCCCCATGTGATCCACGCCGGTGACAATGAGTATGTCTTCAATGCCCGCGCCGGTCATCTTCTCTATCGGATAGTAGATCATGGGTTTTTTGCCGACAGGCAGAAGATGCTTGTTTGTGACATTGGTGAGAGGACGCAGCCTTGAGGCGGTTCCACCTGCAAGTATGATGCCTTTTGCGATGTTCGAAGGTCTGATGTTCATGATGTTCCTGTCATTCGGTTTTTCTTATAGATCCCTAAATATAATCATCCAGGGATAAAGTTCCTCGTTTGTTGCTTAAAAAACACACAAATAAATTTTGAAGATCAGGCGTAAAATCAATTGCCCTGGCCTCTTTGCCGCATTAATGTCTACCATCGCGATAGGGAATGATGGATTCAATTTACGATGGCATGCACGGTAGTACTTGTCCTACCTTGGATTGCAATTGGCTTTTAACCCGGTTAAATTGGGGAAATGAAATTCTATTCGGAGGGGTGGTCTCATGGGAAACACTGTCAGCAATGTGATAAAGAAATACAATGGTGACGAGACCAGGCTGATGGACATTCTAATGGACATCCAGTCCGAGCTTGGATATCTTTCAGACTGGACGATAGAGCAGATCGCCAAGGCTCTGGATGTTCCAAAAGTGAGCGTTGAACAGACTGTTTCATTCTACCATTTTTTCACGAAGGAACCCAGGGGGAAATATACAATCTACCTGAACAATGGCGCACTGGCCTTCTTTCACGGCCGCGATGAGGTAGCACAGGCTTTTGAGGAGGCTGCTGGCTGCAAGTTCGGTTCTGTCACAAAGGACGGCCTGATCGGTCTTTTTGACACCGCCTGCATCGGGATGAGCGATCAGGAGCCGGCTGCGATCATCAACGAGGAGGTTTTTACCTGTCTCTCCCCTGAAAAAGCGATGGCGATTATCGCCGGAATGAGGGCAGGTAAAACGGTCGATGAGATCAAAGGCGCAAAATTCGGCGACGGCCAGAATTCAAATCCTTTAATCCAGTCCATGGTCAACAACAATATCATGAAGAGGGGGGAGGTCGTCTTCGCGGACTACAAGCCGGGATCCGGCATCAAGAAAGCCGTGGGCATGAGCTCGAATGAGATCATCCAGCTTGTCAAGTCCTCCTATGTCAGAGGCCGCGGCGGCGCAGGATTTCCAACCGGAATGAAATGGGAGGTTGCGAAGAAGGCCCATGGCGATGTCAAATACATCTTCTGCAATGCTGACGAAGGTGAGCCCGGGACGTTCAAGGACAGGGTGATCCTCACTGAATTCCCGTATCTTGTCTTCGAGGGAATGGCGGTTGCCGGCTATGCCGTAGGCGCCAAATATGGAATCCTGTACCTGAGGAACGAATATCGATATCTCAGGAAATATCTGGAAAATATCCTTGAGCAGATGCGGGATGAGAATCTGCTCGGAACGTTCATCGGCGGCAAGCAGGGATTCAACTTCGACATAAAGATACAGTTCGGCGCCGGAGCATATGTGTGCGGCGAGGAGTCTGCGCTCATCGAGTCTGCCGAAGGCAAGCGCGGCGAGCCGCGCGACAGGCCTCCGTTTCCTGTTGAAAAAGGCTATCTGCAGAAGCCGACCGTGGTCAACAATGTTGAGACACTCTGTTCGGTGGTCAGGATTCTCATCAACGGCTCTGAATGGTACAACAAGCTTGGGACAAAGGAGTCCAAGGGTACAAAGGTCATAAGCGTTTCAGGGGACTGCGCTAAGCCGGGAATATACGAGATCGAATGGGGCTTTACTGTCAATGACATCCTGAAGATGGTGGAGGCTTCCGACACCCAGGCTGTCCAGGTCGGCGGGCCGTCGGGTTCATGCATAGCGCCGAATGAATTCCCCCGTGAGCTTTCATATGAGGATCTGGCGACCGGAGGTTCCCTTATAATCATTGGCAGGAAACGCGATCTGCTCAAGGATGTGGTACTTAACTTCACCGAATTCTTCAGGGATGAGTCATGCGGATCATGTGTGCCGTGCCGCGCCCTTTCAGGAATGAGCAAGGTCATCCTCGAGAGGATAATTGAGGGCAGGGGGACTGAAAAGGATGTCGCAAGCTTCAATAAATGGCATTCCATAATGAGGAAGAACCGCTGCGGGCTCGGGCAGACCGCCCTGAACCCGATCGTGACTACAATCAAGAATTTCCCGGAAATCTACAAAAACAAGATCAAGGGCAAGGATGACAGGTTCTGTCCATCTTTCGACCTTGAGAAGGCCGTGGCTGACTATGATGCGGCAACTGCGGAAGCGAGGTGAGCAATGCCGACCTTTGTGAAGTTTACGATTGATGGAGTTGTCTGCATGTCGGAAGAGGGCAGGCAGCTTGTCGAGGCCGCCGTCGAGAACGGTGTCTTCATCCCGACCCTCTGCAATTATCCCGGAATCCCACCCAAGGGCTCGTGCCGCATCTGTACCGTCATGATAAACGGAAGGCCTGTGACGGCGTGTACGACGAAGGTCGCGGAGGGCATGGAGATCCAGAACAATATCCCCGAGCTTGAGGAGTTCCGCAGGGCGGTCGTGGAGATTCTTTTTGCAGAAGGCAACCATCTGTGTCCGTCCTGCGAGAAAAGCGGGTTCTGCGAGCTGCAGGCCCTGGCTTACCGCTACAGGATGACAGTTCCGGAATTCCCATACATGTTCCCGAACCGCGATGTGGAATCGTGGCATCCGAAGATCATGAAGGACCACAACAGATGCATCCTCTGCAAGCGTTGCATCCGCGGAATCCACAACAGCGAGGGAAAACCGATTTTCGATTTTGGAAAAAGAGGGGACAAGCTTGTGATCAACATTGATTCCGAGACATCGAAGAACATCAGCGACGAACTTGCCCAGAAGGCGATGGACATGTGTCCGGTCGGCGCGATCCTGAAAAAGGAGAAGGGTTTCGATGTCCCGATCGGCAAACGCAGATACGATCTTGCTCCGATCGGGACGGAAATTGAAAAGTAATTTTTTTCGGAGAAAAAAATATGACTAAGAAAATTGTAGCGACAGCGTCTCTGGCTGGATGTTTCGGATGCCATATGTCGTTCCTCGACATTGACGAACGGCTTTTCGACCTCATCGAGATCGTTGAGTTCGACAAGTCGCCTATCGACGATATAAAGACATTCACCCGGCAGTGCGACATAGGCCTGATCGAGGGCGGGTGCTGCAACGATGAGAACGTACATAACCTTATTGAGTTCAGGAAGCACTGCAATGTACTTGTCTCACTCGGCGAGTGCGCCATAATGGGCGGACTGCCATCGCTCAGGAACTGGATTCCGCTTAAAGAATGCCTGGACGAGGCCTATCTGAACGGACCGACGGTGGCGGACTGCAACGAGAAGAAGATCATTCCATGCGATCCGGATATTCCGAAGATCCTCGACAAGGTCTATCCATGCCATGAAGTCGTGAAGATCGATTATTTCCTTCCCGGATGCCCTCCGAGGGCCGACCTCATTTGGAACGCCCTCTACGCGCTGGCCACCGGGAACAAACTCGATATGCCGTATGAAGTTTTCAAGTTCGACTGATTATGGCAATTATAAAATTGCCATAGGTAGGGCGACTCTCTCCGAGAGAGCCGCGTCAATGACGGACGGTTCGGAGAACCATTCCTACCTTTAGATTTTATAAATGAAGGAATAATACAATGCCTAGAAAAATCATAATTGAACCTGTGACACGGGTAGAAGGACACGGCAAAGTTACGATACATCTCGACGACAACGGACAGGTTTCCCAGAGCCGCCTGCATATAGTTGAATTCAGGGGTTTTGAACGGTTTGTCCAGGGACGTCCTTTCTGGGAGGCGCCGGTACTTGTCCAGAGATTGTGTGGAATTTGCCCGGTCAGCCACCATCTGGCCGCCGCAAAGGCGATGGATGTGATTGTAGGTTCAGGTGACGGGGAGGGGCTTACTGCCACGGCAGACAAGATCAGAAGGCTCATGCACTACGGGCAGATCTTCCAGTCGCACACTCTCCACTTCTTCCATCTTGCATCTCCGGACCTTCTTTTCGGCTATGACGCACCTCCGGAAAAACGCAATGTCATTGAAGTTGCCATGGTGAACAAGGAACTGGCGATTCAGGCTGTGATGATGAGGAAATTCGGACAGGAAATCATCCTTGCGACTTCAGGAAAGAAGATCCATGGTACCGGTGCAATCCCCGGAGGCGTGAACAAGAGCCTGACGGAAAAAGAACGGGATCTGTTCCTGAAGGGGCCTGCGCCTATGAATGCGGACAAGATGGTGTCATGGTCCCAGGACGCGCTAGCCTTCTTCAAGGATTATTACAGGAAGAACAAGGATTTCATCGACAACTTCTCCAAGTTCGAATCCAACCATCTCAGCCTTGTCAGGAAGGATGGTGCGCTTGATTTGTATCATGGCGTGATGAGGGCGGTAGATGCCAATGGAAAGAAGATCCTCGACGATGTGAATTACCAGGACTACCTCAAGTATATCCGGGAGGAGACAAAGTCCTGGACCTATATGAAGTTCCCTTATCTCATCCATCTCGGCAATGAGAAGGGCTGGTACCGGGTAGGACCTCTCGCCAGGCTCAATACCGTCGACTTCATCCCGACCCCTCTGGCGCAGAAGGAGTTCGAGATATACAGGAATGCCAGCAATGGCAGGCCAAACGACATGTGCATGCATACTCACTGGGCCAGGCTCATCGAAATCCTGCACTCCGCCGAGATGATGCGCGATCTCCTCAAGGATCCGGACATACTCGGAACAAACCTGGTTGTCAAGGGAAGCAGGGAGAAGGAAGGAGTCGGACTCATCGAGGCGCCACGCGGCACTCTTTTCCATCATTACCGCGTGAATGACAACGACCAGATAGAAATGGCGAACCTGATAGTGTCCACGACCAACAACAATGAACCGATGAACAGGGGCGTGAACTTCGTGGCGAAAGCACTCATGACGGCCAAGAAGGAAATCACCGAGGGAATGATGAACGCCGTCGAGGTCGTGGTAAGGGCGTATGACCCATGCCTGAGCTGTGCAACCCATGCATATGGAAAAATGCCCCTGGAGGTCTCCTTGTATGATGCCGGCGGTAAGCTGGTTCAGCGGAGAATGAAGTAGGTACGCCGTTCCCGTGTCCGTTCCGGACACGGGAACGGCGTATATGCTAAGAACGCGCAAACATGCGCTACTACCAACAAATTCGCTGCAGACGAGCTGGTTTGAAGTTGGAGTTCACAGCTGTTAAGCGTAAACTTATCAGACATCACCGGAAAGTCACAAAAACCGTTTTGTATCCACGGAAATTATCACAAATACAACAGATGATAGGTTGAAGTTCCATCTTTGGGAACTATATTCAAATAGGAAAGGGACTCATGGGGATAATCGGCAAAAAGGCGCTGGATGTTTTGGCGAGGAAGCATGCGGATGCGAGAAATGCCGTTTTCGCATGGGTGGCCGAAGTTGAAAACGCCTGCTGGCGCATCACGACAGATATTAAAGCACGTTATCCGCATGCAAGCTTTCTTTCCAATAACAATGTCGTTTTCAATATTAAGGGAAACAGCTATAGGATTATAGTCGTAGTGGTCTATGTAAGCGGACAAGTTATTGTGAAATTCGCAGGCACACATGATGAATATGTTCGATATCTGAGGAAAGGGAACTAAAATGAATATCCATCTCATTAGGAATGAAAAGGAATATGACAAGATAATGGAGCAGATACTCGCAATTGCGGAAAAGAGCCCATCCAAGGGATCTTCAGAAATGGAAAGGCTTGAGATCCTGACAATGCTTGTAAAGCATTATGATGATAAAAATCATGTGATTCCGCCGCCGGATCCGGTTGAGGCCATAAAGTTCCGCATGGAACAACTCGGTCTTTCCCGAAAGGATGTGATTTCTTGCTTTGGGACAAAAAGCCGTGTTTCCGAAATACTGGCAAAAAAAAGGAAAATATCTCCTCGTATCGCTATAAGACTGCATGAAAGATTGAATGTGCCTGGTGACGCTCTTTTAAAAGGAATGGCATGAATTTGAATAATCCTCTTAAGTAAGATGAAATCCTTCAAGCCAGACAAATCCTCCCGCGTCCTTATCTACGGCATCGGGAATCCATCCCGTCAGGACGATGCGCTGGGGATTCTTTTTACTGAATCGATGCGGGAATGGGCGGAAGCCAGGGGATTGCCGAATCTATCCTTTGATTCGAATTACCAGCTGAATATAGAGGATTCCTTGAACATCTCTGAGAAGGACATCGTAATCTTCGTAGATGCATCCGTAGAGGCTATCGAAGATTTCAGCTTCAGAAGGCTAAAAGCTTCAGACAAGATATCGTTCTCAACCCATTCCATGGACCCTGAATCCGTACTTTCCCTGTGTGAAGAGCTTTTCGGGAAGACGCCTGTCGTATATCTGCTGACAATAAAAGGATATTCCTGGAATATGGATTCGCAACTGACCGCTGGAGCCAGGAGGAACCTTGATGAAGCTTTGGAATTCATGAGGGGGAATCTGTGCAAGTAACCGAGCCAATCACAAAATTGGCAAAGGTAGGGCGTTTTCTCCGAAAGCGCCGACCAAGATCAGGCTAGAATTTCATGGACGGCATATTGTTGTTCTTTTCCCAGTCGGACGGGCGGTTTATAGGATAAGTCCTGATGTTGTTCTTCTGGGGCTGGGATGATTCACAGCCAGTCATTGCTGCCATTGCGACCACTGCTATTAGTAGACTCAGGATAATCGTTGCAGTATTTTTCATGATATGCTCCTTAAATAAAAAAGCTGCCGTAAAGGCAGCTTTTTAGTTTATCTTGTATAATGCTCCTCAGAAGAACAGCATTTCATAAACCTTCATTTCCGATATCTGGAAGAAGAGCGTAACTATGAGAAGTATCAGAGTCACTATCGATGTTGCTGTAAATAATTTTGATGAAAACATGATTTCCTTCTCCTTGTATTAATTTGCCGCCGGTGCTTCTGCTCCACCTTTGATTTTTACGGGTGCAGGAGCCTGTTCCTGCTTGGGTTCAGGAGCAAAGAATACTTTGTCGCCGACAGAGACTTCTCCATTCCTGAGGTCAGGAATGATATCTCCAATTGCACAGTTGTCGTTCACTTTGGTGATCTTTATCTTGGCTATATAGCCATTGTTCCTGCCGACCATCAGCACCTTGCCTTCAGGAAGAGCTACCGGAATTTCCTTCATTTTCTTTCCTTCGGGCCTGTATACCTTGCTGTTCTTGCCGAGGTCAATGACGACAAATTCCCATTTGTCGTTGACTTCTATGATCTTTCCTTCCAACATCTTGACAAGTTCTTCCGCAGCCTGGGGTACTTCCTTGATATCTCCATCTTCCTCTATTCCCATGGCCTTCTTATATTCCTTCACCCAGTGGGCGACATCCTTCTTGAGCTTGTCCATATCCTTGTTGAGAGCTTCGATCTTGGCGTTTGCCTGGTTGAGCTCATCTTCAGTCTTGGCAAGTTTTTCCCTGGTAAGTTTCAACTGGGCCTTGGTGTCCTCGAACTCATCTTTGACTTTCTGCATTGCAGAGGCGACGTTTGTGAGTTCTGAACCATAGTCATCTCCGCCGAGGGAAGGTTCCGCAATTTGGAATATCTTGCAGATCCTGGCGATGTGTTCGCCATATGAATCGGCGCGTTTCTTGAGTTTCTCGACCTTGGTGGCGAAATCTGAAAGCGGCGTAGTGTAGTTGTCAAGGTTCTTGAGGGTCTCCTTGTCGACGGTGAATCCCATGACTGTAGCTGAAGCGGCTATCTGGTCGATGATGGCGTTGTCCCTCTTGTTCACCTTTTCGACAAGGGCGATTATCTTGGCTTCACTCTGGTTGTATGACGGAAGGCCCTGGAAGCCTGTAGCCGGGAACTGCTCGGGAAGCTCAAGCTTCTGTCCGACCTTGGAAAGCGCCGTGCCGAGGAAATCCCTCTGCTTCATGATGTTCTCGGTCTGGAGTCTGACAGGGGCGAGTACGGATTCAAGGTTCTTGTAATTGTAGTGGTAGAGGGATTTCTTCTCGTCTGCGACCAGGTTCGGGTTCTTTTTCTCATTGGGTTCGTATTTGGCGTCGGAAATGTTCTTGGAGCCGTCGGCCGCGCTGTTCACATCAAGTATCTTGACAGAGTTGACGATGAAACTCGCCATCTTGTCGCCGCGGAATCTCAATTCTTCCCTCTTCAGGAAGAGAAGACATCCGAAGACAACTGAGACGATTGCAAGCACGAGCACCGTGATGTTTACGATTCTATTGAGCATTCCCATGATAACTGTTCTCCTGAGTTAACTCTCTATTTGTATTATTTTTATTTTATTGGTAAAACAACTGTGTCAAAATAGTATATATACGGGGTGTTGTCAAATATGTTCAATAGTATTTTGTAAATTATTTTTAATCCAACAATTTACCAATTTTACTGTTCTTTATATTATTTTTTGCATTGCAAATGCGAAAAATAATCGAACCGGCTTTATATTATGTGGTTTGCAAGCTTGATATTCAAGGCTTCAACGCTGAATGAACCTGGACGGAGGACGATTGGACGATAAATTCCCAAAAACGACATTGCTCAAGAAGGACTATATCGCATATCTTGCGATCGCCCTGTTCATGCTCGTCGTTGTCTTTGAGATCATGCTCGTGGTATGGCTGCCGAGAAAGCTGCATTCGAGCATAATGTGGGAGGATCAGATAGCCAACGAGGAGATGGTCGAACTCGAAGACCTCCTCCGCGCCTACATGATCGACGTCAGGAAGGAGCACAAGCAGATCGAGGGCGAAGTCAATCTCATCAAGGGCAGCCTCGATGAGATTGCAGGCTATCTGAGGGAGCACAGGGACAGGATGTCGAGAAGCCAGACCGACGACATCTACAGGCAGCTCAAGTATTTTGAGAGCATATACAGAAGCAAAATAAAACACGGGAAGAGCTTTATAGGATCTGAAAGGCTGGACACTTCCAAATGTCTTGTGAAAATACTGGACTTATCCGGTCCGGCCAGCGATAAGGCGAACCCCGAAAAGAATGCGGGAACGGTAAAATGACAATAAGCAGGCAGAGGCTTTCAAGGATAATCAAGTCTTCGGCGGGAAAGAAGATCGCCGTGATAGGCGATCTCATGCTGGATGTCTATGTGTGGGGCAAGGCCACCAGGATCTCCCAGGAGGCCCCCGTGCCGGTAGTGCAGGTAAGGAAACAGACGGAAACCCTCGGGGGCGCCTCAAATGTAATGAGGAACATTGCATCCCTCGGCGGCGAAGTGATGGCGTTTGGGGTGGTAGGCAGGGATGATGCCGGCAGGAAGCTCAGGACCCTGATAAGGGGACACGGCATAGATGATGAGTTCGTCCTTTCAGACCCTTCCAGGGAGACGACGCAGAAGCAGAGGGTCATGGCCGGATCCCAGCAGCTCGTAAGGATCGACTATGAGAGGATGGAGCATGTTTCCAATTCTATAGGCGGTAAAATAGCGGCAGGCCTTGTCTCAGCCATTGAAAAAGGGGAGGTGCATGCGGTTGTTTTCGAGGATTATGCAAAAGGCGTCCTGAACCGGCGTATTGTCGACGATATCAACAGCGCCGCCCGTGAAAACGGGGTAATAACCGCCCTGGACCCGCATCCGAGCCAGCCCCTCGAAATCAAGGGGCTCACGCTGATGACTCCGAACAGGCTTGAGGCTTTCGCCTTGTCAGGTACATACTATAAGGAGTCTGTAAGACCTGTGGAAAATGACAGGTCTCTTGCCGAAGTCGCAGGAAAGATCCTGGGATCCTGGGATCCGGAACACCTTCTGATAACGCTGGGCTCCGACGGAATGGCGCTTTTCTCGAAGAATGAAAGACTCCTTGTCGTGCCTACAAAGGCCCGCGAGGTGTTCGATGTCTCCGGAGCGGGCGACACGGTGATAGCCTCGTTCGTCCTTGCGCTTCTTGGCGGCGCCACGCCGGCCGAGGCCGCCGAAATCTCAAACCATGCCGCAGGCATTGTCGTTGGCAAGATAGGAACAGCTTCTGTGACTGTCGATGAACTTTTCCGAAGCTTTTTCGAGAGGAACTGATTTTGAAAAAGGCTGTCTTTCTTGATCGTGACGGTACGATAATGTTCGATTCGGGTTATGTCTCCGACCCGGAGAAGGTCGATATTTTCGAGGAGACCGTTGAAGCGCTCAAGGCACTCAGGGTCGCCGGCTATCTGCTCGTGATCATAACCAACCAGTCCGGTATCGCCCGGGGCTATTTCACCACCGATGATCTTGAAAAGGTCAATTCCAGGATGAGCTCCCTCTTCAAGGAGCATGGCGTTGTCTTTGACGGGATCTACATATGCCCGCACAGGGACGAGGACAGGTGCACCTGCAGGAAACCGCTTCCCGGACTCATCTTCAGGGCCGCAAGGGAGCTTGACATAGACGTGTCAGCGTCATTCATGATCGGCAACAGCAAAAGCGATGTCCATTCCGGAATCGCCGCCGGCTGCCGGCTTAATTTCCTGCTCGGAGGCGAGAGAGGCAGCCTTTCCAGGGAGAATACGCTTTCTGTGGATAGCCTTTCCGCAGCAGCAGAGATAATACTTACTTTAGAAGTTCTTTGAAGGAAGACGGGGCGCGCTCTCGCTATGGACCGCGGAAGAGGCTGGAAGTTTAAACTCGAGCAGCCATTGTTGAAGCCGGAAGCGGACTGTGTTATCTTCAGTTCGGGTATTATGAGAGCCTGGAATAAAGTGCGGCTTGTTAAAAACGATATTTGAGTAAGCGTTAAGCTGGGTGAAGCGAGGCGGTTTTGCCTAGAAAGTATGTCGGGTTTTAACCCGACACTTGGTTGGCGGTTTAAAAACCGAACGCTATGGTCTCCCACCGCGATCCTCGCGGTTGGGAATCCTGTTATCATTATTTTGATTGTTTCCCGGAAGTAGCACAAGCCTCCGCCTTGTATCTTCTTGCCATTTTCTTCCTTCTTTAAAGTAGAGCCCGTCCACAAAAACAGTTTTTTGTGGATTTGATTTCATCAAAGTCATCCGGGCTCTTAAAAAACTCCTCACTTTGATGCGGTAAATTATTTTTCTCTTCTCTCGTTAGGATTTTTTTACTTTCCATGGATTTTGGGCGCGAGTTTACAATAGGGTCGGATTAGAATGGCGCTAAGATTAAGAGAAGACAAACTAAAGTTTGAACTCCAACATTTGTCGGTGCGCCGAGGTTGGAGTCCAAGCCCTGGTCACCCTAAGGCGCTGCCTGAGGCAGATAAACTTCAGCTTGTGTATTCTTGATGGCAGAAGTGCTTAACTTAGCGACATTCTGGTCCGACCCCGTATTGAACGAGATTTATACGCCGCAGGTGTACGGCGGATCCTGCATTAACACAATGGTCGGCGGGAGTTTCAGGAAATAAAAAAAGCCGGCAGTTTTTGACGCTGTCGGCTTTTTTGCCTTTTAGAGGGAGTTATTTTCCTGCTGGTGCATTGAGGTCGATGTCATCGGCCTTCTTAGGGGCTTCAGGTTTCTTGTCGCCTTCGGGCTTCCTCCCGCCTCCAGGGGCTCCTGCGGGACGCTGAGGGCGGATTTCGTCCATCGTGAGCTTTCCGTCGCCGTTCTTGTCGAGTTTCTTGAGGGCTGCGGAAGCATTCGCGATTTCCTTCTCGTCGATCACGCCGTCGCCGTTGGCGTCAAGTGCGGCCATGACAGGGGGCATCGGGCGTTTGCCGTCGCCTCCAGCGCCGCCACCGGCTCCGCCGGCGTGCCTGGGTTTTCCGTCATCCTGGGCCATGGCTACGAACGCCGACATTGCCAATCCGAACACGAACAGAACTAGAATCTTTTTCATCTCGATCTCCTTATATGTTGAAAAATGTGATCTTTAAAGTAGGTACGGGCTTTAGCCTGTACCATTCTTGAAATTAATGCCTGGTATCTGCTCAAGCACGTACCTACTCACACGAACAGTTCCGAATTAAATAAACGTCAATCAGGTCAGATTATTGCATTGGTTGCAATAGATTCATGAATATATGACATCATCCGTCAGAAAAATAAAAAATATTGGAAAAACATATTGCTTTGGCTTGTACGCCGCATAAATGATGCTATTATAGCAACATGTTGCCATCACAACCAAATGAGAGCTTGATAGACGGGCTGACATGCCTGCAGGCCCTGGCAGTCTGCAAGGAACCGGTGGGCGTACGCGAACTTGCAAGAAGGCTGGATCTTGAGCCGACACGCGTCCACCGCCTCCTGAAGACCCTTGCCCATCTCGGAATTGCAGGCCAGACACCGTCAAAGAAATATGTTACAGGGCCTGGAATGCATGTGCTGGCGGCGCAGAGCATATTCGCTTCCGGGCTGATCCGTAAAGCCCTTCCGTTGCTGGCTTCGCTCCAGCAGTATGGTTTCGTTGTGGCATATGGAGTCCTATGGCGGGACCAGGTAAGCTATTTCTACCATGCGGAACCGGGAATGCCGGTGGAGCAGGCGCTCGGACGAATCGGGCTTTATCCAGTGGCGGGTTCCAGCATCGGAATGGTGCTTCTTTCACTCACTGCCGACAGCGAGATCCGCAGGCTTTTCAAAGGACGTGAAATACCCAAATTTTCACAGGGGATTGAAGATCTTCTAAAGGTAATCCGCGAAATCCGCAGAAACGGTTTTGCGAAGATCGTAACAACTGAAAATTGGACGAGCCTGGCGGTCACCGTCGGCAATCCGCCCCATTCAGCCCTGGCTTTTTCCGGGAAGATGGATCCTTCAGAAGTTCAGAAGTATTATAAAATTTTAAAGGATACGGCCGCTGGAATCGAATCGGCCTAAAAAGAAAGGATTAATGGAAATGATCAAGGGAATCGTATTTATCCAATCGGGGACCTTCAATGATTACGGAGGCTGGGCTCTGGACCAGCAGTTCATGGATCAGATGGGTTCGTCCTATCTCATTGCGCACGGTCTTGGAAAAGCCGTGAAGGATGCGACTACAACAGTAAGCTTTCCTGAAGCCGGGGAATACAAGGTCTGGGCAAGGACCAAGGACTGGGTCGCACCATGGAAGGCACCGGGGGCTCCTGGGAAATTC
The DNA here is from genome assembly GCA_001804815.1 of Lentisphaerae bacterium GWF2_50_93. GTDB lineage: Bacteria > Verrucomicrobiota > Lentisphaeria > Victivallales > GWF2-50-93 > GWF2-50-93. Next base: position 81,992 of record MHBI01000099.1, read on the forward strand.
CAGGTTCTTGTCGATGGAAAAGCCGTGGAGACCGTCTTCGGGACCGAAGGCGCCAATTGGCACTGGCAGGAAGGCGGGACAGTTGAAATTAAAAATAAAAATGCAAGGATCTCGCTTCATGATCTTACAGGCTTTGATGGCCGCTGCGATGCCATCGTATTTTCATCTGATGCGAAGTTCGCACCTCCGGAAGAGCCGGATGAGCTTGCCGTGTTCAGGAAGAAAGCCCAGGGCCTTCCTGAAAACCCTGAAGATGTCGGAACATATGATTTAGTTGTCGTTGGCGGCGGAATCGCAGGCGAATGCGCGGCGATATCAGGCGCGCGTTCAGGTCTGAAAGTTGCATTTGTGCATGACCGTCCGGTGCTTGGCGGAAACAACAGCTCTGAAGTCCGTGTCCATCTCGGCGGGAGAGTCAACCTGTCACCTTACCCTAAACTTGGAAATATCGTCAACGAGATCGGACCTGTGAAGCAGGGCAATGCGCAGCCGGCGGGGACGTATGAGGACGCTAAGAAATTGAAGGCCGTTGCAAAGGAGAAGAAGATCAGCCTGTACCTCAATGTCCATGCGACCGGCGTCGAAAAGGAGGGGGACAGGATTTCAGCGGTGATCGGGAAGGATATCCGCACAGGGCGCGAACTCAGGTTCAAGGCACCGCTTTTCGTTGACTGTACCGGTGACGGGTCCGTAGGATTCCTTGCAGGTGCGGAGTTCAGGATGGGACGCGAGGGCAGGGAGGAGACAGGCGAGACAATAGCACCTGAGAAAGGCGATAAGATGACAATGGGTTCCTCTGTCCAATGGTATTCGGAAAAGAGATCGGGCCCGGTGCAGTTCCCGGAATGTCCGTGGGCCGTACAGTTCAACGAGGATACCGTGCAGAAGGTCGACATGGGTGAATGGGACTGGGAGACCGGCATGAACCGCGACCAGATCAGCGAGTTTGAATTTGTCCGCGACTACGGGCTCCGTGTAGTCTACGGGAACTGGGCATATCTCAAGAACAAATATTCTGACCGTGCGAAGTTCGCAGATAACGATCTGTCATGGGTCGCGTATGTCGCAGGGAAAAGGGAATCAAGACGTCTCCTGGGCGATGTGATCCTCTGCCAGCAGGACATAGAGGGCGCGAAGGCGTTTCCGGACGCCTGCGTTGTCACTACGTGGACGATAGACCTGCACTATCCTGAGGCGAAGAATTCCAAGGATTTTCCCGGACAGGAGTTCCGTTCGATAGCGAAACACGTCAAGATCAATCCATATCCGATACCCTACAGGACCCTTTATTCGAGGAACGTCGAGAACCTCTTCATGGCGGGAAGGAACATCAGCGTGACGCATGTGGCGCTGGGGACTGTCCGCGTGATGCGTACGACGGGGATGATGGGCGAAGTCATAGGCATGGCCGCCGCTCTCTGCATGAAGAACAAGACGACTCCGCGCGGGGTCTACGAGAAGTACCGCATGGAGCTCATCGGGATGATGAAAAAGTAGGTACGGCCTTTCTGTGTCCGCCGTAGCTTCTTTGCGAAGGCGGAAGGCTGTGCCATTCTTGAGAGTGTTGAATGAATGAAACAACATGCCTTACGGCATTAACTACGAACGAATGCCAATTGAATTTGTTGGTAGTTAAGCCCGTAAGGGCTGTTCTAAAATATAAGGATTCCCATGAATGCTCGTGAAAGGCTTTTTGCTTCGCTTGAAGGAAGAGAGACAGACAGGACTCCCATCTGGCTGCTTTTCCCATATCATCCTACCGGCTATTATACAGATGTGAGGAACAATCCGTGTTACAGCAGCATTGTCTCATTGGCGGAGAAACATGCGATCACGCTGGACCGTAGGGGGATGGGTGCAAGCCTGTTCGCTCCGGAAGTCAGGATTGAGAACAAGTCCTTTTCCGAGGGTGGAGTGAAGATATCCAGGAAGGTTCTTGAGTACAAGGGTCGCCAACTGGTCTCCGAGACTAGGTACGAAAAGGAAAAGACGACCGTAGGCAAACTTATCAAAACTGAGGACGAACTTGCCTTCTACTGTTCGCTCCCTGTCAACACCGACCGCAGCCGGATAGAGGGGGAACTGGATGGGAGGATACAGAAATATCTGGCAGAGAAGGCGGAATTTCCGGAGGAACTCGGGAGCATGATGCTGGATCTCGGCGAGCCGATATCGAACCTCTATCATTCGTCGGAACTAGAGGAATACGCGATATGGTCGCTTACTTGTCCGGACATGGTGAAGGAATTCCTGGACAGGGTCATGGAATATTACCGGATTGTATATTCGATCTGTCTTGAGAGGAAGCTTGCGGACGTCTATTTCCTTGTCGGCAGCGAGCTGGCGAGTCCGCCGCTGCTGAGCCGTTCGACTTTCCAGAGCTGGATAGTTCCATACGGCAGGGAACTGATCTCGATGATCCGCAGGAGCGGCGCGAAAAGCATCCAGCACTATCACGGTCAGATCAAGGAGATATTGCCGGACTTCCTGGAAATGGCGCCGGACGGCCTCCACACGATCGAGGCTCCGCCTATCGGCAACTGCACATTTGCCGAGGCGTTCGACGTTACGCAAAACAAGATCTCGCTGATTGGAAACATCCAGTACGACTGCTTCAGGTCGTATAATGAAAAGGAGATGGAGCAGGCGGTGCTTGATGTGCTGGAGGAATGCAGGGGGAAACGCCTGATCATCTCACCGAGCGCCGGCCCGTACGAGGACGTGATACCGCCGCAGATGCAGAAGAACTACGAGGTCTTCATCAGGACGGCCTGGGAGAATTCATAATTTTTCCAGAATGGAAAAATTATTACCATAGCGTCCTCAGTCCGAATTTGCCGTAGCTTTCAAAGCCCTTGTCGCGGCTCACCAGGACCATTCCAGATCTTATTGCCTCCCATGCGATGAGACGGTCAAAGGGATCCTTGTTGTCGGTCTTTGGCAGTTTATAGAATGTCGAGACTGTTTCAGCCGACAGCTCCTGGATTGAAAATCCCATTTCAGATGAGATTTCAGGGAAGTCGTCTGGCAGAATGCCTTTGAGTTCAAGTCTTCCCATGGAATATTTGAGGGATATCTCGAAGAAGGAAACGACGCTGACGTGTACATTGTTTTTCCGGTCGATGATGTTTGTCCGCGCGGCATCGCTCAACTTGCCGGTATCCATCGCGGCCCAGATAAGGGCATGTGTATCTATGATGAGGTTCATGAGTCCAGCATATCCTCATCGGAGATTTTAAAGTTGTCCTTAATCTTGTAGGAAGCTTGTTTTTCCTTTACGCCAAGCGTGCGTTTTTTTGTTCCCGCATATTCCGAATACGGGACGATTACGGCGACCTTTTCCTTCTTCCGTCCATAATTTATGGTGACCTTCTCTCCTTTGATAACCTGATCGATGACATCGGAGAAGTGCGCCTTCAAATATCCTACCTGCATGTTCTTCATGGCCTTGCTCCTCTTTTTTCTTTGAAACACATCTTTATGTAATTCCAAAACAAATCACGGTAGCTTTCAACGACCGAGCCAGTATGGCGGTTTCGCCGAAACCGCCTCCGAGCCAGTTTCGGCGAAACTGGCATACTTACCTGGTTTTGGCTATCGGTCGTTAAGAGCTAAAATAGCAGCGTTTGATAACTTGACAAGTTGACAAGATAAAATTTTCATCCTGAAAATTTGAGTTATGGCATGGATATGAAAACAACTGTAAAAATATCGTGGCTGGCTTGTAAAATATGGCCAAGGACATTCTTTTGACAGGATGGACAAATGGAACACAAAAGAAATCTGCGGACTTCTCGCCGAATGCGGTGGGATAGCGTTGAAGCACTACGGGAAATGCGCCTGGAAATTCAAGAGCGACCGTTCGCTCATAACCGCCGCCGACTCCGAAATAGAGAATCTCCTCAAGAAGGAATTCGACAGGCCGGATGAATCGACCTATCTGATCGGCGAAGAGACCGTTGAGACGAAGAGCGAGGAGTACATAGCATCTGCGATGAAGGGGACTTCCTGGGTTGTCGATCCGATTGATGGCACTGCGCCTTATGCACACCACATTCCGACATGGGGGATCTCAATAGGATTCATGAAAGGCGGAACGCTTGAGGAAGGTGCCGTCTTTCTTCCTGCTACTGCTGAGATTTTCATTACAGAAGGCGACCATGTCTTGTATTGCAGGACCAAGAATACTGGTGGCAGGATAAAGTTTTCCAGGATGGAAAAATTTTGTTCAAGGAAGCTTGCGCTGAACGACGGTGGCCTGATAAGCGTCAGCCAGGATGTCGTCAAGAGGGGGCGTCTTGATGTTGCCAACCCAGTGCAGGCGGTGTGCTGCACGGTTTTTTCAGGAACATATCTTGCCCTGGGAAGATATCTTGCATATATCGGCTGCGTGAAGCTCTGGGATATCGGCGGAGTCCTTCCGATATTGTTCAAGTCAGGTTTCAAGGGAAGGCTAATCAGCGGCGAGGAGCTAACATTGAAGGTGGATGAAAAGGTATATCATCTGTCAAAAGACCACCCCGAACGCTGGCGAATGCGGAATCAGATGATACTTGCTCCAGACAGGAAAACTATAAATTACATCTGCGGGCAGCTGAAGGATCCGGGAAGATGATGTGAATTTCCTTTGAATTAATCGGGATGTGGAATATTTTACCTGTCTTATCTTTTCACGCGGACAATGAATTCATATTAATATAAGGAAAGGCGGGATAATAATGAAAAACGTATTGATTCCAACCAAGCTTGAAAGCGTTGCAAAGGAAATTCTCGTGGCCAGGGGCTACAAGGTCACCCAGGACGCAAAACCACTTGAAGAGCTTGTCAAGACATATCCTGAAACCGAAGTCCTCATAGTACGCAGCGAAAAAGTCACGCCGCAGATCATCGACGCACTTCCAGGTCTGAGGCTTGTCGTCAGGGCCGGAGCAGGCTATGACACCATCGACATCAAGTATGCCCGCCGGAAGAATGTGGACGTGATGAACACCCCCGGAGCGAACGCCAATGCAGTCGCCGAGGAAGTTGTTGCGATGATGCTTGCCTCCGCCAGGCATGTCGTCCAGGGCGACCTTACCACGCGTGAAGGAAAATGGGAGAAGAATAAGTTCATGGGTACCGAGCTCACCGGCAAGACGGTAGGTATTCTCGGCATGGGGAACATCGGAAGGCTTGTCGCCAAGAGGCTCGAGGGGTTTGAGATGAAATTCCTTGTCTTTGATCCGGTGCTTTCAGCCGACCTGGCCGAAAAGATAGGGGTGCAGATTGCGACCGTGGAAGAGATATTCTCCAAGTCCGACTATGTCTCATTGCATATACCCCAGACCAATGAGACAAAGGGCATGGTCAACAAGAAGCTTCTCGGCCTGATGAAGCCCGGTGCATGTCTCATCAACTGCGCGAGAGCCGGTATCATCAATGAGAACGATCTGCGCGAAATCCGCAAGGAGAAGAAGATAATCTTCTGCAACGACGTCTATCCCAAGGACGAAGCCGGACCCAAGGCGGTCACGGATATCGCCGACATCATGCTTCCCCACCTCGGTGCAAGCACCGTCGAGGCGAATACGACCGCCGCCACGCGCGCGGCCGAACAGACCATAGCCTATTTTGAGAAGGGCATAACGAACTTCGTGGTCAACAAGGGGGTTCCGGACGGCCTGGACGAGAAATACCAGGAACTCGCATTCGTCCTTACCCGTCTTGCCCGCTGCTATCTCGGCACAAGCTCGGCTCCGCACCAGGTGGAGACAAGCTTCTACGGCAAGCTCAGGCAGTTCGGCAAATGGATGCAGGGTCCTATCGTCGCAGGTATCGCCCCTGAATTCGACCTCTATCTTGACGCCTCAGACGCCGAGGCGTTCCTGAAGGACCGTGGAATAGTCTTCATCAACAGGGATCCCGACGACACGAAGCAGTATGGCGAGGCGATGACCATAGACCTCTTTGAAGGCACTTCGACCATCAAGAAGGTCAGCGTGCGCGGAACGATCGCCGAAAACAACCTCATGATCTCGAGGGTGAACGATTTTGACAAGCTCTACCTCGAACCGAGCGGGAACAATCTGATCGTCGAATACAAGGACCAGCCCGGAGTGATCGGAAAGATTGCAAGCCATCTCGGCAAGAACAAGATCAACATCGTCGACCTCAGGGCTCCGCAGAGCATAGGCGGCGACAAGGCTCTTGCGGTAATGAAGACAAATGTACCTGTTCCAGAAGAGATGGTGAAGGAGATAAAGGAACTTGTCAAGGCTGATTCAGCCTTCAACTTCATCTACTGATAAATTTCTGGGACAAAAATTTATAATTATAAGATAAAAAACGGTGCCAGTCAAATGGCGCCGTTTTTTTTATCTCCTGGCGATGATGAAGAGGAAGATGGCTCCGCCGATCTGGTAGAACAGGTTCGGGATCCATATGAGCAGCTGCGGGTGGATCGCAGGCTTGGTATAAAGGGCGGCAAGTATCATGATCGAAATAAAATAAGCCCCGGCGAGAATGACGCTTATGAAGAGCCCCACCGATGTCTCACGTCTTGAAGTCCTTATCGCAAGGGGCATGCCCAGCAGCAGGAATGCTATAGGGGATACGGCGAGGGCGATCCGCTGGTTAAGCTCCACCTCGAGCCTGGTCACGTTCATACCGCGCTTCTTGTAGAGTATCGTCCTGCTGAAAAGCTCGTTCGATGTGATATACTGCGGCTTGTCGCCCACCTTTATCTCATTGAACTTGTGCCCGTAGTCAATTGGGAACTCTATGGATTCGGCCGAAGTCCTGCGTGGCTGGCTGTCATTGTTTTCCTTGACCTTTATTATCGCGTTGAACAGGATGATCTTCATCACCTTCTTGTCTTCATCTACGTCGATCCTCCCGCTCAGTGCGGTTATGTCCTGCTCCCATTCCTTCATGTCCTTGCTGAGTATATATACCTGCACGTTCTTGATTTCATTCCTGTCGTTCTTGTCGTCAATGTATATGTTGTAGTTCTCGTACTGCATGGGCTTTCCGGGTTCAAGGAGGGCGGTGGGCTTCTTTATTCCAGCCTCCTTGAGAATGTCCTTCGCCTTGTTCGAATAATAGGGTGAGAGATCCATCTGGAGATACAGGCAGGTGCAGGTCAGCGCGAACGTCAGGATTATTATCGGGGATATGATCTGCAGGATGGAGATGCCGCATGCCCGCATCGCCGTTATTTCATTGTTCGCCGACAACTTGCCGAAGACAAGCATTGTAGCCACCAGGACGCTGAACGGTATTGTAAGTGAAAGCGCCGTGGGAATTATATACAGAAGGAACATCAAGGCTGAGCTTAAAGGAATACCCTGGGTCAGCGCCTGGAACATTTTTATAAGGTGCGTCCCCATCAGGCCGAAGGTCATGACGATGACAGCCATGAGCCCGGTTACGACGAAGTCCTTGGTCACGTAGATATTGAGAATTCTCATTTAGATCCGAAAATAAGTCATTAGAAGTTTGGCTGGGGGAAGTCTGCGTTCGCCCCGTCGTCTGGAAACTTATTTTTTTTACCGCCGGGCTGGTTTTCTCCTCCGGGAGGAGGCATGTTTCCGCCAGGTCCCATGTTTCCGCCTTGTCCACCACCCTGTCCGCCGGGTCCCATGCCCATGCCGAGGTCGGGCGTCATGCCGTATTTCTGCTGGAACTCCATCATCTTCCTCCTGAATTCCTGATGCATCTTCTTGAGTTCATTCAGATCCTTGATCATCTGCCTGGCGTCATCTTCAGTGAGATCCTTCTTCTGGGCGCCGGGATTGCCGGGCTGGTTGCCAGGCCCCATGTTGCCGGGTCCGCCCTGTCCTTTTCCGGTCTTCGGGTCGGCGGCATTTGCCATATGTGAAACTACGGTGACCAGCAATAAAGCCAGCACCACTGCGATTGCGGACAAGAGTTTTCTCATGTTGATTTACCCTCTGGATTTAATTAATCATCAAGTTTATAATTCTATTCCTAAAAGCGGGTTTTTCAACCGCCCATGGGAAAAATACGGCAAATGGGCTTTTGGCAATTCATATTATTACCGTATATTGTATTTCGATATGGATTTAGCAATAAGAACGGGGATTATGCCATACTGTGTAAAACTGCCGATGCTGCTTTTACTTTTTATTTCCACTTTCCTGTATGCAGAGGATGACCCCGACTTCAGGGCTGCGGCAAAATGCCAGCAGGCGCTCCTGTCCCGGAAAGTCGCGAATGGGGAATTCCCCGAGTCAATACTTGAGAAGGCCTTGATGCTCCCCCCCGAACCCGTCGCCAGTGAGAAGGAGGAGAAGAATATCAAAAGGCTTTTCGAACGCCTCGGTGCTGGAAAATACGAGGACCGCGAAGCCGCCACAGTTGAGCTGGCTGAAAAATACAATGCTCCGGGCAGCCTCAGGATTCTTCTGGGGCGGACAAGGGATCCTGAAGTCATAGGAAGGGCCAGGAAAATAATAAAGGGATGGAAGGACAAGAGCTCCGACGATGGATTCTCCCTTAAGTTCAAGATGTGGATGAACTGCCCGAGCTGCATGGCAAAGCTCAAGATGTATCCAGATATATATGCGCTCGCCCAGAAAAACAGCAGGAACCAGCTCATGTATGGTGCTGTAAATGGGATCTGCCTTGATGATTTCCCTCCTAATGACAGGATCAGCGCGGTAGTCTTCTGGATGGACTCGTTCAAGGACAGGACCAGGGACATGAGATTTCCCTTCTTCCGGCAGCTTAAGGAAGAGGAATGGCGTAACGGAAAGTTTTTTGAAGCCCTGAGGAACGCTCTTGGAAACGAAGACAGCGGTTTCGACGGTATCGTGTTCGAGGATCTGCTCTGGAGCATTCCTGAGGATATCGACCTGAAAAGCTGGCTGCCCATGCTGGCTTCGGCAGATAAGCGCAAGGGGGCAATTGCCGCCCTGCTTGTCAAGGCGGGAAACAGGGAGGCCCTGCCTGCCTTCATTGATCTGCTCGCCGAGGAATGGACTACCTTGAATGAAAAGGATGGAAGGATAAACGGCGGCGGACATAGCATGTTCTTCAGCCCTTTCCATCAGTTTGAGATTCTTGAAATTCCGGCCTACCGCAGATTTGCACCGGAAATACTGAAGGGAATTGAGAGTAAGTTCTCCGACGATCGCATAACCATCCATAATGTATATTTCAATGCCGTAAAGCCTTTCGCTGGAACGGAGGCGGGACTGAAGCTGCTTGACAAAGCCAGCACACACAAATGCCCCCAGACCGCCATCACGGCCTGCCTTATGCTTTACAGGCAGAACGGAAAGGATGAAGTCCTTGAAAGGCTGTTGAACGCCTTGAATGCCGCCGGTCCCCAGGACGTCATGAACAATCATTCTGAGCTTGCGGGCGTCATCAGGATTCTGCGCGGCAGGATGCTGCTTGAACCTGGGAAATCTGCATTTTACAGGAAGTTCATCCAGGATGCAGTTTCCGTCTCCCTGAAGAATATTCTCGTGGCCAGGCAGGATTATCTGCAGAGCACTGCTTTGGACTTCTTCTGCAATGAACTCGAGCTTTTTGATCTGGTTGCCTTGGAACGGCAGAAAATAATCGAAACCCTCGCGGGAAGGGAGCAGTTTGAGTGGTGGGCCTATCCGGAATCGGCAGTACGCTTCCTTGTCGACGATTCCAGCAGGAAAGGCGATATGGAGGAGCTTCTCGAAAAGCTCAGGGAAAGGGCCCTCGCACCGGACGCAAAGCTTGGCGAGGAGGTCCTTTTTGCTGAATTCGCAATGATATCGGGCAGGCTTTCCAGCGTTGGACAGATGAAGGATAAGCTGAAAAAACTGCTTGAAAAGAACGGTGACAAGGACAAGTGCCCCCCTCAGATATCGAAACTGGCCTGGATCGTCTATCCGGAAATGCTCCTAGAATCGCCGCAGCCGTTCGACTGGGGGCCGAACTACCTTCTCATACGCGGCGCCAATTGTGATTACGGCAAGATCGCGGCGAAGATCGACAAACAGGGAAAGGGCTACAAGGCGCAGCTGTTCCGCCTCTCATACGGACTTGAAGGGGCCGATCTCGCTCTGTTCAATGAAATAAAGGAAAGTGACGGATTCAACGCCTTGAGCGAAATGGCCTGGAAAAATCCCCCGGCCGAAACTGCCATCAGGGACAAGGTCAATGATCTGTGCGTCAGGATGATGGATATGGAAAATGACTGGGAGATACGTGAATTCGTCAAGAACATGCCCGGTCTGGCCAGCAGGTTCGGAATCAAGATGGATGAGCTTAAAACCGACAATCCAATCGTTCTGCGTATTGCCGTTGAAACCGCGTTCAGGAACTGCGACCGCAGAGGATATGAGGCAGCGCTCGGAAAGCTCATGAAGAACCCCGAGTTCTACATGACTGAAAATATCCGTGTAGATATCGGCTGGCAGAAGATGATTCTTGATTTTTCAGAAGGACTGACAGATGACAGGGATGTGCGGATGTTTTCAAGGAAGAACAGCCTGAACTCGGATGTGTATAAGTTCGTGAACATCCTTTATGAGAATGGATTTCCGGAAAAAGCCCGCGATTTGCGCAGGCTTATTCCAGTGCCGGAAGTCTACTTCTGGTGGGACTGTTCTGAATCCTGTCTTTCCTGGGCCTGGAACGAGGCTGTCTCAGGAAACAATGAGGAGGCGGTCATGCTCTCTGAAACAGCCCTGTTAAACGCGCGCTCCAAGGGTGTGAGCGATTATACCATCATGATGAGAAGACTTCTGAAAGGTAATTCCGAAGAGTTCAGGGAATTCCTGGAAGTCCTCGCATTGAAAAAGGACTTCTCAAAAAGAACTGATTATGCCGATGCGATTGCGAAGTTCGCAGGAAAGGCGGTGGACAAGGACCTGAAGGCGCTGTCGGCATTCATGGCTGCGCGGCTTTCACTGGCATTGGGAAGGACTGATGGCGAAGTCCGCAAGCTATGGAGCATCGGCGCCGAAGCGGGAGGTCTGCTCAGCGTATACTGCAGTGATGCCATGAATTCCGTCCCTGAAGGCCAGAAGAGATTCACAGTTTCGTCAGGCTGGTACAGCCGCGACCAGATGCCGGAAAAGATGAATCCGTTTACGCATGGCGTTGGAATATGCTACAAGGCCGACAAACCTTATCTCCTGGTCAAGGAATCAGAATGGATTGGCCCTTATGGAATTCCTGTTTCGAAGGAGAAGCTTCAATATTTCTGCGACGGCACGGGATGGTGGAACTACATCAGAGAGCAGTCAAGGGCCTGGGTTCCAGGTGAATGGTCCATCATTGTCCGCCACCATGACGGCGTCGAATACTACCAGCGCTCTTTGCTGCCATTCGGAAAAACTGATTCGCAAAAATGAAAGTTAAAAAAGGAGTTCATGATATGAGTAAAATGCAGATTTCCAGGAAAAAATCGTTGACCGCGAATGTCGGTGTCTTCGGAGTCGGGCACCATGTCTACTGGCCGCAGTTCGACGGACTGCTCGACGACCTTAAGAAGAAACTGAAGATCTTCGAAGACAAGGTTGGGAAGAACGGCGTCAAGGTCATTGACTTCGGGATAGTCGACAATGCGCAGTCGGCCTACGAGATTGTTCCGAAACTCAAGGCTGCAGACCTCGACCTTATTTTTATTGACATGGTGACCTATGCGACATCCGCGACGATCGGCGTGATCTTCAAGGAGATAAACGTGCCGATGGTCATGGTTGCGCTCCAGCCTCTCAAGGCGATGAACTATGAAAAGGCTTCGACCTATGTCCAGCTCTGCAACGATGATTTCTGTTCAGTCCCGGAATTCACGGGCGTGGCGATACGGATGGGCAGGAGGGCTCCGGAAGTGATCATCGGAACACTTGAGAAGGATCCGGTGGTGGATGCGGAAGTCAAGGAGTGGTGCGGCATTGCACATGCAATACACGATCTCAAGCGCGCCCGTATCGGGCACATGGGGCATGTCCTCGAGGCAATGCTCGACATGCATACGGATCCGACCTCGCTCACTTCGGCATTCGGCTGCCATGTCGTGCAGGCTGAACCTGACGACATCATGAAGCACTACAGGAATGTCGACATGAAGCTTGTCGAAAAGAAGAGGAAGGAAATCCTTGGTTTCTTCGATACGCCTGAGCCGGTCTCGGATCCACTGACTTCAAAGCTCACCGACGAGGACCTCGTGACGGCTGCGAAAGTCGCAGTTTCGCTTGACAAGTTCATCGAGGAGAAGAAGCTTGACGGACTAGCGTATTATTATGAGGCCGAACCTGAATCCGAAATGCGGAAAGTGGTGACAAGCCTGATCGTCGGAAACTCTCTGCTGACAAGTGCGGGGTTCCCGATGTGCGGCGAGTTCGACATCAAGACCTGCATCGCGATGATGATCATGGACAGGCTTGAGATTGGCGGGAGTTTCGCGGAGTTCCATCCTGTGGATTTCGAGAGGGATTCGGTGCTTGTCGGACACGACGGACCGCATCATCTCAACATCGCCGACGGCAAGCCCGTGCTCCGCAGCCTGAAGAAATATCATGGCAAGCCGGGGAAGGGCGCGAGCGTGGAGTTCAGCATCAAGGCCGGACCAATCACGATGCTGAGCATCGGCGTCAAGGCCGATGGCAAGTTCAAGTTCATAATCGCCGAAGGCGAATCGATGAAGGGGCCGACCCCGCCGACAGGCAATACCAACACCCATGGCAGGTTCAAGCCGGACATCAGGACCTTCTTGAAGAAGTGGGTGGCGGAAGGACCGACACACCATTTTGCGCTGGGAATCGGGAGGAGATCTGCGACGTTGAAGAAGATTGCAGATGTTCTAGGAATTGAATCCGTGATTGTTTCGCAGTAGATTTCATAATTAAAGCAATTCAATAATCTCATCTTTAAAAACTTAGGAGTATGTCATGTCCAGCAAATCTGAGATGATCAGCAGGCTTATAGGGAAAATGACCCTGGAACAGAAGGTCGGACAATGTTTCGTCATTGGATTCACAGGCACCATGATCACCCCGGTGATCCTTGAAAGAATCAAGAGGTATTGTCCGGCGGGAATCCGCTGCGGCCTGACATTCAGGATAAAGACCGCCTACTACGATCCCTACGCCACATCTCCGGAATTCGCACACAGGGTCATCCGGTATCCGGTCGGGACCGTGAAGGATTTTGTTCCCGGACTTCCAGTGCCTGAATGTACCAACGAGGAATACTGCGCTTTCCTCAACACTATGAAGAAGGCCTCTCTCAACAATGATCTCGGAATCCCGCTCCACATCACGATGGACATGGAAGGCGATGCGAGCGCCGACTATCCAAGGGACGGCATAAGGTTTTTCCCGTCATGCGGCGGAATAGGGCGTACAGGAGATACGAAGCTCGCGCATGATGTCGCCTGGGCGGTAGCGCGTGAACTTACTTCTCTCGGTGTCAGCTGGCTGCATTCGCCGGTTATAGATGTCAACACCGAACCAATGAATCCGGAGATAGGAATCAGGAGCTATTCCGAGAAGACCAGCGAGGTCGTGAAGTTTGTCTCTGCCGCATTGAAGGGGTTCAAGGAAGGCGGAATCGTGGCGACAGGAAAGCATTATCCAGGACGCGGCGCATCTTCCCAGGATGCGCATCATGGACTGCCGGTGATCAAGCTTTCAAGGAGGAAGATGATGGAAGACCATATCAGGCCTTATGCTGAAATGATCGAGAAGGGAGTCCCGCTTCCCTGTATAATGACCGCACATACTGCATATCCTGAGATCGATCCCTCCGGACTTCCAGCATCGCTGTCAAAGGTTTTCATCACTGACATATTGAAGAACGATCTCGGATTCAAGGGGACGGTCACCACCGATGACATCACGATGGGTGGAATTGCCGCGAAGTTCGAGATCGTCGAGGCGTGCCTCAGGTCATTGAACGCCGGAAACGATCTCATCCTCCTGAGGGAGGAAAGTCCGCTGATCGACGAAGTCATTCCCGGACTTGTGAAGGCCGTGAAGAAAGGGCAGCTGAAGGAATCAAGGCTTGATGAAGCGATTACGCGTACGCTGTCCGTGAAATACGACTACGGATTCTTCAAGAATGGCGGTATAAGGGATGTCAAGAAGGCGGGTGACGGCATCAGGGATCCGAAGGTCATAAATATTGCGAGATCCGCAGCGAAGAAGGTGCAGGTGATCCTCAGGGACAAGCAGAAGCTCCTGCCCGTGTCCAGGTCGAAGAAGATCCTCCTCATCGAACAGATCAATCCACTCCACAGGCTCGTGAACACGCAGGAATGCCATCCATCCCTCCTCTGGGAGAACATGCTGAAATATTCCGACAATGTCATCAATGTCGAGACTTCCATGGATTACAACGAAGATGATGTAAAGAGGATCAAGAGGCGTCTTGGCGAAGCTGAACTGATTGTTGCTACCAACTATTATTTCCGCAGGTCGGCCGACGGCGGCGATTTCATACAGCGCCTTCACAAGATGACCAGGAAACCGATCATCGTCGTGGCCAATACTCATTATCCGCAGGCTTTGAGCAAGGAGTTCAAGACGGTGATCCTGACTTACGGCTCATCCCCGGAATGCTACGCGGAGGCCGCGAAGGCGATATTCAATAAGCAGGTACGTGCTTTAGCATGTACCATGTATTAAGAATGGTACACCCTAAAGGGCGTACCTACTTCCTTTCCGACTTCGGCGGACGGCTGCGGAGGCGGTATTTGGGAAGTAGGACTGGATAACAGGATTTGCACGATAAAAATGAAAATGTTCCTGATAATTCTTCTTTTCTATGCAGCTGACAACCTGCATGGACAGGTTGATTCCTTTACGATTTCCACATACAATGTCAATTACGGCAACTTCAACCAGAAGTTGATCAAGACCGCTATTGAAGGCGGAAAAAGCGACATTGTTGCGCTTCAGGAGACGAACAAGGATGTCGAAGGTTTTCTAAAAGAGACCTTTGCAAGGCAATATCCCTCAATGAATTTTATTGGTAACAAGGATGAGCATCCTGCCGAACGTTTCGGTTTTATGTCAAAGTATCCGTTGAAATCATTAGGCTTTATCAGGCCGAAAGCTGGAATGTTTGGTTCATATGTCGCGATAATTGTCATGAATGGGAGGAAAGTGCAGATTGTGAACGTGCATTTGCAACCGGCAAGATTGGGCAAGGACAAGGGCTCGCGGAAAATCTTGCGGCACTTGCATCATCAGATGAAATTCATATCAAGGAGATCGGGAATATAATTGACAATATTGACAGAAAACTTCCGACAATCATTCTGGGAGATTTCAATTCACTCTCGACATACAGGACATATGCGTTAATGAAGGACAGCGGCTTTTTCGACTGTGCGGCGATGCTATCGGATAATCCTGACACCTTGCATACCTGGAGATGGAGGCTCAAGAATGACATTGAGATTCCAGCAAGGATAGATTATGTCTTTTGTAATGATGCGCTGATGCCAAAGGTCATGAAAATCGAAAAAGAAACTGGTTCTGACCACTTCTTTGTAACCGTGGAAATGGAATTCAAGAAGTCGTTGAAGCGGGAAGAAAACAAGAAATAATTGCCGGCAAGATGCCGGCGTTCCGATGTGGAAAATAAATTTTTCCGTTCCGGAAAAATTTATAAGTCGTCCTTAGGACGACGTCCGCGTATCTTCCTGTACTGGCGGCTGAAGTAGTTGCTGTCTGCAAAGCCCGATGCGAACGCGGCTTCCTTTACTGACATGTCTCCGGTCTTCAGAAGCTTTGATGCGTGCGAAATCCGCAGGCGGAGCTGGTAGTCGATCGGCGAGAATCCGGTGGATTTCTTGAACGATCTGAAAAACGAGCTGCGCGACATTGAGGACATCTTCAGGAGACGCGGGATATCCAGGGGCTCTCGGAAATGACGTTCGATATGGCTTATGACGTTCGCGAACTTCAGCATGGGGCTCTGGTCCTTCTCGTACATCTTCGAATAGCATCTGGAAAGGAATCCTGCGAGCCTCATGAAATGCGCCGTAGCCATGAACTCGTATCCAGGGGTATGCCGTCTGGTCTCATTTATGATGTCCTCGATTATTCCTGAGACGTGGGCGAGCTGCTCCGGAGTCAGCTGGAGACGGTGCTCGAAGCGTGCCTGTCCCCGTATCTCCGGCTGGATCATGAAGAGGGCATGGTATCCTGGAAGCTTCTTGAGTTCGCTCCTGGGCATGTTCATGGCGTCCAGATGGAAGAGGATGTTCACAAGATGCATGTTCGAGGTTTCGCGGTATCCGTGGCTCCGCCCCTTGCGTATGATGAACACGTCTCCGGCCGATATCTCATAGGACTCGTTGTCGGTGAAATGTACTCCCTTGCCGCGCTGGATTATCACAAGCTCGTCGAAGCCGTGTCCGTGCAGGTTCACAGGCCCCTGGGGGTACTGCAAGTTTATGACAAGAGGAAGCTCCTCCGGCAAATATCGCTGCAATTGATTCTTCATGCTGAGATTATCATGCTATTAATTGATACTTGAGTTAAGGAAAGCATTATACTTCCAGCTAAGATATAGTGCAAGATCAAAAGGCACTAATGTGCTTAAAGAAAGGAAATATGGATGAAAGACAATAATGGAAAGTTCATGAATCCCGACTCCCAGTACCGCGGCAAGCCATTCTGGGCATGGAACGGGAAGCTCCAGGAGCACGAGCTCCGCAGGCAGCTCGACGTGATGAAGGAGATGGGCCTCGGCGGTGCGTTCATGCATTCTCGGACAGGACTCAATACTGCTTATCTCTCAGATGAATGGTTCAATCTGGTCAAGGCCTGCGCCGACCAGTGCAAGAAGAATGGAATGGAAGCCTGGATGTACGACGAGGACCGCTGGCCCTCCGGCGCCGCAGGCGGACTCGTCACCAAGAACCCCAAATACCGCATGCGCATGCTCAAGATGACAGCCTCTGATGCCAAGGACTACAAAACCGAGGGCGGAGAACTCGCTGTATTCGTCGCAAAGATGGAAGGCAACACGCTGCTGAGCTACAGGAAGGCTAAATCAGCAAGGAAGCCGGATGCAGAAAAGGGCGAAAGGATCCTGTCGTTCAAGATCCATCTCGAGGACAATTCACCGTGGTACAATGGATTCACATATCTGGACACCATGTCCGACGACGCAGTAAAACAGTTCATCAAGACCACCCACGAGGCATACGCGAAGAACTGCAGGAAGGATTTCGGCAAGCTCATGCCGGGAATATTCACCGACGAACCGAACTACGGACATCTCTCCGCAAGCAAGAACACCTCCAAGATTCCATGGACCGGCAAGCTCATTCAGACTTTTAAGAAACACTATGGCTACGATCTGGCCGACAAGCTTCCGGAAGTAGTCTTCAGGATGGGGGACGAGGATTTCTCAAAGGCCCGGCACGATTACTTTGAGACATGCACTTCCCTTTTCACAGGCAATTTCGGCAAGAAGATCTACGACTGGTGCGACAAGAACAAGGTTGCTTTTACAGGGCACGTTCTTTCAGAGGAAAACCTGCAGTCCCAGACGCGCGTGGTCGGCGCCGCCATGCGTTTCTACGAATACATGCAGGCTCCCGGAATCGACATCCTCTGTGCGCAGGGACTGAGCCGAGAGGGTGGCAGGGATCCTGAATATCTTACGGCCAAGCAGTGCAGCTCGGTTCTCGACCAGTTCGGCAGGAAATGGATGCTCAGCGAACTCTATGGTTGCACAGGCTGGCATTTCACGTTCGCGGAACACAAGGCTGTTGGAGACTGGCAGGCCGCTCTCGGCGTCAACCTCCGCTGCCAGCATCTCTCCTGGTACACGATGGAAGGCGAGGCGAAACGCGATTATCCCGCATCCATATTCTTCCATTCACCGTGGTGGAGGGACTATACGGTCGTCGAGGACTATTTCTCCAGGGTCAACTTCATGCTCACGCAGGGCAGGGCGGTCCGGGATGTCGCGGTGATACATCCGATCGAAAGCGCCTGGGGCGTGGCATACCAGCAACTTGTTGAATGCGGCTGGGATTTCCCCCAGGGCAAGGATGGCGACAAGAGGCAGCCGGCGATCACCCTTGACGAGAATCTCAAGAAGGTCCAGCAGATCCTCCTCGAGGAGCATTTCGATTTCGAATATGTCGACGAGGACATACTTGCACGCCACGGTGCGGTGAAGAACGGCAAGTTCAACCTGATAAAATCCTCATACAGCACTGTCATTGTTCCTCCTGCATACACGCTGAGGAAGAGCACATGCGAGATGCTTGCGAAATTCGCAGAGGCGGGTGGAAAAGTGATCTTCGTGGAGCCGACACCGTCATATGTCAACGCTGAAAAATGCGACTGCATCAAAGGAATTCTTGCGAAATCCGCAATAATTCCTTTGGACAAGGAAGCACTGTTGAAGGCGATATCAAAAGACAAGGCGATAAGGAAGATATCCGTCAAGACAGCCGACGGCAAGGAATACAATCCTTGCCTCTACATGATGAGGCAGGACAAGGGCGGACGCACGGTCGTCTTCATCTGCCATACGCTTCAGGACAAGGATTCCGGCGAGGTCACAGTCGAGATCCCGGCAGACGGAGTGGTCCAGGAATGGGATGCGATAACAGGTGATGTTTATCTGGCCGATGCACAGAAGACTTCTTCAGGCGTGAAGATCAATACAGTGCTTTACGGTTATGGGAGCAGGCTTTTCGTCGTTGATCCGAAGGCTGATGCGTCGCTCAAGAAGCGTGCGGGCTCGAAGGACGGCAACAGGAAGAAGATAGAGTGTGGAACGATGAATATCTTCAGGGACGAACCAAATGCGTTCCCTCTGGATGTTCCTGAATATTCCATAGACGGCGGAGAGTGGAAGAAGGCGAAGGACATACTGAAAGTCGACGATGCCATTCGTGATTTCGCGAAATGGGCGCACCGCGGCGGGGCGATGTGCCAGCCATGGGCGCAGAAGGAGACCTCGGAATCGAAGAAGGTAAATGTCGGACTGAAATACACCTTTGAAATCGAGGACGTGCCGAACAGCCCTTGCCATCTTGTAATGGAAAGGCCTGAGAAGTTCTCCGTGGTCCTCAACGGTACTGAGCTCAAGCATGACGAGGGCCAAGGCTGGTGGATCGACAATTCATTCAAGAGGATTCTTGTCCCGGCAAGAATCCTGACAAAAGGCAGGAATGAATTAATTTTGACAACCAGGTATGGGCAGAAGGACAATCTTGAGGCCATGTACTTCACTGGAGAATTCGGATTCAAGTGGGTCAACGGCGTAAAACCGGTCATAACCAAGCTTCCGACGACGCTCAAGATCGGCGACTGGTGTGAACAGGGATTCGCGTGCTACTCCGGTGCGATGACATATTCGATGGAACTCGACATCAACGCCGAACCCGGGAAGAAGGTCGTGATTGAAGTTCCCGAATGGAAAGGTGCGCTAGTGAAGGTGCATGTGAACGGCAAAAAGGCCGGCAATATCGCCTGGAAGCCATACGAGATAGACATCACCAACTTTGTCGTAAAAGGCAAAAACAAGGTCGAGATCGAGGTTGTCGGCACAAGAAGGAATCTTCTCGGGCCTCTGCATCATGGCGAGAAATTTCCGAACTGGACCGGTCCGTGGGAGTTCAAGAATGAGCAGAAATGGATCAACGAGTACGTCAGGTTCCCATATGGCCTGATGGGCGAACCGTCCATCTCGGTGAGGGAGTAGTTCCGAAACGGAGAATCGGTGGGCCGGAGAAACGGCGAAACATTGAACAAGAGCCCGCCATGGCATTAGCTGTGGCGGGTTCTTTATTGCATGGGTTTGACGTAGGGATGGGCCCAGGTTGCCTATGGCGCCGCCGCAGGAGCCTGCCGGACTTAAGGTTTTTCGCTTGTAGTAGCGCATGTTTGCGCGTTCTTAACGGAATCTCAAAAGACTGAAGAACGCGCAAACATGCGCTACTACGAACAAATTCAGCCATTTCTGGACTCATTTATAAGTCCGACAGGCTCCGCAGGCGGGTAAACTTTAGCCTGTACCATGAATTTAGAATGGAAAACCTTAAAAGGCGTACCTGCTTTATTACGGTTGCGCAGCAATCCGATGGAGTGCTGTAACAAAGTTACAGCTTTACATTGCTATGATGCAGTCCGGTCAAGGCGAAAAAGCGGTGACTTCGCGCGCCCGGCATAGCCTTGGCGACGGCGGGTCACGCGCACTCCATGGGAATGCTGACGCATTCGTAATGCCGCTGATCTTTATCCAAACATGCCTATTTCCTCCTGGAGGACAGCAGGTATGAAATGAAATCCAGCAGTCCGGCGAATTTGTATTTGCCATCGACGTATTTCTCTATGACGTAGAAGCAGAAGTAGTAGAACCTGCAGAAAGCCCAGATCGTAATGGCGAGAAGAACAGCAGTCCGCCAGTCCGGATGGAGCGCGATGATGATGGCGGTTCCGGCAGTTCCCAATGCAAGGAACAGGAATCCCTTCAGATAGATGAGATGTTTTGATTTAAGGTCCATGTCGTGCTGCTTGGTTCAGTCTTCAGTTCAGCCCCGGTGAAAAAGAAAAATGCGAAGATTGACAGGATGATTATCAGGATAAAGATCAGGCATCCGCATCCGGCGCAGCCAAGGAGGAAGAATTTTTTCATTTATGCGTTATCCTTGCTTATAAAATCTGTTTCATTTATGAAATTATAAACAGGCAGGAATGCCTGTCCTACTTCTCATATACTCCGGAAGCCCGTCTTTCCTCGGCCTTCTTGGAGACGTGGGTGTCAAGGCTGAGTTTCATGCCGAGACCGTTTATGAGCCTGGTGATGTAGTCGAGGTTGGGGCATTTTGAACCGTGATAGTTGTCCTTGGTGATGCAGGAAGCCAGCTTTACCAGGATCTCGTCCTTCTCGATGTTGTCGAACTTCTTCGCCTTCTGGGCGAGAAGTGCGAGCTTTCTGTGGATGGCCTTGCCACAGCACCCGCCGCAGGAGATGTTCAACTTCCTGGTGTTCTTGTCGTAGTCGATCTTTTCAAAGCCGCCGGTCTTGTTTACGAACGCCCTGTCGCAGAAGAACCCCGGACACCGTTCAAGCGTGATGTCGCACTGCACTATCGCTATCAGTTTGATCATGTATGCCTTCTTATATGTATTAGGGTAAACTTATTATAAAGAATATCCGCCACGGAGATTCTTTATTCTTCCAGCCATTCCATGGCTTTTGCCTTGTCCTTCGAATCGAAGTGCCTGACATCGGCCTTGACGAAATGGCTTGCGATCTTCGGGGCGACCGTCAGGAGTTTGCTGTCGGAGACGGCTGCGACTTTCTTGATATTCCTGTGGTGGTCCCTGACGAACTTGAAGTGAGCGAGCATGGCCGCGAAATTCTCCCATCCGGGAAACTTGTCGCCGGGGCAGAGCATGAGCCCGTTCAATCCGCCTTTCTCTTCGATGTATGGATCCACCTCTTTTGCGAGATCCGCAAAATCCGCCGCCTGCAGCGGACCATGCGGCATTACTACGAGGATTCCCTTGTCCTTCAGAAGTTCGAATGTGACCATTAGAGCCCCCTTTTATATGTTCTCTTTAATCTATTGCTAGCGCGAAACGGACTGAGTCGTTAACCTCTCTCATCCTAGATGAATTCAAGGAAGTGATAAGATTGCCTACTTTATGCTTTGATACAGTCTGTATATGATCGCAGTTGACCGCACATTCTTTTTGCATTCCATCCTCCTCCGATAGAATCACTTCGCTTGGAATATCGCGGATTGTCGTAGTTATCGGCGCTATTGTTATTTCATTAAGATATCCAATGACAGAATCCCTTGAGATAATAAGAACAGGCCTGTTTCTGTCAGGAGGATGGAACTTGTACCAGCGTACTTCACCCCTTTTCATTCATCACCACAGATTTGCTCTTTTTCCCAGATATCGAATTCGCCTTTTAATACAGGGTTTACAGCGTATCCGCTTCTGTGTCTTTCCTCAAGCCTTTTAACCTTAAAGTGCTTGAGCGCCATTCTCAGTGCATCTCTAGTGAAAGCGGAACGTGTCGTCTTTTTTTCCTTTGCGACACGGTCAACAGTTTTCACGAGATCGTCATCTAATGTCATTTGAATAGTTCTCATCATGTGTATTCCTATGTGTATTTATATGTATATCCTAATCCACATGCTCAAATTGTCAAATTTTTGCGTGTGGGAGAATAGGGGGTATATTCATTGATGTGAAGCGTTAATAAGGAAAGCAGTGAAGGTAGGGCGTTTTCGCCGAAAGCGCCGTTTATCCTGAGCATGTCGAAGGTCGGACGACTTCCCGATGCCTTACAGGATCGGGATAAACTTTAAGCCGTCACTAACTAACATATGAAAGGGGCTGATCATGCATTCAATCAAGGCGGATGTTGTTTATACTGGAGACAAGGTCCTGCAGGACACCTGCATCAACTTCAAGGGCGACAAGATTGTTTCGCTTACGGCTAAGCCGGCCGCGGAACTTGTGGGTGAATATAAATGCATGACTCCGGCGTTCATCGACGCGCACTGCCATATCGGCATGTGCCGCAGCGGCGAGCCATCGAACGAGGACGAGGCCAACGAGCAGCTCGACACTATCATGGCGCTTGCGGACGCTCTTGATTCCGTGCAGATGGACGACGGGAGTTTTGCCGACAGCGTCGAGGCGGGTTTCCTCTATTCATGCGTCGTGCCCGGAAGCGGGAACATAATCGGCGGGCGTTCGGCAGTGATAAGGAATTATGCCTCGGATACTAACAGTGCATTCATCTGCCGGGCCGGCATGAAGGCCGCCTTCGGCTACAATCCGATGTCGACGAGGGAGTGGAAAGGGACGCGTCCATGGACGAGGATGGGATGCCTGTCGATCCTGCGCGGTGAGTTCATGGATATCCTCAGCAAGTCGAAGGGCGGGAAGAAGGGGATCGAGAAGCTTAGTCCGAAACAGAAGGCCCTGAAGGAGCTTCTTGACGGAAAGAATGTCTTAAGGGTGCACGTCCACAAGTCGGACGATATCGCCGCGCTGCTGCGTTTTGTTGACGAGTTCAAGTTGAAGGTTACGGTGGAACATGCCGGCGACGTGCATGATTTTGCGACATTCGCAGAGCTCGCCAAGAGGAAGATACCGGTGGTCTACGGTCCGATGGACTGTTTCGCATACAAGGTGGAACTGAAGCATCAGGACTGGCGGAACATCAAGTTCCTGATCGAGAGCGAGGTGAAGTTCGGCCTGATGAGCGATCATCCAGTGATCCAGCAGAGCTGTCTTTTCCTGCAGCTCAGGCATTTTCTCAGGATGGGATTGACCAAGTCCCAGACTATCGGAATACTCACAAGGACCAATGCCGAGATAATCGGGGTCGACAAGTTCCTCGGAACTCTGGAGAAGGGCAAGTGGGCTAGCTTCGTGTGCTGGAACGGTGATCCGTTCGACCTGACCTCGCATCCTGTTGCGAATTTCGCAGAAGGGAATTTAGTGTATAAGAGTTACTAGGAACTTGTAGCTAGTAATTCGTAACTTGAAACTAATAACGATACGCTCGACTGACTAAACCGCCGTACGGTTTCAGTTCAGCGTGAAGTGGTCTTGTTAGCAGTTTTTATCTTGTAAATGGACTTTGCTTCGCGAAGGGAAATGGAAGGGGAGCTTGCTTCTTCTGACTTTGCTTGTCTAAGAAGTTTTAAATCTTCATAATCTTCAAGTTCTTCTCTGATTTTAAGAAATTCATTATAGGGAAGAACGGCAAATTCCTTGATCCCGTCTTTCTCAAGTATGCTTGGATGTATTGCAATCATGTTGATTCTCCTGTTATTTATAGGCATCTTTTCTATGGATTATTCTATAAACTATGATCTTATTGTTTTCAATTTCAAAAAGTATTCTGTAATTTCCAGTCCTTAACCTATATTCAGGTGTGAAATTTGTCAGTTTCTTAACATCTCCATGCAAGTCAGTTTTCATCATTTCAATCTTTTCAAAAATATATTCCAGATCCGTTTTCGGAACCTTCCTAATGTCTTTGATGGACTTGGGTTTAAATTCTATTTCATATGTCATTATTTTAGAACCTCATGAAGTTCAATATACGATGGCGGTAACTTAATGTCAATTCCTCTCGTGCTAACGCCCAACTATCATCCACCCAGCGGATACGGGGTTGGATGAATGGGATCTGGTTATGGTGTTATCCCTATTTCCTCAATATCTGCTTTGATTTCATCTAAGGAGATTTCTTTGTTTAAAGCCGCTACTACTTCTTCAGTTATTTTATGCTCGAAAACTTGTATCAAGGCATCAAGGTCAATTTCTTTTTCGAAATATCCATCCGCCCATTCTTTATAGTTCTCAGGTTCCCATTTCATTATGGCTTCAAGATCTATGATTTCTCTAACCTCCGTTTTTCCAAACTTAATCCATTGGTTTTTATCTAATATCCATACAGCAGTTGCTTCATCTTTAAAAAATGAAGGTTCATCAATAAAGCTTTTGTATTCAATAGGAATTGTTTCTCTGATCTTAGAATAATTCTCTATCAATCCATCTCCAGGGGAAATACATTTGTATCCGACTCTCTCTCCCAGAAATAGCACGAACCAAGATCCACCGCATCCGTCCCGCATTGATGCCATTTCCTCATTGGGAGCCCATTTTGAATTGTAGGAAAAATATCGATATTGCCATTCGGGTTCTACAATGGCATCGGCAATTGCTAAGGACTTTAATTTATGTTTTAAGTTAGGAATCATTTTATTCCATCATAACTTCTTATTATGTGGTTCTCCATAAGCAGGGGGGCGAAATTATAATTTTGTAAGCCCCGTCCAAGATTTAGCCTCAAGCCTGTCGCCATATGTATATAAGACTTATGGTGAATCACCATATGCACATTAAAATAGACCACAACAGGTACTGAAGTCAAGGCAAGAGCCCCAATACTTGAAATCCGCCTCCGGCAGTTATTCTGCTGAAAAAGAAGCAGTTAATTTGTCCTTGAAAGCATGTCGGGTTTTACCTGTCCTGAGCCTGTGGAAGGAACCCGACACTTAGTTGGCGGTTTAAAAACCGCCCTACTATCGCTTGGATCTTCGATATAGCTTGTAATTTATTTCTGTGTGTTCTGTGGTTTGAAATCGGCAATCTGAAATCGCAAATGAGGAACTTCCGCATTTTCGAACTTTCGAACTTCTTCCTTACTGTCCTGAGGAGAGTCTTTCGGCGAGCTGGCTGGGGAGTCCGGCGGCGAGTATTTTCAGCTGGGTCTGTTCCACATTGTATTTTACGCGGAAGAGGGTGATGTCGAGTTTCTTGGTGTCGAAGAGGACTGAAGCTGCCCTTGAGTCGAAGTCCCTGGGCTGTCCGACCGAGCCGGAGTTGAAGAGGAATTTCTCGCCTTTGGTCTTTGCGATGTTCCTGGTAGTGAGCATCTCGATCGTGACATTCCCCCTGTTGAGTATGAAGATGAGAGGTATGTGGGTATGTCCGTAGAAGCAGCATTTTGAATTCTGCAGGAAGAAATGGAACAGGGCGCTCTGTGCGCTGAGGATATATGGCCACGACTTGCCGTCGGTGCATTCCAGCGAGGAGTGCACGAACTGTACGCCTTCAACTTCGGTGTGGTATGGGAGTGTGTCAAGCCAGTCGATATAGTCCTGCGGCATGGTGTTCTGCATCCACTGGATCACCTGTTTGGCATAAGGCTGTATGTTCCAGTCGGTATTTTTCTGGGTGGTGTAATGGTCGTGGTTGCCGCGGATGGAGTGGATCTTCTTGTCGCGGACGAAGTCGATGCATTCGAGAGGGGATGCACCATAGCCGACAATATCGCCTGTACAGACGAATTTTTGGCAGCCAGCTTCCTTGAGCGCTTCATAAGTGGCAGTCAGCGCCTCAATGTTGCCGTGTATGTCTCCTATGACCCCTAACAACATGCAAACACCCCGTTAAACCTGAAACTAGTCCAAGGTTCATGAGTCTCCGCCGGGCGGAGGATCATGGAACAGGCATCAGACCGACTTTCGGACTTGGAAAATCAGGTCACTTCAAAACTATATATCCAGAAAACAAACTCCGCATTCTTTTTTTCAAAAAAAGTCCAATATCTTGTATTTTCAGTCAAAATTCTTGAAAAATGCAACTAATTGTATAAATTGAAAGGCAAGTTCAACTTAAAACACAAGATATAGTATATAATGAACCAGATTTATGATGAAAGCAAGGTTAAAACCCTAAGTTCACTCGAGCATATTCGCCTCCGTCCGGGGATGTACGTCGGCAGGATGGGGGACGGCTCCCATCCGGATGACGGCATCTACGTGCTGATCAAGGAGATAATTGACAACAGTGTCGACGAATACATTGTCGGGGAAGGGCGCCGTATTGAAGTTGCAATCAATGACAAGCAGGTGTCTGTCAGGGACTTCGGCCGCGGGATTCCGCTTGGAAAAGTAATTGAATGCGTCTCCCAGATAAATACGGGCGCCAAATTCAATACTGACGTATTCCAGTTTTCAGTCGGATTGAACGGCGTGGGCACAAAGGCCGTCAACGCCCTTTCCGAATATTTTGAAGTCACATCCTTCCGTGAAGGCAAGTTCAAGAAGGCGATATTCAAGGGCGGAAATCTGAAGAAGCAGGAGGAAGGCAAGTCCCAGGAGCCGAACGGCACCGCCATAACCTTTATTCCTGACTCGCTGATGTTCCCGAAGCTGGTATTTGACAAGGAATACATCGAGAAACGGCTCTGGATGTATGCCTACCTCAACAGCGGGCTCTCCCTCTACTTCAACGGAGAGAGGTTCTACTCCAAGAACGGGCTCCAGGACCTTATTGAGACTGAAGTCGGCGACGAGCGGCTCTACAACATCATCCACTATAAGGAAAAGACCATCGAGTTCGCCTTCTGCCATACTGCAAACTACGGCGAGACTTATTATTCATTCGTCAACGGACAATATACGAACGACGGAGGAACCCATCTTTCCGCATTCAAGGAGGGTATACTCAAGGCCGTGAATGATTTCGCGCAGAAGAGTTTTGAAGGCAGCGACGTGCGCGACGGAATCGTGGGATCCATTGCGATCAAGCTGCAGGATCCGATCTTCGAGTCGCAGACGAAGAACAAGCTTGGCAACACCGACATCAGGGCCGGGATCGTGAACGCGGTCAAGGATGCCGTGCTGAACTACATGCACCGCCATCTTGACCAGGCGAACGTGATCATCGAGAAGGTCACGCTGAACGAAAGCGTCAGGAAGGAGATCCAGTCGGTCAAGAAGAAGTCCAAGGAGATCGCCAAGAAGATAGCGCTGAAGATACCGAACCTCAAGGACTGCAAGTTCCATCTGAACGACGGTTCGACCAAGGGCAGGCAGTCGATGATATTCCTCACGGAAGGTCAGTCGGCCGCCGGTTCGATGGTTGGCAGCCGCGACGTGTACACCCAGGCAATATTCTCACTACGCGGAAAGCCTTTGAACTGCTTCGGGAAGAAGCTTGAGGAGATATACAGCAACAATGAGCTATATTACATAATGCAGACGCTGAACATCGAGGAGGACATTGAGAACCTCAGATACAGCAAGGTGATAATCGCCACCGATGCGGACGTCGACGGCGTGCATATCCGGAACCTGCTCATAACATATTTCCTGCAGTTCTTCGAGCCTCTCGTGCTTTCAGGCCACGTGCACATCCTTGAAACCCCCATATTCAGGGTGAGGAACAAGGAAAAGACTATCTACTGCTATGATGAGCAGGAGAAGCAGAAGGCCATCAAGGAAGTAGGTGAGAGAAGCGCCGAGATCACCAGGTTCAAGGGGCTTGGAGAGATATCGCCGTCCGAGTTCGGACAGTTCATAGGCGAGGACATCAGGCTCACAAGCGTGACCGTCGACCACATGAGGAACGTACCCGAGATCCTGGCGTTCTACATGGGCGACAACACCCCTGAACGCCGCAATTACATTATGGAGAATCTGGTTCCATGAAGAAAAAAGAAGACAAGGACGATAAACATAAAGATAAGAATGAAGAGACCGAGGCCGAGGCCACTGAAGTCGTCACCCCGGATGCAGAAGGTGAGTACATCGGCCCGACCGCCATTCCGAGGAGCGGCAACACGCATCTGCGCCGCCTGATGGACGTCAACTTCCTCGAATACGCATCGTATGTCATCAAGGACCGGGCTATTCCAGATGTCGACGACGGGCTCAAGCCCGTGCAGCGCCGCATACTATGGTCGCTGAAGAGGATGGACGACGGCAAGTACCACAAGGTTGCCAACATCGTCGGCCATACGATGCAGTTCCATCCGCATGGTGATGCATCGATCTACGAGGCCCTGGTCGTCGTCGCGAACAAGGATTATTTCATAGACAAACAGGGAAATTTCGGAAATATCTTCACAGGCGACAGCGCATCTGCCGCGCGCTATATCGAATGCCGTCTCAACAATCTCGCCAAGGAAGTGATGTTCAACAACGACATCACGGAATTCGTCGATTCATACGATGGCAGGAACAGGGAGCCTGTCTCCCTTCCCGTCAAAGTCCCGGCGCTCCTGATGATGGGGGCCGAAGGCATCGCGGTCGGAATGTCGACCAAGATAATGTCGCACAACTTCAATGAGCTCCTCGAAGCCCAGATAAAGATACTGGAAGGTGGAAGATACAGGATTTATCCTGACTTCATACAAGGCGGGCTGATGGATGTTTCCGACTATGAGCAGGGCAACGGCAAGATCGTGCTGCGCGCGAAGATCGAGAAGGCCGGACGCAAGCTCATCATCCGCGAGATACCTGCGGTGACAACTACGGAGAAGCTGATAGCCTCCATCGAAAATGCGGTGCGCAGGAACAAGATAAAGATTTCATCCATCAACGACTACACCGCCGAGAAGCTTGAGATCGAGATAACTCCTGCGCGGGGCTATGATCCGGACAAGGCATTGAATGCGCTCTATGCTTACACTGACTGCTCAGTGTCGGTTTCGACAAGCCTGATAGTCATCGCCGACAACAAGCCCGTGAAGATGACCATCCCGGAAGTCCTGCAGAGGAACACCGACAAGCTGCTCGAGTATCTGAAGAAGGAGCTCGAAATAGAGTTTGCGAAGCTCAACGAGGCGTTCCATGACAAGACCCTTGCGCAGATCTTC
Source organism: Lentisphaerae bacterium GWF2_50_93 (assembly GCA_001804815.1). Classification (GTDB taxonomy): domain Bacteria; phylum Verrucomicrobiota; class Lentisphaeria; order Victivallales; family GWF2-50-93; genus GWF2-50-93. The sequence continues at coordinate 111,119 of MHBI01000099.1, forward strand.
ATCGAGAACAGGATCTACAAGCGCATCGAGAAATGCGAGACCTACGAGAAGGTGATCAAGGAAGTGCATGAGGGGCTCAAGCCTTTCCGCCACATGCTCAAGCGCGACGTCGTCGACTCGGATATCGAGAAGCTGCTTGCGATTCCGATCCGCAGGATTTCCCTGTTTGACATGAACAAGAACAAGAAGGACATCGACGACATAGTCCTGCAGATCGAGGAGGTCCAGAAGAACCTCAAGCGCCTGAAGGCCTATGCCATCAAATACCTCAACGCCCTTATCGAGAAATATGGAAAGAATTTCCCGAGGCACACGGAGATAGAGAAGTTCGACAAGATCGACGTCCGCGAGGTCGCCCTGAACAACATCAAGGTCGGCTGGGACAAGAAGAACGGTTTCGTAGGGACATCCGTCAAGAGCGACGACACCATCACCTGCAACGAATACGACCGCCTGCTCTGCATAGAGCGCAACGGCAAGTACAAGGTCATAAACATACCCGACAAGGCTTTCGTTGGGCGGCTCGTCTATTTCTGCAAGTTCGACAAGAACCTCGTGTTCAATCTCGTCTACAAGGACAAGAAGACGGATTTCAGCTATGCGAAGAGGACTGCGATCGGCGGATTCATCGCCGACAAGGAATACAACATCGCTCCGGACGGCTGCAAGATCGATCTTATAAATACGCGTCCGAACTATGTGTATGAATGCATATTCGAACCCAAGGCGCATCAGAAGCAGAAGAGCTGCACCCTTGATTTCAGCCAGGTCGGGATGAGGACGCCTAAGGCAAAGGGTTTCGGCATCGAGAAGAAGAAGATCATAGACTACCGGTTCCTCGGAGTTTCCGACGGCCAGGGCAACATACTCCAGCCGGGTCCGGAAAACGAATCTGAAAACGGAACTCCGGCCCCTGCCGCTCCGGCTGGTGATTCCACTCCGGTACTGCTGCCAAAATCAGAGCCTGAAAAGCTTGTGCTGGATGCCGATGTCGATGAAGATGAAAAAGCCCAGCCTAAGAAAGCTCCGGAAAAGGACGAAAAACCGAAAGCCGAATCCAAGCCTGAGAAAAAGGAATCGGAGAAAGCCAGGGGGAAAGAGGAAGTCCTGGAACTGGAGGCTGAAGATCCGGACGTGAAAAAGGGCAGGAAAGGGAAAAAGGATAAACTGGAAAAACCCGTCAGGCAGAAACCTTCCAGCGAACCCAGGGCCGTGGAACCCAAGGCGAAAAAAGAAGACAAGGCTCCGAAATCCGACACGAAACCGGACTCTAAAAAAAAAGAAAATCCGGAAAAAAAAGTGAAGGGCGTAAAAAAAGGCGATGAGGACTGGGGGCTTTCCCAGCCGGAATTCGGATTTTAGTCCGCATGGCTCAAAGAAAACAATTCAGGTGTGATATGAAAAGAATTTTCCTTTCAAGTTTCATTCTCGGTTTGATGCTCCTCCTTGTATCATGCGAGACGACCGTCAACAGGGATAATGCCGCAAAGATAAAGACAGGCATGACGAAGGACGAGGTACTTGCAGTGATGGGAGAGCCGATAAAGGGTGAAAGATATTGCATGCCCGATGTCTTCTTCTACTATACCGACTGCGAATGGCACGACGGAATGATAACCCGCGACGAGTGTACTCCCATAGTCTTCGAGAAGGGCAAAGTGGTCGGCGTCGGCAGGGCATTCTACAAGGACTACCGGCAGAAGGACTGGAAATGATATGCTGCTTGCATATCATTTCAAACAGTCGAATGACGAACAATCGAATATCGAATCATGAAGTAATTCCAATTGATTAAATCCACATATAAGCTTTCGGTTGCGAATATGAAGACAATAAAGAAGCTGTTCGACAATAACCGTCTCTGGGCCGATAGCATGACCCGGATGAACAAGGATTTTTTCAAGGATCTCGCCAGGCAGCAGAGCCCCAAGTACCTCTGGATCGGCTGTGCCGACAGCCGCGTTCCCGCCAACGAGATCGTAGGTCTTCTGCCAGGCGAGATATTTGTCCACCGCAATGTCGCCAATCTGGTCATACATACCGATATCAATTGCCTTTCCGTGCTGCAATTCGCCGTTGAAATCCTGAAGGTGGAGCATGTCATAGTATGCGGGCATTACGGCTGCGGAGGAATCAAGGCGGCAGTTGAGGACCAGCGGCATGGACTTATCGACAATTGGCTGAGGCATGTGCGGGACGTCTATCATCGCCATGAGCTGGAACTCAAAAAGGAAAAGGACAAGGATAGCCTGCTGCGCCGGCTCTGTGAACTCAACATCAGGGAGCAGGTATTGAATATCGCCAACACGACGACCGTCCAGGATGCATGGCGGCGCGGCCAGGGCATTGCCGTCCATGGATGGGTTTACGACATACATGATGGCCTGCTCAGGGATCTGAAGGTCAGCATCAGCAGGAAAAATAGATTTGCGGAAAAATCCTTGTTTATAACCTGATAGTTACGATGCTGGATTATTAACCTAAATTTTGCGTTTAAGGTGGCAAAATTTACCGGGAGGCCGATGTTTTCGAGGCAAAAGCCTCGAAAAACCGGGGTTAACCCCGAGACACGAAAGTGTGCTCGGCCTTGGCGGCATAATCCTATGCCACCAAGGTAGATATTGCTGAACTCAACAATCAAATGCAATATCTAGGTTAATGAGCGAAGCGGATCTTTGGGAAATGGATGTGTTCTTGACAAAAGAGGAATTACATCTGAAAGAGTTATGATCAAAACTAACTCCATTCTTCAATCGATGCGGCCTGTTTATAATTTCCTGTCAAAAGGCGTTCTGACATATGTTAGGATATAGAACTTATAACCAGGTAATTAACGGTGCTTACTACGGGATAATTACCAATACATTGTTTCATCTTAATCTACTGCATCTGTCATTCAATGCAGTTTTTGCAGGAAAAAATAAAGGTTTCAGTTTATACTCATGTAATATTAGCAGGAGGCTTTTTTGCCTGTTTCATCTTGTCAGGATTGAAGATTATGAATATTGCCAACAGTGTCCATGTCTCAAGCATGTTTTTTGGTGTAATTATTTCATTTCTTATTAAACCTTTATGCGTGGCTGAAAAAGACATAGCGGTAAGATATCGATGAGGGAGATGGCTGAGTCTATTTCCCCAGGGATTTCAGGTGGTCGATGAGGCCTTCGGAGCTGATTTCGTTCTGCGAGCCGTCGGCCATGTTCTTGAGGACTACAGTTCCCTTTGCGAGCTCATTGTCGCCGAGGATGGTTGCGAACTTCGCATTGAGGCGGTTTGCTGCGCGCATTGATGCCTTCATGCTTTTCTCCTCGACTTCCGCCATCGCGGAAATCCCTGATTTTCTCAGCTTGGCCACCAGCCTAAGGTTTTCATTCCTGGCATTTTCACCGAGTCCGATTAGGAACACGAGGGGGGAGAGGTTTTCCTGTACGGGTTTTATGCCCAGGGCCTGCTGGGACATTATCAGGCGTTCGAGTCCGGCGGCGAAGCCTACTCCTGCGATTGCCTTGTCGCTTTCCGGGGCGAATATCTCATAGCGCCCGCCGCCGGCTATGGCGTTCTGCGCGCCGAGTCCGGGGTGGGTTACTTCGAAGACCGTGTGGACGTAGTAGTCGAGTCCTCTCACGAGTTTTGAATCGACTTCGAATGGGATGTTCATTGTTGTAAGGGCGGCGCACACCTTTTCAAAATATTTCCGGCTTGGTTCGCCGAAGAGGCCGGCGAGGTCGGGTGTTTTCGAAATAGCGTCGCGGCACTGTTCCTGTTTGCAGTCGAGGATGCGCCATACGTTTCTTTCGAGCCTGTTCCTGCAGTCCTGGCACATTCCGGCGATGGCGTTCGCGAAATATGCGCGGAGGGAGTCCTCTGCGGGCTTGCGGTCTTCGCGGGACGCCCTGGTGTTGAGGAGGAGCTTGTATCCGGTGATACCGAGTTCGTCGAGGTAGTGGAGGAGGAGTGCGATGCATTCGGCGTCGAGTTCAGGCGACACCCTTCCTGCGTTTTCCGCGCCGATCTGGTGGAACTGCCTTCTTCTTCCGGCGGCCGGTCTTTCGCCGCGGAACATTGGTCCGATATAGTAAACTCTCTTCTCGTTGCCGTTCATCACGTCGGTTCCGGCGAGCGAGCGCATGATGCCTGCGGTTCCTTCGGGGCGGAGCGTGAGGCTTCTTCCTCCGCGGTCCTCGAAGGTATACATTTCCTTCTGTACGACCTCGGTCTCGTCGCCTATGCCCCTCTTGAAGACTTCCGTATATTCGAAGACCGGGGTCCTCATTTCAAGATAGCCGTAGAGCGGGAAGATCCTTCTTGCGGTATCTTCCAGGCTGTGCCATGAGGAGATCTCTTCGGGAAAAATGTCCGAAGTTCCGGGTGGAGGGGAGAACTTGCTCATAGTTTACCGCCTAAGCTGGAAAAATCCTCCGGGGAGGACGGTTCCAGGAAAGCATGTTTACAGGATTTACTTGAGTTTGGCAGGCTTGATCTGCTCGACGCGGTCCTTGAGTTCTTTTCCAGGACGGAATTTGACAACGACTCTTTCAGGTATGATGACTTCGTTTTCAGGCTTGTTGGGATTGCGGCCCTTGCGGCTTTTCCTGATTTTCACTTCGAATATGCCGAAGTTCCTCAGTTCGATATTGCGGGCTGCCGCGAGTTCATCGGAAATGTAGTCAAGGGTTTTCTGGACCACGCATGCGACCTGGTTCTGTGTCAAACCGGTTTCCTGTGCGATCTTCACGACAAAATCTCTTTTAGTCATTGTTACTCTTCCTTATATTTAAGTGATTTATTGTTTCTATTTATAACTCCAACCGCATAATAAACAAGTATTAATAGATTATTTCGATTAGGAAGTCAATATAATAGCTCCATAATAAAATTTTGCAAATTGCCTTATGAAAGGATAAAAAATGACCATAAGGGCATTATATTACAGGATTGTCAGACGTACGCCTTGCTTAGAGGGGAACCTCTATAACTATGAATAATAAGAACTTGACAGGCTTCTTTCTATGAGTTCGGAAAAAAAAGATTCAGGTTTTTCCTTTGAGAACACTCCCGGCAAGATAGGAGGGGATTCCAAGGGCGGTGACGATTTCACCTTCACCGACATCCCTGTCCTGGGAAATATTGAGAAGGAGAAGAAAAGCGCCTTCTCCTTCGACCGAAAGAAACATGACAAGCCGAAGGAGGAGCATGCCGCCGGTGCGGATTCATCCGGTAATGCCATGCAGCAGGATATGTTCCAGGGACAGGCTCAGTCCCAGGAGAACTGGGATAAGATAGCGGTAAAAAAGAAATTCGGCTTCAAGTTGAATCTCTCCCCGAAGATGCTTGTGATTGTGGCAGTGGCGGTTGGCCTCGTCCTGATCGGAGGGATCTCCGCGTTCGTGCTGCTGAAGCCGAAGCAGGATCAGGCGGCAGGGCAGCAGGCCTCCGGGGCAAAGCCGGGCAAGAAGGATCAGAAGGCTGAGGATGAGGCGAAGAGGGTTGCGGAACTGGAAAACAGGCTCGCCGCCGCCGCCGCCGCAGTGAAGGAGTCCAAATTCAAGGAAGCCCTGAAAATATATCAGACTCTCCTTACTGAAAGCTGGAAGGAAAAGGAGATGGTCCTTATTTTCGGTGAGGGTGAATGCTATGAGAACCTCAAGCAGGATGACGACGCCCTGAAGGACTACCAGAAATGCATTGAGCTTGGATGGAAGGAAAATCCGCAGCCTCATCTCAGGTCCGCAAAACTGCTGGCCAAAAAAGAGAAGAAGGAAGAGTCCCTGAAAATCCTCGAGAAGGCGCGTGAGGCTTTTCCCTCCGACATCCCCCTAGGTACACAGCTCGCCCTTGCATATGTCGACTCAGGGCAGACCGACAAGGCCGCCGCCGAGTTCAAGAAGATCGGCAAGTCCGACATCTCCCTTGAAAACCTGAAGCTCTACTGTTCGATACTGCAGAAGAAGCAGGAGAAGGACCAGGCGAAGGAGCTTTATATCTACGCATCCAAGAAGTTCAAGGATCTCGACTGTTTTATGTCTGCCGCACTTCTTTCCGACAAGCCCCAGGAGAAGATCGATCTCATGAACCAGGCCCTCACCGTGATCGAGGAGAACAAGAAGAGCATAGCCATAATGTATCTCACCGAACTGCTCATGCAGGGCGGCAAGAAGGATGAGGCCGCAAAACAGCTTGACAAGATAAATCTGGGCGACCTGAAGCCCGAAAAGGTGACCGACTTCCTGAAGCTTCTCGTCACCAGCGGGAACCTGGTGAAGTTCAAGACTGAATACAAGAAGGCTATAGAGCTGTTCCCCAAGGATTTTTTCCTGCACCGGGAAATATTCGAAGCAATGATGGAGAACGGACAGGACAAGCTCGCCCTTGAAACATACTCTGAATGGTGGATCTCCAAAAGCAGCGACTATATCGCCGGATATTTCTATGCGAAGTCGCTGGGCGTCATGCCTGAAGAGGCCGTTTCGATCTACAGGAAAGTCACGGAGCTGAATCCTGCCTTCTTCGAGGCTTTCTATGAACTTGCATATTTCCATACCCTGATGCGCGACTTCCAGAACGCCGAATCCGCGTATTCGGAATGTGTAAGGCTCAAGCCCGCCGACAGGAACCTGCGCCAGCTTCTTGCATATTCCAAGGCGATGAATGGCAAAGGCGAGGAGGGGATTGATGAATACGAGAAGTTCCTGGCAGCGCAGAACATCTCCACCGAGGAGAAGGCGTCTGAACTTCTCGGGCTTGCGTTCAGGCTGCCGACCAAGGCGCGCGCTGAAAAATACCTCAACGAGTTGAAGGGCAGTCCAAAGTTCGCCGAAGAGTACAAGGCCCAGGCATTGAGATTAAAGCTTGTCTATGGCAGGCTTGGAGACGAGGATTTCGTGGAACCCTATCCCAAGGCCGCCAGGAAATACCATGAATATTACCTGCTTTCAAAGGGAAGGTTCAACGAAGTCCTTCTCATGACAGTGCCTCCCGACGAGTTCCCGGATTTCTGGAAGCTTTTCATCCTCTGGCGGAACGACAAGCCCGGGTGGCAGGAGGGGATGGAAGTCCTTGTAGCTAAAAACAAGGACAAGAAGGATTCGCTTTATGGCATAATAGCTTCGATATGGAACGGAAAGCTCCTTCCTGACGACGCCAAGAAGCACATTGAGAAGATACATCCCGACAATGAGTCGCTCTTCTATCTGATCCTGGCGGAGAAGTTCAAGAAGGACAAGGCGCCTCCTGTAAAGGCAAAGGTCCTGTACCAGAAGGCGTTGAGCGACAGGCAGAATCCGATATTCTGCGTCGTGGATTTCATGGCGAAACAGCCTGCGAGGTGAGTCTGGCGGGTTCCTGGAAGACGGATGCCGGGGATATGATGCAAGAAAAAAGAACCAAATTAAAAATATAACAGGATTGGGTTTGATGATGGATGATTCAATGATCGATGTTTTAAAGAAGTACGGACAGGAGCATCTGCTCCGTTTTTTCAATGAGATGAATATGCGCCAGAAGGAGAAGATACTTTCCCAGCTCAGGGAGGTCAACTGGCAGGATCTGGACGTGCTTGTCCATTCATATGTGTTGAACATGCCTGAGACGATCATTCCTCCTGACATAAGACCCTCCCCGTACTTTCCGTCGGAACCTGATAGCGATGACAGGAAGGAATTCTACAGGGTCGCCCTCAAGAGAGGTACGGAGCTGCTGAAAAAAGGCAAGGTCGCCGCGCTGACAGTTGCAGGCGGACAGGGTACGCGCCTTGGCTTCGACGGTCCGAAAGGAACTTTCCCTACTACGCCTGTCAAGAACAAGACACTGTTCCAGTATTTCGCGGAGAAGCTGATCAGGACCGGAAAGAAATATGACTGCCCGATCCACTGGTTCATAATGACCAGCAAGACGAATGATTCACAGACCCGCGAGTTTTTCCAGAAGAACAACTTCTTCGGGATGCAGGCGTCCTTCGTGCATTTTTTCGCACAGGGCACGATGCCGGCGATAGGCATGGATGGAAAAGTGCTTATGGAGACGAAGGAATCCCTCTGCCTTTCTCCAAACGGGCATGGAGGGACGCTTCTCGCGTTGAAGCTTTCAGGTTCACTTGCCCAGATGAGGAAGTTAGGCATTGACCACATCTCATATTTCCAGGTCGACAATCCGCTGGTCAGCGTCGCCGATCCACTTTTCATCGGACTCCACTTCGTCGAGAAATCCGAGATGAGCGGAAGGATGCTTGCAAAAACCGGCCCGTTCGAGAAACTCGGGAACTTCTGCCTCGTCAACGGAAAACTCAATATCATTGAATATAGCGACATGCCGAAGAACCTCGCGGAAATGCGCGAAGCTGACGGACGCCTCCGGTTCATATCCGGAAGCCCGGCGATACATATGATAAGTGTTGATTTCGTGGAACGCCTCACCGAGGGCGGAAAGCTGAACATGCCATGGCACAGGGCCGAGAAGAAGGTTCCGTGCATCGACGAGAAAGGCGAGACTGTGAAGCCTGAAAAACCTAACGCCGTAAAGCTTGAGACCTTCATATTCGACGCGCTTCCGCTGGCCGCCAAGTCCATGATCCTCGAGGCGAAGCGTGAAGATGAGTTTTCTCCGGTCAAGAACCCGGATGGCGTCGACTCTCTCGTCTCCTGCAGGGCGATGATGGTCGACAAGGATGTACGCCGCCTCGAGAAGGCCGGTGCCAAGATCCCCCGCAAGGACAACGGCGAACCCGACTGCCTCGTCGAACTTTCCCCTCTTGTCTGCCTGGACGATGAAGACACCGCGGCATATGTCGCATCAGGGAAGTTCAAGGCTCCGGAACGCGGAGCAAAAGCCTACTATGATTAAGATTATCAAATTTTCCGTCGATGATGTCCTCTTCGACAGTGAGGCGGTGTCCGACGCCGTCAACAAGGCTTGTTCGCGCAATCCGCCTGCGAAAGTCGCAGGCTTGTGCCAGGTCGGCGAAACACTCATGATACCCCTTGAAGAAGTAAAAGAGGATCTTGGATTGAATTATGTAATCGCCCCGTTTCCAGCCGTCAACGACGACGAGTTCGCCGGCGAGATCAAGTCCAGGTATTATGCCGGATTCTCGACGATCGGCGTGTTCAGCGTCGCCGACAAGAAATGGGCGCTGTATTCGAAAGAGAATAAAAGTGCTTGAACTTTCATGCATAATGCTTGCAATTTCATGAGCAATTAGATATAATATGTGAAATTACAGGAAGGTTAGTGATATGGCGACGCTGCAGGTGAGATCGATTGATGACAGGCTTTACAAGGCCCTTGGAAAGCGCGCCCATATGGACAACCGTTCGATAAGCCAGGAGGTTGTGATGATGATCAAACAATATCTTTCAAATACAGATTCAAATTACAGACGAAAGTCTGACGCGCTCCTTGAACTTGCAGGTTCTTGGGATGATGGAAGGTCTGCCGAGAAGATCATTGGTGAAGCCAGGAAGGCAAGAAAGAATTCTGCCTTAAGGTTCACCGGGAAAATTTGACATGTATCTCCTTGACACCGACACAATCATATACTTCTTCAAAAATGATGCTGCCGTAGTTGCCAATTTCAGGCTTCATGACGATTCTCCCAAGGCGATTTCCGTTATAACCTATGCTGAACTCCTCTATGGCGCTGAAAATTCAGAGAGGCGCAATGAAAATATGGCAAGGATCCACAGGTTCTGCGAACTTGTTCCTGTCATTGATGTGACTAGAGCTGTCATGGAGACATTCTCTTCTACTAAGCTCTCATTAAGGAAATCCGGAAAGCCCTTGGATGACTTTGATCTCGTAATCGCGTCAACTGCTATCACTCTTGGTTACTCTATTGTCACAAACAATGTCAGGCATTTTAGCAGGATACGTGGGTTGAAGACGGAAAACTGGAAAAATGAAGCAATTTCCTGACAAAGGAATGAAACGATTCAAGCGGATCTATGTCGAGATCACCAGCGCCTGCAACCTGAGCTGCTCTATCTGCCCCGGAACAAGCCGGAACAAAAGCTTCATGGATCCTGGGGCGTTCGATGAGATCCTCAGAAAGATCAGGCCTTTCACAGACTACCTTTATCTCCATGTCATGGGCGAACCTCTCGTGCATCCGCGTTTCCCGGAGATCCTGGATATCTGCGACAGGCATGGATTCAAGGTCAATGTCGCGACGAACGGTGTACTGATACGGAAGCATATGGATGCCCTGCTCAAATCAAAATCCGTCAGGCAGATCAGCTTCTCGATACACTGCCTGGAGATACAGAGGAATACCGAGATTCCTGCGGGATATCTTGAGGACATCCTTGAGTTCATCGACGAAGGAAGGAAAAAGACAAAAATTATTTTTGCCTTCCGCCTGTGGAACATGAAGCCCGGAACCGAACCGGCTCCAGGTCTGACCACGAGGATCGAAAAATTCTTTTCGCTTCCGCAGAAGATCATGGACATTAAGATCGAAGGGAAGGGGATTGAGCTTGCGCCAAGGGTGTTCCTTAATTTCGGCGAAGAGTTCGCCTGGCCGGATCAGGATTCAGGCCTTCCAGAGGAAAAGGGATTCTGCAGGGGTCTGCGCGACCACTGCGCGATCCTCGTCGACGGCACCGTAGTTCCATGCTGTCTTGACAAGGATGCGGCTATTCCGCTGGGTAATATCTTTGATTACAATCTTAAGTTTAGCAGATGTAGGGTTGTCCGTCCCGGACAAGTCGTTCGGGAGCTGGATGCAGAGTTGTCCGTCCCGGACAAGGGAGAAGAGAACTCTTCGCCGGGACGGCGAACACTACATCAGATTATAGAAGGGGAAAGGGCGGAAGGGATAATCAAGGGTTTTTCCGAAGGCCGTGCGGTCGAGAAATTATGCAAGACCTGCGGATTTCGCAAGAGGTTCAACAGATTCAAGGATTGAGTGAACGACTAAGGTCTCCCAGCGCTATCCTCGCGGTCGGGAGCAGCAATCTTGTTATCAGTATTTTGATTATTTCCCGGAAGTAGCACAAGCCTCCGGCTTGTATTCTTTTGCCTTTTTCTTCTTTCTTAGAAGTAACACAATCGTCCCGATTGTGGAATTGAATACTTCCGGATATTATTTATTCTTAAATTTTAAATCAATCCTAATCACAAGCCGGAGGCTTATGCTACTCCTAAAAAATACGTTGCACGAAAAGGGGGTAACGCGGACATTCCTGTCTGCGATTGAAAATGAAATTTGAATCCACAGACAGGAATGTCTGTGTTACTTTTCAAGACAAATTTCATTTTGAGATTACCTTTTAGGGGAGGCTCTAACTACAAACAAATGCATTGACTAGGTGAAGGAGTATCTTGAATGTAGAGTTGTCCGTCACGGACAAGAGAAAAAGAACTCGTCTGGGACAGACGACACTACATCAGGAAAGGAATCAAGATTCTTCGCCGAGACCCCAGTCATTCGACGGGGCGGACGGCGAACCCTGCATTAAACAAACGCCAGCGCTCCGTCTTGCTTCGTAATTCGACTTGTCCTGAGCTTGTCGAAGGATTGTTCGTAATTCGATTCTTCCTTTGTATCTGCTCCAGTTGAAATCGTGGATTCATGCCATATCTTTTAAGTTGATGTCCACGAACGGGAAACCGATGATCCACAATATGAAATCCGGAGGAAATGATGAAATTGTTCATAGGTCTTGACAGCAGCACCCAGAGCCTGAAGGCTCTTGTCGTTGATGCGGAAACAGGAAAAATCACGGCTTCAGCCGCTGTTAACTTCTCAAGTGAACTTCCTAAATATGGCTGTCCGAACGGGGTGCTTCCGAACAAGGATCCTCTGGTGAAGCATTCGAACCCCCTGATGTGGCTTGAGGCGCTGGACCTGGCCTTCTCCAAGCTCAAGGATGCTAAGGTTCCCCTCAACAAGGTCATCGGCATGAGCGGTTCGGGCCAGCAGCACGGATCGGTCTATCTCAATTCAAAATTCAAGGATATACTCGCCGGACTCGACAAGGCGAAGCCGCTCGCGGACCAGATCAAGCCTGCGCTTTCAAGGAAGACGTCGCCGATATGGATGGACAGTTCCACAAGCGCGGAATGCGCGGAGATCAGCAAGGCAATAGGTGCGAAGAAGCTTCAGGAACTCACGGGATCCCCGGCCATAGAACGGTTCACCGGGCCGCAGATCAGGAAGTTCTTTAAGACCGAGCCTGAGAACTACAAGAATACTGAACTCATACATCTCGTCAGTTCGTTCCTGGCGTCAGTGCTGGTGGGCGACAGCGCACCGATCGATTTCGGCGACGGCGCCGGAATGAACCTGCTCAACCTCAGGACGCTTCTATGGGATCTGAAGATATGCGAGGCGACGGCACCGGGACTAATAGAAAAGCTGCCCCAGGTGACTCCGGCAAACAAGGTTGCGGGAAGGCTCTGTCCTTATTTCACGAAATATGGATTGAAGGAAGGAATTCCGGTACTCAACTGGTCGGGCGACAATCCAAGCAGTCTTATCGGAGTCGGAGCAGGCGAACCCGGCACTGCCGTGATAAGCCTTGGAACCAGCGACACATTCTTTGCGGCGATGACATCTTCCCGCATCGATCCGCAGGGCTATGGACACGTCTTCGGGAATCCCACCGGAGGTTTCATGAGCCTGATCTGCTTCAAGAACGGTTCACTTGCCCGCGAGAAGGTCAAGGATGAATGTGGAGCCGACTGGGATGCCTTTGAAAAGGCATTTTCAGAAAGCAAGCCGGGCAACGGCGGCAATATGATGCTTCCATATTTTGTTCCTGAGACGACGCCTCTTGTGTTGAAGGAAGGCGCGCATTTTTCTGGAACTCCGGATTTCTGCAAGGGCAGGGCTCCGGCGGCGGTGATGATACGCGCTGTGGTCGAATCGCAAATCCTCAGCATGAAACTGCACTCGAAATGGATCGGGCAGGATTTCAAATGCATCAGGGTGACCGGCGGCGCCTCGAAGAGCCAGGGCATATGCCAGATAATCGCGGACGTGTTCCAGGCGAAGGTTGAGAAGATATCAGTCGCGGATTCCGCCGCCCTGGGAGCCGCCGTGCGAGTTGCGCAGTCGGTCTTCTTCGGCAGGATGACGGAATATTATGCGAAGTTCGCAGCCGCAACGGAAACAATAGAGCCCGACAAGTCGACTGCCGCCACCTATGAGAAAATGCTTGCGAAATTCGCAGAATTCGAAAAGACGCAGGTTGGAAAGCTGTAGTGTAGCAACTCGTTTTCGAGGGTTCTCTTAAAGTAGGGACGGGCTTTAGCCTGTCCCACTCTTGGGAATTAAGATGGTACATGCTAAAGCACGTACCTACCTAGAGTGCAAACATGCGCTACTGCCAAGGTTTCAATGCGGTTTTTACAGGTTTCATATAAAAATCAAACTGGACGTGCAATGGCGGAGAAAAAGAAAAAATCCTTTTTCAGGAAACTGCTTCTCCCTGCGGCAATCATCCTGCTGCTTCTGATTTTCCTGAGGATCTACATTCCATTCTACATAGAGAACAATCTCTGCGAGAAGATAAGGCAGAGCCTGAAGGTCGGGGATGTCAGCTGCAAGGTCCGCAGTTTCGGATTCAGCCATCTTGACATTTCAGATGTGTCGGTGGGTGAAGGAAAGACTCCCTTCCTAACAGTTGATTCAATCAGGATCGACTACCCAGTCCTCGGTATTTTCCGTCGCGGCGTCAGTATGTCCGGACTCAACTTCAATGCTGGATACCGAGAAGGGAAATTATACATTCCTGGGCTGAGGCTGGATGACTTGATGGGAGGAAAGTCTGATGGAGGGAAGCCATCCAAGAATGCAATACCCGGATTAATCAGTTCGCTTATGATCAGGAACTCCTCCGTCAACTTCAATCTTGGCGACAAGACCCACATAATTCCGTTTGAGCTGCTTGCGCATTCAACCGAGAATGGCGAATACGAACTCAACATCAACCTTTATCCGAGGGGTGAACCGATCTTCATCACCAGCAGTTTGGATTCAGCTTTGAAAAAGGTGTCCGGCGGTTTGAAGACCAAGAATTTGGATCTTGCCCGCTTCCAAGACATTACCGACAAGGTGAAGGGGCTTAAGATATCGGCGGTTGCCGACATTGATTCAGACTTTGACATTTCCGGCGATGCCAGTCTCCAGATAAGGCTTTCCGATCTTGATATGCAGTACAAGGGGCTGAGGATCACGAACTCCACCGACGATGACGGAAAGCCTGAGCCGTTCATAATGCAGGTGTCAAAGAAAGGCAATTCAATACCATTCACATTCAATGCATTCAGGATGCAGGCTCCTTTTCCGGTGGATTTCAGCATGGACGCGCCGGGCGGGGAATTGAAGATCTCAAAGGATGGCGTGACCGTCGCCACCGAAATAAAGGTCAAGATTGACAAGGCCCAGTTCAACGGCAGGTTCAAGGCGACCGGGTTCCAGCTTGCCGAATCGGAAATGATGACGCTCCTTTTTGATGCCGGTATCGACAGGAAATTATCCTGGCATTTCAATTTCAGCGCGCTCCATGACAGGAATGAGAGCGTTGAACTTGAAGGCGCGGACCGGTCTATCACATGCAATCCCGAGTTGATGTCTCTTTCAGGCGATGGAGACGATCATTCGGCGACAGTGAACTATGTGTTCAAGGTCTCGGGGACGGAATTGAGGAAGAAAGACGGAATGTCTGTAATCCTGCCGTCCATGGAATTTTCAGGGGTTGTGAAAGCTGATGTCCCAGCGTCGCCGCTGCTGGAAAGCAGTTCGAAGCTGGTGCTTGAAAATATTTCCGCAGGCCCTGCGAAATGCGACAAGATGGAAATTGTGTTGCCATTCCAGTGGCCTTTTGTACTGGATGCCCCAAAGATTGGGGAGTCAAATGCAGGTGCTGTCACTACGAGCCAGCTCTCTTCCGGGAACAACAAACTTGGCACATTTGAAGCGGTTTTGAAACAGTCCGGCGACTTGTCATGGAAGATTGACGGGGCCTTCCAGACTGTCATTGACAATCTCAAGGTCAAGGTCGACGGGGATTTCGGCATGAAGGAGCCGAAGGGGATATGCTGCGACATCGGTTTTGAGACGCTGGAATCCGTTGGCAGCAAGGCGATGAATTTCGGGAAGGTCAATCCGGCATTTTCAGGCATTTCGCTTGATGGGAATTTCAAGACGAAAGGCAATGTCGTATTTGAAGGCGGGATATTGAGGACCAATGCTGATATCACCATGAAGGATTCCGTGCTTGACGCCCCTTCAAGGAATTTAAAGGTTGAGGGGCTTCAGCTGAAGCTTTCGTTCCAGGATCTTGTGCTTCTTAAAAGCCTTCCCAAGCAGAACTTGAAGTTTTCCAGGCTGACGGCGGGAAACATCCAGATGGAAACAGGGAGGATCGATTTCCAGATCGAGTCTCCCGCGAAATATTTCATCGAGAGAAGCAGCTTCTCATGGTGCGGAGGACATGTCTACGCCCCAGCAATGCGGGTTGTCCCCGGGGAGGATATGCGGTTCATCCTCTATTGCGACAGGTTGAATCTTTCATCGTTCCTGCAGCAGATGAATATCGCCGAGGCTTCGGGGGACGGGACCGTCAACGGAAGAATACCCATCACATTGGGGAAGGGGAAGCTGAAGATACGGGACGGATTCCTTTATTCCACTCCGGGAGTGGGGGGCGTCATAAATTTCTCGAAGTCCGACGTGCTCCAGGTGGCGATGTCGGCCCAGGACGGTGTCTCAATTACAAGTTTCCTGATGGACGTATTGAAGAACTTCAAGTACGACTGGGCGAAGATTTCCTTGAACAGCGAGGCGGAGGACTTGAAGCTGCTTCTACAGATCAGCGGGATTCCTGCGGACAAGTTCGCATACAATGCATCTGATGACAGCTTCACCAAGATAGAGAAGGACGAGGGGGATATTGTCAGGTTCCAGGGAATACAGTATGACATCAATTTCTATATTCCGTTCAACACCCTGATGGGAATGCAGAGTGATTTCAACAAAATCATTCAAGGCGGCGGGGAGTGAGGGACGTGCCGGAGGAGGATGGATTAAGTAAGCGTTGAGCTGGGTGACACAGCCTCATTTCGCGCATTAAAGTATGGCGTTTTTGATAAAAACGCCTCGTGCCGGTTTCGGCGAAACCGGCATACTTATAAGCAGATTCGAATGCTCACAGTTTATACCAGCCTAACGCTTACCGGATTAATGGGACATCAGTGATTTGGAAAATTGAACTTGGAGTTTCCCATGTCCCCTGTCTGCCTGATACTTTGCGATTGACACTGCGCCGGGGTTGCCGGTACTGAAATGAATGATATATTACCGTTCAAATAAACTATGGAGAGAACATATGACAAGAGTACTATTGGCATGCGCGATCGTTTCAATGGCCCTGGTCGTGGGCTGCATCCAGACGAAGCACGAGATTGAAGTCAAGCCCATACATATGACAATTGATGTGAATGTGAAAGTCCAGCAGGAGCTCCAGGAGAAGTTCAAGAAGACCGACGAGGAGCTCAAGAGCATAAGCGACAAGGAAGCCGAGGACGCACTTGCGAAATATCTTGAGTCACAGAAAGCAAATTAAATCATACAAGGAGGATATTACATGAGGACATTTATTGGAAAGATGGTTTTTCTTCTGATGCTTGCAGGTTTTTTCTTCTATGCTTCCGACGGCTTCGGCATGGATGCGAAACAGAGACTTGCCATAGTCAAGGGGCTTAAGCTCAAAGGCATCGTCGGCGAGAGCAACAAGGGCCTGCTTGAGTTCAAGACGGGCGACAAGTCCGCACAGGCGGTTGTCGACGAGGAAAACGCCGAACGCAGCAAGGTCTACGGTGACGTCGCCAAGAAAAACGGGACATCCGTCGCAGTAGTAGGCGCACAGCGTGCAGCCCAGATCTCCAAGGATGAATCTGCCGGCGTCTGGATCCAGGACGCCGACGGCACCTGGAAGAAGAAATGAGCTGATTTCAAGACTCATGGCCGTCTGTTGCGGAAATATGCCAGTTGGAGTTCGCAATCCCGGGCGCTTTCGGCCCCGTGACAGCGCGCGCCAGCTTTAGCAATCAGGCTCGGATGGGGTAATCCCGTAATTCCCTGAAAAAGCGGCCCGGCAAGGAATTTGCTTCGATTTGGGCTCAGGGGAATTTTCGTGTTTTATGGGCGGTTGGCCAGCTATGCTCAATTGAACATGGGGGAGTTTTTTAGGATGAGTTCGCAGGAAAACAATGGGGACAAGACAGGAATAAGCACCAGGGAAGGCATCATCCTGGCCGTCCTTCTTGGCATCGTCTTCTTCCTTCCGATCATCTTCTCCCATTTTTCCACGAAGCTGTGGAGCGAAATTTCGTGGCGCAACCCCATAGATATCGCCATGATCGAATGGTGCAGCGCGTTCCTCAATATCTTCCTCTTCCTTCTCCTGATAGAACATTACCGCCAGTCCGGAAGGAAGATCCTGATTTTCATGGGATCCGGCTTCCTTGTGATGGGAATTCTCGGATTCGTATACGCGCTGAACCGGCCGGGAACCGAGACAGCGGCCTGGCTGAAGGGAATCTCGCTCGTGGCGGGTGGTTTCTATTTCGTACTTGGCACGACGGCCAGGAAACAGACTGGAAAGGATCTTCCCAGGGCTTTCCTCTGGATAATCATGCCCTCCATCCTTGTGGCATGCCTCTGTGCATGGATTCCTTTCGGACTCAAGCAGATCCTTCCACGAATCCTTTCGTCTTCGGGGGTGACCACAATTTTCGGGGAGCTTGTATTCTGGATTCCCGGCGCATTGTTCTTTTTCGCGGCGGTCACCTGGCTGCATGACTACCTCAAGAACAGGAGAAAGGAGGATATCATATTCACCATTGTCATCCTGGTTTACGCCCAGGTCGCGCTTACTGTAAGATACTCAAATGCATGGGGCGTACTTTGGTGGGGATGGCATATCGGACTTCTTCTGACCGGGGTCGTCACAGCCCTGTACCTTCTAATACTGTGCCTGCGGTATTCGCTTATCTGGAGGCTTCTTCTTTCAATGGGGTTCGCCTTTGGAATCACTGTGATAATATCCTCTTCCGTCATGCAGAGCTACTTCGAAAAAAAGACGAATGACGAAATCAGGAGGAGGATACTGGTCCAGCAGAGGACGCTGCTGTCGGAGTCCCATGCCCCAATTTCATTTTCCATGGAAAACCTCAAGTACCTTCAGAGGGATTTCTTCCTTTCTCCTACGTTTGAGCATGATCCCGGGGGGACTGCCAAGCTGCTGTCGGCGAAAAACAGGAGCGACTGGTCGAGATATGTGCTTGAGACCGGATTTTACTCGAACGAGGGGATATTCATCTCCTCGGATCTTGAGGGTGAAGGCGCTGAGTTCAGGGAGAAGGCCCTGATGGAGCTGTCGAATTCGGCGTTCAAGAACATCAATGGCAGGCTCTCCTTCAGCGAATTCTACTTCGACGGCACGAAGAACAAATGGGTGGCTGCGGTGGCGCTGTCGTTCAGGGTGTCGGACACCGGGAAGTGCCTGTTCTACAATGTCGTTGACGTCACAAGGCTCAAGAACAGGAGCATATTCACAAGCACCGACAGCAAGGTCAAGAACTACTGCGGCAGGATCATATTCTGCTGGAGGACCGGAAAGTTCGTGGACTGCAACCTGCCGAAATCCTATGTGGAGAAGTTCGACAACAGGATTCCGCAGGACGAACTCCCTCTCTCGAAGAAACTGGCATCCCTCTTTCCCGATACGGTCAACTCCAAGGGGAGGATAATGCAGATCTCATATGCCGGATACGATTTCCTTGTATTCTCCAACATCATTCCCGTTGCAGACTGGATAGTGCTTGACGTTATCGACGAGGATGGCATGCCGTATATGAGCGCCAGCCACTCCAGCTATGTCTTTGAGGCCACTGGAATGATAGTGCTTCTTATTGGATTCATAGTCCTTCTCCTTCTTCTCAACTACCAGCTTGCCAGGCCGCTCAGGCAGATTGTAAAAGCCACGGAAAAGCTTGAGGCCGGTGATTTCTCCGCAAGGATAAGGTCGGATGAGTCGAATGAACTTGGGATAGTGTCGGATTCCTTCGACAGCATGGTCGAAAAACTCCAGAAGAACTACGTTGAGCTCCAGGAGACGATTGCCGAGAGGACGAAGGCGCTGCAGGAGGCGAAAAACGCCAACCAGGCGAGGACTTCGTTCTTTACAAACATCAGCCACGAACTAAGGACGCCGCTGCATGGCATATTGAGCTTTTCAAGACTTGGCCAGGAGCCCGGACGGGTCATGGACGGCAAGAAGATCCTTGAATATTTCGAGTGTATAAACGGCAGCGCCCAGAGGCTTTTGAAGATGATCAACGAGCTCCTTGATTTCGCCAAGCTTGAATCGGGCCATATGGAGTTCATCTTCACTGAAACCAGCATCTTCATGATAACCCTGCAGATATACGACGAGCTGAAGGCGAACTTCGAGGAGAAGAAGGTCCGGTTCATATGTCCGAAGCCCGAGGTCGACACCAATGCATGCATTGACAGGGAGAAGATCGCCATGGTTATGAGGAACCTGATCGGCAATGCGTTGAAGTTCACCGAACCCGGCTCGGAGCTCAGGGCGGGCTTCAAAATCGAAGATGGAAAGCTATACGTCACCGTGTCCGACTGCGGCCCCGGGATCCCTGCGGATGACCTTGATATCATATTCGACAGATTCTTCCAGTCGGATGTCGCAAAGATGAAGGGCGGAACCGGACTTGGACTTTCTATCAGCAAAGAAATAATAAAGCGACATAATGGCACAATTTATGCTTCAAACAACAGGGAAAAAGGGGCTTCTTTTACGTTTTTTGTGCCGGTTTTAAGAAAGCCGGATACTAAAAGCTTCATAAAAGTTTGATGATGACAGCTAAAAAAAACAGAATACTGATCGTCGATGATGATCCGACAAACATCCTGATCCTGGAGGAAATCCTGAACAGGCAGTTTGAGATCCGGTCTGTCCTGGACTGCCTGGAATCGGTTGCGGCGGCAATTGATTTCAAGCCGGACATAATACTGCTCGACATAATGATGCCCGGGCAGGACGGATATG
Organism: Lentisphaerae bacterium GWF2_50_93; assembly: GCA_001804815.1. Lineage (GTDB taxonomy): Bacteria > Verrucomicrobiota > Lentisphaeria > Victivallales > GWF2-50-93 > GWF2-50-93. Next base: position 131,191 of record MHBI01000099.1, read on the forward strand.
AGATCTGCAGGAAGCTGAGGGATCAGGAGGAGCTGGCTTTCACAAAGATAATACTCCTCTCGGCCAAGTCCATGCTGAACGACAGGCTCAAGGGGTATCAGGCCGGCGCCGACGACTTCATCATAAAGCCCTTCGATTCCGAGGAGCTGCTCGCCAAAGTCAGGGTCTTCATCAGGCTCAAGTCGGTCCAGGAGATCGACCGGATGAAGGATGATCTCATAAATCTGTTCTCGCATGAGACGAGGACTCCCCTGAACGCAATTGTCGGCTTCGGCAAGATATTGAACGCAAGCGAAAAGCTCGGTGATCATGAGAAGGAATGCGTCGACCATATCGTCAGTTCAGGGATGATCCTCCTGGAGCTTGTGAATAAGACCATCCTTCTTTCCAACCTGAGGAACGGTTCCAGGGCCGTCATTGAGAAGAAAACATCCTTCGAGACGATAGTCGAGAAGGCTGTCGCAGCCGTGGAGGAGAAGTCCAGGTTGAAGAACATCATACTCCTCAAGGACTGCAAGCAGGGGACCGCGCCTTTCAAGGCCGACGAGGATCTCATGGTGACAGCTCTCTGCTTCGTGCTGGAGAACGCCGTAAAATATTCGCCATATCTCGGAACCGTGGAAGTCAATGTCAGGAAAACCAAGGACGGTATCGCCTGCGATGTCAAGGACAATGGAAAAGGGCTTGCAGACGTCCGGAACCCGGAGAAGTTCTTCAGCGAATTCTATGTCGAGGATGTCGAGCACCATGGCAGAGGGCACGGCCTGAGCCTTGTAATCGTCAAGCACATAGTCCTTCTTCACAATGGTTCGGTCTCCGCTGCGAACAACAAGGGCGAACCCGGATGCACCTTCACCATAGAGATACCGTCCTGTCTTTTCATGGGAAATTAACAGAATAATCCTATCTTCATTGATTTTTTGGAAACATGATATAAATTCTGAGCCTGCTTTTAAAGTGGGCATATAGCTCAGTTGGTTAGAGCGCCACGTTGACATCGTGGAGGTCGTTGGTTCGAGTCCAATTGTGCCCACCATTCTTAACCCCTGATAATCAAGGGGTTGCGCCTTGAGAGCTCCTTCTTCCGGAATCCTTGTTCTATGGCGTTTTATACCGTTTTGAAAACAAATTTATCAACAATTTTACAACAGTGGGTTTTGAGGCTGGCAGACATTTACGGCAGTGGCTATACCTGGAAGTTAATAATCCCCGCCTGCAATGCCTTGCTCGATCAGACAAGGCGTGGCGATTTCCGCCATTTCAAGGATAAGATGACAGTGGTGAAAAACCGTATGGCGGACAAGGCATACGAAATTTACCTCGCTCTCTACCAGGGGCTAACAGGAATAGACGAGGAAAAGAACATTTATAAGAACTTCAGCCCCGATTTTTTTGACCTGATTGTAGTGGATGAGTGCCACAGGGGCAGTGCCGCTGATGACAACGCCTGGAAGAATATCCTCAAATACTATAAGTCCGCTACGCAGATCGGCCTTACCGCCACTCCAAGGGAGACCAAGGAGATTTCAAATATCGAATACTTTGGCGATCCCATTTACACATATTCACTAAAACAGGGTATCAGCGACGGTTTTCTTGCCCCGTATCGGGTAATACGCGTAGGGTTTGACGTGGATCTCGAAGGCTGGCGTCCTGAAGCAGGCTTTACTGACAAGGATGGGAAAACTGTGGAAGACCGCATATACAACCGCAGCGATTATGATAAAAATCTTGTCATCGAGGAAAGACGAAAGAAGGTTGCCGCAAAGATAACAGAATTTCTCAAAGGCACTGATCGGTTTTCCAAAACCATAGTTTTCTGCCGGGATATTGAACACGCCGAAGCTATGCGCCGTGAAATCTCCAATCAGAACGCAGATCTTGTAAAGGCGAACCATAAGTATGTAATGCGCATTACTGGTGATGACTCAGAAGGGAAAAAGGAACTGGATAACTTTATTGATCCGGAAATGCGCTATCCTGTTATCGCCACGACATCCAAGCTGATGACGACGGGTGTTGACGCGCAGACATGCAAGCTTATCGTCCTCGACAGCAACATTCGCTCGATGACTGAATTCAAGCAGATTATCGGACGCGGCACCCGAATTCTAGAGGAATATGGCAAGAGGTATTTTACCATCCTGGATTTCCGGAACGTAACTGATCTTTTCGCAGACACTGATTTTGATGGAGAGCCGGTCCGGATTAAAGAAGTTTCATCTGATGCAGACATTAGCTCAATCGAAAATGAGGAACTAGAAAATCCTGAAACTCTGCTTGATGAGGAATCTGGGGAGGAGGTTGCAGGATTTGGAGATAATATTGGGAATCAGTATCCACAGGCAGGAGATGTTCCCCCGACAATACCCCCTATGGTGAGGGAAAGCCGTGAAAAAATATATGTCAATGGAGTTGATGTTTCGATTCTCAATGAACGCCAGATGTATTTCGACCAGGACGGCAGACCGATTACAATGAGCCTGAAGGATTACACGCGCCAGCGGCTTTTGGGAGAATATACCACTCTTGATGATTTCCTCCAGAAATGGCTGGATTCTGATCGTAAGGAGGCGATTGTCAGGGAGCTGGAGGAGCATGGAGTCCCAGTTGATGAGCTCCTAAAGGCAGTCAACAGGAACTGTGACCTTTTCGACATCATCTGCCATGTTGCGTATGACACGCCCCCGCTTACCCGCAAGGAACGGGCTGAAAACGTCAGGAAACGCAACTATTTCATGAAATATGGCGAAAAATCCAGAAAGGTATTGGAAGCCCTTGTGGAGAAGTATGCCGATCAGGGAATTGAGCACATTGAGGATATCGGTATTCTCAGGATTCAGCCATTTAGTGATTTTGGTACGCCCATGCAGATAATAGAGGAATTCGGGGGAAAGGCCGGTTATCTTGATGCTGTCAGAGAACTCGAAGGAGAGATTTACAGCACGTTAACAGGTTGATAATTAAAGATTTGTAGTTATTGGTAACGTAATACTTGCATTGTAACATGAGCTATGTTATAGTGCAAATAATACGTTACAATAATAAAGGGCACTTCTTATGGATTTGCTTTCTGAATGTAGGGGTTATATAAACGAGGCAATAGGCATTGCCCCTAAAATTGAGCCTTTTCATAAAGCTCAAGGGAATAAGCTGCCCTATTTTATAAGTGACAGCTATAACATTTATCACTTTTGCTTCCTGGAACGTAATTTTGTCCTACTTATCCCTAAAGATTTACTGGCGTATACCCCGGCTGAATTCTCCAATCATGTAGAAATTGTCCGGAAGGGACTTGCCATTGATGTAATATTATTGCTGCCTGAATTGACCGGATATAATCGAAAGCGCCTGATAGGATACAAAGTGCCTTTCATAGTTCCTAGGAAGCAGATATATCTTCCGGATCTAATGATAGACCTTCGTGAACATTTCAAAAATGAGCGAGAAGAAAGAAAAGGATATTTATCTCCATCCGCCCAAGTGGTATTTCTGTATTGTATCCTACATAAAAGAAATCCTCTTTTCCCTAGGGATTTGGTAGGTGGATTGACATATTCAAGAATGACTCTGAATCGGGCATTTGATGAACTTGTGTATTTTGAGCTTGCTGGGAAAGCGTTTCCAGGACGGGATAAATTGCTGCAATTTTCAGGAGATTGGAAAGAGCTTTGGCAAAAGGCATTACCTTTTTTGCGGTCTCCTGTTAAGAAGAGAGTCTTTGTCGTAGGGAATATTTTGAATAAAGACAAATTCCTCTTGTCTGGGTTGAGTGCTTTGTCTCAACAGTCAATGATTTCTGATGAGAAAGTTATGACTTATGCTCTAGAAAAAAATAGTTTTGAGGAATTATGCGGGGACTATCGGCTCGAAGTGATTCCGGCTGCCGAAGGGGCTGTGGCAAAAATTGAAATATGGAATTATTCGCCTAATCTCCTTTCCAAAAGCAAGAATGTGGATCCCTTTTCTCTATATCTGTCCTTAAAAGACAACCAAGACGAGCGAATCCATGGCGAGCTTGAAGCAATGATGGAGGGGATAGCATGGTAAGAGGGTTGGAGCTGTTTATTTCTCACTTCAAAGGCATGGAAGATAATTATGTGCTTATCGGAGGATGCGCCTGTGATTTATGGATGACTAAGAATAGTCTTTCATTCCGCCCTACCGAAGATATTGACATGGTGATAATTGTCGATGCTCTTCATCCTGATTTTATCAGAGCTTTCTGGGATTTCATCCACAAGGGGGATTATCAGAGCCTGAAGCAATCAAGAAAAAAGCCGAAATTCTATCGCTTTGATGCTCCGAAGGACCCAAAATATCCGGAGATGATTGAGCTTCTTACCCGGAATATTCTTGAGCTGCCGAAAGGCATCCACTTGACTCCGATACCTGTAGATGATGATATCTCCAGCCTGTCTGCAATTTTGCTTGAAGAAGACTATTATACCCTTGTATGCAATTCCAAAATATTGATCAATGAAGCTCCTACGCTGCCACCCCAATGCCTTATCCCACTCAAGGCCAGGGCCCATCTTGACTTGAAAAAACGCAAGGCTGATGGAGATACAACGGTCAGAAGTGATGACATCAGGAAGCACCGTAATGACGTATTCCGTCTTTTAACTACTTTGACACCTGAAGACAAATATCCGCTTTCACATAAAATAGCAGCTGACTTGAAGGAATTTCTCGGAACTCTACCTCCAGGAAGTGAAGACTGGACGGCAATCCGCAGTTCATTAAATATTAGAAATTTACCTGCCCCTGACATACTAATCCAGCGTATTAAAGATGTTTTCACTCTTAACTAGCTAACTAGAATGGTGTAACAATATGACAGTCAACATATCCGGACTCATGAAGTCCATACGCAATATTATGCGCGAGGATACCGGTATAAATGGCGATGCTCAGCGCATCGAACAACTCGGCTGGATGATCTTCCTGAAAGTCTTTTCCGATAAGGAACGTGAGATGAAGCTGATGGGAGAGAACTACAGGTCTCCCCTCCAGAAGGAATTCCACTGGAGTCAGTGGGCTGGCAATGACGAGGGAATGACAGGAGATGAACTTCTGTCTTTCGTTGACAACAAGCTTTTTCCTGGAATACGCGGACTTGATCTGAGTTCCGGCAACAAGCGTGCCCTTATCCTTCGTGAGGTTTTCGAAGGCAACCACAACTACATGAAGTCCGGTATCTGCCTCCGCAAGGTGCTGAACAAGCTTAATGAAATTGATTTCAACCTTTCCGACGACCGACACTTCTTCGGGGAAATTTACGAGGGTATGCTCAAGGAGCTCCAGAGTGCAGGTAAAAGTGGAGAATTCTATACGCCTCGCGCCGTCACCCAGTTTATGACCGATATCATCAATCCTATACTCGGTGAGAAGATCCTTGATCCGGCCTGCGGTACCGGTGGCTTTCTCACCTGTACAATCGAACATCTGAAGAAACAGGCAAAAACACCGTCCGATAGAGAAACAATCCAGCAGAACGTAATGGGCTGGGAATACAAACCGCTTCCGTTCCTGCTTGCGACAACCAATCTGATTCTTCACGACATCGAGGTCCCCAATCTCCGTTATGAGGACTCCCTTGGCCGTCCATTGCGTGAATATACTGGAAAGGATCGCGTGGATGTTATCCTCGCAAATCCTCCCTTCGGCGGAGTCGTAGCCAACAACAATGAAAATAATTTTCCGATGAACTTCAGGACAAAGGAATCAGCCGACCTTTTCCTGATCATGATGATTCATCTGCTCAAGGATGGCGGACGCGCTGCAATCGTTCTTCCAGACGGCTCCCTCACCGGCGAAGGAGTAAAACAACGAATCCGCGAACAATGGCTGACTGAATGCAACCTTCACACGATTATCCGGCTTCCTAACTCGGTTTTTGCTCCCTATGCGACAGTCGCAACAAATCTGCTTTTCTTTGATAAAGGGACTCCTACAAAGGAAATCTGCTACTATGAACACCGCCTTCCCGAAGGACAGAAGTCCTACAGCAAGACTAAGACCATCCAGATCGAGGAATTCGACCCGATCAAAAAATGGTTCAAGAACAGGAAGGCGAACGGAGTCTGCTGGAAGATTTCTATTGACACAATAAAGGAGCGCGGCTGGGATCTCGACATCAAGAACCCGAACCGCGAAGAGGAAGAGAGCTCACATTCCACCGTTGAGCTCCTTGAAATGCTACATAAATCCTTCAGACAAATAGTCAAATAGGGGACGTTCCCAGTTAATTGATTTATGATTAATGGATATAGTCAAATAGGGGACGTTCCCAGTTAATTGATTTATGATTAATGGATTACGAATAATAAAACGTATTATCAGGCATTTAATTACGAATTTTATACCTATATTTGGCGAATAAGGAAATAGTTCTTCGAGGGCAGTTGGCGGCGTGCCGGTGCCATTCTAACTGGCGTCCCACCGGCAATTGTCTTTCCAGTAGCACAGGTCTAGTCGCCGAAGGCGGATAGAGGCCCAAGTCGATCAAGAGCCGACCTGGAGATCGGCGTTCCTTTTCAATTAAGAACGCGCAAACATGCGCTACTACGAACAGAAATTCAAAGTCCATAGCAGGAAGTGTGACCCCACGTGTACTCGAGGACTGCCAGCATCACGGCAGAAGTTATTGACCAGACAAATGAACTTCAAGCTTTTGACTAGGCTGCTCTGCCATCTTTATTTCCTGGGAGCGCCTGCAACAACCGGCGGCTAAGTTATCTATCTCAAGACAAGGTTTAGGAGTTTTGGATGCAGTTTCCTGCTTGCGCCAAGGATGGGGAATTCTTTTTTCATGATATTTGCATCAAGGGAAAAATCTATCTTTGAGCCGTTCATGTCGGTTATCATTCCTCCGGCTTCCTCGAACATGAGGAGCGAGGGGGCGATGTCCCATATCTTGGTTGAGCTGTTGATGCATCCTCCGAACCTTCCGTCGATGGTGAATCCCAGGTCAACCAGGCTGTTGGTTATGCGTAGGTTCCTCACATTTTCAAGCAGCCTGCGCAACAGCTAGAATTAATTTGCTGTTTTGGATTCTTCCTTTGAATAGTCCATGCCGCATGAGCAGAGGATGTTTTTCAAATCAGGTTCTTCGGTCACGATATTGCTTATGTTGCCGTCCTTCTCATTGGTTTTGGAGTTTTCGCCGAGGCGGCTCATCAGAATTCTGCCTGCGCTCCTGGCGCATTCAATCACTGTCTTTTTCAAATTTCACCTCCTGGGTTGAATCATACGCCGTTGTGCGGCATGAACTGCCTCGGGGAACGCTTGTAGAATTTCTTGAAGGCATGGCAGAAGTGGGCGGAATCGAAGAAGCCCCATTTTACGGCGACTTCCTCGATGGTCCTGTTGCCTGCCATGAGGTCCTTGGCGGCATTTGCAATTCTGACCTTGTTCGTGAACTGGCCGTAGCTGACCCCCATGCTGCGCCTGAACAGTTCGGAAAAACGGCTTGGGCTCAGCGAGCACGCCTTTGATGCATCTCCCAGGTTCGGCGGGCGTGATTCGGCGCCCTGCACCATGTTCACCGCCGGTTTGATCCTCCAGAAACCGCTGCGCATTTTCAATGAGCCGTCAAGGTCTCCCCTTTTATTTATGGATGATATTGCCTTGAGTATGAGCTGATGGATTGACAGCCATGCTTCAGGCTGCCAGTTCAATGGCTTGCGGCAGCAGAGATGGAAAAGTTTTTTTGCATCGCGCAAGGAGTTCATGCGTTCTTCTTCGTTGCCGGGGCAGAACCGTTTTTTCGGAGGAACCGTGAATGGTGCGAGCCAGTCGCAGTCCGAGAAGTGTCCGCAGTCCCCCAGATTGTCTATGTCTATGTTTATCGCGAGGACGAAGTTGCGGCGTTTCAAGAGGCGGTACGCATGCGGTTCCCAGCACATGGTCCACCACATCTCGCCGGGATTGAATTTTCTGGAGAAGTCATCCATTACGATTTCGGCGGCACCGTGGAGAACTATGCCTATCTGCAGGGTGTAATGCATGTCCCCGCGGAATTCCTTCTCGGGCTTGCTGCTGTATTCCCAGGCTATGTCGAAGGGCTTTAACGCGGATATCCTGGGGTGCTGCTGCTTTTCAATCTTGATGGATGACAGTTTGGGCATTTCAGTAAGATTTTACAATCCTTCCGTTGTTTTTAACAATGAATTCATATTGTATGTGGATTTTCCCTATTGTAATATAAATGCATGCAGATTGCAACATATAAGTTTTGAACAATTGATAATATGGGAGAAAATGCTTATGACAAAGCTGGCGATTGATGGAGGCAAGAAGGTTTTCAACGGCAAATTTCCGGCCTGGCCTTCGTTCGAGGAGAGCACGATCCAGAAAGCCGCGGACGTCCTCAGGAGCGGCAAGGTGAACTACTGGACGGGCCCTATCGGACAGCAGTTCGAGAAGGCATGGGCGAAATGGAACGGATCGGCGCATGCCATCAGCGTCGCCAACGGTACCGCCGCGCTCCACACGGCAATTGCATCGCTCGGAATCGGCCCCGGCGACGAAGTCATCTGTCCCAGCTATTCTTTCATCGCCTCGTCCTTCGCCATCCTGCAGGCAGGCGCGCTGCCGGTCTTCGCCGATGTTGGAGACGACCACGTCTTGTCCGCAAAGGAGATCGAGTCGAAGATCACTGAGCACACAAGGGGCATACTTGTCGTGCACCTCTACGGAGTTGTCGCGGACATGGATCCGATAATGGAGATCGCCAGGAAGCACAATCTCAAGGTCATCGAGGACTGCGCCCAGTGCTTCGGCGGAATCTACAAGGGCAGGAAATCAGGCACCATCGGCGACGTCGGATGCTACAGTTTCTGCCAGAGCAAGCATTTCACGACCGGCGGCGAAGGCGGCATGGTCGTCACCAACGACGAGGATCTCGCATGGGAATGCCGTTCGTTCCGCGACCACGGATACGATGTGAAGGAGCGCCTGAACCTGCTGGAGATGGAAGGCAAGCTCATGTACATACACCGCAGGGTCGGATTCAATTTCCGCATGACGGAGATGCAGTCGCAGATAGGGCTCTGCGAACTCGCACGCCTCGACTCCTGGAACCTGGCGAACAGGATCCGCAACGGAAAGATGCTCATAGCAGGGCTGAAGAAGCATCCGCTGGTGCTGCATGCGCCGGTTGACAGCAAGGACCGGCAGAACGCCTTCTGGTGGGCTCCGTTCGTGCTCGACTCAGACAAGCTCAAGTGCGACATCAAGAAGTTCATCAAGGCGGTAGAGGCCGAAGGCGTGCCAGTCTACAGCGTGCTATGGCCTGAGATGTACAAGGAGCGTGCGTATGTCGACAGAGTCGGCTTCGGCACGGCCAACTACCCATTCTACGATCCGAAGGCGCGCAACATCGACTACAGCAAGTTCAACTGCAAGAAGGCCAACTGGCTCACAGACCGCACGATGTCGTTCTTCACGCATCCTGTATACACCGAAGAGCACATGAAGGCGTACATAGAGGCGTTTGAAAAAGTCGCCGCGGCGTATATGAAATAATCCCCTGGCAAACAGAATTGGATAAAAATGAAAAAAATAAAATATGCCATGATAGGGTTCGGGGGCATCGCCGAGAACCGCATCGCGAAGGAGGGTTTTGCATGCGACAAGGCACGCTTCGCTCCTCTGAAAAACGCGGAACTTGTTTCTGCCACGGACCTCAATCCGGCCCGCAAATCCGCTGCCGAGGCCCTGGGGCTCAGGTGGTTTGCATCTGCCGGAGAGATCCTGTCCGACAAGAACATTGATGCGGTTTTCATAGCTACCAACAACCTTTCGCATGCGTCCCTGGCCGTTGCCGCCATGAACGCAGGAAAGCATGTGATAGTCGAGAAGCCAATAGCAACCACAGTCGAGGATGCCGAACTGCTGGTCAATATTGCGGCGGCGAAGAAACTGAGTTTGACGGTGGACCACATGATGGTGCACAACGCATGGAACAGAAAGGCGCGGGAAGTCGTGGCGGACGGGACGCTGGGCGCGGTAAACGACGCATGTTTCCACATGGAGTTCGCCTATGGATATGATTCTGCTGAGGCGGCGACCTGGAGATGTTCAAGCCAGGCTGAGATGGGAGGCCCGATAGGTGATGTGGCCAGCCATTGCTTCTACATGGCGGAATTCATATTCAAGCGCAAGATACGCAGGATATCCTGCGTGTATCTGCCGAAGATCATGAAGATGAATGTCGAAGACGGGGCATACATCAAATATGAGATGAAGGACGGTCTTGCCGGATCAGTCAAAGTGGCGTTCAGCGAATTACGCGGCGGGCTTGGCGGCACGCTTTCAAACCTTGGATACGAGATCTACGGCGCGGAAGCGGTGCTGCGCGGCTACGGCACGCTCTTCCAGCTGTCCGGCCATGACGGAGAACCTCTGAAGATCCGGCTGGAGATCGACAGGTTCAATTCACAGGAGGAGTTCCAGCCGTCGGAGATCAGGAATATCTATCAGGAACTTGTAGAAAAACACGCGAAGTCTATTATATCCGATAGTCCTCTGAATGCTGGAGACGCACTGCATAACATTAAACTATGTCTTGCCGCTCACGAGTCAGCTCGTTCCAGCGGTGCGACTGTCGAGGTAAAATGAACATGATCAAGTCAGGATCAAGCAGGGAAATCATAACGCCGCCCCGCGGCGTATCTCTTGCCGGTTATTTCAATCCGCGTCCGAACACAGGAATCCTTGATGAGCTTTTCGTCAAGGTCATGCTTCTGGAGCAGGACGGCCTTGTCGCCGGTCTGGTGTCCTTCGATCTGTGCTATCTGGGCACGGAACTGATAGACCGGATGAAGGATGAGCTGGTAAAACGCAATGTCAAGTTCGGCGATAATCTCATCTTCTGCGCCACCCACACACATACAGGGCCGCAGATAGGCAATTTCTTCGGGATGGAGGCAGCTGACAAGTATCTGGATACGCTTATAGAGAAAACTGGACTTGCGGTCTCGAGGGCGCATCAGAACCTCGCTCCTGCTGAACTGCTCTGTACAAGCGTGGACGAGAATCCTTTCGCATTCAACCGCCGCTACTACATGAAGAACGGAACTGTCCTGACAAATCCCGGCAAATGCAATCCCGATATCGTCAGGCCTGAAGGACCGGTTGACAATGAGATATCTATTTTTGCCGTGAAGCAGGACGGACGCATATCGGCAATGGCTGTAAACATCGTCAACCATACCGACACTATAGGCGGAGACCTGGTTTCCGCCGACTGGCCTGGAATCATGGAACGTGCGATCCAGGGTGAGGTCGGGCATGAACTTCCTGTACTGACATTGGTGGGGTGTTCAGGCAACATCAACCATTTCGATGTTTCAAGCAAGATTTCACAGACCAATTACGAGGAGGCGTGCCGCATTGGCAGAGGCTATGCCGGGATAGTCCTTAAGTCGATGAACAGGCTTGCGCCGCTTGGATCAGCAGCCCTAGAAGTCGTGGCCGAAGACATGGAGATCCCTTTCCAGGTCATCAGCGACGAAAGGCTTGCGAAGGCAAAGGAGACGCTGAAGAGGATTGGCAATACCAGTTCGGACAAGGACATGACAAGCGAAGGTCTTGCAACCGGGGACGGTCCGGTGGCGAAATTCTTTGCCGAACAGCTTGTCGCATACAGGGAAAACTGTTCAGGGCTCAGCCGCAAGTTCAAGATCATCGCCATCAGGCTGGGCGACAAGCTGTCTTTCCTTTCAATGCCGGGTGAACCTTTCACCGAAATCGGACAGTCCATAAAGAAGAAGTCGCCATGCCGTTCGAATTTCATCATTTCCAATGCCATGGGCAAATGCGGATACATCCCCCTGGAAGAATGCTTCGGACGTGGAGGTTATGAAATACTCCCGGTAGTCGGGGGGGCGCCAAGGGAGGATACGGCAGAGAGAATTATTGAATCAGGGATAGGGATTTTAAAGATAAAACTACAAGGAGAGGGATAATGATAAAAATTCTTCTTGTGTTTGCCTTTGCCGGATTATCCACATCCTTGTTTGCTATAGATAATCTTTTTGAAGCCATAAGGGACAACGACTTGAAAAAGTTCAAGTTGCTGGTTGAAGCGGATCCAGGCATCGTAAACAAGGAAATCGAATATAGGACATATCCATTCCTGGAAGCCGCCTCCGTCTGCCGCGTCAAGATGATGGAGTTCATTATAGAAAAAGGGGGGGATCCCAAAGTCAAGTCGCAGAAACATGGAGACAACGCGCTCCACATTATTGCTGCAAGATCCAGTCTTACCAACGAGGGAAGCCTTAAGACTTTTATGGCAGTGGTGGATCTCTTGAAAGCCAACGGCCTCGATTTCAATGAAAAGAACAAGTACGGTGAATCTCCTCTTTATCTGGCATGCAAAAGCGATCAGAGAGAGGCTAACGTGGTGCATGCGGCAAAGTTCCTGAAAGCTTTTATTGAAAATGGCGCGAAATTCGAAAAGAATGACGGCCTGCTCAATTACAATCTTGGAAAAACGATCAAGCCTGGCGCGGACCTGGGCAACTTGAGTTTTACCAAGGAGATCATAAATCTCGGCGCAGACGTCAACTCCATGGATAAGGTCACAAACGCCACACCGCTTATTGTTTTTTTGGCCAATAAGACGATACCGGACGAAGCAAAGGTTGAGCTGGTCAAGCTGCTAATTGAAAAAGGCGCAAAGGTCAACGTTAAAGATAAGAGCAATAGAAAACCCTTGTCGATGGTTGACAAGTCAAGCCCCCTCTACGATATCCTTAGAAAGACGAAATCGAACAAGTAACATCTTTTTTGAAGTAAACTGTATAGCAAATGAAATTAATAAAAGGAGATTTTAATATGAGGGCAATCAGCAAGGTCGCGCCTGAATGGTGGGATTATACCACGCTGGATGTGGAGATATTGAACGAAGCGGCGAAAATGACAATTGACAATCTAAAAGGATTCGAGCGTCCGGGATTCAAGATCAACATCTATGACACCGTGCAGGAGTTCTACTGCGCCGAAGCTCTTGAGTACATCAGCGCCTGGACTCAGGCGACGAAGGATTCTCCTGCAGGCATCTGCGGGCCGATCGGGCCGACGGAGCAGCTTCCGATGGTGGCGCAGATGGTCAATGCGATGAACCTCAATCTCAAGAACTGCCACTTCTGGGGCATGGACGAGTGGGTTGTGGATGGAAAGGCCAGCGGACTGGATTTTCCTCTTGGATTCGCGAAGGCCGACCTGGATCTGTGTTTCAACCGGATCCGTCCCGAGCTGCGCATGCCCAGGGAAAACCTTCACTTCCCAAGCGAGAAGCCCGATGAATATGTCAAGTCATGGGACAAGGCCCGCTGCATCGTGATGCAGGGAGGGCAGGGCGAGACAAAGCACTGGGCGTTCAACGATCCTGTGAAACGCGCAGGAAAATACAAGGACAACCCGCCGACTCCGGCGGAATACCGCAGCCTCTCGACGCGCGTAGTTGACCTGCATCCGATAACTTTGATCCAGAACGCACGCACTTCAGGCGGAGGCACAGTGCAGAATGTTCCGTCTTCAGCGGTCACGGTCGGTCCGCTGCAGACATGGAAGGCTGAGAAGGTCTCCATCTGGCATCCGGGACACCATGACAACCCGTTCGGCATGCGCCTGACCACATTCATGATCTCGCAGAAGATACCTGACAGCGCTGTTCCGATGTCCCTTATGGCGGACCATCCACAGGTTGTGTTCAATTTCCTGCGCGGGGGATTCGGGGTCTGCGAAGTTGAGATGCACTGACCTTGCGGAATAACCGATTACAAGGCTGCTGCTCCGAAGAAGGACGCGAAGGATGAGCTGAAGTTGAATAAATTTCCTCTCGCCTTTTATTTGCCATGATTCTTGCATGCTGGCGGGATTCTCGACTCGCTTGGAGTTCTCTTCCGGTATTTGCGGTATATCCTGGAGAAGTAGAATCTATCCTCGAAGCCTGCCTGGAAGGCTATTTCCCCTATCGAAAGTTCTGGTCTGGACTTCAGGAGCTTGTCAGCGCAGGCAAGTCGCTTCTCAATAAGAATCTGCTTGAATGTCATCCCATATTTTTTTCTGAGTAGATGTGAGAGGGATGAGACGCTGCGTCCTGTGAACTTCGCCACATCCCCAAGCATCACGTCTTCAGCCAGATGCCTGTCGATATACTGTTTCACCTTCTCGAGCACCCAGTCACCACGCAGTCCGACAAGTTCGCGTGCGACAATGTAATCCACAAGCATCATGAACATTCCCAGGATGTCGTCCAGTTGTTCTGCAGCGATGTATGGCAGGGATGAGAACGCCTGTCTGATCCTTGTGGCTGTTGTGCGGCTCTTGCAGCATCCTATCACATGATCAGGCACTTTTGATATGTCCCTGAACTGGCCTATCATCACGAATCCCACCGGACGATTGTCTATGAGGACTGGGGATACCGCCTCCTTAAGGCCGGCATGGCACTGATAGCAGACGAGACTTTTCTTCCTGAGGCATTCCTCCTGTTTTTCAGCATCAAGGGAAGCGCACCGAGCCGGATTGGAGACCTTGTCCTGGATCAGCTGGCAGTATTCGGAATTGCGTAGCTGGTGGTTTGTCCTGATGATTTCTCCGTCAGGCCCATAGAAGACAACCCTGATCTTTAGTACGGCTGCAAAGATGTCGATTAGCTTCTGCACTTCATCGTGCAGGATAAGTTCAATGGACGGCTTAGTTGGCATTAGCATTCCTCTAGTTTGGATAAATATAATATACATTGCAGAAAAGTCCATATCTTTGCAGACCCGTCCATTTACTTCAGCCATGGTTGCTATTAGAATATTTGGTATAAAGACAAAAAGGAGTCAGCTGTGAAAAAGGTCAGAATTGGAATTGTAGGACTAGGCTTCATGGGAACAACGCATTTCCGCATATACCGCAAGCTGAAGAACGCGGAAATTGCGGCAGTCTCAGATCTTGATCCTGCGAAACTCGCAGGCGACATTAGCAAAGTCGTTGGCAATATAAGCGAAGAGGACAACTCAAAACCGCTGGATCTCGAGGGCGTCAAAGCTTACAGTAAGGTTGGAGACATGCTGAAGGATGCCTCAATAGACATCGTTGACATCTGCGTCCCCACGCCGGATCACCAGAAGATCTCGACGGAAGCCCTGAAGAAAGGGAAGAACGTCTTCTGTGAAAAACCTGTCTGCCGGACCTTGCGTGAAGTAGAGGACCTTGCGGTCTGCGCCAGAAAGAGCGGAAAGTTCTTCAATGCCGGAATGTGTATTCGTGCCTGGCCGGAATACTTTCACGTCAGCAATCTATACAAGGAAGGGAAGCTGGGACGTATCCGCAGCGCATTCTTCCGCAGGCTTTCCCCCGACATTACAGGTAATTCGTGGAAGAATTGGTTTATGGACGGCAATCTCTCGGGCGGTGCACTTCTCGACCTGCATCTTCATGACACTGATTTCATACGCTTCATGTTCGGACGCCCGAAAGCGGTTACAAGCTTCGGGGTCAACTCAGTACGAAGCAAGGGAGGAACCGATCATGTTATCACCAACTATCATTTTGACGACTGTCTTATAGCGGCCGAAGGCGGATGGGCGGCAAATAAGAAAGTCCCCTTCGAGATGAGCTTCCAGATGGTCTTCGAGAAGGCGACCGTGCGCCTGGCAGGCGAAGGATACAGGATTTACTGGGAGAACGGGCAAGTGGAAACTCCTCAGGTCGGCGACAGCGCATTGCCTACGGGCTGGCATAAGGAGTTATCATATTTTGTTGACTGTGTCGAAAAGAACGTTCAGCCGGAGAAATACCAGAATCTCAGTGAGATTATTGATTCCTTCAAGATAGTTATGGCGGAGCAGGAATCGGTGGACGGCGGCAAAACTGTATCAATCAAATATTGAGGTGTGACCATGTATAAGGCTCTTAATTACTGGGTGTTTGGCGGGTTCGGCGGAGAGAAGACCGCTATCGAGTTCATCGACTGGGCAAAGTCTCAGGGGCTGGACGGTGTCGAACTGACTGTTGGCGATGCCATCAAGATTGACATTACTGAGGTGGAGTGCGCCAGGATTGCGGAATTCGCAAAAAGTAGATCCATTGGGCTGAGAACTCTCGCAACGGGTTTCTACTGGGGAACTTCTTTGGGCTCAGGAGACGAAACTGAACGTAGTAACGCGATTGAATTTACACGGAAATATCTGCAGATTGCAAAATGGCTTGGTGCTGAAACGGTGCTGGTTGTCCCAGGCGCAACAAGAGTCGCCTGGGATCCGACACGCAATGTTACAAGTTACAAGACTGTCTGGGAGCAGTCAATCAGGTCATTGCTGGAACTGGAACCGCTTGTGCAGCAATTGCAGGTTGACATCGCACTTGAGAACGTCTGGAACCGTTTCCTGTTCTCTCCGGTAGAATGGAAGTTCTATCTTGACCATTTCAAGTCGTCGAGGATCGGAATGTATTTCGACGTCGGAAACTGCTGCCTATATGTACGTCCTCAGGACTACATCGAAATCCTCGGGACGAAGATAAAGGCTGTCCATATCAAAAACTGGACCGGTGATTCGCTTGCAGGAGGTAATCTTCATGGATTCGGAGAAGACATCGAGGTCGGAGAAGTGGACTTCCCATCGGTAATAAAGTCACTTGAGGCTATTAATTATTCCGGGGCGCTGACTGCAGAGATGATTCCTTTCTCCCGCCTTCCAAATCTTTCAATCCCGGATATTGAGCTGGCTGCAAGGACGGTGGAGAAATTGCGTAGGATTGCCTGAGGAAGGAATAAGGTTCTCTTAATGGAGTCTTTAATGGAACAAAGCTGTCAAAGAGCCCCGTCTCAGGCACACTTCCATATGGCGTTGCAGTCCCTTGAAGCCGGGGTACACACTTTTTTGGTGATTTCGCCGGCAAAGAACTGAGCATAAACGGGAAAGCTTTATCCTGCAGGCAGTCTTCAACTTCCTTCGTGAAAGATTCGGTGACTGTGAGATTGAAAGGCTTTGATGGGCGCAATAAATTGAATTGAATTCAAATGAATCTATGTTTAGCGAAACAAGCAGGGCTTGATTATGCTAGAAACTTGTAATTCACGAGAGAATTATAAACATTAATATACCGGGATGATATATATGAGCAAGAAAGCATTCGCAATAGCCTGTCATCCTGACGACATCGAGTTCGTCATGGCCGGCACACTGATAAAACTGAAGGCGGCAGGATACGAGATCCACTACATGAACGTGGCCAACGGCAGCCTGGGGACAAACCGTTATGATTACAAGACCATTGTCCCGATGCGCCGCCAGGAGGCGATGGAATCGGCGAAGATGATGGGGGCTCATTTCCACGAGAGCCTCTGCGATGATCTCGAAGTCTTCTATTCCCAGGAACCGCTTTCCAGGCTTGTGCCGATCGTCCGCGAAGTCGCTCCGGATATAATTCTGACGCATGGGCCGTATGAATACATGGAAGACCACATAAATGCCGGACGCCTGGCTGTTTCGGCGGCGTTCTGCCGCGGCATGGTGAACTTCAAATGCAATCCTCCGATGGCGGCGATTGAAAATCCTGTAACGGTTTATCATTGCCTCTCGCACACACTAACAGACCAGTTGCGCAGGCCGATCATCCCTGGCATATTCGTTGATATCAGCGAAACCATTCCGCTCAAGAGGAATCTGCTCTCCTGCCATCGCAGCCAGAAGGAATGGCTCGATGTAAGCCAGGGGAATGCCGCATACCTCAACAATATGGAGGAGGGGTGCAGGCGTGTTGGAGGAATATCGAAACGCTATAAGTTCGCTGAGGGATGGATCCGCCACAGCCACGTGGGATTCTGTGCTGAAACTGCTGATCCGCTTGTGGAATCACTCGGGAAAGATGCGTTTGTAAACGGGGAATTTGAAAAGACTACAAGATTGGAGAAAAATGAACTCAACATCTTTCCAGGTACATAAGTGGGTTAAGAATCCTGCCAATCCAGTACTTCCTCCAGGCGGAGGGGATTTTGACGTTGGCTGCTGCATGAATCCTTATGTGATACGGCAGGGTGGTGAATATTATCTTTTCTACTCCGGAGCTGACAAGGATGGTGCTCGGCGGATATGCCTTGCGATCGCCCCAATATCGGATGTCACCAATTGGAAAAGACTTGGCCCCATCTTTGATATAGGAATGCCCGGGGCTTTCGATGAAGGGTGGTGCGTGGTGCCATGCGTACACCAGATAGGTGGAAGGTGGCATCTCTACTATACTGGACGTCTCAGGAAGTATGACGGGCTGCAATCATTCAAAGGTATAGGTCTGGCAATCAGCGATGACTTGAAAACCTGGAAGAAATATTCTCCGGATCCAGTGCTGGAAGGAGATGGATTCCCAGAGTGGCCTGACAATAAGGGGATCGCCGGTGGCGGCTCGATTTTAAATATTCCACAAGCCGATGGCAGCGTTATCTACCGGATGTATTACACGCTGGCGACTGGAACAACCAGCAAGGATCTGCTTGTTGATCAGGCAAAACAGTCGGTTGTAGCACATTCCCGCGATGGAATCACCTGGTCGGATAAGCGTGTTGTGTTGAGGCCGCGCCTTGAAGCGGATTATGAAAACGCCGCGGCAATCGGGCTCACGATATGGAAGACCTCCAGGCAGTGGCGTGCCATATACGCAGGGATAGGCACAAGGTTCGGGGCGTATTCCCTGTGCGAGGCGGTGAGCCGGGACGGTCTTGTATGGGAACGCGGTAGGCCTGATGAAAACCTTTCAATTGCCCCTTCGGGAACCGGATGGGAAAGCAAGATGGTCGAATATCCGAATGTCATCGAGGAAAATGGAAAACTGCGTCTTTTCTACTGCGGGAACGGATACGGCGCCACCGGTATTGGAACAGCATTGGCGGAATTCCTGGAGTGAAAATTCCCGGACAGCAGATATATTATGCAGCAATTTGTCCCTGCATGCGCGAAAATTAGGAATAATCTGTGATAGATGGAAACTGCCGAAAATTTAACAGCCGATCAACGCTCAAGAGCGAAACGCGATGCGATTAAATCCTCCTGCTGGGGTGCCTTGTCCTCAGTCATGATCCAGGACAGCGCGATCATCATCCTCTTTGCCACCATACTCGGCGCCGGAGACATGCTCTCGATGGTCACGACCTCGACCCAGGGAATAGCCAGCTGCTTCCTGCTGATACCTGCGGCGTACCTTTCCGTCAAGCTTGGATATAAGAAGTCGATCATTATGTTCACTGCACTCGGTGCGCTCATGATACTGCTTCTTGCGACATCCCCCTGGTTCGGTGAATGGGGTAAACCCGTGATGCTTCTTTCCATCATCCTGTTCTCGATTTGCATGACGGCGTATGCGGCGGCCTGGTTTCCGCTGGTGGACGGGTTCCTGCTGAAGGAGGACCGCAGCGAATTCTTCGGGGTGATGCGTTTCAGCTGGCAGACTTTTGCAACATTGTTCTGCTTTGTCTGCGGACTGATCATAGGCGAAACTCCCAGCATATGGATGCTCCAGGTGATTATCGTCATTACCGCATTCGGACTGCTTGGCAGAATTTACTATATCGGTAAAATCCCGGACGGGCATCAGGAGAAGGAAAAAATCGAACTCATGGACGGTGTTTACGAGACCATATCCAACAAGCCGCTGACCGGATTCTCGGTGTATATCTGCTGCCTGTATCTGGCGGCATATTCCACTCCTCCTCTGACGTTCATCTACATTAAGAAATATCTGCTTGTTCCTGACAATATCCTGATCATCATCTCCTCGCTGGCACTGGGAGGGACCATCCTGGGATTCCTGTCTGCGGGGAAGATCATCGACAGGATTGGGATAAAACGGATGCTCCTCTTCGTCCATTTCTCATTTGCTATGGTGAACGTGACCCTGTTCTTCATCGGAACAAATACGGCCTTCACCCTGGCGCTGATCACTGCAATGCTGGCGGTATACGGTTTCTTCATGGGCTGTTCTTCAATCGCCATTTCAACTGAAATGATGGAGCTTGCCTCGCCGAACAACAAAGCCATCTCTATGGCCTTCTTCGGAAGCTGCCTTGCTGCAGGATGCGGTGGATCGCGCCTCCTGACATCGCTTGTGCTCGGATCAGGCCTGCTGGCGCCGCAGTGGTTCATAGGTTCGATGAAGATCTCGCACTACCAGACGCTTTTCCTGGTGTACGGCTGTTCTATCCTGTTCGTCTGTCTTCTGCTGGTGCTTGTCCCCGCAATATTCCCCAAAGGCAACTACCGGCACATGCCGAATTACTAGCAAAGGGAACCTCTGAAAAATTCGCATTTGACAAGTCTCGTCTAAGTCGGTTTACATGCACTAAATATTCTCAATCAAGTGCAAATCCTTATGTCCGTTTAATATTATTTTGTTTTTCACTTTGAGCCGTTCAAATAAGTCACACTGTTTCCGGGTAAGTTCAGAGTTGTATTTGCATTCTATCAGGTACTGCTCTCCAAAATAACGGTCAGTGATAAAGTCAAGCTCTATTCCGTCTTCCACGCAATAGAATGGATTTTTTTCCTTTATTTTCAAATAGACATAGTTTTCAAAAACAGCGCCTTTATCCCTATATCCCGTATATGCGTTCCTTATCCCCACATCACCCGTGTACAATTTACTTTGCGAGGTGATTTTTCCGTTAGTTTTCCCGTACTTTCTTATTAAACCGATGAGAAAAGTGTCTTCAAAATATTCGATATACCGCTTGGCATTGCTCGGAGTGATATTCAGTATGTTCCCAATATTATTGATGCTTAACTGCTTGCCGCTTCTTTCCATCAGAAGGAGAAATAAATCCTGTATTACCGATTTCATTTTTATATTATGCTTGGCTATTATATCCTTGTAAATCAGCTGCTCCACAAGATTCTGAATATATGCGCGGTCATTTTTTATGACGTATTCAGGCATGCCGCCCTCCCGGAGATAATCGTCAAAATAGACTTTCATAAGATCCGAATCAACGGCTTTGAGTTTGATTTCCTTGAAGACGAGCCATTCGTCAAAATCCAGCGGTTTCACCTCAATGACTCTGCTCCTTCCAGTCAGATAGGCGTTTTCATCAACGAATATTGAAGAACTTGATGAGCCGGCGATAATCTTGACGTTACCTCTGTCATATATGTTCTTCAGCTGCTGCTGCCATTTGTCCTTATATGTGACTTCATCAAGGAAAAGATAGATTTTTTCCTCCATTTTTATCTTATGCAGCAGACGATACTCGTCAATTATCCCGAATATGGATTTGTCGTTGAACAGGAAATCATCCAGGCTGACAAACAATATTCTTGTTTTATCAATTCCATTTTTTATCAAATCGCCGATAACAAGCTTCATTATCGAGCTTTTCCCGACACGTCTCAAGCCGGCCAGAAGGAGGATATCCTTTGAGTCCATCTCTTCAGATATCTTTTTCAGGTATTTTGCCCTATTTTTAATTTCAAATACATAGCCCTCATCCCACCAGGGATTAAATGTGTAAAATAGCTTTTTCACTTAAGCGACCTCCGCATAATATAATTACGGCCATATTATACTATGCCATAGTATAAATGTCCAACGCCGTGTCTTGTTCAAGATGAAAAATAGTTGTATCTACTGAAATAATTTCGGAAAAGCTCCAGTCATTCTACCATGATTTATTCCTTAGTCATTTAACCTTATTTCCATCTGAACAGTCTTACGGTATTTGCAATCTCAGCCAGGTTTGAGTTCTTCACGCGCAATGGGATTGCGCATTCAGGAGATACGATCCTGATGCCAGCCTCCAATATTTCATTGACCTGCTTCCTTACATCTGTCGCGGAGCCGTTCAGGAGGATATCGGGATTATTGACACAGCCCGTAAGTTTCATTATCTTCACGGTGCCCGTTGCGGTCTTCAAGTCATTCTTGGAGTCGAAGTGGAATATCCTGAAACCGGCTTCCTCGAAGAAAGCCATCCTGTCAAGGGTTCTGCCGCAGCAATGCAGTATGAGGGTTTTATCGGAAAAGTAATTGTTCAGTTCGCGGTGTATCGGCAAAAGCAGATCCTTGTAGACCAGCGGGCTTACAAGATCTGCAGTGGCATGGTCGGCGATGGTTATGACATCGGCTCCGGCCTCGAACTGAGCTTCCGCAAAAGTCTTTGAAACCTGTTTGAAGGCATTGAGGAATCCAAGGGCTCTCTCCCTTTCGGTAATGGTGTCCATGAGAAAGTTTTCCATGCCGTACAGATGATATGAAAGAGTCCACGGGCCCATCACCTTTCCGATAATCAGTGCGCCCGGATGCTTTTTCTTCAGCATTCTGATGGAGTCAATTACGGTTTTAATCGGGAGCTTGTCGAAAAAATCCTTTGGCATCTTGAAGTCATCCGGCTCAGAAAAGGCGTGGCTTCTCTGCGTAGGCAGGGTGTCTGCAGATCCCCAGTCTATTTCGCAACCGAACGCGGCCGCCTCCTGCACCACGCTGAAGTATGGCATCACACTGTCAAATCCGAGTTTTTCAAAGCCGTACGCCGCCAGGGTGGACATCTTGTCGGCATCGAGATGGCTTTCGTTGAATGCAAAACCAAGATCGGAACAGCTTTCAGCGGTGGCTATGGACGTCGGGTTGATGACGGCGCGCCCGCAGGAGCTGTCACCATTGATTAGGCTCAAGGCCTTTTCCCTTGGGTTCAGTTTCATATGCAGATCTCCTTGATGGTTATGGAACAGATATCTTGCCCGTAGAAAACATCATTTATTTTACCGCTGCTCTTGACAAACAAACGTCATATCATTATAATAATAGTATGAATTTATGATTTTGCAAAAATACAGCATGGAGGAATCCTCATGGTATCCCCGAAATATGCCAGGGTGCAGAGCGGAATTGTCAATCTCATCGCGACGGAAAATATAAAGATAGGGGAGACTCTGCCGACGGAAAAAGAGCTTTCCGAAAATTTTGAGGTAAGCATCATAACCATCCGCAGGGCTGTGAAGCATCTCGAGGAAAGCAAGATTGTCCGGCGCGAGCAGGGGCGCGGTACTTTCGTCATCGCCGACATCCAGGGACGGGTGGACAACGGGACAATAGTTTTCCTGGACATTATGCGCGGTGAACTTACCTTTGCAGCGTTCACCCCCTCGGTGAAGAACATTGACAATGAGCTCACCCGCCGTGGCTACAAATTGAATCTCCTGATAGCCGGACAGAAGCCGGATGCTGAATCGATCGGCCGTTTAAAGGACGTGAAAGGCGTGATCGCTACAGGATGGATCAACGCGAAATGGGTGCAGATCCTGAATGCCCTGGACATCCCGGTGGTATTTCTTGGCGGAATTACATGCGATCCCTTGGACATCCCGATGGTTTCTTTCGACTATAAGAAGATGGCCGCAATCCTTGCCCAGCATCTATTCGACAAAGGCGCAAAGAAAATAGGACTTGTTCTCGGAGGCAGCGATTATGCTCCGTCGACGTTGATGAAGGAAGGCCTTGTTTCAGTGTTGAAGAGACGCGGAGAAAAACTGGATCCGTCGCGGGTATATTATTCCGACGATGAAGATCCCGGCACCGCGAGCAACAGCATAGGGAAATTCCTGAATGACAATCCCGATGTTGACGGACTGCTCATAGAGCTGGCTGCATATGTCCACATACTAAACAACTTGATTGACACCCCGCGCCGTCCCCTTATGGGTGTCATGGCAGTCACGCCCAAGCTTGGAAACGTATGCAGGAACACCTATGAGGCGGCATTCAAGGACAACATATATGAAAAGGCTGTTGAAGTGCTTCTTGAGAACATCCAGACGGGTAGGAAAACCGTTGACAATTTGAAAATTGAACCATATCTGGTGAAATAGGGAATTTGGAGATATGATGATTGGGAGATTTTAAGATTGTTTTTGAATAGCTTGTAGTTAAGCCATTATTGGCTGTGATTTTAAGAATTAAGATACACGCAAAAATGCGTTAACTACGAGCAGCAATACATGGAAATAAGGAGGAATCGCGGCAATGACTAAACAAAAATTCACATTGATAGAATTGCTTGTGGTAATTGCGATCATCGCAATCCTGGCGGCGCTGCTGCTGCCGGCTCTGAGGGCGGCGAAGGAAACTGC
Organism: Lentisphaerae bacterium GWF2_50_93; assembly: GCA_001804815.1. GTDB lineage: Bacteria > Verrucomicrobiota > Lentisphaeria > Victivallales > GWF2-50-93 > GWF2-50-93. The sequence goes on from MHBI01000099.1 coordinate 155,313, forward strand.
GATCAAGTCAACATGCTCAAATAATATGAGGCAGGTAGGGCTTACCCTTCAGATGTATGCAAATGATTTCAACGACACATTGATTCCATTGCTTGACATATTTTCCGCTCCGGGTAACAGCATCCGCTGGATGGATCCGAGGCTAATCAATGGCAAATATTGGTCATACCGCGAATATTCGGGAGTTGATATCTCAAAGCAGACCTTCAATTGTCCGATCCAGGTAAGCGCGACTCCCTCCTTTAGCGGTACTGCGAAACCTGCTGGAAGCCCGGTGGAAGTTGGTGTGAACATAGCGATTAATAATGTGTTTCTATGGTCATGGGTAAATCCGGGACCGGTATGGAGTGCGCCCGCGTCACCGTCAAGGATTTCGAAACTGGCCCTTCCTGAACGGAATGTGCTGCTAAGTGACGGACAGGGCAATGGAATGATAGGGCTGCGCAGGTGTACTGACGTAGGGGACACCTCTTATTGCCAGGTGCGCTACTCGCACACTGGTGGAAGCGCCAATGTCGTATATATGGACATACATGTGGAATCCCATAAGACTATCCCCGGCGGATGGGGCCAAGATATTGTCGCCCAGGATGGCCCGTTGGCCGGTTCAGGACCTAGCGCAAAACTTTATGGGAAGTGACCCGATGTGATGATGAAGCTCAAACTTTGTTCTGGCTCTGATTTAGGAGGTGGAAAATGAAAAAAAGACGATTTACACTTATCGAACTGCTTGTGGTAATAGCGATCATCGCAATCCTGGCGGCGATGCTGCTGCCGGCGCTGAAGGCGGCAAAGGATGTTGCGATCAAGTCAACATGCGCCAATAATATGCGGCAGATAGGACTTAACCTCCAGATGTATGCCTATGACAACAATGATACATATATTCCAATGATGGATAAGCTTTCTGCGTCAGGCAATAGCATCTGGTGGATGGATGACCGGCTTATAAAAGGCACATACTGGACATATCGCGCCTATACAGGCATTGACATCTCAAAACAGACCCACAATTGCCCGCTACGTGCAACCACTCAGGGTGGTACGAAGCCGGTCGGGACGGAGGTTGATTTATACTACAACATAGCAGTCAACCCCAATTTCTTCTGGTCCACTCCAGCTACCACCATGGAGTGGACGGCGCCAAATGCAAGGATGACCAAGGTGCGTCTTCCTGAGAGGAATATATTATTATGCGATGGACAGGCAAGCGGGCAGGTGGGAATGAAAAGGAGTACCGATATAGCCAGTATCGGTCCGCAATGGTGCCAAGTGCGTTTTTCGCACACGCTAAGCGCCAATGTCGTCTATGGGGACATTCATGTGGAATCCCAGAAAGCTGTCGCGGGGGGCTGGGGTCCAGACATTGCCGCGCAGGGTGTTGTCAGCGATTATCTCTATGGAAAGTGAAATTTATTGGTAATTAGAATAGTATGAAACGAAAGGTAGGAGAATCTATGAAAATAAAAAACTTGTTTGTTTATGCGGCCCTGGCTTCAGGAATGCTGGGATCCAGTTTGCATGCTGATGCTGCAGTCGGTGAGATAAAGATCCGTTCAGACTTTCCCGGAGGGAACGTGGTTGTCCAGAAGATTGAAGCGGGAAAAGTGCAGATTGCGCCTGATCTTCGCGGGGGGGGGGCCTGGTTTTACTGGTATTTCGAAGCTGAAGTGGTTCAAGCCGGGAAGGTTGATTTTGTCTTTCCCGAAAAAATGCCTGGAATTACATCCCTAATTGGAATGCAGGGACCGGCACTGAGTCTGGACTGCGGCAAGTCCTGGGCGTGGGCTGGTAGTGAAAACGTCAAGGACAATATGTTCTCATATGATTTTGAGAAAGTCGGACAGAAAGTGCGATTTGCGGTCACGTTTCCCTATCTGCAAAGCGATCTGGAAGCCTTCATAAAGGAAAATGCTGGAAACAAACACCTCCGGAGTGAAATTCTGACAAAGAGCATTAAGGGGCGCAATGTCGAGATGTTTCAGATTGGAGAGCCTGGTCCGGGTGTAAAGGCCATGCTCATGACGGCAAGGCATCATGCCTGTGAAAGCATGGTGAGTTTTGTGCTGGAAGGTCTTATTAAATCAGCTGTTTCCGATACGCCTGCAGGAGTGAAGTTCAGGGAGAAGTATGTGCTGTATGTCGTGCCTTTTGTTGACAAGGATGGCGTGGAGGAAGGGGATCAGGGGAAAGACCGCAAGCCCCATGATCATAACCGTGACTACGGTAAGGACAGCATATTTCCCGAAGTTGATGCAATTGAAAGTCTGGCCGATTCAAAAAAGATACAGCTGTTTCTTGATTTTCATTGCCCTACATTGAGGATGGACATCCATCAGTCGATGTATTTCGTTGGCACTAAACAGACTCCGGCACACAACGAGGCGTTTGTCGAGGAGTTTGCAATTTTGATAAATAAGGGGCTCCCTCCCAAAAATCCCGGTGGCCCGCGAGTGATGCTGCAAAAGCGGGAGCCAATGGAAAAGGGAAGCAACTGCAATCGTTATTTTTCATACAAGGAAGGGATGATAATGGCGGCCACGCTGGAGGTTCCATACGCGCCACTCAAGACGGTAATGGATGTGGACAACTGTCGTAAAATCGGAGAAGCAATTTTCAACGCGTGGGTGAAAATGGACTTCAACCAGACAAACCCAGGCGAGGACAGGGCGAAGTTTATGGAGTTCCAGAAAAGGTTCAAAGGCAGTCCGGCGAATTGGGAAAGCGTTGCAGGGGAAATTCTGAATGATGATAAATCCCCGGCACTCTACCGGATTGAGGCGAGTAATAAGATGGGGTACATCCGCGCCCGCCAGAATAAATACCAGGAAGCGGCTGATTTTTATCTGGTTGCCCTGAAAGATGCTGTGAACGCTACCCCCGACCAGAAGGCGACAGCGTTAACCCAGATGTCGGTTATCGTCTGCAAAGATCCTGGCTCAACGCTGGAAAAGGTGGAAAAGCAGCTTGCGGAGTTTCTTGATTTTGCGTATAGCTCGCCCAGCCAGCAGACCGAGGTTCTCGGAGTAGCAAGCGCTTTTTATGAAAATAAGCAGAACTATGAAAAGGCTCTGCAGTTTGCCCAGAAACAGCTTTTGGCAGGGACAAAATACGACACTGGCCGAATTCTGAATAAGATTGCGGATCTCTACGACCTCATGCAGCAGAAGGACAAGGCGATAGAAGTACGCAAGGAGTCAGTAGCTCATTTAAGAAAAAATCTCAATCCGGTTCCGGTAGGAATTTTTGGGCCGATGATGGCGTTTGATCTGGTGAATGCTCTTAACGGGATTCCAAGTTCCAGTGCCGAAGAAAAAAGGGAAGCTGCAAATATGGCGCTTAACCATAAGGTTTGTCCTCAAAATATTAAAGACGCGATTCTCAAATCTTTAGGGGATATAGATCCGGGGAAAAAGGATTGAGACGCGTTTTAATATGGTTGAAAGCACAGAATAAAACATGAAGATCAATAAAATATAAAAAAGGAAGTAATCCGATGAAACTTAGAAAGTTGCTTGCTTCTGTCGCGCTGGTTTCCAGTGTTGTCGGTTTCAGCTTTCAGTCGCAAGCTGCGGCCGGGGAGATAAAAATAAGCTCCGATTATCCCGGGGGAAATGTGATTGTGCAGAAGAGCGAGCCCGGAAAAGCCGAGATTGCACCGGATCTCCGTGGTGGAAAACCCTGGTTCTACTGGAACTTTGAAGCTGAGGTAATCCAGCCGGGACGTGTGGACTTCATTCTTCCAGGCACGCTGATGATGGTGGCGAAAGGACCCGCAGTGAGCGTCGATGGCGGCAAGACTTGGCAATGGATTAACCCCGATAATTTCAAGTTTGCCACACCGGCCGCAAAAGATGTTCCCGCAAATCCCAGGGATTCTTTCTTTTATGAGTTCAAGGACAAGGGGCAGAAAGTCCGTTTTGCCACGGCGATTCCATACCTCCAGGCCGACTTGGATGAGTTCCTGAATAAGAACGCAGCTAATCCGAACATGGAAAAGAGCGTCCTGACCCAGACCACCAAAAGCCTTCCAGTTGATCTTCTTCAGATTGGAAAGCCTGGAGAGGGTGTCAAATCCATGTTGATCACCGCCAGAAACCATGCGTGCGAATCGATGGCCAGCTATGTCTTTGAAGGTTTTCTGCAGGAGGCGATGTCGGATTCGCCGTTCGGCGTTGAGTTCAGGAAAAAGTATGTCTTGTATGCGGTGCCAATGGTCGACAAGGACGGCGTCCAGGCTGGAGATCAGGGCAAGGGAAGGAGCCCGCACGACCACAACCGGGATTATGGCCAGACGAATATTTATCCCGAAGTGAAAGCCATCCAGGAGCTGGGCGATTCTAAGAAGGTGGAGTTCTTCCTGGATTTCCATTGCCCGGCTGTCCGAGGGGATGTGCATGAGATGTTTTATTTCGATGGCATAAAAGTCCCGCATATTTATGAGAACAACATGGAACTGGTCCGATGGATGACTGAAGAGAGGCCTCCTGCGATCACATCCTGGGAAGGAGTGTATCTCAAGCCTGCCAAGGATCCCGCACCAGTCGAGGGCTTGCCTTCATCAATTTACTTTGCAGCAAAGAAAGGGATGATATTCGCGGCTACTCTCGAGAGCCCGTATGCGCAGACGCACACACCCCTTGATGCTGCGCTGGCGCGCGAATATGGGAAAGGCCTTCTGAGAGCCTGGACAAGGACAGAGTTCATTAGCGGGGCCCCGGAAAGTGCAAGAACAGAAAATGACAATGCCAGGTTCGTCGCATTCCAGAAGAGTTTCAAGGGTACTCCCGCTGACATGGAAAAGATTGCGGCTGATTGTCTTTCCAATGAAAAATCGAGTGCGCTTTACCGTATCGAGGCAAATAATCGTCTGGGCGCGGTGAAATTCCGCCAGACTTTTGCATCCAAGAATGACAGCAAGAAGTTCCAGGAAGCCCTTGACTGCTATGAGCTTGCCGTTAAAGATCCTAATGCAACCAATGTCCAGAAGTCCACGGCGCTTACGCAGAGGGTGGTCATTGTCTGCCGGGATCCTGCTTCAACTCCGGAGAAGGTGGAAGAATATCTCGCTGAGTTCCTGAAATTCCCTGCTTCCTCCCCTGAACAGCAGTCGAGTGTATACGGGGAAGCAAGCACGTTCTATGAAAAGAAACAGAATTACGAGAAGGCGCTGGGATATGTGAAGAAACAACTCCCTTTTGCAGGGAGATATTTCAAAGGGAAAGTATTGAACAAGACCGCCGATATCTATGATCTCATGAAGCAGAATGACAAGGCGATAGAAACCAGGAAGGAGTCCGTAGCGTACTTGCGCGGACAACTTGTTCCAGTGGTTCCAACAGGGGTATTTGGTCCGTTGATGGCGGCCGACCTGCTGGATGCCCTGAACGGAATTCCCAGCTCGACTGCAGACGAAAAGAAAGAGGCCGCCAATATGGCGCTGACCCATAAGGTTTGCCCTCCTGATCTGAAGAAGAGGGTGGAAAAGGCCTTAGGGGAAATAGAACCAAGCAAAAAGGATTGAGTTGATGAAGAAAAAGATTGATATTAAACTGCCGAAGTGCGGCATATTCATAGGATCAGGAATTTATCCCTCGGGCGCGGACTACCTGCTTTCAACGCTTCATGGGCATATGGCATGGCAGCCGCAGACGGATCATCCATTGGAGATGATAGACAGGATAGTGAAGGACAACCAGGGTAACCTGGCGCAGATCTGGGGACAACCCAGAGGGACAGCGCCGGCAGTTGTCGCCGAATGGATCTATGCATTGGACGAAATCGGGATTGAAGTCCCGTCTCCCGACTGGAAGAACGGCAAATATCTGCAATTATCCCAATGCCAGGAGATCAAGGATCATCCCGAACGGCTCGGTGCAGGCATACTGCGTTTCGCAAAAGCGGCTGCAAAAAAAGGCGTCTACACGACATGCCTGTACACCGATGCGGCCCCGCAGTGGTCAAAGCGGCTCAAGGAACTCGGGGACTGGTATCTCGGCTACGACTTCGGTGAGAGGTTCACATTCAGGTTTGACACTTTGAATATTTCCGAGGAGGATCTCGGCAAAGTCACGCTTAAGGAGCACGTCGACAATTTCATAGAAAAGGTGCGTGCGCATGTGGATGAAAGGCATGCCGCCGGCTGGGGAAACGTGATGGCGACGAGCTGCAACTTCTATATCGACTATGAGATACTTGGGGGCGCCGACATTCCACTTCTTGAAGATTTCGCCTTCAGCCATATGAACATTGCATCTGCATTGTCACGGGGCCTGTACCGGCAGCATGATCTTCCGATGTGGGGATCTCATCTGGCGCATGAGCACTATTCCTGGATCCCAAATAAGAGCGAGTTCAAGTTCAAGCTGCTGAAGGCTGCCATGTATCAGAAATACATGTCGGGCAGCAAGATCATTATAAATGAAAGCGGTAACTGGTTTGTCGAGGGAACGCTTTGTGAAGACTCGCCGAAGCACAAATTTCCGAGGATCCCCCTGAAACCCGGACAAGTCGCCTGGAACGGAGAAAAGGATCCGATGCAGTTCGAGCCATACATGAAGGAGGCCAGGAAGCACTATCACACGATAAACTATGCTTCGCCAATATGCCGCAGATACCGCAAGGAAATCTCGGATTTCTATGATTTCGTAAAGGAGAATGGTACGCCTGAGGGGCAGCCTGAATCAAGCATAGCGATTGCAAAAGGGAATTATGATCTTGGCGGATACGGCGTCAATCCCAACTCCCCGATAGCAGGCTCCTTCGCACAGGCGGATGTGAATCCGGCATGGTTTTCCGGCGCTCCAGAACGTGGCTGGGATATTGTCAAGAAGGTGTTTTATCCGCTGTTGCCGGTGATCGGAGAATATAAAAATTCCTTCCTCTCCGGTTCACCGTTCGGAATGGTCGACATAGTCAGTTTTGCGAATGATAAGATTGAAGCTTCGTTCCTGAATGCCAACTACAGGGCGCTGCTGTTTTCGGGCTGGAACACTTCTTCCGTAAAGCAGTATGGTATCTTGAAGAAATACGTGGCCAACGGTGGAACTCTGTTCATCTCGATCCCGCATCTCTCCATGAATGCCACCCGCAATTATGGCGCGTACAAGGTTGATGAACTGGTCAACGGGGGTGACTTCTCCGACTTGTGCGGGGTCAAGGTCAAAGGAAAGGGAGAGCGTTTCTACTGGGCGACGGCACCGCACGGTTCGGAAGAGCTCGGTTTCAAGTTCCCCAGGCGTTTCGGGGTGATGCAGACATGCATGGGCGATATTGAAGTGACCGACAAGAATGCCGAGATACTTGTGGTCGATGATGAACGGGTTAAGCCGTTGCTCATCAGACGGAAATTCGGCAAAGGCAAGGTCTACTTCCTGAACTCATGGGCTTATCCTGGCGCGCTTGATCAGGATTTCGGACCTGGCAGCAGGAGGGATTCACCGGGACTCATAGGTATGATCTACCGCCATATCGCGGCTGAGAACCGTGGAAGCGTGTGGATCACTGATGATCAGAATGCCGCCGGCAAGGAATGCGAATACATTACATACTCATATTTTCCCGAGGCCGGAAAGATCTGCCTGTACAATATTGATTTCAAGAGAGCGCACGGCTTCTTCCTCCATCATTCCGGAAAAGCAGGACGGATTGACCTCAAGCCGGGAGAATTCAGGATGATGGATGCAAAAATAAAAAAGGTGATGGGGAAATGAAATGTCTGTGAAAAGCCTTGCATGGATTCCCGAATCGATCCGGTTTGGAACGGATCCGGTCTGTTCCGCCGATATCGAACAGCTCACGAGTGATGCTGTGACCAGCACGAATATCTACTGCGAACAGCGTTACGCCTCCGCAGACGGGAGCCGTATTGCGATCGAAAGGAAACCGTTTGGAAGGCCAGTGGAGATATGGGTGTGCAATATGCCCTCGCTCCGGATCTGCAAAATCGCGGAAGGAAGGACGGTTGGAGCCAATTCCTCACTCGATGCCGTGTATTACGTGAGCCAGGACGCCGGAGTCTCGAGACTGATGCGCCTTGATCTCAAGGAGCTTGTTTCCAGGGAACTTTTCGAGTTTGACGGTCCAGCACCATCCTGCGGATCCGTATCCCCGGACGAGCGCGTGTTCGTTTGCGGACCCTATCCTGTAGAAGGCAAAAAGAACGTGTATAGCCTGTGCCGCATCGATCTTGCCGATAAGAAAATGGTGACCCTCTGCGAGGTGCAGGACATGTTCAACCCGCATCTGCAATTTGATCCAGGGAATGGCAGCCGGGCATTTGTCCAGATCAATCGCGGTGGAGTCTCAGATTTTTCGAAAGACATGAAATCGTTCACCGGTCCTCTTGGCGCCACTCTTGCACTAGTGGATGTTGAGACCGGCAAGATTTCCCCGCTTCCTGTCGGAAGACCCCATACGCCAAGTATTTCGGGCCATGAGGCGTGGGCGGGGAAGAGCGGACGCATCTTCTTTACGGCTGGCCAGTATGATGTTTCCTCCAGTTCATATGTGAAACTTAAGAATCCGCCGGATCAGGAGAAAAATATGCCGGCCGCCGCCATTTATTCTGTCACTCCTGGCGATTCGGAGCCAGGCGTCCTTGCAAAGGGGTTAGTGTTCAACCATATCTCGGTTTCCGATGACGGCCGTTTCTTTACCGGCGACAATCATGATGATGGTGTCATTCATGTCGGAAATTCCGAAACCGGCCGCTACCTGCCATTGTGCCATAGCCATACGCGTCAAGGCAGTTGCCAGCACAGTCACGTCCATTCATATATGACGCCAGACAACAAGTATGTGATTTTCAATTCCATAGTAACCGGGATTGCCCAGGTTTATGCGGCCTGTATCCCGGATGGTTTTCTCGACAAGGTCATTAATTTAAAAGGATACTGATCATGCATGATGCGAATAGAAAAATGATGGAATCGTCTGATATGAAAATAAAAAGGAAAATAAGAATCGGAATTGTCGGGACAGGGCAGCGTGCCACGGCTTTTGTTGCAAATCTCGCATCAAGCCCGGATGCCGAGCTGACCGGACTGTGCGATACGGATGAAAAACGCCTTCATGAATTTGCCCAAAAATATAAGGCTGCCGGCGCCAAGCTGACCTGCTCCCTGGAAGAATTCCTGTCCGGGGACAATGTTGACGGTGTCGTGATCACGGTGCCGGACGGTGCGCACCGCGAGGTTGCAGAAAAGTGCTTTGCCGCCGGCAAGCATTGCATGATTGAGAAGCCGATGGCGCTGACTGTGTCGGACTGCAAGGCGATAGTCCGCGCAAAGCTTGCCGCCAACCGTATTCTGCAGGTTGGATTTGTCCTGCGCTTCACCCCTTTCTATCGGAAGATAAAAGAAATTGTCGACAGTGGCGTCCTTGGCCAGATCATGAGCGTTTCCGCCAGCGAGTGCCTGAGTGTGGGGCACAGCATCAGCTATATGCGCAGATGGCACCGCAAGAAGGCTAATTCCGGCAGTTTCCTGATGGCCAAGTGCAGTCACGACATGGACATGCTCTGCTGGCTTATCGGCAGCCGTCCCACACGGGTGGCATCGTTTGGGGAGAACAATTTCTTCCTGCCTGAAAAACAGCCTGCGACACATTGTTCAATATGTCCGGAATCGGACAGCTGCCCATACAAGTTCGGACGGCAGGACAGCGGTTTCGTGGTGCTGAGCGAAGAACAGAAGGCGAACCTGTCGAAATATGATGTTGACCTTTGCGTGTACAACAACGACAAGGATATTGTGGACAACCAGGTATGCATCTTGGAGTATGGCAGCCAGGTGCGTGCAACATTTTCACTGCAGTGCTTCTATCCCTGCGAGAGCGAGAGATTCATCACAATCACCGGTTCCGGCGGGTATCTTTTCGGCACATTCCACAGGAATCATATCGAACTGCATTTTTCCGGCACCGGGAAAAAGGAAGTCTTTGATTTGAATGAGGAGATAAATTCCGGAGATGGGCATGGTGGAGGGGACAGCCGTTTCCTTCGGGAATTCATCGAGTGCATCAGGGATGGGCGCGAGCCGCAGAGCGACTGCCTCGCCGGCATGGCCAGCACGGTGATAGCCTGTGCCATAGAGGAGGCCAGGGCGGCCAATAAGGTGGTGGTGATTCCAGCATCGGCCTACGAGGCGTGAAATGGAATCACATGGTACTGCAGTTGTCACAATGTAAACAATGATTACGAGGTCGGAATGAATGTGCATGAACTCGGACGTGAACCGCTAAACCAATACGGATCTTTGGAGCCGTCCATACGGAATATCAGGGCGCATCGGCCCCTTGATCTGAATTGTGAGCGCTGGCGCCGGGCTCATCCGCAAGCTGGTTTTGCGGATTGGCGTAAGCTGGCCCAGGACTGTCTGCGCCAGGGGCTCCATTACAACTGCGGTCCGCTTGAAATGCGCCCCGAAGTTATTGACCGTGTTGAAACCGCAGAGTTTACAAGGGAGCGGATCGAGTTCAACACCAGCCCCTGGTTCCGGGTGCCTGGATACTTCTACATTCCGAAAAAAGTGCCATTGCCGGCGCCTGCGCTGGTGGTGATGCACGAATGGGGTGGCCCTTTGCTCTTCGGGTCCGAACGCATATGCGGTGAAGCCAGGCATCCTGCCATCGTCAAACACCGTAATTTATACAGCGGCGGTCGTCCGCTCGCTGATTTCTTTGCCTGTCAGGGGTATTGTGTGATTGTAATTGACGCATACCATTTTGGCTGCCGGGCTCCACGGGGAATCGGCGGACTTCCTGAGTCATATGAGCCGGCTGAACTCGGGGAATCAACTTTGGAAGACTTCGAAAAAAAAGTGCGCGAATTGCTATATCTTGGCGTACGCCAGTTAAACTGGGCCGGCGCAACATGGTGCGGCATCAACTTCGGAGACGACAGCCGCTGCGTGGACTACCTCCTCTCACGTCCGGAAGTCGACTGCCGCAATATCGGTGCAACAGGCCTGTCCGGCGGTGGTTACCGCACAAATGTTCTCGCCGCGCTAGATGACCGTATAAAGGCCGCAGTGCCTGTCGGGTGGACAACTACAGGTGACTACCAGCAGGCCTATAACGTGGATGGGGCCATCGGAACATTCTGTTTGCTTCCAGGCGTATGGGACCGCATTGACGTACCTGATCTTATTTCGATGGCGGCCCCGAAGGCATGCATGGTCGTTGGCAGTACGGGGGATATGGTTTTTCCCCCTGCGGGTCAGAAAGAGGCGGCCCGCCAGATTTCTCTGGCATATGAGTGGTGTGGATCTCCCGATCTTTTTAGCAGCTACGCACCTGAAAAACCACATTGTTATGACTGTGAGATTCAGGAGAAGGCGCTGGCATGGTTTGATCTGCATTTGAAAGGTTAATATCCGAAACAAAAAAGGTATCATAAAAAAATGAACACAAATGATGAAGTTATGAAAAGAGATAAGATAAAACTTCCCCCGTGCGGAATATTCATCGGAAGCGGCGTCTATCCGATGAGCAAGGACTATCTTGACGGCACGCTCTACGGGCATCAGACCTGGAGGCCGCAGAGCCTTTCACCGATGGAAATAATTGAGCTGATCAAGCGGGACAATCAGGGTAACCTGGCCCAGGTCTGGGGAACCAATAAATGGCAGGCCCCTGCGACTATCGCAGAGTGGCAGTATGCCCTCGACGAAATTGGCGTCAATGTCCAGCTGCCCGACTGGAAAAGCGGAAAGAATATAAAGGCGCAGGACTGTTCTGAGCTGAAGGAACATGCCGACAGGAACGGGGCCGGTCTGCTGAGATTCATAAGGGAGGCCGCCAAAAAGGACATCTACACGCTGTTCATCTATACAAGCGCGGATGATGAATGGGCAAGGAAATTCCAGGATTATGGAAAACACTATCTCGGTTATGACTTCGGCGAACGCTACACATTCCGTCTCGACGACGCAATTACCAAGGGAAGAAAGTTCGAGGACGTGAACCTTAAGCTCATGGCCGACGATCTGGTCGCCAGGGTGCGGGAGCATGTGGACGAAAGGCATGCCGCCGGATGGGGTCTTGTAATGGCTACGAGCGGAAACTTCTACATCGACTATGAAATCGCTGGAGGCGCAGATGTCCCGCTTATCGAGGATTTCGCTTTCAATCATCTGAACATTTCTTCGGCTCTTGCGAGAGGGCTGTCCCGTCAGTTCGATCTCACTTGCTGGGGGTCGCACATGGCGCACGAGCATTACTCCTGGATTCCGAACGGCAGCGAATACAAATTCCCTCTGTTCAGGGCAGGGATGTATCAGAAATACATGGCAGGCGCCAAGATCATAATAAATGAAAGCGGCAACTGGTTCGTGGAAGCGTCTCTGTGCGAGGATTCCCCCAAGTTTGAATTCCCCCGTGTCCCCCTGGCTCCTGGAGAATCCCATGGAGACAAGCATACTGATTTCGGACCATACGTTGAAGAGGCTCGAAAGCATTTTGACAAGATCGATTACAATGCCCCCATACCAAAACTCTACCGCAAGGAAATATCGGACTTCTATGATTTTGTGAAGGCGAACGGCACACCTGAAGGACAGCCTGAGTCCACGCTTGCGATCGTTAAAGGCAACTATGATCTCTGCTGCCAGAGATTCAATCCCAACAGTGCAATAGGCGGCGCATTTGCACTTGCCGACAAGAATCCGGCCTGGTTCGAAGGCGCTCCCGAACGCGGCTGGGAGATTGTAAAGAAAGTTTTCTATCCCACTCCACCTGTCCTTGAACCATATCAGAATCCGTTCTTGTCAGGAAGTCCGTTCGGGATGGTTGACATTGTAAGTCTTGTCCAGGACAAGGTTGAAGCGTCTTTCCTGAATGCAAATTACAAGGCGCTTCTCTTTTCAGGCTGGAACACTTCGTCAGCCAAACAGTATGAGACTCTTAAAACATATGTTGCGAATGGAGGAGTCCTGTTCATTTCAATTCCGCAACTGTCGACAAACATCACCCGCAACTACGGGGACTACGGAGCTGGAGAACTTGTGAACGGCGGAGATTTCTCCGAGCTCTGCGGTGTTAAGGTCAAGGGGCGCGGCGAGCGCATCTACTGGGCCGTTGCACCTGAGAATTCCAGCGAACTTGGTTTCAAGTTCCCTCGCAGGTTTGGAATCCTGATAACCTGCCTAGGGGATATTGAAATCACTGATCCAGCAGCAGAGACCCTGGTTGTCGATGATGAAAGGGCCAAACCGCTCCTGCTGAGAAGAAAGTACGGCAAAGGCACGGTCTACTTCCTGAACTCATGGGCTTATCCGGGTGCGCTGGACCAGGACTACGGACCTGGCAGCACAAGCCGTTCTCCAGGGCTCATCGGCATGATATACCGCCATATCGCAAAACTTTCGCGGGGTAACGTCTGGATCACGGATGATCGAGATGAACCCGGAGTTGAATGCGAATACATTGCATATTCATACTTTCCTGAGGCCGGAAAAATATATCTCTACAATATAGATTTCAAAAAAGCGCACGGGGCATATCTGCATCATTTCGGGAAAGTTGACAGGTTTGATCTCAGGCCAGGCGAATTCAGGGTGATCGATGGAGTTAAAAAAATAAGGGAATAAAAAATGTATCCACTGAATCTGAAAATAGATGCTTGTCCGGAGGAGTTGAAGCCTGGATTGACGGAGATCGCGGCCGAATGGCCGCGCCGGTTTGCGAAATCCGCAAAAGCGTATTCACTGAAGTTTGAGCGTTGCGGAAAACTCTGCAAAGGCGGGCTCTCGGTTGCTTTCAACGGGAAGATGATCAATGTCCGCTACGGCAGGAAAATCGACGCGTTCCGCGCCCTGGGAAGGCTGCTCGGCCAGGAGAAGGCTCAGGATTTCGCGGAAACCGCGAAGTTCGACATGCTGGGCATCCAGTTCGATGTCTCCCGCAACGGTGTACTCACCACCGATAGCGTTCGCACTCTTCTGCGCCGTTCCGCACTCATGGGAATAAACGCTGCGGTGCTCTACGCGGAAGACACATACGAAGTTCCCGGTGAACCCTTCTTCGGATATCTGCGCGGGCGCTATACCCACGAGGAGATGAAAGGGCTTGATGATTACGCTGACGCGCTGGGCATTGAGATGTTTCCGAACATCCAGGCATTGGCACATCTGGAGCAGATCCTCCAGTGGCCAGCATATGCGGAATATAAGGACACTGCCCAGGTGCTGCTTGCCGATGACGAGAAGACATATTTGCTCATCGAGAAGATGATTGCCGCTGCGAGCGCGCCATTCAGATCCAAAAGAATACACCTGGGAATGGACGAAGCCCATGGCATCGGTTCGGGGCAATATAAGAAGATACATGGCGAGACAAGCCCCTTTGATATTCTGAACAGACATCTGGCAAAAGTTAATGGCATCTGCAAGAAACGCGGACTGAAGCCGATGATCTGGAGCGACATGTATTTCCGGCTCGGCTCTGAAAACCATGACTACTACGACAAGTCCTCGAAGATTCCGCCGGAAGTCATAGCCAAAATTCCAAAGGACGTGAGGCTCGTGTACTGGGACTACTACCATCACGACTTCGAGTTCTATATGGAATGGATCAAACGGCACCGCGCTCTCGGTTCTGAGCCAATTGTGGCACCTGGGATTTGGACATGGGGCCGTTTCTGGACGGCCATGCCGTTTACCTTGTCAACTGTCGAACCGTGCATGCGTGCGTGCAAGGAGTCCGGCATACGTGAGATATTTGCGACGACCTGGGGCGACGACGGGATGGAATGCGATCTCTTTTCCGCGCTTCCCGGAATGCAGTTCTACGCCGATCATGGTTATAGCGATAAGGTCGACCAGGATCTGCTGAGGTCCAACTTCAGGGGTTCGTGCGATGCCGACTATGATGACTGGTGCAGGGCGTCTGAGATCGACTCCGTCCCGTCGCTCAAGAACCCTTCACAGGACGCCAACAATGCCAGCAAGTGGATTCTATGGCAGGACATATTCCTTGGAGTCATGGATCCGCAGCTGGAAGGATATGAACTCAGGAAGGATTATGAGAAACTGGCGGACTTCCTGACATCCGCATCGAAGAAGTCGCCGCTTTCGCGGAGGCTCATTTTTCCGGCCCGAATAGCCAGGGCTGTCGCGATCAAGTGCGAACTTCGCAGAAAGATAGTTGCCGCATACGCAGCAGGAGATAAGAAAATGCTGGTGAAGCTGATGAAGACTGACCTGGCTGATCTCCGAAAGGCTGTTGAAGAACTGTGGAAGACGCACCGCGATATGTGGCTTGCCACGTATAAGCCATTCGGCCTCGAGGTCATTGAACAGCGTTATGGCGGGCAGATGGCGAGGCTGGAGAGCCTGGATGCGCGCCTGAAGGATTATGTTGGCGGGAAGATACTGTCCATTCCGGAATTCGAGACGAAGCTTGAAAAGATATTCAAGACAGCTCCCGGCTATCTTCCCAACGTCAGTCATGGCCGTGTTTCAACGGCCAGCACAATCAAATAGGGCAGTATCATATCATGGAAGCAAGTCAACTCTTGAACAGAAGACAATTAAGCGAATTGGATTTCGGAAAGATGCCGCGTCCAATTTATGATGCGAATCCTGAATGGATCAGGCTTTATGAGCTGGCCTGGAAGATTGCATTTAAAAACGTGGAGGTTCCGGAAAATCCTGAGTGGCTTCCGCAAATGTCATGTATCACAGGTTCCGGAAAGATTTGGCAGTGGGACTCATGTTTCATGACGTTGTTCTCGCGCTACTCCAACGGTACTGTCTCTGCGTTGAACAATCTCGACAACCTCTACCGCCTGCAGAGGGCTGACGGCTATATCAGCATGACGTATGTCGTTAATACCGGTCTTGAAGCCTATGGCGAAAGGGTCAATCCTCCGATTTACGCCTGGGTTGAATTTGAACACTATAAATACACCGGGGACCGGGACCGGCTTGCACGGATCTACCCGATCCTGAAAAAATATTTCATGTGGCTCAAATGTAACAGGAGAAGGGTAAACGGGCTCTACTACTTTGAAGACACCGGCTCGACAGGGATGGACAATTCTCCCAGAAGTGGATACCCCGCATCCAACCTCTCCGGAAGCGATGTCTGCTTCATAGATCTGTCCTGCCAGCAGCAGCTCTCCGCCAGGAACCTAGCCGCCATTGCCGAAGCCATAGGGGAAACGAAGGACATTGTGCTTTTCAACGCTGAAGCAGATGAACTGTCAAGGCTCATCAACCACTATTGCTGGAGCGAGCGTACCGGCTTCTATTACGATTGTTTCACGCGCTGCAGCAATGCCGAAAGGCATAACTTCCTGAGCTGTAAGACAGCCGCCGCATTTTGGACAATCATCAGTGGTGCCGCCAATGAAGATCAGCGGCGTTCACTGGTGAAACACCTTCTGGATCCAGATGAATTCTGTACGCTGCACCCGGTGCCATCGCTCTCCAGCGGTGATCCAAACTACAGTCCGTCGGGCTCGTATTGGCTTGGTGGCGTCTGGGCTCCAATCAACTATATGATTATCCGCGGACTGTCCGAAAATAAATACCAGGATCTGGCGCGCGAAATAGCCGTCAAGCACCTGTCCGCCATGAGCAGCATCATGCAAAATCCGATGTATGGCGGCATATGGGAGGCTTATGCCCCGGAATATATACGTCCTTCAACCGACAAGGACGGCTGCAATGTCCGTGATAATTTTGTAGGATGGAGCGGACTCGGCCCCATAGCCATGCTCATAGAAACAATCATCGGTCTCAGTTTTGACGCTGCGTCAAACACCATATCATGGCGTATTACGGATAGTGGCCGCAGCGGACTTGAAAACATATGCTTTAACGGGAAGCGTATTTCACTTGTGTGCGAAGGTTTGAAAGAGGGCGAGCCCGGAGGTGAAGCCCGAGTGCGGATTGAGAGCGATGGGAAGATTAATCTCAGGATTGTCATTTGCAACGCGGCATCCAGGATGGCATCAGTGACCCTTGATGCCGGCCGGCATGAATTGACGGTTTAACTGTTTGAATATAAAAATATTATTGGAAGAATAAAATTAACAAGGGAGATATTCAATGAATATCAGAATGAGAATGACAGTTGTACTGGGTGCTGCCCTCCTGCTGGGCAATTCCTCCTGGCTTTTTGCAGGGATGGAGGAACGCCTGCAGGAGGCCACCGACAAGTGCCAGCAGCCGGAATTTAAAAAGTACCTCGTTGAGCTGAAGGGGAAACTCGACGCTGGAAAAACATCCCCAGATGCTGAATTCAAAAAGGAACTGGATAGGGAAGCCGGATCCGCTGTCCGAGTTGCAAATGACATTGTGGCAGGCAAGGAAAAGCTTAAAGGAATATCAGGCCAGTTTGTCTATTACACAGTTCCCCCGATGAGCAATGTGAAACGCACAATGCACACATATCCTGCGGATGGCACACTTGCAGGTCCTGTCAGGATTGTCGCGGCCAAGGGCGAATTCGAACCTGCGTCATTTGTCATCTATCCGTTTTCCAATGCAGCCAAGGTGGAGCTGAAGGTCAGCGAGCTTGTCGGCAAGAATGGGAAGATACCGGCCAGCGCCGTTGATGTGAAGATAATCAAGATCTGGTATCAGGCCGGGACCGCCTGGTACAGCTATTTTGCGGACAGCACCGGACGCGAGCTTGTTCCCGAACTCCTTCTCAATGACGAGAATCTTGTCAAGGTCGACATGAAGGGCAAGGACAACTATCTGCGTGTAGACTATCCCCAGCCGAGAGGTCCCGAATATGTATGGATAAGCAATCCGGTCGGGATTGACGTGCCGCTCAACGACCATATGGAGCCGGTGCGCGACGCGAAGACCCTGCAGCCGTTTTCGCTGGCTGCCGGCGAGTTCAAGCAGATATGGATTACAGTTGAAGCTCCGAAGAGCGCCGAGGGGATCTACTCGGGCACGATTTCCCTGACTGTCGATGGAAAGGCGCAGGCTGCAATTCCTCTCGAGGTAAGGGTGCTTCCATTTGAACTTCCTGATCCGAAGACGAATTATGATCTGACCCGTGAATACTACACAAGCATTTACAACCAAAGCGATCTGTCCATATATCTGAAGAAAAACGGCGGGGACACGGAAAAGGCCAGAACCCGCCTTTTCAACGATTACGTGAACATGCGGAAGCACAATGTGATGTATCCGAAGGTAAAGGATTTATCTATTGGAGATGCAGCGCTCACCGAGACCATGGAGATCTACAAGAAAGCCGGGCTCCGCACGGATGCGATTTTCGGTGCGATACCTGCGATTCCAGGGTATGATTGGATGACTTCCCCGGAGGTGCAGAACAATCCACTCGACAAACAGCCTATGCCGGACGACCTGATATATAAGATTGATGTCGGATATGAAATCATGAAGAAGGCCGTCGGGCATTCAAACATCTACTGCTTCGGGTGGGACGAGCCGGGGATGCGTTTGCTGGTGGCGCAGCGCAAGCCTTGGAAGTACCTTCAGGATAAAGGGCTAAAGACGTACAGCACAGCCCATGCCAAGCATCTGGCCTACGGGGGATACAATGAGGATTTTGTCAACTACGGCGGCGGTTATTCCAAGGAAGACTCGGATAAATGGCATGCCTTCGGCGGTCGTATCACAAGCTATGCGGCTCCCCACACCGGCCCGGAAAATCCGGATTTTGTACGCAGGACCCACGGCATGGATTTATACATGGCGGATTGCGACGGCACCAACAACTACATTCTGAACGAGTGTCCATGGAACGATTTCATCGGCACGGAATACAATTTCAGGAGCTTCAACTGGGTATATCCTGGAATAGACGGGCCCATAGACACCATAGAATGGGAGGGGTACAGGGAAGCCATTGATGACGTGAGGTATGCCACTCTTCTCAAGCAGCTCGCCAACAAGGCGATTGCAACAGGGAAGACGGAAAACATCTACCAGGGCCGCATGGCGTTGCAGTGGCTTGTGCTGCTGGATTCGAAGAAATGCGATCTGAATGCTGCTCGTATGGAAATGATCTCGTATATCCTGAAACTACAAAATATAAAATAAATCCGGAGAAAACAAAATATGAAAAAGATTTATCAGATTCTCGCAGTTCCGGTCCTGATCCTTGGGATTGCTATTGGTTCGGTCGCCCAGGAGAAGGCGGCGGACGCCATCAAGTCTGCGCAGCAGAAGCTGCAGGCTAAGGATTTCGCCGGCGCCCTCAAGGACGCGGATCAGGCCATCGCTCTCGCCGGTGATAACGCAAATGAGAGGATAAGTGCAATCTTCATGAAGGGACAGGTTGCCGAGGCGATCAGGGATTTTGCAAAGGCAAAAGGGGAATATGCGAAAATCGCAGCCGACGAAAAGGCTACGCTGCCACAGAAGATTACTGCCATGAACAAGACGGCAGCTGTCCTGATTGCTGAAAAGATGATGGACGAGGCAAGGGCGGAATATGCGAAGATCGCAGGAATGCCAGGAGCCACTCCTGTGGACATCATCAATGCGAAGTTCGCAACTGCAAAAACATATGAGAACCAGAGGGATTACGACAAGGCAAACGGGATTTACTCGGAAGTCTATAGCGATGCCGAAACTCCAAAACAGCAGAAAATACAGGCCATCAGGAACAGTGCTGCAGTCCTATTGAAAAGGTGCAGGTACGATGAGGCCAGGGCGGAATATGCAAAAATACTTTCCATTCCCGATCTTAAAATCAACGAGAAACTGGATGTGTCAAAGAATTTCGCAGTCACTTATGAGAGACAGGGCGAATTCGCGAAAGCCAGGGAGGAATACGCAAAGGCAGCTGCATTTGAAGGTCTTGATGCAAAGGGGAAGGCGAACGTGTTGACCGGCGTGGCCGGGACTTATAAGAGAGAGAGTGATCTTGTCAATATGAAGAAGACAATGGCTGCGATTTCTGAGCTGGTACCGGCTCCTGACTTTTCACTGCTTCGCGACTATGCCATGCTTGCTGCGGCGAAAGGGGATTCAAACGAGGAGGAAGCGGCCTTGACGCAGATCCTGTCAATCTCCGGCATCAACAATGCCCAGTATGCCGATGCGCTGTTCAAGAGAATAGGCAACCTTGCGGCAAATCAAAAAAATGAAGAGGCTAAGAAACTCGCCAGTGATTCCATTGCGAATGCCAGGTTGAGCGAAGAGCAGAAATTCCTGTGCTCCCTTTTGTCCGTGGGATTCGGAGTTGCAAAGGGCGCCAGCATAGATCCCAAGTCGATTCCCGCAAAATCGCTTGACGCTGAGAAGCAGGCCAGGCTTTACAACGATGCTGCAAAGGTTTTCATGCGTGCCAGGAATTACGAGATTGCAAGATTCTTCGGAGACAAGGCGGATGCCATGTTCCGCGATAATCCGCAGTACGTTTATGAATGCAAATTCATGGACAAGTCGCCGTTCGGAGTGTCTGGATGGCAGAACTCCGAGATCGTAAAGGATCCTTCACGCCGTGAAACACGGTTCGAGGAATACAACAGGAAAGCCGCGGATCTGCTCATAAACGATGTGAACGTGGTCCGCGATGTCGGTAGAGGCGAAGCGAAGAAGAACAATGCCGGATTCTATATGTCGGCCGACTCCAGAGGCTGGCATGTTTATGTCCACTGCCAGGACGATCAGGTCGAACAGGTCCTTGCCGGACTGGCGAAAAGCGGATCACTGGAAATGTATTTTGTCCCTGGGAAAGGCGAATGCTATTACCAGTGGATGATAACGCTGCCTTCAGAAAAGACTAATTTCATAGAATGGATGTCCCCTAACAGGAACTACAGGAAGATGGATGATTATTTCAAAGTGGAAATAGCGCCTGTTGATGACGGGTTCGGCGTCTACATGTTCTTTCCATGGGATTTGGTATATGACAAGCTCCCGCAGGAAGGGGACCTCTGGACCTTCGGGCTTGTGAACTGGTCTCGGAGCGGTGGATTCACCTGGGGCAGCGGGCAGGTTCACGAACTGAACAAGTTCGGCAAAGTCAAATTTACAGGTGTTGACAAATACATGCCGGCGGTCAGGCGCGCCCTCGTGATGAAGGCGTTCGCCAACTACAAGATGACATCAGCCGCCGCCACGACTTTCTGGAAGGACGAGGTCAAGGGCGACAGGGATTTCTACGAGAAATCGCTTCTGCCTGAGATTGAGAAGTTCAACGAACTCGGCAAACTGGTCAAGCCTGAGATGACGCAGGCCGATGCCGACATGCTCTTTGAGAAGGCTGTGCCTGACTGGATGGAGTTCGACTATCTGGTCAGCGAACTTCGCACGGAATACCTGCAGAACAAGTTTTTGACCCAGTAAGACAGGCAAGGGAAAGGACAGAAATCAGAAAGACGATGGCTTTATGAAAAAGAAACAATTCGCCAGTGATAATTACAGTGGAATATGTCCGGAGGCATGGCATGCATTGTCAGAAGCCAACAAGGACCACGCTATTCCCTACGGGGAAGATCAGTGGACGGCTGAAGCCGCGGATTTATTCCGTGATCTCTTTGAGACGGACTGCGAGGTGTTCTTTGTCTTTAACGGCACCGCCGCCAACAGCCTGGCCATCTCACATTGCTGCCATTCGTTCCACAGCATCGTCTGTGCATCCTGCGGCCATATCGAGACTGATGAGTGCGGAGCTCCGGAATTCTTTTCCAATGGTGCTAAGTTGCTGCATGTGGACTCGCCTGATGGCAAGCTTGATATTGCAGCTGTAGAAGAAGCGATTACCCGGCGTGACGACATTCATTATCCGAAAGCAAAAGTCCTGAGCATTACCCAGTCGACTGAGTGCGGGACGGTTTACAATGTCGATGATTTGCGTGGGATTCATGAAGTGGCATTACGCCACCGGTTGCGGGTGCATATGGATGGTGCGAGATTCGCAAATGCAGTGGCTTCCCTCGGAGTGGCGCCAAAGGAAATCACCTGGAAAGTAGGGGTGGATGTGCTCTGCTTCGGCAGTACAAAAAATGGCGCGGTTGCCGGCGAAGCTGTTATCTTCTTCGACAAGGAATTGGCGAAGGACTTCGACTACCGTTGCAAACAGGCCGGACAGCTTGCCAGCAAAATGCGCTTTCTTTCAGCTCCTTTGGTCGGAATGCTGAAAAACGATGTCTGGATCAGGAATGCCGGGCACGCTAATAAAATGGCTGGAAAACTGCAGCAGCGGCTGCGAGAGATCGGCATCAATGAATTTCTGTTCCCCCGCGAGGCAAATGCCTTGTTTTTAACTCTCTCCGACAAAACTGCAGGTATCATGGCGGATAAA
Source organism: Lentisphaerae bacterium GWF2_50_93 (assembly GCA_001804815.1). Classification (GTDB taxonomy): domain Bacteria; phylum Verrucomicrobiota; class Lentisphaeria; order Victivallales; family GWF2-50-93; genus GWF2-50-93. The sequence goes on from MHBI01000099.1 coordinate 177,561, forward strand.
GGTTGGAGAATATATAACTTTATCGGGGGTGCACATCGCCTGATGTGCGGTTGGGACACCACGGATCAGGATATCGATGATATCATCGCCGACTTAAAAGATGCAATAAAATAGGACAGGAGATTATATGGAAAAAGTGAAGGTGATAGTCATAGGGGCCGGGGGGCGCGGCACGGTTTATGCCAATTGCGCCAAGGAAAACAAGGATAAGGTGGTGGTGGTAGGTGTTGCGGAACCGCGTGATTTCTTCCGCGAGCGGATTGTAAAGGAGCACGGCATTCCTGCGGGCAATGTCTTCAGGAGCTGGGAGGAAGCGGCCAGGCGCGAGAAATTTGCAGATGTGGCGGTAGTTGGGACGCAGGACAAGATGCATGTAGAGCCAATGCGTGCTTTCGCCAGCAAGGGTTATCATGTCCTGCTGGAAAAACCGATGGCCCCTGAGGCCGAGGGATGCAGGGAGATTTCAAGGATCGCCAAGAAGAATGGCATTATCTTTGCCGTCTGCCACGTGCTGCGCTATACCGACTATACGCGGAAAATGAAGGAAATAATTGATTCAGGCGCCATCGGAGAGATTGTCAGCATGCAGCATCTTGAACCTGTCGGCTACTGGCATTTCGCCCATTCGTTCGTCCGGGGCAACTGGCGCAAGGAGAGCGAGTCCTCCAGCATGCTGCTGGAGAAATCCTGCCATGATCTTGATTGGATCCGGTATATCATGGATTGCCGCTGCGAATCGGTTTCCTCCTTCGGATCACTAAAGCATTTTACCAGGAAGAACCAGCCAAAAGGAGCGTCTGACCGATGCCTTGACTGCAAGGTCGGGGCGGAATGCCCATACTCGGCTGTCCGTTTCTACCAGGACAGGATTAAGACGAATTCGCTGGGCTGGCCGGTGGACGTCATCACTTCCGATCTTACCGTCGATGGCGTGAACAAGGCGCTTCGCGATGGCCCTTACGGACGCTGCGTCTACGCCTGTGACAACGACGTCGTCGACAACCAGGTGGTCAATATGAGTTTTGAAGGAAACCGCACGGTCTCATTCTCGATGATCGGATGTTCCGGATTCGGCGGTAGAAGGACCACTGTCTTTGGTACACGCGGAGAGCTTTATGGCGACAGCGATAAGATTAAGCTATTTGACTTTCTTACAGGGAAACATGCCGATATAGAGACAAAATCACCTGAAGCCGGTTTTCTCGGTGGGCATGGAGGTGGAGACCCCAAGTTGTTTGCAGGCTTTATCGATGCGGTCGCTGCTGGCGACAGTTCAAGGATACTGACAGGCCCGGATGTTTCGCTGGAATCGCACCTGATGGTCTTTGCCGCCGAAAAGTCGCGCAGGGAAAACCGCGTGGTTGAAATGAAAGAAATGTATAGGGGGAACCTCTAAAAATTGGCATATGGCGCGCGACAGGAGATTATGGAGATACGGCAAGGAGCAAACGCCAGGAGCAGCCCTGCAACGGGCTGTGACTGGATTTGCGACGATGACGGAATCCATAAGAATCAGTCGCCCTTTGGGTTGCGGATCTTTTTGGCTCAAAGAAGAATGTTCCTCAGTCGGCGTATCGCTTTGGATACGCCTCCATCAGAAATTCTTTTTGAGCTTTCAAAAATCTTCCGCAACGCGCCAAATGCGAATTTTTAGAGGTTCCCTAAGGATTAAATTCTAATAAGGATATGTATAATGCAGCAGACTGAATTCAAGAAGGAAACGATTAAGGCGGATGTATGTGTCGTTGGAGGCGGGATGGCAGGCCTGTGCGCGGCAATCGCTTCAGCGCGTAACGGCGCCAGCACCATTCTGGTCCAGGACCGTTCTGTCCTGGGCGGCAACGCCTCCTCGGAAATAAGGATGTGGATTTGCGGTGCGAGGTGCAATTTCGATGACACGAAGATAGAGAACACCGAGGCTGGAATACTGGAGGAGATCAGGCTGCGGAACTACTACTACAATCCTGAGCTCAATTATCCGCAATGGGACAATGTGCTCTATGGCATTGCCAGAACACAGGAGAACCTTACCCTGATCCTGAACTGCCCTGTGAACGAGGTCAGGATGGACGGGAACAGGATCAAGTCGGTCCGTGGATGGCAGACAAGCAGCCAGAAATGGATTGATATCGAAGCGAGGATGTTCGCTGACTGTTCCGGGGATTCCGCCTTGCGCATCAGCGGCGCGGAATACCGCTGGGGACGCGAGGGAAGTGATGAATTCGGGGAGTCCCATGCACCTTTGAAGCCTGACGACAAGACCATGGGCAATTCAATTCTGATACAATGCCGCGAGGTGACCGAACACCACCCCTTCATAGCTCCGCCATGGGCTCACCATTATAATGAGGAAACTGTCCCCAAACGCGAGACATTCCCTGCGGGAAATAATTTCTGGTGGCTGGAGATAGGTGGAACCTCCGACACGATTGCCGACGCGGAGAATTTGCGGCATGAACTGCTCAAGATTGCATACGGTGTCTGGGAATATATGAAAAATCATCCGGACGGCCGAGGCCATAACTGGGAGCTTGAATGGATAGGTTCAGTCCCCGGGAAAAGGGAGAATGTGCGATACGTAGGGGATCACATCCTCTGCCAGTCGGATGTCGAATCGGAGGGGAAGTTTGATGACCGCGTGGCATATGGCGGCTGGCCGATGGATGACCATCATCCCGGTGGAGTGACCTATCCCGGGGATCCGACAATATTCCATCCGGCGCCATCGCCGTACGGCATCCCGTTCCGGTGCCTGTATTCGAAGAACATTGAAAACCTCTTTTTTGCAGGCCGTAATATTTCTACCACGCACATGGCGTTGAGTTCCACAAGGGTGATAGGGACCTGTTCAATGCTGGGGCAGGTGGTTGGTACAGCGGCTGCGATGGCATGCGAACTCGGAGAAAAGCCACGTGGTATTTATGAAAGGCATATCGGGAAATTGCAGCAGCTCCTGCTGGATCAGGACATATATATCCCATGGCTGAAGCGAAATGTTTCTGAAATATGCAGGAAGGCGACCATTAAGTTTGAAGGAGAACACGGTGAAGCTGTTCTTGACGGCAAGGACCGTGAACACAAGGACGGACAGCATGCCTGGCTGGCAAAGGCGGGGCAGAGCCTGAGTTTCATGTTCGACAAGGAGCAGAAACTGTCACGGTGCCGCATTGTTTTCGATAGTAATTTTTCCCTGCATAAACGTCTGCCATGTTCATTCTTCAAGGCGGGCAGCCGGGTGAAAATGCCGGGAACACTCGTTCGTGATTTCGATATTGAAATCCTGGATGCCGACGGAAATTGGAAAATCGAGAAGTCCGTGAAAGACCAGATTCAACGCCATCAGATTTTTGATTTGAAGGCCAGGACCAAAGGCGTGCGTCTCAAAATAAACAGAAGCTGGGGAAATGAAACCATCAAGGTGTTTTCGTTCGAAGTAAGGTGAATTTGAGGATGTCGGGTTTCAGCCCGACAATTCCTGGATTTTTAATGGTTCCCATAAGAAAGTGAAGAGAATATGTTTGATGCCGAAAATATCGAGGGCGAAAATATATCCGCCGATAATGAGATATGCAGTTCATGTGGACAGGAACTTGGAAGCGGAGACGGCAGGTTCAGGAAACCTGATGAAGTTGTCTGCTTGAAATGCTATAAGAAGATCAATAATAATGGAAATAAAGAAGTGACATCATGAAAATAAGAACGGAATGTGGTTTCGGGAGGAAAATTGTTTGCCAGGCAATATTATTTCCAGCAATTGCTTTTGCAATGCATCAGCCGGCATTGGATGCCGCAGAGAAGTTTGATTGGATGCCAGCCGAATCCTTGAGCGACAATGCAAGGGGGGAGGATATCGGAGGCGAGCAGATCTTTCCGGAAATAACTGTCACCAAGACACCCAAGGCAACTGCGGATATTTCCAAATTCACCAGGGAGTATGTGATAGATCTCAAGAAGTTCGGGATAAGCAACGAATGCAAAAATGCGGTGGAGACATCGAAAGGCATAAACCAGGCGCTGCAGGATGCAAAGACAGCCGGCGCAAACAGGATTGTATTCCCCAAAGGGACCTATCTGATAAGCGAAACCGATCCAGTTGTCCTGGACCATAAAGATACAATCATTGACTTGAACGGTGCGACTCTCCAGATCAATACAAACGGATTGCAGAAATATGCCGTTGTGCAAATAGTGCAGGGTGCGGAGAATCTCCGGCTGACCAATGGGACTATCCGGGGTGACAAGGATACGCATGATTACAAGACTGAGAAAGGAACCCATGAATGGGGTGCCGGGATCAGCTTTATCAGTGGACGCAATCTTGAAGTCGATCATATATTGTCATGCAATATGACAGGTGACGGCGTTAGTTCCGGGACAAGCGGGACAAGGACCAGGGCCGAACTTCTTGCCACGATATTTCATACAATTCATGCAAGGGCAATGGAGCAGGGTGCGTTTTCAGAAAAAGGGGACAAGGTCGACAGCAAGGAGAAGATGAGATCCATAAAACCCTATGATGTGACAAAATGCGGAGGTGAATTCGAATTTGGATACATGGGCGGGTATCTGGGATATCCGTTCATCAAGGGCAGGGTTTATCAGGCTTATTTCTATGGTCCTGACATGAAATTCGTGGAAAAGAAAAAATGCCTCCAGTACAGGAAGGTTCAAATACCTGAAGGCGCCAATTTCCTGAACTTGGAATTCAACCAGCCGGAAATCTCAGATGAACCGGCTCATGCTGGAGCCGCAAAGGGTGAGTGGATTGGCAGAATCAACAACTTCAAGCCCTCCACGGACGTTCATTTCCACCACAACCAGATGTCGCAGAACCGTAGGCTTGGCATGGCTTTCTGCGGAGGCCAGAAATGGGTCATCGAGGACAACCTGTTTGACAGCAACAAGGGTACAAGTCCAGGGTATGGAGTGGATTTCGAGGACGGCTGGGAGCTGATGCAGGATATTGTGTTCAGGAACAATAAGTTCAAAGGCAATCCAGGAGATCTGGTTGTCTGCGCCGGGAGCGAATTGCTGTTCGAGGGGAATGAATTTGAGAAGAACATGGTCTTTCATGCCAGGGCGCATAATTACACATTCCGCAAGAACAAGGTTACCGGAGGAATAGTTGCATACACGACCAGGACAGGCGTCGCCAAGATTCACGACAATTCATATGAGAACTGCACGATGTCGATAAACTTCGATACAAAAGCCGTCGCCGACGGTTTAATCCGTAAGCCGGGACAGTCTGTGAGCACGCCTCCTCTCAAGCTTGAGAACGAGACGCTCCTCAATGTGAAGAAGGTGACTGGTACATACTTTAATTTCTTCAATTCAAAAATGACGAATGTCCATTTCATTGCCGACAAGGAAACCCGCCTCATCAATTTCAAGGACTGTGAATTCATCGGCACCTCGCTTCAATATGCGAAAGACGTGCCGGAATTAGCAGTGAAGACGGAGAACTGCAAGGGGCGGTTGGAGTCGGGCCCGGTGAGTGAGGCCAGGAAGAAAGCGCCGTAGTAAAGTACACGGAAAACATAATATAAGGATGTCATAATGAAAATCAGAAAAAAGAATGACTGCGTGAAAAAGCTTATTGCGTCAGCTCTCATTTTTTCAGTCATAGCTCTGGGCTTGTCTACGCCGGTGTTGGCTGAAGACGAGGTTGTTGGAAAGAGGTTTGACTGGATGCCGGCCGAGTCTGTGAGCGAGAATTCAAGGGGGGAGGACATAGGCGGCGAGCAGATTATTCCGGAAATAACTGTCACCAAGACTCCCAAGGCGACTGCGGACATCGCCAAGTTCACCAGGGAGTATGTAATAGATCTCAAGAAGTTCGGGATAAGCAACGAATGCAAAAATCCGGCGGAGACATCGAAGGGCATAAACCAGGCCTTGCAGGACGCCAAGGCGGCCGGTGCAAACAGGATCGTATTCCCCAAAGGTACATATCTGATAAGCGAAACCGATCCCGTCGTGTTGGACCACAAGGACACGATCATAGACTTGAACGGTGCGACGCTCCAGATCAATACAAACGGTCTGCCCAAATACGGGGTTGTCGATATAGTACAGGGTGCGGGAAATCTCCGGTTGACCAATGGAACGCTCAGGGGAGACAGGGATACGCATGATTATAAGACCGAAAAGGGAACCCATGAATGGGGACAGGGAATAAGGTTTATAAGCGGGCGCAACCTCGAAATAGATCATATCTTGTCATGCAATATGACAGGTGATGGAGTAGCTTCAAGCACCAGCGGAACCCGGACGCGTCCGGAACTGCTTGCCACGATATTCTACTCGATTTATGCAAAGGAGTTTGAGCAGGGCGCGTTTTCAGGAAAAGGGGAGAAAACTGACAGCAAGGAAAAGATGCGATCAATAAAGCCCTATGATGTGACAAAGTGCGAGGGCGAATTCGAATTCGGTTATCTAAGCGGCTATCTGGGATACCCGTTCATCAAGGGAAGGGTTTATCAGGCATATTTCTATGGGCCGGATATGAAGTTCGTGGAGAAGAAAAAATGCCTGCAGTTCAGGAAGGTCCAGATTCCTGAAGGCGCCAAGTTCCTTCATTTGGAAATCAATCAGCCGGAAATCCCGGATGAACCAGCGCATGCCGGAGCTGCAAAGGGGAGCTGGATCGCCAGGATTACCAATTTCAAGCCGTCTACAGATGTCCATTTCCACCACAACCAGCTGTCACAGAACCGAAGGCTGGGCATGGCTTTCTGCGGGGGCCAGAAATGGGTCGTCGAGGATAATCTGTTTGATGGGAATAAAGGGACCAATCCCGGATACGGTGTTGATTTTGAAGACGGTGCCGAACTGGTTCAAGATGTTGTCTTCAGAAATAACAAGTTCAAGGATAATGCGGGAGATCTGGTAGTCTGCGCTGGAAGCGAATTGCTGTTTGAGGGGAACGAGATTGAGAAAAATGTGGTGTTCTGGGGCAGGACGCATAATTACACATTCAGGAAGAACAAGATCACAGGGGGTCTTGTTTCATATACTACCAGGACAGGAGTCGCTAAAATACAGGACAACAGCTATGAGAACTGTACGATGTCGATAACATTTGACACGAAGGCCGTTGCCGACGGTCTTGTCCGGAAGGCTGGTCAGACCGTGAGTACGCCACCACTCAAGCTTGAGAACGAGAGTCTTGTCAATATGAAAAGAGTGACAGGAACTTATCTTAATTTTGTAAATTCAAAAATGACGAATGTCAACTTCACTGCCGACAAGGACACACGCCTGATCAATTTCATGAACTGTGAATTCACAGACACATCGCTTGAATACGCGAAGGATGGACCTGATGTGAATGTTACGATCAAGAATTGCAAAGGCGAACTGAAGGAGTCAGGCCCCGGGATGGAGTCAAGGAAGAAAATACGCTAGGAACATAAGGGAAATAAATAATGGGCAATACATGGGTTTATGAGGAGAAGACCTTCAGGGCGGATCAGCAGAAGGAGCTGGATGCTGTTTTTTCACTGGGCAACGGATATGTCGGATGCCGTGGATTTTCCGAAGAAGAGCAGGGCGGCCTAGGCCGGCTCGGCGGCATCTATATGGCAGGCGTCTTCGGACGTGGAAAACTGAAGGCCTGGGAGGGCATGCACAGGGAGCTGGTCAACACTCCAAACTGCTTTTCAGTGAAAATCAGGATAAACGGCGAACCTATGCTTCTGCGTACCGGGCGCATATCAGATTATTCGAGGACTCTCAATATGAGGGAAGGAACTCTTGAACGTTCATTCACCTGGAACGGCCTGAACGGGCAGAAGGTCAGATTCCGTTTCGAGCGTTTCGTAAGCATGGATGATCTGCATGTTTCCGGACAGCGCATTGAGGTATCTCCTGTCAACGGGAATCCGGATATTGAGATAGCAGCCTCAATCGATGCCGATGTTACCAATCTCTTTGTGGACACTCTTCTCGACAGGCCAGTTCATCCGGGGCTCAGGCACCTGAAGACGGTCGGTGTGAAGAGTCAGATTATCGAAGTGAAAATTGAAAGTCTTCCGGATGGAGTAATCATTGCCGAAGGGCAGGAAGTCTCATTGAAGCACAGAGGTTCTCAAATCAGGGGGACGGACACAAATGGGGAATCCCTGATAAGCAGATCTTTTAAGTATAAGGGAATCAAAGGCGAGACTGCGGTCCTGACCAAGCTGATACATGTCTTTACTTCCCGTGATGGAGAAATTCCACCGTCGAAGCAGGTCGAAAAATCCATGGCCCGCAAACTGGAATATTCAGATCTGCTGAATTCGCATAAATCAGTTTGGTCTGGGAAATGGCATTCCGCCGACATTGAAATCGACGGCAGCGACAACGATCAGCGGGCGATGAGATTCAATATCTTCCAGCTGATCCAGGCATGCCCTTCGCATGACCATCGTCTGAGCATCGGTGCGCGCGGTCTGACAGGCGAGATGCATGAAGGAGGCATATTCTGGGACACTGAGATTTTCAAGCTCCCATTTTTCACCCTGACAGATCCTGCCGCCGCCGCAAGCCTTCTGAGGTTCAGGCATGGCATCCTTCCGGAAGCACGCCGGCATGCAAAGGCGCTCTGGTTCCAAGGCGCCATGTATGCGTGGAAATCGGGTTTGGACGGGGCTGAAGAGACAGAAGTAGGGGTTGGTGCCTACTATGCGATACACATCATCTCCGACATATCCTATGCGATCCGTCAATACTGGGAGGGGACTGGCGACAGTGATTTCATGCACAAGTACGGGACGGAGATCCTGATCGAGACGGCCCGTTTCTGGAAAAGCAGGGCTCATTACGATCCAATCCGCAGGAACTATAGTATACTTGCAGTCAGAGGTCCGAACGAATACGGAGTGATTGTAAACAACAATCTTTATACGAACATGATGGCCGCGGAAAATCTGAGATACGCGATCGATGCGATAGGACAAATGAAAAAGGAGAATCCAAAGGCCTGGAGCAGTCTTTCCCAAAAAATTAAATTCAATGCAGGCGAAATCACGGAATGGAAAAAGATCATAGGCAGGATTGTGATCTGCCACGATGCAAAAACAGACCTGTACTTGGAAGACGACATGTATCTGCACAGGGTACCCTTCGATATGAAGCGTGGCAAGCCTACTGGGAAACGAGTCATCGACAGCACTCTGCCGTATGAGGCCATGGCCATGTACCAGATAACCAAGCAGTCTGATGTAGTCTGCCTGATGAACCTGCTGCCATGGAAATTCACTGAGAAGCAGCGCCGGATCGCCTATGATTACTACGAACCAAGGACGGCTCACGACAGTTCTTTGAGCTACAGTCCGCATGGTGTCATCACCGCGCGTCTGGGATTGCTCGACGATGCATACCGTTATTTCAAGGAATCCGCGTATCTGGACATAACTGACCTGCAGCTTAACACGATAAGCGGTCTGCATTTCGCGAATTTCGGGGGCACTTGGCAGATAGCTGTGATGGGTTTTGGAGGAGTGCATCTCGAAAACGGCAGACTAGTCATATCTCCCAATTTGCCGAAGGCTTGGAAGAAGATGAGTTTCCGTCTGGCCTGCAAGGGAGCACTGCTCCGGATATGCATTTCGAAGAAATCAACCGAAGTGACGCTTGAGAAATCCAATGGCAGACCGCTGGAATTACTGGTTGGGAAAGAACTACTTCAGTTCAGGCTGAATGGCGATGTGAAAACTCTAAAAAATAATAGGAAATAGTATATGAAAAACTGTGATTGTGAAGCTAGAAGCCTGATTAACACCAAGATCAGAACAAGGGACAAAGTTGAGCTTGCCTGTGATGTGTACCTGCCGCCGCATGAAGGACGATATCCGGTCATCCTGTCATTTTCTCCCTATAATAACACAGGTGTGCGCAGTTCAAGCGGGCTGAGTTGGGCCAATCGAGGGTTTGCATTTGTCTCCGCCGACTGCCGTGGACGCTTCAATTCCGGCGGTAATTTCACACCATGGATCAATGATATTGAGGATGCCTACGATCTGCTTGACTGGATTGCGAGTCAAAAATGGTGCAACGGAAATATCGGTATGCAAGGCGGCTCGTATGTTGGATTCACCCAGCTTGCGGCCGCAGTCAGCCGGCATCCGGCCCTCAAGGCGGTTACACCATCGGCAATCCAAAGCGACCTCTATGCGATCTACTATAATGGCGGTGTTTTGGCACTGCCTTTCATGCCTGCGTGGCATATCGGGATGACCCAGCGTGCTGGCGTGAAAGCTCAGCCGCCGAACTGGGAGGAGATCATCAGGAAGACTCCTCTTTCCAATCTTGATGGATATGCCGCCATCCCGTGTCCGTCATGGAAAAAGATTGCATCCCATGATACCAAGGATGCGTATTGGAAGAAAAATGGGATTGAGGGCCGTCTCAGGGATGCCAAGGTTGGATTTTTCATCCAGAACAGCTGGTACGATCATATTGGCGCAAAGGTCTTTTCCATGTTCAACGAAATCGTAGGAAGTCCTGGATTTTCAAAATCCACTCTCAAGAAATATACCTGTCTGAGGGTTGGTCCCTGGAACCATGGAGTGAACATGAAGGAAGGGGACTTGGATTACGGCCCTGATGCGATGGTGGCGGAAGAAGTGGAAGTCGATTTTCTCTCCTCAATTCTCGGCGGGAAAGAACCGAAAACAGCCCGCAACCCTTCGCGTATCCAGATATTTGTGATGGGTGCGAACAAATGGCGGTTCGAAAACGAGTGGCCGCTCAAGCGTACGCAATGGACACCATTTTATCTCGGCAGTTCAGGGCATGCAAATACCTCCAATGGCGACGGCTGGCTGAGCCGTGATAAAGTCGAAATCAAAAAATGTACTCCTGATACTTTCACCTCCGATCCTCGGAATCCAGTTCCCACATGCGGCGGACGCGGGGTTGGAAATTCTGGACAGCGCAATCAGTCCGAGATCGAAAAACGGAAGGACGTTCTGGTCTACACGCTGCCTCAGCTGACGGAGCCGATGGAAGTCACAGGGCCAGTTTCCGTAAAGCTCTTCGTATCCGCCTCTACACCGGATGCGGACTTCGCAGTGAAGCTGGTGGACGTATATCCTGATGGCAGGCCGTTCAATGTCTGTGACGGGATTCTGCGTGCGCGTTTCCGTGGCGGACTTGATAAAAAACCGGAATTGATGAAACCAGGCACCGTCTATGAACTTGACTTCGAGTTGGACGTTACTTCTTATCTCTTCAAGAGCGGGCACCGTGTCCGTATTCAAATAGCAGGCAGCAATTTTCCGCATTTTTCGCGAAATCCGCACACCGGCCGGAAAGCTGGTATCGAAACTAAGATGCGAAAATCGGTCCAGAAGATCTACCATTCATCAGAATATCCATCGTGCATAATCCTGCCGTTAATCCCAATTCATTCCAATTTATCAGCCAGGGCGGTGCCTATTCCAGTAGCGCCATAACCGTTTCCGCAGTAGAAAAGCCGCAGTTTTCCGTTTTCCTCGATGACATTAGGATATTCGACCATATTGCTTTCCCAGCCAGTCCCTGAGGGGGCAATTGAAAGGTTTTCATCAGGCTTACCGCGTTCCCAGGCAAGACCGTCATTGCTGACAGCTTCGCACAGGGAGTACGCCCCGAACCTTGTTCCAATCCCTGCGTATATGGCGCGCCACTGCCTGGAGGTCTTCCATATTGTAAGCCCGATTGCGGCTGCATTCTCATAATCCGCATCAAGGCGCGGTCTTAGCACTACACGCTTATCCGACCAGGAAATTCCATCACGGGAATGTGCTACAACCGACTGCTTTGCCTGATCTACAAGCAGATCCTTGCTGGTTGTTCCGGTTGCCAGCGTGTAATACATCCGGTAGATAACACTGCCATCGGCCTGTGGAATATTTAAAATCGAGCCGCCACCTGCGATTCCCTTATTGTCGGGCCACTCCGGGAAACCGTCTCCGAGCAGTACAGGGTCCGGGGAATATCTTTTCCAGGCAACAAGGTCGTCGCTCGTTGCAAGCCCTATCCCTGTAAATGATTGCAGCCCTAAAGATTTCCTGTTGCGTCCAGTATAGTACAGGTGCCATTTTCCGCCTATGCGGTGTACGCATGGAAGCACGCACCACATCTCGTCGAACGCCCCCGGTTCACCTATTTCAAAGATAGGACCAAGCCTCTTCCATTTGGTGAGATCTGAAACCTGTGCTATCGCAAGGCATATGCGCCGATCACCATTTTTGTCGGCACCGGAATAGAAAAGATAATATTCATCCCCTTTGCGAATCACACTCGGGTTCATGCAGCATCCTACGTCAAAGGCACCTCCTCCCGGTGGCAATACGGGATTATCCGGATGTTTGACCCAGTTATGAACTTCGAAATTTGTTACGGGCATCTTATTTTCTCCTTTAATGGCGTAATGCATTATTCCTATGCAATTGAAATGTCAATGGCTCCTGCCGCGTCAGCCGTCAACGATGCTTTCAGCCATGAACCCCCGGGCCTTGCCGCTGTTGGTGCACATGGCCAGGACGATTTCGTTCTTTCCTTTCTTCCAGGTGACAGGAATAGTCATGAGATAGCTGGTGATGGGGTTGGTAGCCTTCGGATTGCATCCGACTTCCTTGCCATGGACAAATACCTTGAACGGGCCGTCGGCCCCGATGCGGAGGTTTGCGGCGCCAGCATTTTTTGCGGTAAAGAATCCGCGTGCGTAGATCAATCCGTCCTGCTTGACTTTTCCTGTAAATCGCGGACGGACATCAATGAAGCAATCGGTATATTGCAATGCGGATAATGCGATATTTCTACCAGGATATTTTACAGCGGAGATCTGGGTCTTGTCCGGCAGCAGGACTGAGCCTTTAAAATCCTTGAGTTTTACAATGCCTTCTCCGAACTTCTTCTTTAGCGCGGCCACTTCCTTCTTGAGCGCAGGCAGGAAACCGGCAGACAGAACTTTATCTTCTTCTCCCAGTTCCAGCATTTGAGACATCACTCGTGCGCCATCCGATTTCGGATACGCATCCACGATCTCCCTTGCATCCTTGTAGGCCGTCACCAGTTTGTCATAGCCGTCTAGCAGCTTTGTTGCAACGGGCTGGAAATTTTCCGGCTTTGCGATTGCAGACTGCACTTTTTTCCAATCCGCATACGCGCGATAGATGAGCGAACTTGAAATGAGGTCCTTCATGGTTGTGCTGAAATTGGACGCCTTGTCGGTGAGTTTTGCACCGCCGAAGACTCCGCGCTTGACATCGTAGCGCTTCAACTGCCAATCGTCGGAACGGTAGCGGTCGCGGTCGGCTTTCTTGCGGAAATCCGGCACCTCCATCGGCTTGCCGTCCTCGAGCGAACTTCGCAGAGCCTGGATGCCGGGGATGGTTACGTCGGACGCGCCGTAGATGTCGAAAGGCCCTTTTTCGCCGGTGAAGATTTCGCGGGCGAAGTAGTAGAGGGTCCAGAAATCGCCGCCACCGTGTCCGGTTGTGGCGGCAAGTTCTCCCAAGCCCTCCCATTTCGGATTGATCTGCATTTTGGGTGAGCCTCCAGATGCGCCGAGGCGGAGATTCACTCCGTCAGATCCGCTCTCATATGCACCGAGCGTCCCCCAGATGCGCTGGTTGTGGGTGTCGTTAGTTGTGGCGCCCATGAGGTTGCGGACTACGCCGCCATTGCTCATACTGATCAGTGACGGGGTCATTGTTCCCATCCCTTCGCCTTTCCTTCCCAGGTAGCCGGCAATCTGCTGACGTACGGGGAAGGTCTCCACCATCGTCGGCCTTGTGCCGGTGATGACCATCACCGGTCCGAGCGAGTGAGTGCAGTAATAGTGGTAATTCAGCCAGCTCCGCCAGTTATGGACGGTGTGTCCGGGCTTTACTGGAACGCCATCTATATAGGTGTAGCAGAGGCTGCGGCATTCGTGGACATATTCATATTCGGCATACATGAGTTCGCCGAACAGTCCTTCCTTCCAGCGGTTTGCCAGCCACATGTTCGCGGCGGTAAAAGGATAGTTTTCCGCGAGATTATAGACAAGCTTGCGCTTCTCGACCTCTTCCACCAATTTCACGCCCTCGGCCATTGTGAAGAATGCCGTCACTTCCGAAAGCACGTGTTTGCCTGCCTGCATGCATTTGATGGCGTCATCGGCGTGCGATGGGCAGAACGTCGCGAGCACCACGGCATTGAAGTCCTGCTTCAGGAACTCGTCGGCGTCCGCAGTGGCGAAGGCTCCGGGGTTCTGGCTCAGGAAATTGGTCCGCATGTGCTCGTTGTAGTCGCATCCTGCGACAACGTCGATGTTGAGGAATTTGCAGGTCCTGTAGAAACTCATTCCACGGCCAAGCCCCCAGATGCCAAGACGTATGCGCTTGTCGGTGTTGAAAACTTTCACTTCCATTTCCTTCTTCATGTGCTATCTCCTTTGTTTTGGCGCTGTGACCAAATCTTCATATATTCTTCCTGAGTACCATTTTTAAACTGAAACCAATATTATTCCGAGAAGGCTCATGAGAATTCCAGCTATTCCGGAAATTCCGAATTCCTCCTTGAGTTTTAATGCGCTGTATGCGACCACCATCGTTATGCATATGCCTATTGCCAGGGGGTAGACGAGAGACGAGATTTTAGCTGCCGCCATCACGTCAAGCGATTTATAAAGGAAGATCTGGCCTCCAAGCACCAGAAAGGCATAGATGAATGAATATAGGTATGTCCCTTTAAACTCAATCCTGCCGCCTTTCAGGAAAATATAGGCTGCCCAGAAAATGAATGTGCCCCCGCAGAGCAGTGGCACCCTCAGAGCTCCTTTGTCTGACCAGTTGTCCCAGTGGGACGGCAGAATGCTGAAAATCTGGGAAAGTCCGATCAGGAGGAATGCGGATATCGAAAACAGGATCCACTTCGACCCTTTCCCGTTGATGCCGTCGGATTTCATATCGGCTTTCTTTCCAGTATTCCTGAGCTCCTTCAGGGAAAGGAATACGAAGCTTGCCAGTATCATGATGACGCCGGCAATTCTCGATATTTCCGCCTTCTCATGCCAGAATAAGAGCGCGAATATGAAGGGCAGCACCATGGCCGACTGTGCAATCGCCCATGCGAATCCATGATGCCCGCACTGCATCGCCCCGCGCATTTTGAGGAAACCGATGTTTGATGTGGCGGCCACGGCCAGCATCACGACGAGAAGTCCGGGAAAACCGGAACCGGCGTCTCCGGACATGATGGCCCTGTAGTCCGGGATTATTGCCATAGAGAATATCAGGATTAGTCCTGACGACAAAAGCATGAAGGAGTAGAAATCCATCTTTCTTTTGACAACCCGGCTGAAAACTATCCCCACACCGCCCCATATAAGGCCGGTTGTCAATGTCAAAATAAGACCTTGCATTGCAGTGGACATTGCAGTTCCTGTTGAATAGTTATATAAATGCAATAGATTATATCATTAAGTAAATGTGTCTGGCAACAACGCAAAAGATAGATATATTATAAAAAACAGAGATAATTTTGATATGTTGAATTTCTCGCTAGCGCATGTCGGAGTTTACAGGAAACCGGAAAAATTCAAACAGACAGTCCAGTGCCCATGGATAAGCTTTTATGTGAGCGGCTTGAAATACAGCAGGGACTATCTTCCCGACGGCAGGCTTCTAAGGGAGTCAGGAACTGATGCCAATCCTTATTTCGCTGTTGGGTTCCCGGGCATGAAGATTGACTTTGAGTTTGGCAAGAACCGAGAGAACTGGGTGCTGATGCTCAAGGATGTTGCAATAAGATATTCGTCCGACGGGAAATCGGCTGAAATAAAGGAAGGATCCGAATGGCTCAGGCTCCCTTTCTACGTAGAAATTCCCGGCGAACGGGTTGAAGGGTGGCAGATGGAAATCCGACGTATCCAGGAGGCATGGCTCAATCCGACGCCGTTGAACTCCTTCCGCGCCCGGCTCGGGATACTGAACATATTGCGGTTCATGATAGACAGGCATCCGGACACGCTTGGGTTCTCGCCGGAGGAAAAGCTCAAGCGCCTGATTGACGAGGATTCCACATTTTCCAGATCCGTCCAGGACATGAGCCGTTCCTGCGGGATGTCTCCAGATCACATGAGGGTGCTTTTCCAGAAAAAATTCCATATCGCCCCGCTTGCCTATCGGAACCAGAAACGAGGCACATATATGATGGAGCTCATAGCGAACAGCTCGCTGTCTGTCAAGGAAATCTCATTCCGCGCAGGATTCAGGCATGTGTCGCACTTCTGCATGGAACACAGGAAGCTTTATGGAATCACGCCGCTGGAGGGGATAAGGAAATTCCGCAACACCCGAGGCAATGGAGATTCATCCCGGCAGGGATGTCTGCGTAATATTGCACTGTAATTATTGATTATTGCATAGACATGGCGCTGCTCCTGTTATATTATAGGACAAGAAAAATATACAGGAGGTTCATATGACAAGGATATCGCAGCTTGCCTTTCTCATATTTGTTTTTGTTGGAATTGCACTGCCTTTCAAAGTTTCTGGACAGGAACTTCTTGAGGCGATAAAAGCCGATGATGTCCAGAAAGTCTCCGACCTCCTGAAAAAAGATCCGAAACTTGCAAACGCAAAAATGGATTGCATGGGCGCTCCTATCCTCTACTCGCTCCTTAATAAACGTTTTAAGGCTGCGGTCGTAATAATTGAAGCCGGCGCCGACCCCAAGGTCAAGGATGACCGCGGGGAAAATGCTTTCCACTATATCGCAAAAGCCGGAATATTGACATCTGCGGAGGTTGAACAGATACTCGGACTGGTTAAAACCCTCAAAGGGAAAGGCGTTCCTATAAACGAATATTCGAAATTCGGCGAAACCCCTCTGCATACTCTTGTCCTGACCCAGGTTCCGGATAAGAACATTCCGAACAGCAGGCTGGTGCTGGAGGCAATGATTGAAGCTGGCGCCGACTCCAGGCTGGAAATGACCAATGAACCGAGGAATCCGCTTATTTTAAAGACGATAAATGCCATGAAGATGGGCGGCGCGTCAATGTCATCTCCATTCGAACTGTTAAAAGTCCTTGTCGGGAAGGGATACGATGTCAACGCCACCAATGCTGATAAAAGGACTGGGCTCATAATGCTGCTCATGGCGACCACGGTAAAGGAAGAAAAGAAGATTGAGGTGGTCAAATTCCTGCTGGAATACAATGCCGACGTCAAGGCGAAAAGCAAGAAGGATGAGACAGCGTTGAAGCTCGTCGACAAGAAAAGCCCCCTGTATGAACTGTTGAGGAATCCGCCGAAACAGGATAAGAAGAAGTGATATGATTCACTGTGGGGGGTTATGCGGAGAAGTTCTTCTTCCTGTATTCAACCGCCGTCATGCCTTTCAGCTTCTTGAAGACCCTGAAAAAATACGCAGGCGTGCTGAATCCTGAAAGTGAGGATATCTGGCTGGCGCTGAAAAATGTTTTTACCAGGAGCGCTGACGCATAGTCGATCTTCTTCCTGTTGAGCATGTCAGGCAGACTCTGCTTGAATTCCTCCCGCAATATCTGGGTCACCCTGGATTCGCTCAGGCATAGATGTTCCGCAAGCTTGCCAAGTGAAAAATTACCCTTGAATGAGTTGTTCAGGTATTTTTCTATCAGCTCCTTCTTTGATACGCCCTGTTTCGTCACCCTGTATTCCTGATTGGCGATGCTCTCCATTTTGAATGTCAGCAGCTGTGATATTTTCATAAGGCGGTCTGAGTCTTCCAGCAAAAGTTCCGGCAGTGGGTTTATTTTCTGGGCCTTGCTGGCGCCGTTGCAGAATGTTTCACTGACGACCGTGCCTTTTGGAAATGATTTGTCTTTTCCGCTCCTGCCGAACGGGCCAATATAGAGAATCCCCGCCAGGTGTCCTTTCGCCTTCAATGGGATTACAAGCTCCAGTGCGCGTCCGTGGCAGTACTTGAAAAAGGGCAGGTATCCCTTCGAAGCGAGAGTCTGCTGCATCAGGACGTCGTCGAAATAGCGGCACTTGTTGGTTTGCTTCGCCTTTTCCTTTATGTAGGAGCAATACGGATTGTTATGCAGATATTGGATCATGTTGACTACCGGATCCAGATCAGCAGTGTAGGCGTGCAGGGTGATCTGGCATTTGAAGGTCTTTTCGAACGCCTTGAGTATTTCCTTGAATTCTTCCAGTTTGTCCATGGTTGCTTAATATTGCATCTTAACTATTGAATATTGCACAGATTGGAAAAGTAATATAGCATATTGGGAAAGCAATAGTAAAAAATTAATAATTTATTGGAAATGAATCTTGTTTTTTTATAAAAAGGGTTAATCTAATAGCTTTGAATTTATTGGAGCGGTAATTGGTCTGGCTCCCGGAAAAATAGTCCGCCACCGGGAATTTATGATTAAATGAAAAGCCGATGCTTGTACGTTATGGAATGCCAAAATGATCAAATTTAAAGTTTTACTTTTATTGACGCTCCTTGCCCCGGTTGCCGCAGCCGCCGAAGAAACTGCTGGCAAGGCCGGCTCCATAGAACTCAAGGCCTGGGGTGTTCCTGAAGGCAACTATGGTGGCGTTGCCGGGGAGACAGGTGTAAAAGTCGCAAATGAGTTCCGGAAGCTCCATCCGAATGTAGATCTTCTCCCTGCAACCGGACTGACCCTTCCCGGGAACCGGGCGATGGACTCGGTACCGCTGATGCAGATAGCCGGTGACATCTCTCCGTCGGTGATATATGTTAACTTCCGGCAGTCGAGCACCTACATAAGCCAGAAATTCCTGTATCCCCTTGACAAGTACCTTGAGAAGGCGTCCGGGACGGATGTGAAGGACGGGCATTTGATGAGCACCGGGCAGTATTTGAAGGAGCTGCGGAGGGGGCCGTTGTATGCGGACGAGTTCGAGGAGCGTCTTCCTCCGCAATGCTGGGAAGTCATCCGCAGGGAATGCCCATATGGCGAAAGTTGTCCATATGTTAAGGAATGGAAGGCGACACCTGCCGCGAAGCATTCGCATGTCTGGTGCCTCCCGCAGAACCAGGCGGTGATGTCGCTCTTCTACCGAAGGGATCTGTTCGCCGAGGCAGGCCTGCCGGACCGCGTGCCCGGGGATATGGATGAATTCCTGGAATGGGCCCGGAAGATCCACAATCCCAAGGAGAATGTCTACGGGGTTAACATCCCCCTGGGCGAGACGGCGTGGTCGACACTGAGTTTTTTCTATTCATGCGGAGCACGCGCCGTCGAGCTGGACGCACAGGGGAACTGGTGCTGCGTCTTCAATTCACCGCAGGCGGTGGAGGCTTATTATTATGTGGCGAGGCTGTTCCTGGAGCCGTTCGAGAACAAGTTCGGGAAATTCAAGGGAGTTGTGAATCTCGGCGAGATGAATGCCGCAATACGGTACGCCATGTATTTCACCTATATCGACCAGAAATCCTTCCAGCAGATAGATCCCAATGTCATCAATTTCGGTCCGGTTCCGAAAGGGCCTACGGGCATGCGCGGCAGCGAATTCAACGCCCAGATGACCGGCATCTACGCGGGGTTCGACAAGAACATAGTAATCCGGGATCTGTCCTGGGACTGGATGATGTTCTACGGAGGAAACGAGGCGAAGCTGATACAGGCTAAAATTTATGTTGAGAACGGTCTCGGGCGCTTTGTGCAGCCGAAACTTCTGGAGAAGGCCGGCTATCCGGAATTCATCAATAAGATACCGGCAGGCTGGATTGAGGCCTCCAAGGAGTCAGTGGAGAACGGCATTCCGGAACCCTACGGGCGCAACTGCCAGCTGATATACCGCTACATGAGCCAGGCCATCGACCAGATCCGGACCGACAGCGAAGTCAACCGCTGCATCGAGGCGAAGGACGAGGCTGGAGCCAAGAAGAGAATAAGGGAAATCCTGGATGTCCGTGTCGGTATTGCAAACCAGAAGATGCTGGACATACTGCCTAAAGACGTGCTGAAGTTCAGGACGCGTGTCGCCGCGGCCGCGGCAATCTTCATCTTCACTGTTTTCGTATTGCTTCTGCTCAAGGTGGTGAAGACTTTTTCCGAGAACATGGTGCGCAGCGATGCTGACCGTGCGCGTGGGGACTGGCAGTTTGGCCGTAACAAGATCCCTTACCTGATCCTCCTTCCGGCTGTCCTCAGCATTGCGGTCTGGAGCTACTGGCCGCTCATGCGCGGCACGCTCATGGCCTTCCAGGACTACAATGTCCGCGGGTTCAGCACATGGACCGGATTTGAAAATTTCGGTACAGTGCTCTTCAACTATGAATTCTGGTATGCGCTTTTCATATCCCTGAAATACACGGTGCTGTTCATGACCCTGGGCTTCATAGCGCCTATCATCCTTGCCGTGCTGCTGGCCGAAGTCCCGAGGGGGAAGATCCTGTTCCGTACAATATATTATCTGCCGGCGATGCTTGCCGGCGTGGTGGTGATTTTCCTGTGGAAGGGATTCTATGGACAGCACGGGATGATCAACCAGGTGCTGAATTTCGGAGTGGTCGCCATCAATTACGTCTTCAGTACAAATCTGAGTGAATTCGCAGTCGAGTGGCTCAATTCACCGAGCTTCGCGCTTTTTTTCTGCCTGCTGCCCACCATCTGGGCAGGAATGGGACCCGGGTGCCTCATATATCTTGCGGCCCTGAAAGGCATTCCTGACGACCTTTACGAAGCGGCGGACATAGATGGCGCCAACTCGGCGCAGAAGGCCTGGTACATTGCCATCCCATCCATCAAGGCCCTGATCTCGATCAACTTCATCGGCGCGGCGATCGGCTGCATGCACAGCGGCAGCGCCTATGTCATGGCAATGACCGGTGGTGGACCATACACGCCCCACGGTGAGACCGAAGTCATCGGACTGCACATTTTCTGGGAGGCGTTCGGTTTCCTCCGTTTTGGCGTCGCCACTGCAATGGCCTGGGTTCTGGGAGTCATGCTGATCGGATTCACGGTGCACCAGCTGCAGAAACTCAGCAAGATGGAATTCAAGGCCGCCGGAGGTAAGTAAGAGGAAGTTCGGGAGCTGGGAAAAGTAGAAAGTAAAAAATAGTTTTAAGTCGCAAGTTTTAAGCAAGGGAAATTCTTGACTTAAAACCTAAAACTTGACACTTGAATCTTAAAACTTGGAAAAGTTTATATGCCAATCATCAGTGAAATCGGAAAGAGAAGCGCTAGCGTCCGTATCCTCTATGCCTTGATATATCTGGTTCTGCTCATCGGATCGGTGACGATGATATATCCGCTGATGCTGATGCTGTCCGGTTCGGTCAAGAGCGATGCGGACTCCTGGTCGATCAAGCCTTATCCCGAGTTCTGGCTCGACGATCTCATTCTTTTCCAGAAATACACGGAATCCAAGTACAACGTGCAGAGCCAGGATGCGCAGCAGACCTGGTGCCGGCCTGTCATGAGCTGGCGGACGATTGAAAAACCGGACGTGGTCCCTCCTGAACTGATCAGCGCCTACCGCAGCTGGCGCAGCGGTATCCCGGTAGACCAGAGGGTTGTAGGAAACTTGGCTGGAAGGGGGGTGCTGCCCAAGAATCTCCGTTCCTTCCGGAACTATATGTCCAACAAGTACCATGATGATCTGAATGCATACAACATGGCTGCAAACCAGCTCTGCTCGTCCTGGAGCAATGTCCGTCCTTCGATGGAGATAATTGGACGCTACCGCAACCGCAACCTCCCTGAGGATTTCAGACAGGTGCTGATCCAATGGCGCGCCACGATTCCCGCCGATGGCCTTATTGTAAGCGGGGCCCGTGGGTATTATGTCATGACCTACCTTTATGGGATCTACACGAGCCGCATCGAAGCCTACAACCAGGCTCATGGTACAAGTTATAAGAGCTACGGCGAGATCCCGCTGCCCTCCCGTGTCCCGGCTGAATCCGGAATTGCACGCAGGGACTGGACGGATTTTGTCCGCAACGAGATCCGGCTCAACTTCATTACGCTTGACAGCTCGCTGGAGGCGGCATTCCGGAAGTTCGTCAGAAGGCAGTACAGTTCCATTGAAGTATTCAACAAGGAGCATTCCACTTCCTTGTCAGGTTTTGATGCAATTCCATTTCCTTCCAGGATAGATGATGCGCCGTACCTCCGCCAGGACTTTGAAGGTTTCATCAAGTCCGAGGCCGACTGCCCGATAGAGGCCATCGGCATCTGCAGCGCCGACGAGCTGTTCCTTGAATTCCTGGCAGAGAAGAATGGCAGGATCCCGGAAGGATATCCCGGTCTCGGCGCAGTCGCCGCCGCCACCGACTGGGAGGACTGCATGGCGAACAAGAGCGCAGTGCGCTGGGAGTTCACCAAGCGCAACTATGTGCAGGTGCTGGACTACCTGACAATGCACGGCAACGGGCTGCTGAACACGTTCATATACTGTGCGCTGGCCATCCTCACCTCCCTGGTGGTCAATCCCCTGGCTGCATACGCCCTGAGCCGGTTCAGGCTTCCCGGAACATATAAGATTCTCCTCTTCTGCATGGCGACAATGGCTTTCCCCGGAGAGGTCACGATGATTCCGGGATTCCTCCTGCTCAAGCGCTTCCCTCTATGGCCGATCATCACCGGCGTCGTGGTCACGATAATCATTTTCCTGGTCCTCGAGAAATGCCTGCCGAAATGGAAGGAGAATCTGAGGGCCCTGCTTTCCCTGTCGGCAGGTCTTTTTGCGGGCGCGGTACTGGTCCCTTACCTTTCTCCGGAGAACGGCACCATAAGTCTCCTCAACACTTTCGCAGCCCTGGTCCTTCCCGGAGTGGCGAACGGATATTTCATCTTCCTTCTGAAGGGGTTCTTCGACAGCATGCCCAAGGAGCTCTACGAAGCCGCCGACATTGACGGCGCCAGCGAGTGGACGAAGTTCTGGATGCTGACGATGAATCTCTCCAAACCTATTCTTGCAGTCATCGCCCTCGGCGCATTCACCCAGGCGTACTCGGCGTTCATGATGGCCCTCATCATAATCCCTGATCAGAAGATGTGGACCATCATGGTATGGATCTTCCAGTTGCAGGGACAGTCGCACCAGTCAGTGGTCTACGCCTCCCTTGTCATAGCCGCCATCCCCACGTTCATCATATTCGTCCTCTGCCAGAATGTGATAATGAAGGGGATTGTCGTGCCTACGGAGAAATGAATACGTTTCATCTTTCAATTCGATTCCAATCATCCATGGGGCGGCAGTGAAATAACCTAGTGTTCGCCGTCTCGGCGAAGGTTGTTTTCCTGTCCGATATGAAGCTCCAGATATATCGAATGTCATTGGAAAAGATTGAATTTCTGCGTAATGTTACATCGTAATTATTGAAAAATGCATAGAATATCAGATCGTGATGCCGTATAATCCACTCATGCTTTAATCATGTGATATTATAGGAAAACTATCATGAAGAAGATAATAAGTATAATTCTCGCGGTGGGTATTGCTGGTTTTTGCGCAGTGCCGGTCTCAGCCCAGGCTCCAAAGAAATCAGAAGTCAAAAATGGAAAAATCGAGTATCCCGCCTCAGGGGTCATGAAGTATAATGAAGGTACATTTGAAATCTGGTTCAAGCCTCTCTTCGACATGTCCGAGAAGAAGCCTGGAACCCTTCCGGAAATACATTGCTTTCTTCTCTTCATAGGAGACAGCCTGGGTGACGAGGGACTGAAAGTGCGCTGTGAAAGCTTTGACAAGGGCGGGCTTTTGAAGATTTCCAGCATGTATTTGAAAAGCTACATGGCATTAGTGCAGGAAAAGTTGAAATGGAAACCGGATGAATGGCATTATTTCGCCATGAGCTGGAAATACATGGATGACCAGAAGAATATGCATTTCGTATGCTACATCGACGGCAAGGAATATCTGAAGATGGATAATCCTGTCAAGGCCGAACTTCCTTCAACTGATAATTATGTGATAAGGCTTGGCAATCCCAAGTACAATGCCAGGGTGCTGTTCGACGCCATAAGGTTTTCCTCCGGGGTTAGAACGCCTGAAGAGATAGCCGCAAGTTTCAATGGTGGCCCTAAAGTTGATGGCTCCACAACGCTTGTCGACAGTTTCGATAAGCTGCAGATCATCGACAAGGCGAGGGCAGGCACCACTACGGAAGAGCGCATTCCCGGGACTGTCATAGGATATTACGAGAAACTTCCTGGCAGATACGGAAATGCGATAAAGCTGGCTCCCGGAAATTAAGGGAAAGGAATTGACTATGGAAAATACGGTAAAAACGCCATCTGCGAGAATGATTGCTAATCCTTTCACGCTTATCGAACTGCTCGTCGTCATTGCGATCATCGCAATTCTTGCGGCGATGCTCCTGCCGGCGTTGAAGAAGGCCAAGGATACTGCAAACAGCATCCTGTGCACGTCAAATCAGCGTCAGCTGATGCAGACCATATCCTTCTATGAAACGGATCATAACGGGGCCATGCTGGCCTGCCATTATTATAATTATGAACCTATAATGGGCACTTATTATACGACATCTACCGCGGCCAGCGGCTTGACAAGCATGCTGAACTGGACCGGCTATCTGGGATTTGATCCATATAAGGACGCAAACAACTTTGGCGTATGGAAGATGGCGGCAGGCATATTGAGTTGTCCATCGTACAACCATGCTGATTCCGGTTGTTCTCCAGGGGTTGATATCTTTTCTAATTTCGGACTCTCCGGAGTATATATCTTTGGCAACAGCAGTAATCCGGCAGATCCTGTCCAGCCATATATGACACAGATCAAAAGACCTTCGCAAAAAGTCAGGACCGCGGACATAAAAGCCGGCAACAATAGGAATGGGCAGCATTGCTACTACTACAATGCCCTGATGCCGCGGCATACTCGCGGACTCAACGCAAGTTTCATTGATGGCCACTGCGAGTCCATCAAACATGCGGAAATCTCGCATTCAGGAGATTATACCATACTCGATGACAGGTTCAGGGATTTCAAGAATTGAAGGAATGAAAATGACAGATGCGGATAAAAGGCGAATGTTCAATATCAACCTGTGACTGAAAAATAATCATCCGAACACGGGGTGAAGATGTACAGCAGAAGCAGTGTCAGCAAAACATACCGTGGCATAAGTCCAACGGACAAGGATGGGCGGAACGGCCTGAGGAACCCCGAACGGGGCCTTCGCTTCGAGATTCGCGTCGGTGAATTGCCAGGGAAGAACATTGATGAGTTCGCCTGCAGCAAGTGGCCATTCCCCGAGTACAAACAGGATGGTGTCACAATCACTCAGGCCTACTGCTACCTCACCGGCTATTGCGAAGCCGGGATTGCCGATGATAAGCTCGCAGCGCTGCAGAAGAGTTTTGACCGTGCCAGGAACTGCGGCGTCAAGTTCTTGCTCCGCTTCGCTTATGAATCCAATAGAAGCTCGCCGGGGCCGACCTCTGATCGTGTTCTTTCGCACATCGATCAGCTCCGCGAAATAATCCATAAAAATATTGACGTGATATATGTAATGCAGTGCGGATTCGTAGGACTATGGGGCGAATGGCACACCTCTGTCCACGGCCTGGAGTCCGATTCCGGAAAGTCATCCGCGATACTCCGCAGTGCCCTCGAGATGCTGCCATCCGGACGCTTCACGCAGATGCGCCGCGCCAAATACAAGAAAAATAACCTTGAAGCCCTCAAGGCATTCGAGGAAATCAGCTCTTCAACCGCCTTCGGCGACAAGCCTGCAGCCAGGATTGGTTTCTTCAACGACGGCACTCTGGCAAACAGCTGTGACGGCGGAACCTGGCCCGACGCCCCTTTCTCCACGCACGGCAATCCCGAGTTCGACTATGTATGCCGGGAGGCTCCCTACATGCCCGTTGACGGTGAGCTCTTCTGGACCGGACACGGAGAAAGATTCATCGCAGGACTTACCGCCGCGGAACGCTTCTGCCTCCATCACTACACCACCTTCAGCTATGTCCACGGTTTCCATAAGCTGGACAAGGACAATGTCGAATGGGTAATTGATGACTGGCAGAAGCAGGAACTCCCAGAGAAAGTTCTCAAGGACAGGAGGCTTCCGGTATCCGACTCCTATTTCGATGCGGCGCCGCGCACGTCCTTCGAATATATCCGCGACCACCTCGGATACAGGATTGAAGTACAGTCCGCCGAATGGCCTCGAACTGCATGGCCTGACGACGAAATCAAATTCTCGCTGTCTCTGATCAACCGAGGCTTTTCAACATTCATCAACGTGCGCAGGCCTTTTTTTACGCTCATCGGCACATCCGGTCAGATTATCGAGATTCCCACGGAAGCAGATTGCCGTTCATGGCAGCCGTACAAGCCGGGAGATCCGGAGCGAAAACCGCCCACTCACAAAGTCAGCGCATCGATAAAGCTGCCGCAAGGCATAAGTCCCGGCGAATGGCAAGTCGGGTTCTGGCTGCCGGACGCCGCCCCGTCACTGCGTCTGGAGCCTGAATACGCAGTGCGCTGTGCAAACGGCGATATCCCCTGGCTGGAAATTGCCGGGTATGGATGCAACGTACTCGGAAACATATGCGTAGGGAGTTGATTACAGAGTCATCATCCATGGGACGGCACTGAAAATAATAAGGATAAAGGATGTCTATGAAAACTAGGAAGATAAGAATTGGCATAGTCGGATGCGGTGGAATGGCGAAAGCGCATGTAGGCCGTTTTGAAAGCATTTTTGAACGTGTTGAAATCACGGCCGTGGCTGATCTCGATGTCCAGCGGGCGAAGGCCGTTGCGGATTTGCTGCCAGGCCAGGTCATGGCAGTGGCAGACTATCGGGAGATCGCCAATCAAGTCGATGCGGTACTCCTGGCCCTGCCGCACCACCTGCATCATCCGGCGGGCATGTATTTCATAAGCTGCGGCAAGCACGTGCTGATGGAGAAACCTCTTGCAAATTCAGAACGGGAATGCCTTGATCTGATTGAAGCTGCCAAAAAACAAAGCGTCGTACTCATGGTCGCCTACTGCATGCGTTTCAATCCGCTGGTAATAAAATTCAAGGAACTGCTTGACAGTAGGAAATACGGCGAGTTTTTCCAGTTGTCCATCTGGACCGAGCAGCATACCGAGCGCGAGCCGTCAAACTGGATGTGCCGTGCCGACCAGGTTGGAGGCGGCCAGCTGTTCAGCCATGGGTGCCATTACATCGACCTGATGTTGTGGATGATGGGCAGGCCCATATACGGCTGCCATATCGGAACCAGGCTTGGAACCCCTTGGATGGAGAGGGAGGGCACCAGCAACGTGTCAATTGCGTTCGAGGGTGGCAGGCTGGGATACCACTTTGGAACCTGGGGCGCGCGCGGTTCGAGGCTGAAGTATTCATTCCACGCACATTGCGAAAAAGGGATGCTTGAAGCCGACATCAGCGGGGGCAAGCTGTATTTCCATGGTGACGCCGGCGCGCATGATCCTGACAATCTCGATCCGAAGCAACGGGAAACCCTGCTGATGGAAGTTAAGAATGGCAAATCCACGGAGGAGGAGATGAAGCATTTCATCGACTGCATTGAAACCGGGGAGACTCCATTGACCGATCCTGTATCCAGCCTGGAGGGACTGAAGCTGATCTGGAGGCTTTACGAGGCCGAAGACCGCCGTGCCATGGCAGCCCTGGACGGAATTTGAGCGGTGGCTCGTAATGGTCAAGGCACAGGTGTCTCCTTGACTGCTCAATATTGCACAGTAATTATTGAATAATGCATAGATTAATCGAGGCCGTCAAGGTATGATCAATTGAACGGGTGAAATACGCCGGCAAGGATTGTTTTTCATAAAATAGAGGTGTGAAATGTGCAGTTCTTCCTTTTTCGGAATTCGCACTAGGAAAACTCCTGCGATATTCACATTGATTGAACTGCTCGTGGTGATTGCGATCATCGCAATTCTTGCGGCGATGCTTCTGCCGGCGTTGAGAAATGCAAAGGAAGCCGCCAATAAAATAGTCTGCCTCAACAATCAGAAACAGCTTTCGGTCTATTCAGCTTTCTACGCCCAGACTTTCAACATTTATGTTCCGCATTATCATACGGTCGGTCCCGGGATATACCATAGGTATTGGTATGCCATGCTTGCAGAGGCGTCTGAATCAGGAATTGAATCGATGGACGGGCATTACGCACCTACCAGGGGGCTGCCGTCAAGCGATCAGCGTCGGGACCTTATTGC
The DNA here is from genome assembly GCA_001804815.1 of Lentisphaerae bacterium GWF2_50_93. GTDB lineage: Bacteria > Verrucomicrobiota > Lentisphaeria > Victivallales > GWF2-50-93 > GWF2-50-93. The sequence goes on from MHBI01000099.1 coordinate 205,733, forward strand.
CACTTCCTTCCTGTGCCCCAAGGTAGCTGTCGGCAGGATATCATTCTTCTACCAGTATAATAACTACGCCGTTACGACAGCTCCCGTGAACATGAGCAACGCGACTGACCGCGGAACATATGTTCGCGACGTCAAGAGTCCGTCCCGGCGTCTGTTTCTGTTTGACAATGGCGCTTATGGATTATCCGGGGGAGGTGCGTCCATACCGGGTTCTGGAATCGTTCCGGCTCGAATTGTCGCAGAGACGAATTTCTCGACATGGACTACAGCCCTGCAGCTTGATTTCCTGAAAGGACGGCATTCAAATGCAGTGAACGGACTTTTTTTCGATGGACATGCCGAAAGCATGCGGTCAGAAGATGTTTCCAATCACCGTTATAATATGAACTCGTCAGACAAAAGCCGAATGTTCAACATCAATTTGTGACTGTAGGAAAAGATCAAATAATACAATTGACTGGAGGTTGTTACCGTGTTGAAAAGTATGATGTACATGTTGATTGCCCTCGTTTCCTGCGCTTCTTTTGCCGCAGATAAGCCCGTTGATGCCTTGCCGGCCAGGCCGGCGAAGGAATCTGCGGCGCCTGCCATAGTCCTGGATAAAACGCAATTGAAATTAAAGGTTGGCGAGACATTCCAGCTGACTGCAACGGTCAGGAATTCAAAAAGTGATGTCTCATGGTCATCATTCAACCCAGGATTTGCCACCGTGACCCCGAAAGGTCTTGTTACTGCAGTACATGAAGGCAGCCTGAAGATATCAGCCTTCCTGGTGGCGGACGGAAAAGTGGTTTCCGAATGCAGCGTTGATGTTGTAAAAGAACAAGTCGTGGCGACTCCGGCAAATGCGGCAAGGGAAATAAAGGAAGTGCTGATAGCAAATCAAATAAAGGAAATGACTGTAGGCGAAGATCTGGGCATAGTGGCGACCTGCCTGCCATATAATGTCTATTCCGACAATCCCTACACGCTGGAAACAAGCGATTCAAAAATATTGCAGGTGAGTTCCTCAAACATCGCAACTGCAGTCGGCGAGGGCAAGGTCACATTGACTGCGAAGACTCCGAATGGCTGCGCCGACAGCATTACGTTCGAAGTTAAGCGCGCCCTCCCTGATGCGGTGCTGAAACCTGAGGAAATATATAATGTTGAATTAGGCAGATTCAATATTGTCCTGGGGGAAACGGGCAGGGAGCAGTCGATAGAAAACTCCCTTGGAATCAACAATGTGCTCCTATACGCAAAGAGACATGGCTATAAGAAAGTCCTGTTCCCGAAAGGATTGTACCTGCTGGATCCGAAGGATTCCATTTCAATGAGAAGCAATTTGATTGTTGATTTGAATGGGGCGACGTGGCAGATAAGGCCGAATGAGTATGCCAGGTATATTTTAGTGTGCTTCCAGGAACTGGACTGGCCCAGCCTGTTTAAAGGTTATGATATTGCAACGGAAGCCGTATCCCAGCCATCCCTGTCCGCAGAACCGGTTGATAGGTTTATTGTGAACGAAGGCGAAACATCCATCCTGTCAAAACCTATTTCAATAGGACCATTGCCTCCCAAAGAGCAACTGGATCAGGCAATAAATTCCCTCGAGCGCGGTGCATTATGCCTGGTCTCAAGCCCGATAGGCATAAATAGAAAAATTATAAAATCTGATATCCCGGGTGCTCTGGGAATTACATTTAAGCTGAATTATTACAAGGGGCCTGATTTGGTCGCCACAAAGGATTTTGGAAAAATGTGGATAAGGAGCCAGGATGCGAAGCTATGGAATGATTCAAGGCAGATCCACCAGTTGCGTCCTGAAAATGATTATGACAATATAAAACTTGAACTTGTGTTTTCCTTGAAGAACTGCACCGCTGATATCTACGTCGGCGACCCGGCCGTATGCAGGAAAGCAGCTTCGGTGCTGGAAAACAGCAGCCTGCGGAATGGCACAATACTGGGTGAACGCGATTTCAAGGAACAGTTTTATCCCAAGTGGCAGAAGGACGCCAATACCGAGGGAGCGTTGGCGATATCATTTGCAGAAGGCAGGAATAATGGCATAGAGGGGATGACTGTTAGAAAAGGGATAGGTTTCAATATGGCTTCAAGGCTGGGGCAGCACTCATACGGAATAGTAGGCGTCGGGGCTGTACCCCTGAAGCATACAGGTTTAGAATTCGGGAATCTTGACCAAGATGGAAGTCCCATCGAATCCACCACGGTTCAGCGGACGAAGGAATTCATAGATATCTCTGCAATAAAGGAGACTTATGAATTAGGATGTCCGCTGGGGTACATGGGATACAATGTGCTTAGGGCGCGGATATATGACATATATTTCTATGATTCAGATAAAGTCTTATTGGATAAAAAACGCGGTGCATTGACTTCCAGAAAATACAGCAAGCCTCAAAATTCCAAATACGTGAAGGTCGTATTGCATTGGGATACTGCCATAACTTCAGGAGCCGCGGATTTCCGTGACTCAATCGGTTTCTTCACGGACTATAGGCCTCCGACTAAAAACTATATTAGGAACTGCATTATAGAAGATAATTTTTCAACTGGCATGGCCGCCTGCGGAGGAATCAACTGGCTGATTGAAGGAAACACCTTCAGACGGAACGGAGGACGCATGCCCGGCTGCGACATCGACTGGGAGGATGGCTGGGAATACTCGCAGGATGATATTGTCAGGAACAACTCATTTGAATCACGCAACGGACTGATTGTCTGCGCCGGTTTGAACCACGTGTTCAAGAACAATGTCATGAAAGGCAATACGACCGTATATGCACGAAGCCAATACATGAAATATGCCGGGAACACATTCGGAGAGGAGGGGAAGACGGTAAATTCAGGGTTTGGCACCCAGACGGATACGTATATCTGCGACAATACTTTCAATGGCGGATCGGCCGCTTTGTCCAGGACACATGAAAAGGAAGCGAAATACACGGGCATATGGAAGAACAACATATTCAAGGACACAAGCCTGAAAACTGCAGATTCAAAGATTGGTTCAATTACAAACAATACCTTTACTGCTTCCGAGGGCAAGAATGTTAAAGTCAGCGGCGGTGCGCTTGAATGCAAGTTTGAAGGCGGGTTTGTCCTTGGCGGCGGAGATTACGAGAAATGTGAATTCAGCAATGGGACAATCCTGACAGATGCCAAGGAGACGGATAGAATGCTGGTTCTTAAGGAATGCAAGATGAAAAATATTAAATTCAATGCCCCTCATTGCAACCTGACAGTTACAGGCTGCGATTGGGAAAATTCCACCGGACAGTTATTGGAACTGGCAAACAGCAATGGCATTCCAGACGTAATAAAAATAGAGAACAACAGAATTGTCATCGGTTCCAGCGAATCCCTGATTTACGCTTGGAACATAGGAGCCTGGAATGGTAAGAAATTATACATCACCAATAATAAAATAACGGTTCCTGCAAACTATAATGGGTTCTACCTTGATGCAAAGTGGCGTGCCAAGGCAACGGAAACCCCTACCGATATATACATCAAGGGCAATATCACGAACCAGCCCATTCAGCCGGCCCCGGGCAATCATCTGAGCGGATGCGCGTTGCTGTTTCATCTGGATGAGCCCAGGTAAACCATCATGCCGTCGTCGGCAGTTATTCCTAAAGCTTGCTGCCAGGCGCTTAAAACTTCAAGATGGCGCAATGTTACATAATAATTATTGAATAATGCATAGATTAATGGCGGCTCGCGCCATATTTTTCTATGAAGCAGATTTCAACGGGATTGAGCTATCCTGTACTTTTTTTAAAATCACTATAACTGAATCCGATTCCTGAAAGGAAAATATAATGATCACAAGACGGGCAGATAGTTCAAGCATGGCGATTTCCATTGCCTTTCTAATTTTTATTTCATCATTGTCGGCCAAGGAGAATGTCTTTATGGAAAAAGATCGCGAGATACCAGTAATACATGATGTTGATGTTGTAGTTGTAGGCGGCTCAAGCAGTGCTGTGGCTGCCGCGCGCCAGGCGGCCAGAAGCGGGGCGAAGGTATTCCTGCTCGCGCCACGGCCCTATCTTGGCGAGGACATTGCAGGAACGCTGCGTCTGTGGCCTGACGGGAATGCACAGCCCATGGCTGAACTCGCGAAATTGATATTCGGGGTTAAAAATCCTGTCCTGCCATTCACATACAAGGCCAGTATTGCACCAGAAATGGAGAACCCTGATCCGGATAACAGAAAGCTAAACGACGGAATCTGGAATGACCGGGACCGGCACGGAGTTCAATACAAGGCGTCGGAGGTCGAGATCATCGTTGATCTTGGCAGGGAGATCTCATTGCAGAAGGCTCGGCTGTATTCATATGAGTATTCAAGGCTGCCGGGTTCTTCAGTAAATTCCGCCATTGTCAGCACCAGTTCCGACGGGCAAACTTGGAACGAAGCGGGGAAAACAACTTCGCATCCTAAGTTCAATCCACCAGTGAAATCGGATTATCCCGGCACTTTCGTTCATGAATTCCCCTTGAACGGAAAAGCGCGCTACATCAAGTTCCTTTCAAAGCCAAATGCTGCGGTTTTGAGGCAGTGGCTTGGTGAGATAGTGATCGAAAGCGCAGATGTTCCGGCATCAATACCGAAAGGGTCGGTTGCTGTGACCACCCCTCTTAATGTCAAAAAGACTTTTGATGAAGCCTTGCTTGAGGCGGGTGTTCCGTTTCTTACCGGCACATACGGCACTGAAGTGCTTACAGATGAGAAAGGAAATGTTGCCGGAGTTGTTGTCTCCAACCGCAGCGGTCGCCAGGCAGTCCGGGCAAAAGTGGTTATAGACGCCACCGACCGGGCCTCCATGGCTCGGCATGCCGGCGCAAAGTTCCGTCCGTTTCCTGCCGGCACCTACAGTTTTTCACAGACCGTGGTTTCAGGAGAAGCTCCAAAGGCACCCGGCATGGAAGTGAGCGAGTTCCCGAATGCCTATGACACAAAACTCACCGGGATGAAAGCCCCGGAGGGGATGCCGGATGATATCAAAGGAAGGCTGTTCGAGTGCAGGGCAGCGCTTCCGATGAAAAATGATTCCCCGAGTTCATTCGCTGAGGCAGAACAGAGGATCCGTGATATGACATTTACCGCCCAGCAGCTTGACACAGCTGAAAAGACATTTTTCGTGCCGCCGGATTCGTTGATTGGCGCTGCATCAATGGTTGGCGCTTGGAAGGATGTCTCAGCGCTTGACCTGAATGTATGCCGCCCTGCAGGAATGCCATATTGTTACATTTTAAGTGCGATGGCTGATGTGTCAAGAGAAGCAGCGGCTTCGCTGATCAAGCCTTGCAACTTGATGGAGCTGGCCGAGCGTGTCGGTGTTGCGGCAGCTGAAGAAGCCAGGAAAAGACCTGAACTTGTGAATGTAAGACTCCGCAAAACTGGACCAGAAAGCAATGTTGCAGCAGGGGAAGTCCGTGAAATTCTGGAAGGACTGATGCCTAATTCAGCTACGGCAGCAGGTAAAGTCAAGGCGGAGCTTCGCGGTCTTCCGGTGATTGCCGAATGCGATGTGCTGGTTGTCGGAGGCGGAACTTCCGGGGCACCGGCAGCCATATCCGCGGCGCGGCAGGGCATGAAAACCATCCTTGTGGAATATCAGTACAATCTTGGAGGCGTCTCCACCGTGGGCATACTTGGCAGCTATTACTATGGAAACCCATGTGGATTCACCGAGGAGATAGATGAGGGCGTCAGGAAGACAGGCGCAGTCCTTGTTCAAAGCAAGGCCGAGTGGTATCGCCGCCAGTGCCGGATTTCCAAGGTTGAAATATGGTTTGGCACAATGGCATGTGGCGCGGTTGTCGACGGACAGGGAATAGTTGGAGCCGTGGTCGTGGCGCCAGATGGAACCCGAGGCGTGATCAGGGCAAAGACTGTCATAGATTCCACCGGCAATGCGGATATAGCCGCAGCGGCAGGTGCTGAAACTGAATTCATCAATCCTGAAGAACTCTCATTGCAGGGCGCAACGATGAACTGGCGCAATCTCGGATCGAGCGTGATCAACGTGGATATAGGCTTTGTCGATGACGAGGACGCTGCCGACATGTGCTTTTTCGCGTTGCGCGGAAGAAAGGCTTTCTCGTTCAACACCTATTGGGACCAGTCCCAGCTTGTCAACAGCCGCGAGCGCCGCCACTTAATTGGCGAATACGTGGTGCAGCCAATGGATTTCATGAACGGCAGGACATTCCATGACACCATCGTCCAATGCTACACCACGCATGACACGCATGGACAGACAAACCATGACATGCTTTTCCTGAGCATGATATCAGGTTCTGAAAGCCATATCTGGGCAAACCTCCCTTACCGGTCGCTGCTGCCTAAGAAACTTGACGGACTCATGGTGACCGGCCTTGGAATAAGCGCCCACCGTGACGCGATACCTGTACTGCGGATGCAGCGTGATGTTCAGAACCAGGGTTATGCCGCAGGTTATGCCGCCGCAATGGGGATAAAGGACAATGTGCCTCCCAGGAATATCGACATTAAGAAGCTACAGAAACATCTGGTGGAAGTCAAGATATTGAAGCCGGAGGTTCTTGCATACGTTGACAATTATCCTCTTGCCGACGATAAGCTTAAGGAAGCGATCAGGGTAATACCAACTTACGGCGGATACAACATGCTCTGGAGGCTGTTCACAGATCCGAAGCGTTCGATTCCTCTGCTGGTTGACGCCTACGGCGGGACAAATGATTCAGATGCCGTATCCAAGACCAGGTATGCGGCAGTCCTGGCGATGATGGGAGACAAGACGGGAACTGAAACACTGGTAAAGACCCTTGAAGCATCGCCTTGGGATACGGGATGGAACTGGAAGGGGATGGGGGCATTCGGACGCAAGACAAGCTATATCGATGGATATATCATCTCATTGGGCAGGATAAGGGCCAAGGAGGCTCTGCCGGCCATTCTGAAAAAGGCGGCATTGCTGGAGGCGAAGGATGGATATTCACATTTCAGGGCAGTGGCCCTGGCCTGTGAATCAATAGGCGATAAATCAGCTGCGCCGGTTCTGGCAGCTCTTCTTGGCAAACCGGGAATAGGCGGATATGCCCTGAGCAAGGATGGGAAATTCCCGGAATATAATGGATTCAGCTGTCCTGCCGGAGACAAGGAAAGGAATCTTTCGTTAAGGGAGATCTGCCTCGCCCGCGCTCTGTACAATCTTGGCGACCATGAAGGCAAAGGGGAGGCGGTCCTGGTCAAATATACAAAGGATCCGCGCGGCGCCTATGCGAAACACGCACTGATGGTAATGCAGAAGAAACAGGAAGAAGGGCATAAATGACGGATGAATGGATTGTTGGATTAATGGATGACTGGGTTTGAACTTGAGGAAACACCTAAAATGCCCTATTGCATGCAAATATTAGAAAAGCTAAAGAAATGGTCATGGCAAGCATGCCCCTCCACGCCCGAAACGGGCGTAAAAATGGAGGGACGCGCTCGCCGCGTCCGGAGTTTTGCAATTACCTTATCCAACAATCCATCCACCCAGTCATCCATGGAGCGACAGCGCCTATGAAACTTGCAATGATGAGCTACATCATGGGTGTACACGGGTTTGGCCTGGACGATATCATACGTACCGCAGCCAAATGCAAGCTGGACGGAATGGACTGGGACGCGAGATTCGGAACTGATCCTGCCGAAGTAAAAGACAAGTGTGCGGATGCCGGCCTGCCGATTGTGTGCTACATATTTTTCCTGAAAAAATTCCTCGCAGGTGATCCTGGCTGGATGGATGAGGCGAAGAAGGAAATCGAATACGCCGCCAGACTCGGTACTCCTGTAGTGATGATCCCGACAATGACAAACGACAGGATATCCCGTGCTGAATTCCGCCATCGGTGGATCGAGGCGCTTTCTGGAATAGTCAATCTTGCCGACAAGGCCGGGATAACTCTAACCGTGGAAAATTTCCCCGGCGAACACAGTGCATTCGTGACAGCCGATGATTTCTTCGAAGCGAGGAAGCAAATTCCCCAGCTGCGTCTGACTTTCGACAACGGTAATGCTTCAAGCGGGGAGAATCCGGTCGAGTCTTTCAGGAGATGCCGCGATTATGTCGTGCATGCCCATTTCAAGGACTGGCATATCCGTGCCGAGCCGACACCGGGATACAAGAGAATGCTCAATGGCAGATACTACAACTATGCGCTTATCGGGGAGGGCGACATTGATACCGTAGGATGTTGGAAGGCGATGAAGGAATCCGGATACCGCGGATACATAAATATTGAAAGCGACAGCTATGACCGGGACTTTGAAAAAGCTTTCTCGCGAGTCGCCAATCTCCTCCGTGGCATCAGGTAGTTTAAGCTAAATAAGTATAACAAACAAGGAGTCTGATAATGCGGAATATGTATATGGCAGCTATTCTATTTGCCTTGATGGTCCAACCGGTAGCCTTGCTGCCTGGTGCGGAATCGGGAATCTGGTTCCAGGAAAACTTCCGGAATTACAGCTACGAGGCTCCGGCCTGCTCCGACAATCTTGGAATTAAGATTGGAAATGACCCTGTCTGGACACAGACTGCCGAAGCCAATTGCCGGATGAAGGAGGCGGGCTTCATCTTCAAGGAGTTTGCTCCTTATGCAAAAACTGGTACAGACCCTAAAAACTACGACGTGCTGTTCAAATTCCGCCTTCAGTCAGAGAAGGACGCAAAGTTCCAAGTACATCTCCGCAATGATGTCAAAGGCAGGAATGGTGATATCGTCATTGAAATTTCCTCGACCGAAGTCATAATCTCAAGTGAAGGTATCGATCCTGCCGTCAGTGCGAAAGTGAAGATTCCAACCGAGATCGCAAGGAACGCCTGGCATGTCTGTGCGGTGACTGTCAAAGATGGAAGCCTTGCCGTCTTCATAGATGAACAAAGGGGCTTGAAGCAGGTCGCGACCGCAAAGATTCCGGTATTGCCCGGCAAGGGAATAAATTTCTACGGCTTCAAGGATACGCCGTTCAGCATATCCGATATTGTCGTCCGGGAGCCGTCTGCTCTTCCTGACAACAGGATAACGAACCTGATGCCTGCAGCCAGGAAGATTGATGCTGCATCCTTCAAGCCGGGCATATCCCAGAACGTCCAGGCGAATGATGTTTTTGGCGCAACGGTCCGAACCGGACTTGATAAGGATGCCGTCAAGATGAACATCAACTGGGGCGACGGCAAAAAAAATGAGCTGTCTTTCGGCGTTGCAGGTATTCCCAGCGTCCGCAAAGTCATGAAGGATGGCAAGTCTGTAATGGAGAAATACGAGCTGTCAGATGCCGTCATACAGATCAAGGGAATAGGTGAACATCCGCTGAATTACCATGTCCGCCCCATGCTCCGCCGGTATAAGGCGAGTTATGAGGGAAGTGAAGGCGTCCTTACAGACACATGCCGCGACATAATCCGTGACTGGGACCTTCTGCCGAAGGCATCTGAGCATCCCCTCAAGGTTGAGTGCCGCAGGACGGACAAGGGGATAGATATTTATCTTGATAGTTGTTATGCAGGCAGCCTGGAAGGATCGGCGATCAAAGACCTGGCCTTTTCACTTTCCCCATCCGCCTCGATAGGTCCTGCATTTTCCTTGAAGACAAATTATGAATCTTTGAAATATCTGCCTCTCGACATTGCGGCGCTTGGCATGGCGAAGGCGTTCTCAGAAGCAAAGCCGTCGGTGGAACCTGGGCTTTCAGAAGTCAAGGGCATCCCGATCTTCGTGGCTTCCGGAGCAGGCAGCGCCGACATCGGGCTCGCCCGTGAAGGGCAGGGGAACTGGGGGCTTGAGGTCGATGAATACCTTGCCCGTTCACCTTTCGACGGCCTGCTCACGGAAATACATTTCACAGTTCCAGGCAAAGCCATGTATTCCAAGGCGTGGGTGCTCTGCGCCGTCGACCCTGATCCCGCGAAGGTGCCGGCACTCACTGCGAGAATCGCACATTATGTTGAAAATGGATGTGGCGCGAATCAGCTGGCAGACACTGTCCTGACCCTTCCCCGTAACGGTGAAAAACCAGCCGATGGAATCGTGCAGGTTGGAACTGTGAACATAAAAGGCAAGGACGCCAAAAATATCGAAGTTCCCCTTTATCTGGTAGAGATTCCCCTCAGGAGCGGGGAAATAATTGATCTGCTCATGGGCAAGCCACGTATGAATTTTGAGTTTTTCGGGAAGCCATGGGAGAACTTCGAGCAGCTCGACAACTCCTGCAAGCCCGATCCGAAATCCACCAGCGCCGTACAGATATTCGGTGTCACCCTGGAGAAATTACCGGTAGGGATGCAGGTCGTCCAGTCGCAGCCTGCCAACATTTTCCACAATGACGAGAAGCCGGAAACTGGGGTTGTCCTCAAGTCCTTTGCGGCTGCAGGCGGTAAGCTCGTGTGGGATATACTCGATGTTGAAGGCAGGAAGGCGGGTGGAGGATCCGTCGGCTACAAATTCTCCAGGGCCGGCGAGGAACAGAAGGTTTCCATCCCGCTGAAAATGCCCGAACTCGGCTGGTATGAGCTGCGTATTTCGATGCAGGACGATACCGGCAGGACAATGTTTGTCCATCCTGCGAGTTTCGCACTTCTTGGCGTGGATGGAAGAAAGGCCGGATATGAATCACCCTACGGGACTTGGTGGTTTGATGGGACGCACAACACTCCGAAGGAAATAGATTTTGCAGGGCCCATAATGTTCAAGGCCGGCATCCGCAAGGCCGCCTGGACTGGCCAGTCCGAAAAAGCCATGGAGAAATGGTCCATAACCAAGGACCAGATAAACATGCCTTTCAAGTTTGATGATCTCAAGAAGCCTGAAAACGCAGTCCAAAAGGGGGAGCTGGCCATCAGGAAGGAGCTTGAAAAATATCCGCATGCCCGCGAAGTCGTCATCTTCCATGAGAGCGGTCCAGGCAACGACATTCCGGTCGAACTTATCGGGCTCAAGCCGGAAATGACAGAAGCCCAGACGGCCAATCAGAAGCGGTATGCGGACCTGCTGAATTTCGCTGGAGCTTTCTTCAGGGAGAAGTTTCCGCAGCTCAAGACAGTTGTCGGAAACAACAGCTGTTCGCAGTCGACTATCGCGGCAATACTCCGCAACGGGGGGAAACCGGAATATATTGATTATATCGGCATTGAGGCGCCGTCCCAGGTTTTTATTCCAGAGAAGCTGCAGGAATGGGCGATACAGGGCCACCACATGGCCAAGGACACTGCAAAGATCCTGTCGGGAAAAGATATACCCGCCACAGGCTGCTATGAGTTCACCTATCGGTCAGAACGCGATACCGGCGAACAGCAGCAGGCCGAATGGTATGCCAGGGACATCCTTATAAGCCTCTCAAACAACTTTACACGCATAGGTACCGGCATCCTCTTTGACACCAGCAACGCCTATTATAATGGACTCTGGGGCGCCAGCGGAATACTAAGACGCTCACCTTATGGATACCCAAAGAAGGCATATGTCGCCTATGCGGTACTGACGAATGTTTTTGACCAGGTAAAGTTCCGCCGCCAGATACCGACCGGTTCTACGACCGCATATGCAGTCGAGTTCGACCGCGCAGACAGGAAATTCGCCTCGGCTCTATGGGCATCCCGTGGCGATGCCGAGTTCTCCATGGAATTTGCAGTGGACACTCCTGTGAGGATTGTTGACATGTATGGTCGCAGCAGCGAGCAGAAAACCAGTGGAGGAAAACTCATTGTCAAGGCTGGGACTTCTCCAGCCTACTTGGTAGCTGACAAGGAAATCAAAGGGATAACTTTAGGGAAACGTTCCTTCCCGAAGGATGAGAAACGTGCGAAGTCCGCAACGGTTGCGGCGGTGCTCGATAAGGTTGATTCCGTCTCTCTTGACAAGAATAACAGCCTTGATACACCAAAAGTAGCCCCGCTTCAGACACCAATCCGCCAGCTTGGTGAATTCGAGCTGCGTCAGGCAAAGGATGAACAGAAGGGTGACTGCATCGAGCTCGAACTTAAGACGGACAAGAATAAGGACCTCAGCAAGTATATAACTGAATACACAAGCATTCGTCTGAAGACTCCGGCATCAATAAACGGGAATCCTGTGGCCTTAGGCGTCTGGGTCAAGGGTAATTCCAACTGGGGGCGTGTGATGTTCGAGATCGAGGATGCTGACGGGGAAACATGGAGATCCATAGGAACTGGAGGCTGGGGTTGCGATGTTCTTGACTGGCCTGGCAATATTTCAGTGAATTTTGACGGCTGGTGCTTTGTCGCGCTGCCGTTCAGGGATACAAAGCTCTTCAACGATCACAGTCCCGGACCTGTGCTGGAACAGTGGGTTTCCGGCGGCGGCAACAAGAAGATTGATCTTCCGATCAAGGTGAAGGCCCTGATAGTTGAAATGAACCGCAGGCCTCTTGATCTCATTGATTTCAAGGAAGCCAGCCCGTCCATACGAATCAAGGACATCAGTGGAATAGAGGAGAAGTAATTCACAGTCATCCCACAGGATGACGGATTAATGGATTATTGGATTTCTGGATTATTGGGTTTGAGTTCAAAAATAACATAAATGCTGGATTTTAAGAAAATTTTCAAAATAGGCATTTTGGATTTTTCCCATATGATGAATTATGCATAAATCTTTGATTTCCAACAATCCATTAATCCAACAATCCATTAATCCAGCAATCCAATAATCCATGGGATGGTATTGGAAATAATTCATGTTTTTTGTTTGAACAGTTTTGCCAATGAGCCTGTCTGGACGGCAACATGGTTCTTGGCTCCAATCCGTCTGGCTATTTTGACCAGTTCCTTTTCGAGGGCGGCAATCTCTTTGCTGGAATATATCTTGCCGCCTGTGCGCGTAGGATTGAGGAGACGGACTTCGGCTTTTGCCAATACCGCCATCATCGAAACATCGCCCCAGTGCAGGATTTTCGGGACATGTACTGCCATCGACTGGCCGAAATAGCATTGCTCCGGCACATACGATCCGATCGTCTCATTTGTCGTGACGGTGTCGAAGAGATCCGACAGTACTGCTGCGCTCAGCGCTGCAATTCCGGCATCCTTGTATGCGAGCAGATCAAGATGTTTAATACCGCACTCGGCTTTGACATGTTTTGCGATGGTAATAAGATCCCGGGTCCATTCTCCAATCATTGTACGTCCCACCCATAATATGCTGCGGGAGGCATTGTGATAATAGGGCAGGGCAAGGAAACGTTCCTCGTCACGGTCCCAGAGCATCGTGCCAGTGTTACTCAGGTCTGCGAAAATTACGGAGTTCCCTTCTCCGAGAAGATCCATCATCCATTTTTCACGTGGGATGGATTTCATGCCTTCATGATTTACGACCAGCAATGCGCTGGAAGACTTGGTTCCAGCTCTGCTGTAGATTTCCAACGGCAGCAGGACTCCGGCATCAACTTCGATCTGGACACATTTGACATCGATCTTGCCTTCTTTCATCTGACGAATTGAGCAGGACTTTGCAGATATATTTGCCTTGGGTACGCGCAGCAACTTTTCAAGTTCGGACACTTTTCCGGAAACTGAGACGGGCGCTTTATCCTGGCTGTGCCTTGTGACAAGTGCTGATGCAGCCGGCTGTGAAAATTCATATATCGATTTAACTTCCTTCGGGCGCTTATTGTCCGGGAAGACCAGCAGTTGTTCGTAGGGCAGGGTTGGCGTCTCGGTTATCTCGCACGCACGTCCTTCCCCCTCGTTCTTCAGCCAGCGGCGGAACCAGCCGAGGGCGTGTCTCTGCATTTCCGGCCAGTATCCGTGCGGAAGATTTATCGCCTGATACCCAATCCGATCGCCGGCGCCGTAGAGGTTGAAAACTTCCCTGGCGGCAGTATATGACCTGAGCATCTCGTTTACGGAAAAGGGACGTGTGTCCTGAGTCGAGTTCAGCATTAAAACCGCATTCGGGGCAATCAGTCCGAGAACTCCCCACTCCTCTGTAAACGTTAGGCCGTTCGGCAGAAGTTCGCAGACGCAGTTGCAGTCGGTGACATAGGATTCGAAGGTGCCGACAGAAACAACTGGAACTGACGCCTTGACCCTCTCATCCATGGCCGACACCCACATTGTCTGGTTGCCTCCGCCGGAAGCACCGGTAACGCCGATTCTATCGCTGTCGGCGACATCAAGCGACTGCAGCAGATCTATCCCCCTCATGTTGTCATTAAGCTGCATTCCCAGGAGTGTTTCTCCGATGTTCATCAGGGATAGGCCGATGTTCGCTCCATGATATTCAAACTTTCCTGGACATGTGCCTCTCTCTCCTGAGCCGAAAGCATCGACCGCGAGTGCGACGAATCCATTGTCCGCAAACAGAAGACAACGCGACTGGACGACAGGAGATACTTTGCCTCCCCTGGTATGCCCGTGCGGCACGAGAATTCCTGGAAACGGCCCTTTCCCTTTTGGCAGGTAGAGGTTCGCTGTCACACGGAAACCCGGACGGCTCTGGTAGCTGATCTTCTTAATTGTGCAGGTCTGCAGTTCGATTTTACCGTATTCCTTCACATCAAGAGGACAAGGTTCAGGAATGGTCCCCATGTTTTCACGGATCTGCCGGATTAAAGAACTGCGCTTGGTCTTCCATGCTTCCAAAGATAAAGGCACCTGATGCCCGGCGTGATGTGTTTTTGCAGTCGAGAGCAAATTGTGACGGGCGAGATGGCTTGTGTTTTCCGTCCAGAACTGTTTTTTTATCATTGGTTAAGACATCCTTCCGAGATAGCTGGCGTGTGGTTTCAATTTCTTAACGATAATGCCGTTCCTGATTTTTGTCGATCCATCTGCCCAGAAATCAGTCAGGCTGGAACACTCGATGCCATGAGCTTTAAGGTCGAGGGACATGGTCTTTTCCTTGTCGCTCCAGTTGGTCAGCATTATCCTGTGGCCTCCTGAAGCCTTTTGGATCCATATGGATGGATGCTCAGACTGGAACAGGTCCAGAGGAATCCCCGCCTCGCCACGTTCCGCGGAGACGGTCCTGCGCAGCAGGTCCAGTCCAGCCTTATTAAGTCGGGGGAGGTTGTCGGAAAGATTAATGCAGCCTCCGCTTATGATCACCAGCCCCAGCAAAGTCTTCGCCTCTTCAATGGTTGCTGAAGCAAAGGCATTGTCGGTTCCAATGGCATCTTTCTCCGACTTGTCCGGAGTCACAAACACAAGACATGGTTTCAAGTCGTTAAGTGCAGGATCCTTGGAAGTCTGCGGGCCGCGGCATAATGCAAAATCCGGGTCATTGTCCCACAGTCGGCCCTGGGACCAGAACCTTGCCGCAATAGATGATGAATTCTCCTTGATGCAGCGCCAGTCGGCATGCACATCGCCGGAACTGCGGACGCTGTCGACCAGCTGGTCTCCCGCTTCGAAGTTATAGTTGCATCCGAGTATCCGGGCCTTGCCTTTTGTCGCCGTCCGTATTGGTTCGACTATCTTTCCGATAATCTCCCCTCTTGGTACAGATGGATCGGAGAAATTCCTCGCCTTCAGAGTCTGGCCAAGGAAATCAAGCTTGAAGAACTTATAGCCCATCTTAACATATCTTGAAAAAAGGTTGTAGAGCCATTCTCTGGAATCTTTACGCGTCGGATCCAGTATGAAACCGTATCTCCGCATGCATTCGAACGCCAGACATGGCTTTCCAGACACACCTTTTGCCATCATCTCAGTTTTAACCTGGGCCATCCGGCTATGCGGTTCAATGGCGGTCGGAGCGATCCATAGACCCGGTTCAAAACCCATCTCGGTCAATTTATGCGCCAGATATTCCATGCCGTTCGGGAATAATGGATTCGCATCCCACTCTCCATAGCAGTATTGCCAGCCATCGTCTATCGTTATACGCTTGATATGCTTGCTTAGCACGGGATCGTTTTTTATGAAAGCTGCATTTTTCAAGACTTCTTCCTCGGAGATTGTCCAACGGTAGTAGTCCCAGCTGTTCCATCCAGGTTCCTGGAGGATTATCTCCTTGCCCTGCGTGCGTTCGCCTTCTCCGTAGGCTGTCATCAGGTCATGCCCATTTGCCGAGGCAAAGATGCTGACATGTTCGGATGCTATTTTCTTTTTTACACATGGATTGATGATGCTTGAGACCGTTAGTCCTGAGATTTTCCTGCCGTTGATTTTGCCAGTGACGCAGGACAGGTTTTTCTGGCGCAGTGGATGAGTGAATTGAAGATGCGCGCCTCCAGAGGTTACCATGGTCTGGAATGTGCTCCTGAAATCACTGTTAACAGGGGTTTTGATCATTCTGCACCCACCCATGGTGCGCCCGTGTTCCAGCACGTGATCAGCCTGCATGGCGGGAACCATCAGCGGTATCAGGTTGACGCAGCAAAGTTTCTTCGAGAGTTCCAGCTCGATATGAATTTTAATTCCCGCAACGTTGTTTTTGTTCAAGGCAGGAGAAAATATCAACTTCGCCTTGCCCAGGGCTGTTTTCATTCCGATGATCAATTTATTCGGCGCGTCCTGGATTACTTTCCAGTCCGATGTCTTATAAGAAGTTTTGGATTCCTCCATGAGGGCCGTGCAGTTGTTCAGGCTGAATTTGCCCAGCTTCAGATTGTAGCTGGCGTCTCCAGCATTTACTGACAGTTCGACATCCTGCCATTGTTTGCTTATGACTGACATTTTATTCCCCATAATCTTGTTTTAGGATCAAATTAATTTCCTGTCTTCTGCGAATTGCGAAATTCGCACGTTGTCACGCTCGTAAATCAAATCCGCTAAACCTGTCCCGGACAGGTATGCCTGAGCTACTATATGCATTATTGCATTGAAATAACATATCTATAAACTTGCGTCCCAGAGGGACGTAATGGAAATAGGCAGGGGCTTCAGCCCCTGTTTATTTCCGTCGTTGCATCCGCGTGCCGTTGGTACGCGATATCAATATCTCGATTTTACGGTTTTCACGGCGTACCTACGGAACGCCTAATTACATATAATCCATTCAACAGGGGCTGAAGCCCCTGCCTATTCTCATCCTGTCCCAGCCGGGACAGACAAAACGCACCAACTTCAGATATTTCCAAAATGCGCATAGTAGATAGGCTGAAATGCACGGTTACTTTTCGCCTTTTATGAGGGATTTTCCTAGGAGCTCGAATGCGGCGACAATGGAAATCGGGGCATTTGTCCAGCCGGAGTATATGCTGTTTGCGCCTCCTTCAAAACGGTCGCCGCCTCCCCAGCTTTTAGTTTTGAGATCGTACATTCCGCGCCAGCATCCACGAAGGTGTTTTTCCGGAGACCTGTCCTGGATCTTCAAAAGAAGCCCCGTTGCCTTATCAAATGATGCCCTGTATTTTCCGTCCTGCGACAATGCACACAGCGTATGCAGTCCAAGAAGCACCCAGTTCTGGGTATAGATGGTATCCACCAGATGTTCGCCTACCGGGGCTTCCTTGCCCCATTCGCTTGGGATGTTGCCGGTGCGCATGTCCTGTTTGGATAGAAGTCTGTCAGCGGATTCCATCGCTGTGGCTTCTATCACTCTGTTTTTGAGAAATGCAGCGGCTATTGATTGTCCGATTACGATGTAGGCATGTTCGCTCGTGGTGAAGCTGTCCTTGTTCGCATCAAGATAGTCATTGTACTTAAGGATGGCCTTCGAGTATTTATCTTCTCCAGTCTCCCTGAATGCAAAGGCAAATGCCATGCAGGCGAGGGAGCCCCAGTGCGGGCTTTTCAAATCGCCCAGCCATACGTATCTGCCGTCCTTGACCTCTATTTCCGGGAACTGGCATGAGAACGCCTCTTCCATTGCACTTGCCACCTGCAGGGAAGTATTCACCATGTCGAATTTCACGCCCAGGTCAGGTGCGAGTTTCGCAATTATCATGGGGATCACGCAGTTCCATGCGTTGTCATCGAAATATATCTCAGTAAGCCAGCGCGCGTTTGACCAGCGCCATACGCCCTTGGGATGCGGTTCACTGGCCGTGTTCCTCATTCCGCTCCGGCAGTAGAGGTAAGTGAGAATGTTTTCAGCCGTGTCATAGTATTTTCTTTCTCCTAAGGCTTCTGAAGCCAGCAAGTACATGAGCGCTGTTTCAAAGCAGCAGTCCGGCCTGCGATGTTCGCTGATGCTGTAATCGCCATGCCTGGTGTACGCCGGAAATGCCTCATATGTCTTTTCCAATGCCTCATTGCCCTCTGTCAACAGCACCCGTTCTCCGACGCCCCACGAACCGTCCGGCGGATCCATAACTCCTGACTTTTCGAACCATTTGATGTTCAGCCTGAGGCTTTTCTCCAGCTTTAACTTATCCAGCATTTCAATTTCTCCTGTTTTTACGAATTATGATTCTGAATCATGTCGAGCTGCCCGATGCCTTCCAGCAGGAAGCGCGGCAGATGGAAGAAGCTTTTCCACTTGCCACCTTTGAGGCGGTGCGTGACATTTCCCTGGCGGTCAAGATATCCGTACCACTCGCCATATTTCTTGTCGGGATAATGCTTCCATGTCCATGCATCAGTCTTTTCAAACCATTCCTTAAATACGTCTTTGCCGGTGATGCGGTATGCGTAGAGAAGCGCTACCAGTGCTTCGTTGTGAACCCACCACAGCTTCATATTGGCCTGCAGTTCAATATGCGGCTTGTCCAGGACATCCATAAAGTAATACATTCCGCCATTCTTTTTGTCCCAACCGAATTCCATCAGTCCTGCAATCGCGTCGCAGGCGGGCTTCAACAGATCCTTGCGCCCGTTCAGTTCGGCGTACTTCAATATGAACCACATGGATTCCAGTCCATGTCCCGGGTTGATATGTCTCCCATCGGAGGAATTCAGATCAAAGGTTCCGTCTTCGTTCACGTTTTCGAATATGACTTTGAATTTCGGATTCCAGAACTTCTCCATCACGAAATCGACGGCGGAGGCGGTCTCCCTGTCGTAGGCGTCGGTGCCCAGGCAGTCCTTCATCACCAGTCCCAGGTTGGCCAGGATCATGTATTGACCGAGATTATGGCGGCGTGTGCTTCCCGCGAGGCTCTTTTCCCATTGGAGCTTTGGGTTGCCCATGCGGCCTATATAGTTTTTCATGGCTTTTTCAGCTTCTGTCCTGTAGCGGTTTTCACCTGTCGCCTTGAACAGGGCGGCGGAACCCATCGCGGCGAAACAGTCCGAGAATATGCTGTACGGGGCGACTGACGGTGTCCCGTCACGATTCAAGGCAAAGTAGTAATAGCCATCCTTGCTTTTGCCGTTTTTCACAAGGAAATCAAAACCTCTGCGTGCGATATCGAGCCATTTCTTCTTACCGTATTGGCTCATGGAAAGAGTAGCGAACATATAAACGATCCGCCACTGCATCCACATGTATTTTTTGTCGTCATAGACTGAGCCGTCACGGTCAAGCGAGGTGAAATAACCTCCAAATTTCCTGTCCTGACAGTTCTTCTCCCAGAAGGGAATGGTTCTTTCGAGCAGCTCACTTTCGTATTTCCGCCGGTAATTACTAACATTCATGAGAATATCTCCAGTTTGTAAATTATGTCAACATTAAAATTAGGCTATTCTCGCCGGGACTTGTCGGAACGCCACCAACGTGGTGGCATCTATTTATTCGATGCCGGCAGGGGTGCCGGCGTTCCTTAAAACACCATTCCCTGTAAGATCATTTTATAACAACATCAAATTCCAATTTTGACCAGTCCAGATCTATCTCGTTGTTGAATTCTAGACGATAGGTCTTTTCCGTCAATTCCTTCTGGTCTGACAGTTCAACGCAAATCCATGAATAGAATTCGAATTTACCGCGGCGTGTGCGGAATGCCAGTTTTTTCCTTCCTTTCATTCCGGGGATCCTGTGGACGGCTATCCATGGGGTGACAACTCCGGGCCAGAGGTAATGCTCCGGATCAGGCGCGTCCTTTACAAGTCCTTCGGATGACAGGAAGCCCAGCAGTCTCTCTTTCCTGCCGGAGAGATCGACCAGCTCAATTGTGTTCTCATATAAATCCCACCAGATGGAGTCTTCATATGTATTCACGAAATTAGGCACCCATGCCCTGATGTATGCTTCCTTCCATGCGGGAGGATTTCTTCGTCTTGATATCTCGTCCTGGATGGATTTTCTTAGAGCAGCTCCCTCTTTTCCCTCTCCGGGGTATGGAGCTGAGAAATCTTCGAGCCTGCCTTTCCATTTTCCTGGTTCTGAAGTGAACAGCCAGGCGGAAAGTCCGTGACCGATTGTTTCAGCACTCAACAGTTTGCTTCTTTTTTCAGGATTATAAAAATCCGGTTTGGGAATTGCTTCCGGCCCAAGGCGAATGCAGTAATCATTGTTTTCAGCGCCCAATTTGGAGAAGTCCGGAGCAAGTGAAATATTGTTTTTGTCGCTGGAGAAGTTGCTGGCGATGAGCAGCATCTCACCCTTCCTGTTCACGAACGCACAGGTGCCGGTGTTCCTGCTCTTGAGCCTGAATACTTCTGCAGGAGTGTTCTGGTCGCTGAATGCTGACACCTTGCCCTGTCCGTCGAATAGCCGCCATAGCCGCCACAGCGGACGTACAAAATTAACGGCCTGCGGTACCTGTGGATGATTCAGGGAGCTTGTCGGGAACTGGCATCCGAGATGGAGGAACGGCGACTGGGCGGTCGATGCCAGGAATGGCAGCATGGCGCGTGTGCGGTAGGTCGGGAATGCCGCTGTCCAGAGCGAGGAGGGGCAGATTGAGAGGCCGCTGAAGTACGAGTGTATGCTGCGGTTTTCAAGCAGTCTTCCTTTTTCCTGTTCACCACCCAGATAAAGGTCGCAGCTTGTCTGTCCGGCCGCGGAAAGGAATGAACCCGTGTGCGAGATGAAAATTCCGTCAGGCCCGACAAATTCGCGGACCCTGCGCATTTTAAGGTCGTACAGACGCATCTTGAGCCGGCCTCCTGGCGCATTTTCATCTTCGTTTGTGATGAAGCTCCAGGCACCGCCGTAATCCATGTAGACGCCGTCGAAATTATATTTGAGATATGGACGCAGGCTTTCTCCTGAATCCTCCAGTATCTGATCCTCGTTTCCGCGGACGTAGAGTGCAAGCCGGAGCCCATGCTTCTTGCACGACTTGGAGACGCGTTTCATTTCCTTGTGATTATATGGGAACTCACCCTGCTTTACATCAAGACGCCATCCCTCGTGGACTATGAGGAGGTTTGCACCTTCGGCAGCTATGGCTCTGATCTGCCAGTCCGTAGGATAATGTTTCAGCATGTCAATATAATGGTATATGCGGAGGGGCATTCTCGGGCGTTCCTTCGGGAACTGGCGTATTGTCCATCCCCAGGTGTTCCGCCACTGGCAGGCCCGTCCTTCGGTGAAGGTTTCCTTCTTCTGGAAGTTCCATCTGACAGCAGCCTTGTACTTGTCCCATTTGATTTCTGTTTCGGTGTTGCGAGGATCGCAGCCAAGGGAATTCCAGCATTCGACGAAGAATTCAATATGCTTGTCGCGCCGGTTGCCTTTCCCGAAATCAAATGCGAAAAAAGGGAGGATCCTGTTTTTCCAGATTCGTGAATCCCCCTTCGGGATCAGGCGTTCGAAACAAGCGCCCAGCGTCTGGATATCGGCTGCGACAACGCTCTTTCCTGGAAGCTGCCAGAAGGCCCATTCGCATTCGTGATCCTGTTCAAGTTCAACACCGAGTTCAAGATTGAAATCTGCGAGCTTCGCAGGTTCAAGTGTTTCAGTGTGGAAGAACGTCTTTACAAACGCAACGCCATCATGGTAGAATTCATATTGGAGCGCGCAACGATAGTTCTTTAGGATTTCGCCGGACTCATATTTCCAGCCTATGCCATGGATATTTACGATCGCCTTTCCCTTGGCTGGGTCGTTTGTTATCTCGGCATTCATCCTGCCATTGATGAACGGAAATATTTTTTTGCCGCCGAGCGAGGCGGACATGGCCGGAGTTTTAGAGCGGTGGACCGGTTCTTCGTCGGAAAATCCTATGAAGGATGGAAAGCCGCCTAGATTCGCAGATAGTACAACCTTGAAACTGCAGGTGCTTATTGAAATGCCGCCTGATTCCTTCTGTATGTTAATCCTGTCCATGCCTGCCTCCTCAAGTGTGTTTATTCGCTAGATCCATCTATGGGAATCATGGAAATCCAGCTTGATTAAATATGTCATGTCATTATAATAATAATATGAATTTAGATTTTGTCAAATATTAGCCCGTGCGAAGACAGGTCCGGATGGATAAAATAAAGTTTCAAGTACAGTAAGAATTTACAATTATTCAGTGTTTTTTAACAATAAACTCCTATTGTAACCTGTGCATTGATAATATAGGATGGATGCAGGTTCTTTTAACCATGCCGTGATTTTGAAGATGCTGATATATAAGTTACAAAGTGAGGATTTATGATAAAGGCGCTTAGTCTTGCACAGGAGGGTAAATGATGAAAACTAAATTATTTATATTTGCGGCTGTTTTCCTGTTGTCTGCGTTCTTCAGCTTGCTTGAAGCCTCCCAGATATCCGTGAGGGCCCAGCCAAAGTCTGAAATAATCGTTGCCGCAGACGCGATGGAAACCGAGAAGTATGCCGCAGGCGAACTTCAGTTCTGGCTTTGCCGTGTGACCGGCGCTCTCATTCCAGTCCTTGACAAGCCTACTGAAAAGGACAATACGAAAATATTCATAGGCGCCTCATTCGCTCCCGAGCCGGGGGCTGATATGAAGACGCTCGGGGACACTGATGGTTTTGCCGTACGAAACAGCGATAAGGGCAAGAAGATATTTATTTTTGGCGCAATTCCCAAAGGCACGCTGAATGGAGTTTATGCGTTTCTTGAAAACAATACGGATATAATATGGCCACGCCCCGACTGGGAACTTGGAGCCGTATACGCACCCGCTCCGGATCTTTCAGCAAAGAATATCGACACGCTGGAGAAGCCAAGGTCGACGCTTCGCGGATGGGGTTTCACTGTAACTTCAGTGCTGTATGACCAGCAGTGGCAGTCGCGCAACCGCGCAAACTATCTCGGATATATAAGCGATGGCGCCGTGCGCATGGGGGCGAAATACCTTCCGGCAGGAGGAGGACACGGCCTTAAACTTTTCATGGATCCGAAACAATATTTTGAATCCCATCCAGAGTACTTCCCGTTGCAGAAGGGCAAACGCGTCCCAGGCGGACAGCTTTGCTTTACCGCCTATGAGATGATACCCACTTATATCGAAAACCTGCGGAAGGCGCTTGACTCCAGACCCGACAGCAATGGTGTAAACGTATCCATTACCGACGGCTGGGGGCTGTGCGACTGCCCCAGGTGCCTGGCGACAATAAAATTGCCGGACGGAAAGGAACTCATCTCCAGCGACCCTGCATTCCGCTCCACGCAGCACTTCATCTTCCTGAACAAGATAGCTGTGGAAATCGCAAAGACCCATCCCAGGGTGGACATATTGACCTATGCCTATATTTTTGCAGTCATCCCCCCGCCGATAAAACTCGAACCGAACATTCGCGTGATGTACTGTCCATTCGTCAAAGATGACAAGTTTCCTATTTTTGACGAGAAACGCAACAGGCAATGGCGTGAATATACTTTAGGCTGGGGCAAAGCTTCGCCCAAGACCTTCCTGCGTGAATATTACGGATGCGCCTCAGAATTCCCGCGTCCGATTGAAGACGTTGTGCAGAAAGACCTGCAGTTCTGCCTTGAAAACGGGATTCATGAATTCAATTCAGAATTGCCTGTGGATCGGCGGGGACATGTGTCAAAGCCTGATGATACATGGGATGTCTCCGCGATGACCATGTGGATAATCACCCGTCTCTGGTGGGATCCATCCCAGGACCTTGACAAGCTTCGCGGACATTATCTGTCCCGCACATACAGGGAGGCCGGACCGGCGATGACCAAGTACTATAAGCTCATACATGATTCATGGTATGCCAGCACGTTTCCGTCGGTGTACAGCGATGATCGCTATTCCATGGCCAAGACCTATATACTGGAAGCAGGCATTGAGAACGCATGCCGCGAAGCTCTGCAGGAGGCTGGAAAAGCTGTCAAACACCCCATTTCGCGTGAACTGGTATTGCGTCAAATAAAGCAGTTTGAAAGCTGGATGGAACGCGCTAAAAACGATAAGACCGTACGCTTGAAGGTACCTCTTTCATCTGCGAATATTTCAAATGATGCTGAGTCTCCCGAATGGGAAAAGGGAGCGAAGACGGAAGATTTCGTGGTCTGCAACGCTCCTGATCAGAAGCCGTTGATACGTACATATTCGATTATCCTGCATGACCGTAGCAATCTTTATGTAAAGACGGTCTGCTACGCACCTGACATGGAGACACTGAAGGGCAGCGAAAAGAAACAGGACGGGTCTGAAACATTCCCCCGAGGGGATCATCTTGAACTTTTTCTCGCGAATCCGGTGACTGGGATTTATTATCACTTCGCGTATGACTGCGGGAACGAAGCCGTTTTTGACGCCAAAGGATATGATAGTAAATGGACAGGTAATTGGAGCCGTTCCATCAAGCGCTATCCCGACAGATGGGAATCCATAGCAACCATTCCCCTGGAAGACATCGGTTGCAATATCACCGAAAACAACAAGTTGCGGTTCCTGCCATACCGTTCAAAGTATTCCTCTGATGGAACAAAAGACAAAAACGGCAAGGAAGTGAAGAAGCGTGAGCAATCAAGCTGGGGAGGAGGCTTCGTTCATCAGCCGACAGGCTTCGGCGAAATTACCCTTGATCAGAATTAAGCTGAAGGAAATTTCCGAACAGTAAGATTATACAATTCTTTCGGAGCTTTTAACAATGAAGCCATATTGCAGGCGAAGTTTTTCCGGTGTAGTATGACTGCAGGTTCGATAAGCATTTCGGAATTAAATATTATAAACTACAAGGCGGGGATTTATGATAAAAGCTGTTAGTCTTGCGTTGATTGGGGCCGGGCTGCCTCATATACCTCGCCTCCAAGCTGCCTGTATTTTCCGGGAGGAAGACCGGCGGCTGGCGCGGCATCACTTACAACAATGCATTTATCCACACCCATAGTCCTTATTATTGTCTTTATCACCGAAGGTGGAAGATGATGGCCGCCACTCTTGCAATTTGTGTGAAGCCTGTTCCAAGACAACCATTTTCCTGCAGATTAACCCAGCCGTTTGTTCATTATACGTGTCGGGGGAAACCCGAAATGTTTTTTAAACTCCCTGGAAAACTCATGGATTCTGGGATAACCCAGATATTCTGAAATCTGAGTTATGTTGAGAGTTGAAAAGTGTAAAAGACCATTGGCTTCGGCCATTTTTATGCTTCGGATTCTCCGCATAGGGGATTCTCCTGTTGATTTCCTGCAGATCCTTATCAGCGTCGCCCGGCTTCTGTGGGACATTTCGCATAATTCATTTAATTGCACCCTGAACTTCTTTTCAGTCCTTATTTTCTGCTCGACGCTATTCCAGATATCAGCCACCTTGTCCTTTTGTTTATCACTGTCAGGGACAGACGTATATTTCTGAATATCCATCAATATGGCAAGGAGGGAGCTGTAAATGCCCATGGTCTTGACGTATTCATCCTGGCAGATGGAATATCCGTAGAGTTTTTCAAAGGCTGAGACTGTACTCCTTACAGCTTTAAACACGCGGGATTCAAGAGGCAAAGGCCTGATGAATTCAGATTTGAATGCAACCGAATAGAACACTACTGTTTCCTTGCTCTCAAGCCATTCGACATCCTCCGTTGCGTAATAATATATGACGCTCCCGGGTTTTATCTCGTATATCCTGTTGTTGTTTTTCAAAAGGTATGAACCTGAAACAACCAGATGGAGGAGATGATCAGGCGTTGACCTGACTTTAATGCCTTTGCGCGGAGTCCGCTCGAATTTCCAGACCCCTGAGACATATTCAATAGGATGTTTTATGTTTAGCATATCCATTGTCATAGTCATTAAATGCGACATTATAAAACTGCTATAGATACAAAAGATTAGATGTAATCAATTAAAAATGATACTATTTGCGAAACATAATATAAATAATTACTAAATACAAATGGCATTCCATGATATATGATATCCTAAACTTTAAAAAAACAGAGGAGGATTGGGTATGACAAGAAAAGAACGGCTTATGGCTTCGATCAGGGGAGAGGAAGTAGACCGTCCTCCAGTTTGTTTCTACGAGATAGACGGATACGACCAGAATCCTCTCGACAATGATCCTTTTAACATATATTCAGATCCTTCCTGGAAACCTGTTATCGGGCTGGCCAGGGAAAGATCCGACAGGATTGCGAGAAGATCCATGCGGAGCGTACCCTTCAGGCAGGAAGCAGGAAAGGTGAAAATGCCTGCTGACATAAGACGCTATATGGAAGACGGCAGTTTGTATGAGGAGCATACTGTAAATGCAGGCGGAAGGATTCTGACTTTGAAAACGAGACGCGATCCTGATGTCAACACTGTATGGACTATCGAGCATCTGCTGAAAAGCGTTGAAGACTTGGAGGCGTGGATTGAGATTCCGGATGAAAGCATCGACCTTTCAAGTCCAGACATATCAGGGTTCATAAATGCGGAAAGAGATTTGGGCGATACGGGTATTGTGATGATCGACTCGTCGGATCCTCTCTGCCATGTGGCAAGCCTTTTTGGCATGGAAGATTATACGATCATTGCCATGACTGAGAATTCACTTTTCCATAGGGCGCTGGAGAAATGCGCCAAATCAATATACGCAAGGACGGAAGCGGTCGCAAAGGCGCTCCCAGGCAGGTTGTGGCGTATCTGCGGTCCTGAGTATGCGACTCCTCCTTATCTTCCGCCTGCGCTGTTCAAGGAGTATGTTGTCAAATATGTGAAGCCGATGGTTGACATTATCCATAGGCATGGTGGTTACGCCCGGATACATTGTCATGGCAATATCAGGCAAGTGCTTGATCATATCGTTGAAACTGGATGTGTCGCGATTGATCCTATAGAGCCTCCGCCCCAGGGTGATGTTGAACTGGGATATGTCAGGAAGAACTACGGCATGTATTTTACATTGTTTGGCAATCTTGAAGCAAGTGATCTTGAAAACCTGGCCCCCGTAGAATTTGAAAGGAAAATCGTAAAGGCTCTGGACGAAGGTACCTCTGGCGCCGGAAGAGGATTTGTTCTTATGCCGTCGGCATGCCCCTACGGCCGCGTAATTTCACCCAATGTAATAAAGAACTACCAGAAAATGATTGAACTGGCGGAAAAATATTAAGCGTATTCAACGTACCCTACAAATTGCGATATTTTCCCGGCGATACGCCGAAATGCTTGTGAAAGGCGGAAATAAAATAAGTGCTGCTCAAATACCCGCAGGAATCCGTAATCTCGTCAATTGAGAGGTTTGTCTGCTTGATCAGAAGGGCTGCGTGCTCAAGCCTTAAACGTCTAAGCATTGAATTGAAGCTTTCCTGCCCCTGTTCATTGAAAAGACGGGATATGTAGGAAGGATTGATTTTGAAAACACTCGCGACATGGGCGCGGTTGATGGGCGAAGAGAAATTATCCTGGACGTACTGCTTGATCTGGATGCAGGTCTTCTGGGCTTTGCCCGTAAACGTGAAAGTATCTTTCTCAAGGGTCCTGAGGGTGATTTTAAGCAGTGCCGAAATCAGATCCTCCGCCCCGTCTTCAATGCCGCTGTCAGCCATCAGCGTCAGCGTCCTCAGGATTGAAGTTCCCGCTATTTCCAGGGGGATTGAAGTATGGTAGCTTATTTTCGCGCTGTGCGAATCGAAATACGTGCTGAGCCTGTTGTAGTTGATATATGTCAGACGGACATAGTCCGGGTGATATACGATGGAGGACATTTCATGCAGGCTGTCCCAAAGCGGATTCTTCCAGTGCATCGGAGGACAGAAATGGATTTCGCCGGGTGATAGGAACTGGTCCTTGATTTCGCCTGCGCCTGCAAAGTTCATATGCTTTCTGCCGCTCAGGGGAATATCCAGGGACGCGCTTGTCATCAATGTGGTTTTTCCATCAGGCCTCGGTTCCTTCTGGGAAAAATAAACCTTCCTGACGCCCACATCCTTGATGATGTGTTTCAGGAGAGCCATGAACGAATCTTTTGAGAGATGCTTTACCTTCAGCATGGATAAATCCTTCCCTGCGGCAACGCGCGCGTATGATGCTTTCCTTTAAAATAGGCTGAAAAGGTAACAAATCAATAGGTAATTGAACATTCTTAATATATCCATTTGTCGGAGTCATGTATATAATTACAATATGGTTTAGAGGGAATATGACGGAACATGTGGGCAGAAAGGAGAGGTTCGGACATGCAAAAGGAATTAATCTTCGAGTCATCTGATAAGTTCGCAGGCTGTCATGCCGCTACCTTGGCCTATGCCTGCGACGGCAATATCGTAGCCGCGTGGTTTGCGGGGAGCCACGAGGGACATGATGATGTGGGTATCTGGTCCAGCATAAGGATTGGGTCGAAGTGGGAAACTCCCCGTCAAATCGCCAAGGTATGCAGCCAGCCACATTGGAATCCTGTTCTTTTCAATCCGGGAAACGGATTCATATACCTGTATTTCAAAGTTAGCAAGACAATACCGTCGTGGGTGACGTGGGTTGCATCTTCCGCCGATTGCGGACGAACCTGGTCGGCGCCTTCCGAGCTTGTCGCAGGCGACCGGAGCGGAGGAAGGGGGCCTGTGAAGAACAAGCCGATCATATTGTCGAATGGCTTCTGGCTTGCTCCGGCATCTGTAGAAACCAAGGATGAATGGAAAGTCTTCTGCGACCGCAGCTCTGATCAGGGAAAGAACTGGGAGAAAAGCAATTTTGTAGGATTTGAGGACAGCGGCATGGAGGGTAAGGGAGTGATTCAGCCGACGTTATGGGAGTCAAGTCCAGGCAGCGTCCATATGCTGATGAGAAGTACTTGCGGGAAAATCTGCCGGAGCGATTCCAGTGATTACGGAAAAACCTGGACCCAGGCCAGGGCGACAAGCCTGCAAAACAACAATAGCGGGATAGATCTGACAAGGCTTGATAATGGAACTTTGGCGCTGCTCTGCAATCCAGTTGGCAATATTGGCAGGCGGACACCTCTGACGCTTTCAGTTTCAAATGACAACGGAAACAAATGGCTCAGCCTGTACAATATTGAGGATGATGACGTGGATGTCGGCCACCTGATCCGGCAGGATGGCGGGGAATTTTCTTATCCATCGGTCATTTCCCGGGGGAATGTTATTTACGCAGTTTATACCAGGCATAGGAAGCAGATAGGCTTTATAAAGGATGAAATAAAATTATGAAGAAGAATGTAAAATGTATCCGGGGCATCATTCCTCCCATGGTCACACCCCTTATTTCGGGAAAGGAGATTGACCGCATTGGTACTGTGAAACTGATCGACCATATGATGGCGGGAGGAGTGCATGGGATATTCGTTCTTGGGACGACAGGAGAGGGGCCAAGCATTGATCTGGACATGAAGAAGGAGTTGATCGAGCTGGTATGTGAAAAGGTTTCCGGCGCAATTCCCGTCCTGGTAGGAATAACCGACACTTCTTTCAATGAATCTATCAGTATAGCGGAATTCAGCCATGAGAAGGGGGCGGATGCGGTCGTGGTGGCCCCTCCTTACTACTTCCCCTCCGGACAGGCGGAACTTGTCGAATACATTTCTCACCTGGTCAAGGAGCTCCCCCTGCCTTTGTTTGTCTACAACATGCCCGTCATGACGAAGACCAACATTGAACCCCAGACAGTCCTCAAGCTGTCTGAAATAGAAGGGATATGCGGTCTGAAGGACAGTTCCTGCAACATGATCTATTATCATCAGATCCTGGAAATGATGAGGGATCGTCCTGATTTCACCGTACTGATAGGGCCTGAGGAGATGCTGGCGGAATCTGTGATTTTCGGGGGGCATGGGGGAATACCGGGAGGGGCGAACATATTTCCGCGGCTTTATGTGGAAATCTATGAGGCCGCACTGCGCAGGGATATCACCGCCATGCTTGAACTCCAGAGGAGGATATTTGTCCTGAGGCGGATTTATTCATGCGGGCAGTATGCTTCAAGCCTGATAAAAGGGGTGAAATGCGCGCTGAACTGCATGGGCATATGCAGTGATTTCATGGCTGAACCATTCCATTCATTCGGAACTGAACAGAGGAATAAGATAATTAAGATTCTCAGGGAACTGGGATTGCTTCCGGATGCAAAATCATAATGGAGGATTTATGAGAACAACCAGGGATGGTGTAGCCCGTAGGGCAAAGCGCTCAACAGCGTTTACGCTGATTGAGCTCCTGGTCGTGATTGCGATCATAGCAATCCTGGTGGCAATGCTACTGCCGGCACTGAAAATGGCGAAGGACAAGGCGAAGCAGGTCGTGTGCAATTCAAATCTCAGGCAGTGTGGCATTGCTGTCAGCATATATGTCGGCGATCATGGTGGATGGATCAATCTTGACGATTCCTGGCCTACGCTTCTCAGCAGCGAGGGGTATCTCCCCGGACTTCCCGGCTACGGCGATCCATACGTCTCAGTATGTCCGAGCTGGAAATGCTTTGGATCTGCCATCAGGTATGACTATGGATTCCAGCGCGCCGCAGCTGGATATGGATTTACTGACAGCATGTCCTATTCCCAGAACATCTACAGTGGAAACGGCGTTCCATCGGATCCATCCGGCGGACTTCCCAGTCAGGACTGGTCAGAGTGCGCGGCAAGCCCAAGCACATGGATCAAACTCGGAGACAGCCTTGATGAACCCCTGACATACAACAGCCAGTGGGGCAACATGTGCCAGGCCAATGCATACCTGCATGTAAGGCACTTCAGGACCGCAGGATGCTGGTTCGCGGATTCCCACGTGGAAAATATAACAAAGGCTGACTTTACGGCGAATTATGACTGGAAGAATAAAATCACAACCACAAAGGCGTTTGCAGCGAGGACGGGCGTCTACGGCGGAGTTTGGTCCCAGTGGTGAGGGCCGGAAAGAGAGCAACTTGAAAACAAGCATCTTCAGGCAAATAAAAAGGAGGCGTGTCATATGAAAACGAGGATAGGGATCACGGCCGGCAAGTTTCTGCCCCTTTGTATTTTAATAGCCGCTTTTCTCTGTCTGTCGGGATCCGCGGGGGCCGAGGAAAGGAATAAGAAGGATGATGGCAGGAAAAAGGAACAAGTCAAACTCTACGGACAAGCCATCTTTCCTGCGGAAGGCAAGATCAAAATGGAGGAGGGAACCATTGAAGCCTGGGTCTCCCTCGACTATTCGGCAGGTGATATGGTGCTTCAGGATAAGTCCGGCGTGATTCCCATGACATTCTTTGATCTATGCGAGAATACAGGCCTTGACAAGGATAAGAATAAAAAGGGGGCCTCTGATGATTATGCGGGTGACTCCGCTGCGATGAGGATTGCTACATCCCAAGGCAACAAGCTGATAAGTACCCTGGCATTCAGTTGCAATCTTTTCAGAAAGGAAATAGGGAAGGATATAATTTCCAGGGGAACCGGAGGCAGGCTTGATGAATACGACTGGAAGGAGAGCGGATGGTATTTCATCTCAATCTCCTGGAAAAAGACGGAAAACGGATATGACGTCGTCTGGCATGTCAACGGGAAAAAAAAGGAGACGGTGTTCGGCAGGGAGGAAACCGTCATGTTCCCGAAGACGATGAAGGCTCATCTGATAATCATTGGAAGCGTAAATTCAGCCAGGGGATCCGTAGAAGCTTTGAGGATTTCGGAAAAAGCCAGGACAGAAGAGGAGATTGAAGCCAGCATGAAAAATGGACTATCCAAGGATAAATCGACACTTTTCCTTTTCGATGCCTCTCTTCTGACGGCCATGAAAAAGATACGGCAGGCGGATTTTAAAAAGGATACGAAGGTGCCAGACAAGGGATTGTTCGTAGGGCCGTATAAGACGATCAACGGGAAGTACGGCAAGGCCGTCCAGTTTTATGAATAAACCAGAAAAGGTAACAAATCAATAGGTAATTGAACATTCTTAATATATCCTTTTATCGACGTCAAGCGTATAATTACAGCATGGTTTAGAAGAAATATGAACACCGTAAACAGAAGGTAGAGGTTCTGACATGCAAAAAGGATTAATCTTTGAATCATCTGTATGCAGCCGGCCACGCCGGAATCCGTTAAATGCCTTTACCCTTATCGAACTGATACTCGCTGTGCCAGCCGAAGCTGACGGACAGCTCTGTCCGGAGCGTAGGCAAGTTCGAAAAGCGTTTACGCTTATCGAACTGTTGGTGGTTATTGCGATCATCGCAATCCTGGCGGCAATGCTGCTGCCGGCACTGAAAATGGCGAAGGAGCGGGCAAAGCAGGCCGTCTGTGTTTCAAATCTCAAGCAGTCCGGCATTGCTGTAAATATGTATACTGGCGATTATAACGGCTGGGTCACCCTTAATGACAGTTGGGCCAAGGTGTTCTCCGATGAAGGATATCTGCCGAAGTTTCCCAAATATGGGGATGCCTACGCCACAATATGCCCGAGCTGGAAATGTTATGGGGCTGCGACCAGATATGATTATGGATACCAGCACGCTGGAGGAATAGTCGGATATGGATTTACAGACAGCATAGCCTATTATCAGAACATCTACAATGGATTCGGTGTCCCTTTGGATCCAGGTCTACTTCCCAGCCAGAACTGGTCTGAATGTGCGGCAAGCCCAAGCACATGGATCAAACTCGGAGACAGCCTTGATGAACTCCTGACATACAACACACAGACTGGGAACATGTGTCAGTCAGGCGCATACCTGCATGCAAGGCACTTTAAAACTGCAAGTTGCTGGTTTGCGGATTCCCACGTCGAAAATATAACAAGAGATGACTTTATGGCAAATTATAACTGGAAGAGTAAAATCACAACCACAAAGGCGTCTGCAGCGAGGACGGGCGTCTATTTAGGAGTATTCGTATCGTCCCAGTGATGAAGACAGAAGAATGGCATTTATATAAATGAGCAGCAGTGTCCCAACGTTGGAACAAGGATTTAATGTAACATGTTGAAAAATAATGTGATAAGCGAGGATTGCAGTTTTTCCGATTTAAAAACAGCGGACAATTTAAATTCTTGCTTTTCTGTTATACAATTAGCAGTTGAAGGTGATATATGAGCAAGTCCAATATGGAAGTGAATTTGTACGAGAATATTCTCCTTGGAGCTTTCACTCCTATGCACGAAGAGGGGATGGATGGCAACATGGCGTCAGGGGCTGGGCATCATCCCGACGGGAACGGGAATCTTCCACCTGAAAAGGCTGCAGAGATGCAGAAATTGTACTTCAATATCATGGCACATGAACTGAACAATTTTCTGCACTGTATCCAAAGCGGCATTGACATGGCAAAGATGGAATTACAGGCGGACAACAACGGGGAAGCGGATACTTTGCTTGATGATTGCGCAAGAGCATCATATAACTCGACGTGCCTTCTTGAAAATTATTCAATGTTCCTCAAGGGGGGCTCGGTCCATTTAAAAAACAATAAGATTGATGTAGTGGAAATTGCACGGGCATCCGCAAAAATGCTGTTGAGGGATCATAGGATCAACTTTTACTTGGAGACGGATAACATTGCCAAATATGTTTCAGGGGATGAAACACAGCTCTGCCAGCTTTTCCATAATCTCCTGAAGAACGCGAAAGAGGCGATGACAGGCAACGGAATCACGATAAAAATTGACATGTCGAGGGCAAGCATTGGAATGAACAATCCGGATAAACTCATGCCCGGGGAATATTTAAGGATTAAAATATCAGACAACGGCGTAGGCATAGATAAGAACAATATTGAACACCTTTTTGATCCGTATTTCACATTAAAGAAAACAGGTACGGGACTGGGGCTGTGCGTGTGCCTTTGGATAGCCAGGAGCCACAAAGGCTCTATAGGAGTCGATTCAGAGTCCGGCAAGGGAACTGTTTTTACGGTATTGCTGCCTCAGTCTAAATTTGATTAAAATGCATCCCATGCAAAGTGAAGAAGATCGCGGTGCTTGTATTATGGATGAAAAACAATGGTTTTGAATCTAAATGCATCAATAAAACGAGGGTGTCAGTTGTAAGCAGTTGCTATTGTATAGTTAATATTGGGACACTAATGATAAATGAGCTCAAATCAAATAATAATATAAGGTGAATTATGGCGACTCATTCATTTCTTCCAAGGATTTCCGTCGCATTCGTTGCGCTTTTGTTTTGCATCACATCTTCAATGGCGGCCGTTACCGGTTATGCCCCTGAGGGCTATAAGCTCGCTTCAAGCGGCAAGCCGGTCCAGATCGCCGAGGGTGGGAAGGCTATGCTGCCGATTGTTATTTCGCCCGACGCCTCCAAGGATCTGCGCGCGAGCGCTGAAGAGCTTGCTGGCTTCCTCAAGAGAATGACAGGAGCCGCGTTCACCATCAAGGAAAGCAAGGTTCCAGAGGGCATCACTCTGGGGACGCTATCCCAGTTTCCTGATGACAAACTGAAAAAGGATCTGGAGATCCGCGATGGCTACGACGGAGTCGAGGCATTCGTGATCCGTTCCGGGGAGAACCGGGTACTTCTTCTGGCGAACACCGACCTCGGAGCTTCGCACGCCGCCTACCGTTTCCTGGAACTGCTGGGATGCCGCTGGTTTTTCATGGGGAAGACATGGGAGGTTGTTCCGCAGATCCAGTCGCTCAGTTTTGACTTGAACGAGAGCAGCCGTCCACGGATATGGAGCCGTATTTTCGGGTTCACCCGCTTGAATCTGAAAGTTGATGAGGTGGGGGATCCGGACCGTGCGGTCATTTTCCAGGATTGGAAAAAAGCGAATCGCATGGCGAAATCATTTGAAGCCAGCCTCAGCCACGCATGGCACGCGATCCCGAATTCGTTCAAGATGGATGGCTACCCATTCAAGAAGGAGTTTGAGGCCCATCCCGAGTATTTCGCACTCCTGGACGGCAAGCGGACACCGCCGCAATTCTGCGTGACGAATCCGGGTCTTCAAAAAGTGATCACCGAATACGCCAATTTTTATTTTAAGAAGAATCCGGAGGCTGATGCCGTGTCCCTAGATACAGCGGACCAGGCTGGCTGGTGCACCTGCCCGGAATGCACGAAGCTGGGGCATCATAGCGTCCAGCCGTTCTTCCTGACGAATTTGGTTGGGAAAGAACTCCAGAAAACCCATCCTGGGAAGTTTGTCGGCCTGCTGGCCTACAGCTGGCATTGCGATCCTCCGAGCTTCGCCATGGAACCCAATGTGTTCGTGCAGTTGACGAATGGTTTCAACGCCTCAAAATATACATTCGACGAACTGTTCAAGGCCTGGGGTGAAAAATGCCAGCATATGGGGATTTACGAATATTACTCCTACTGGGAGATGGACAAGTGTATGCTTCCCGGCAACGGTCCCCACAACAAAATCGATGAGCTTGGTACACGCATGAAGAAATATGCCGACAACAAGGTGGTTTACCTTTCTGCCGAATCTGCAAGCAGCTGGGGAGCGCACGGACTTGGATACTATATCGCCAACAGGATGTTGTGGGATCCGGATGCGGACATCAAGGCCCTGAAAAGAGATTTCTATGACAAGGCCTTCGGTCCCGCCGCACCGGCCATGGAACGCTATTATGAGAGGCTGAATCTTTCCAATAGGCCTTTCCGTGGACAGTCGTTGCTCCGGCAATGCCTGGGTGATTTGGAGGAGGCCGTTGTGCTTGCCAAGTCCCGTCCCGATGTCCTGGCCAGGCTGGATGATCTGAGGGCCAACATGGTCTATAATTATCTTGGCCAGAAAGTTGAAAGTGCCGAAAATGAGGCGGAGCAGAAGAGGAGTGCCCTGGAATGGTTTACCTGGTCATATAGGATGCGGAACAACCACATGGTGGACTGGCTGACGTTTCGCGCCACCGTGGGGAATGATGAATACGACCGTTCCCTGGCCTGCAAGTTCAAGGAACCGTCCTGGAATTATAGGAAGACCAGCGAAAACCCCTGGAAGAATGATGTGCCGGTGACCTCGCAGGAACTGACCGAGCGGCTTCAAAAAATAAAGGCGGAATGGGGTGAAGTACCTTCTTTCAGCGAACAAAAGTACTCTGACAAATACGTGTTGGTGCGGTTTGATGGTTCGCAGAAAAGAGAGGGGAAGCGGGCGTTCCTGGGCAGTGCCGTTCAACTGCTTGTCAGTCAGAAGGGCGAACCCTTGAGTTTCAAGCTGACCTCAACTCCATCGCCTAGCATAGAACGGCAGGATGCCAAGTATTCGCTTGCGACGCTCGACGGCAAGGAGATTATAAAAGGTGAACTGCCAGAAGGGGAGAACCCCATGAATCTGAAAGTTCCAGGCCCGGGGATTTATCTTTTCACCTGCAAACGTGGCGGGTCGGGATGGTGGATTGAATTGCCCGACGAATTAAATAGTGCCATTATCATCAAGAGGGAACTCGAATCCCGGCCTCAATATATGAAATCCTATTTTTATGTGCCTAAGAAGACATCCCGGATTGTCATGTATTCCCAGGATGGGAGCGTCTCTGTGAGCGATCCGGCCAATAAGGTGGCATATAAAGGTAAATCCAAAGGGGAATTCACACTTATCCCGGTGAAGGACGGGATGGATGGAAAAGTGTGGAGCATTACTGGGAAATTCAGGAACCTGTGTTTTCTGAATATTCCTACCGTGCTTTCAGCTTCACCCAGTTATGCTTTTGTCCCCAAGGAGCTGGTGGAGAAGGATGCCTTGGAAGAGGTTTTGTTGAAATGAATCCCTGTAACTCAATAGGAGAGGCATGAGTATCTCAGTGCATAGGTTGTCTGGAGTAGTGGCTGTAGGAATAGGGCTGATTCTGATAATTGGCACAGCCAGTTCGGCAGAGGTGCCTGTAGTGGAGAAATCAAAACCGGTCGCGAAGATATATGTTCATCCTGATGAGCTCAAGCCTGTTGAGAGGATGAAGTACTACAAGATGAATAAGATGCCAAGCGAGCTTTCCATTGCACTTAGGGATTTGAATTACCATCTTGAGAAGATGTCCGGTGCAAAGTTGGACATAGTTGAAGAATCCGATCCCCAGAAAATCCCCAGTCCGGCGATTGTGGTTGGCAAGCTGGCCGAACAGCTTGGAGCCGTGTGCGCGCCCAGCGAATGGAAGGAAGGATATCGCATACTTACGAGGGATGGGCGTGTGTTAATCAGCGGGGAACGTCTGGTTGCCAGTTCCTACGGGGTCTATGGATTCCTGCAGATGATGGGATGCGATTGGGTGATGCCGGGACCGCTGGGGGAAGTAATCCCGAAGCGGGATACGGTCGGCATCCCGGAAACAGATTTGGCGGTCAAACCTGATTTCGGTCTGCGCTGGATGTGGATTGGCGGCGGACCCAAATATCTTGCCAAGGAACCCCGCGCCGAATACGATCAGTGGCTTATACGGCAGCGGATGGGTGTCTGTGAGGAATACAGTGAACGCATTAACGAAGCTCACATGTGGAATAAGCTGGTGGACAAGTACAAGGCGGAATTCCAGAAGGATCCTGAAATGCTTGCACTCGTTCGCATGGCGGATGGTTCCTACAAGCGGCAGGGTCCGCAGATCGAGACGAGCAATCCTAAGACGGTTGATCTTGTAGCGCGGTATATCCGCGAACAGTTTGTGGAGAACAATTGGCCGAAGGACAAGAAGATCACGCTTTCCGTGGGGCCCGCAGACGGGTTGGATTTCTCAGAATCTCCTGAATCCAGAGGGTTGGCTCCTGAAAAGTTCAATCCTGTATCCGGAACCCGCGATGCGACCGATCTGGTGGTTGATCTTGCCAACAAAGTAATTGAGAAGATCGGTAATGAATATCCCAATCTGACGCTCGGTTTTTACGTGTATTCCGCACATGACGATTTTCCCCAGAAGGTCATTCCTAACCCGCGCATCCGGCCAATCCTGGCTCCAATCACTTATTCCCGCTTGCATTCCACCAATGATCCGCACTCCAAGACCCGGACCTATTACAGGAATGTTGCCGACAAGTGGGCGGAATGGGCAAAACCGAATGGCGTACCATTGATGGTGTATGAGTACAACTGGAACCTGGCTGAGAACATGCTGCCCTTCACCCGGATCAAGACAATTGCCGAGGATCTGAAGTTCTACAAGGAAAGGAATTTTCACAGCATAACTGTTGAGTCCATCAATGCCTGGGCTACTCTCGCCCCTCATAACTACATCTTCGCCAGAATGACCTGGGACACATCGCTTGACTGGCGGAAACTGCTGTCCGAGTTCTGTCGCAAAGCGTATGGCGCAGGAGCGGAA
The DNA here is from genome assembly GCA_001804815.1 of Lentisphaerae bacterium GWF2_50_93. Lineage (GTDB taxonomy): Bacteria > Verrucomicrobiota > Lentisphaeria > Victivallales > GWF2-50-93 > GWF2-50-93. The sequence goes on from MHBI01000099.1 coordinate 244,106, forward strand.
GACATCGAGAAATATTATCTGCGACTGGTAGATGTCCAGGGCAAGGCCGGACTCGAAGCCGGATCATATTACTCCGCAGCTCTTATCTTTAACGACGCTTACGTAAAAGCCGCTCGGACTGATATTGACACAGCTTTGAAAAATCCTGATTTGAGCACAGAACAGCGCAAGAGGATTGAGGCAGTCAGCCTGGGGTTCCACAGTCTTGAACTGTATCTTGCCTGGAACAGGGCGTCGAATGAATTTGATTTCGCAAAGGCGATGAAAATAGGGGAGGAGATGCGTGCATATTACAAGACAACGCTTGAGGCAAATCCACTCTTCATTGCCAGGCAGCCAAAAGTTTATATCGATCGGTTTCTGCTGAAGGCAACGGAAGATTCACTGAAGTTCTCAACTCCTCCATATAAGATTGTCTACAAGCTTCCAGACCAGTTGCAGACAACGTTTGATCCCACGGGTCAAGGGGAATACCTGAATCTTTACGGTACAGAGATCAATGATTCAGGATGGGTGAGAACAAAGACCTGGTCAAGCACCTGGGATGCTCAGGGGCTGGGTTTGCTGAGGACAGGCTCCGTATGGTATCGGATTAATTTCGATGTTCCGGCCGACCTGCGCGGACAGGGCATTGGCCTGCTGCTAGGAGCTTTTGATGATGAGGCGAAGGTATGGGGTAACGGTAAATATGCCGGGACTTCCGGCATTAAATTTGCCCAGCCCGCAGCGATTGATCTCACAGATGCGATCGTCTACGGAGGGAACAATCAGTTGACAATTGAAATTCGCCGCAATTCACTCGCTAATGAACTCCTGACAGGAGGGATTTTCCGTCCTTCGTTCGTCTTTTGCGGACCTCGCATCGTCCAGTCGGAAAGGCCGGCTGAAGCCGTCCGGGTGCTACCTGGGGGCGAACAGGAGAAAGTGGCTCCAATAAAGTAGATTTAGGCAATTTTGAAATCAGCTCAGATGGATTAAAACACGCGCAAGTAAACTTATTTTAAATTTTAAAGGAGCAACAATGCAAACAGCATTGAATGGGATTTTGGTAACGACGTTGGTGGCGGTGGGAACTTTTTTTGCTGCTGACACTGCAAGAGCAGAGGAAGAGCTTTTTGACTTGGAATCGATCATGAAAGATCCGGTTGATGCGAAGATTCTTACGACGGAGATCAAAGATGGAGTGGTATTTCAAAATATCGAATACACTACCCGGGTCGTCGATGGTTCTCCTGAGCGCATACAGGGCATATTGGCTTTTCCAGAAGGGGCGAAGTCGCTACCCGGAGTATACTGGAGCATGGGGGGGATGGCCAAGGCAAATCCGGAGTTCCCGGGACGCATCGCCAGCAGGGGATATGTATGCCTTGCGGTCACGCTTCCGCACAATATAAGGAATTCATTCCGTACGCCTTTTGATGCCAAGAATCCTAAATCCGCCAACATGACCCTCCTGGCCCGCGATCAATTGCGTGGCATCACAATGCTGTCCCAGCGACCAGAAGTCGATCCGAACCGCATAGCCGTGGCAGGCGCTTCCTACGGAGGCGTATTCGCAACCCTGATTGCCGGTGTTGATCCCAGAGTCAAGGCCGGATTCTGTTTCTTCGGTGCCGGGAACCATGAGCTAGGCACCAGCCTTCCGCAATTCCTGAAGATGGAAAAGCTGGAGGATCTCGCGGTCTGGAACAGTACATTTGACCCCGCGTTCAGGCTTAAACAGAAGAACATCCCTTTCATGTGGGGCGTTGCGTTCAACGATCACTGGTTCCTTTTTCCCGCTGTCGCGAAGACGTTCATGGAGACCGCTGGAACGGATAAGCGAGCCATAATCATGCCGTATTGGCAGCACGGATTCCCCCCTGAGGTTGACAATGCATTGATCAGTTTCCTTGACACTACGCCTGTTGCCGCGAAATCCCGCCCGGCCTACAATGCGCCCGGACAGATCCAGCTCCGGCAGGAAAATGGCAAGGTGGTGGCCTCGTTCTCCTGGACCGGCGACAATCCCGTGGTCAAGGCGGAACTCATCGTCAGCTATGGCGAATACACGCCGTGGCTGGGCTGGCCGCAACGAGCCTCTTTCGTGTTTCCCGCAGAAATAGCCGGTAAACAGGCCTCCGCGAAATTGCCGATACCGTCACGCCAGATACCGCTGATTGCATGGGGAACCATTGCCGACAAAGATCAGATCATGGTTTCCACCCCTCCGATGGTTCTTTCTTCAAAGGAGCTTTTGGACTTTCCGGTAGATGCTAATCTTGAATTAAACTGCTTTATAGACGGAGACCTTGGAGAAAGCGGACAATACTTTTATAAGCTGAGCGGAGAACCCTTTGCCGGACAGCCGGACAAGGAGGTCAAGCAAGCCGGCGAACAGTCCGTCCGGGTTGACGCATATGTGCCCGAACCGAAGAAAACCAAGAACTTTTCCATAAAACTGTTCCATAATGTCCCAGGCTTGGCGCATCAGCTCAGTGTTTTCCTCAAGGCGGAGCGCCTAACACAAATTTCCGTCACTCTGACACCTGTCCGTCCGAAGTCATGGGGATCGGCATTGGTAAAGCAGCTCATTGCCAAGGATCCGCGTCTGGCGCCGCTGATTCCGCGATGGTCGGATAATCCAGAACCAATTTCAGTAACGGCATCAGTTGGTACTGAGTGGCAGGAGGTGAAGCTTGATGTTCCGGAACCGACTGCACCGGTTGATGGATATAAGCTCGACATCAAGGAGACGGCTGAAGGCAAGACGGTCTACTGGATTGATACGTTGCGGATGAAGCCTGTCTGGCCAAAATAATTTATAAGGGATAATGCAATATGCCACAGAAAATATTTTTGTCGATTTCGTCTGCAATCGCCATCATGATCGGTGTTTCTTGTCCGTGGGACATTTCTGCACAGGGGGAAGTGGATGTCCCCGCAGACCAGTCCTTAGTTGATCCTGTTCCACGGACGACCCCAAAATACGAGGAGAATCTGAAGCTCTTCACCGAGAAGTTCAGACAGATGAATCCCTCCGTCCTTTTCATAGGGGACTCAATCACGCAGCAGTGGCAGAGGGCGGAGCGGGGGCTGCCGGTATGGGAGAAATATTTCAAGGATATAAAGCCTGGTAATTTCGGCATTGGTGGAGATCGTACACAGAACGTGATCTGGCGGATTGAAAAGGCGAAATGGGACGGGGTAAATCCGAATACCATTGTCCTAATGATCGGCACGAACAACGGAGACAAGGGAGAAGCCCTTTTCGAGGCGCAGAAGATAATCGTCAAGATGCTGAACGAACGCTTTCCGAAAGCGAAGATAATTTTCATTCCAGTACTTCCGCGGTGTGACAGGGGAAGCAATTTCAAGACCCTCGTTTTCAGCGCAAACAAGTTTGCACCACGCCTAGTCAGTGAATGCAAGAACGTGACCATACTGGACATGACTGACAAATTCATAGACGGGCAGAAGGTGCTGAAAAAGGAATTGTTCGTCGACGGACTACACCTCTCCACGGCAGGTTTTGAGGTATGGGCGCAGTCCCTCCTTCCGCTCTTAAAATGAGGATCACCTGATTTTTATCACAATAAGACGAGGTGTGAAATGATGAAGGTTCTGCCTGTATTTATGCTTATTCTGACATCCTCCGTTTCCTGGGCGGACGTAAAATTGCCCAGCATTATCTCCGACCATATGGTGCTGTCGAAAAGTAATGCGACAGCCATATGGGGATGGGCGGATCCCGACGAAACAGTCGTTGTATCCCTGTCAGGATTGTTAGCCAGCGCCAAGGCAGGAAAAGACGGAAAATGGATGGTGAATCTGAATCTGAAGGAATTAGGCGCAGGGCCGTTCGAGCTCATGGTGAAAGGGAGGAATGAACTGAAGATCCAGGATGTCATGGTGGGCGAAGTCTGGCTGGCATCCGGACAATCCAATATGCTTCTGGCTCTGCAGAACACCCTTGACGCAGATAAGGAGCTTTCTCAGTCTGCTAATTCCATGCAGCGTCATTTCGAAGTCAAATTGAAGCATGCCTCCGAACCTGCCGAGGATTGCGAAGGAAGCTGGAAGCTTGCAGGTCCGTCTACGGCCAGGTATTTTTCCGCAGTTGCCTACTACTTCGGAAAGAACCTGCAGAAGGAATTGAAGGTTCCTGTTGGAATCATGATGGCCAGCTGCGGAGGGACGCATGTGGAATCCTGGACGAGTGCAGACGCCTTGTCCACTGATCCCGAACTTAAGGTGGGAATGGATAAGATTCTGCAGGAGTCGAAGGATTATCCCAGGAAAAAGGAAGAGTTTGTGAGCTCTTTTGGAGCCTGGCTCAAGGAGAATGGACGTGAAGACAGGCCGACGGAGGATGTGTCTGCTTTTGCAGGCGAGACAGATTCCCTGGACGACTGGAAGCCTGTCAAGATACCCGGCGTAATAAAAGCGGACGGGATTCCGGATCAGGGGGCCATATGGTTCAGGCAGGATATTGATCTGCCAGCCGATCTCGGGAAGAAAAAGCTTGAACTTGAACTGGGGGTGTTGGACGGCTTTGAAACTGTTTATTGGAACGGCAAGGAAGTAGCGAAGATGACCTATAAGGAATATTCAGGAACTCCATGCTATCGGCGATACGAGCTGCCGGAAAATCTTTTCAGAGCCGGGAAAAACACCCTGGCAATCAGAATCTTTTCACCCGCATCCCGTTTCAAGTTCATACATAAGGTAAAGGCGGGTTCACAACTCTTCGGGGACAAATGGACGGCAAAGACAGAATTTGCCCTGCCACCACTTACCCCTAAAATTTACGCCAAGGCTCCTGAGCTGCGCCGGGCGGAGGGAGCAGTAGGCAGTCCTTCCGCAGTGCCGGCCTCCCTCTTCAACGGGATGATCCATCCACTGGTAAATTTTCCGATCCGGGGAGTCATATGGTATCAGGGGGAAGGCAACGCAACCCGGGCCTGCCAGTACCGGAAGGCCTTTCCTCTGATGATCAAAGACTGGAGAACCAGATGGAAGCAGGAGACTCTTCCTTTTTATTATTGTCAGCTGGCCAACAACAAGGGCAAGAATTTCCAGCCGGAAGAGAGCCGGTGGGCGGAGTTGCGAGAGGCGCAGGCAATGGCGCTGCAGCTGCCTAATACCGGAATGGCTGTGCTGATAGATCTCGGAGAATCCGACAACATCCATCCTGGAAACAAGCGCGACGTGGGCGAGCGGCTTGCCAAGATTGCCCTGGCTCAAACCTACGGAAAGGACATCGTATATTCCGGTCCAGTTTATCGTTCGATGAAGGTCGAAGGGGACAAGATCCGCATTGAATTCACACATGCGGAAAAAGGCCTCGTGGCTAAAAAACTCCCGGAGGTATATCAAGTCAATACGGTGAAGGCTGAAACAGCTCCTCTTGTTCCCAACAGTCCCGGAAGTGAACTTGAAGGATTTGCCATTTGCGGTGAGGACAAACAATGGGTCTGGGCCGACGCCAAAATTGAAGGGCAGTCTGTCCTGGTCTGGTCCGCCAAGGTTCCCAGTCCTGTGGCCGTCCGATATGCCTGGGCGGAAAATCCCACTTGCAATCTCTACAACAAAGCGGATCTTCCTGCAACGCCGTTCCGCACCGATCAGTTCCCTGAATTATCTCGTAACTCTAAATATTGAGAGGTTCCCTTCATTAATGAAAGGTAACAGGCAAATAGCTTATGTAACAGTTTCAGCATTGTAAAGATGACGTCTTTTTATTACAGTAGATAGATACAAGAAAGTTGTGGCATGGCAGGAAAAGGATGCCTTGAAGGAGCTGTATCCATGAAATCAATCAACAGACGTGATTTTATTCTTTTATCCGCTGGGACCGCGGGATGGGGGTGTCCTGTCAACCAACCTCGCAGGCGCTGAACCAACTATAACTGAAAAGGAGATTCCAGATATGAAAGAAAATGGAAAAGAAAGCATTTCCTGGTCAAGAAAAATACCTGTTCGCTATACAGCCGATGTGGCAGTCCTGGGCGGTGGCATCGCCGGCGTATCGGCCGCCTGTGCTGCAGCCAGGGACGGCGCATCGGTGATCCTGGTGGAGCGTTTCGCGGTCACCGGCGGCAATGCCACGGTAGGCGGCGTGGCCAACTGGAGCGGGGAAACTCGCGGACAAGGGGCGATCTTTGATGAAATTATCCGGATGCAGGAAGCCTGGGACAGCATTGTTCCATATCCGGGACCTTATAAGCATCATTCTAAGGAAAGAATCTTCGACCATGAGATCCTGGCCGTCATCCTGCAGGAACTCCTGCTTCGTCATGGCGTCAAGCTGCTGCTGCATACCCAGCTGGTTGATGTTCGGACGAAGAAGGACCGGATCACGGAAGTAATGGTATGCGGTCCCTCCGGCCCTGAAGCTTTGCGGGCGCAGGTTTTTATTGATTGCACTGGTGAAGCCATGGTTGCCCATACCGCCGGTTTTTCCACAATGAAAGGGCGTGACAAGGATGGAGTGACGCTGCCGCCGTCCATGATGTGTTTTGTGAGGAAGGTCAGTGGTGGGTCAACACCGCAATTGCCAAAAGGCTGGTTCAAGCCGGTCGTAAAGGCCGAAGATCTGCCGATGACAAGCGTCTGGCCGAACGGGCCCGGCGGAAATGCACTCAAGATCAAGGTGATTGGATTCGATGTTACGGATACGGAAAGCATGACAGCCCTGGAGATCCTCGCCCGCCGCAGGATGTTCGAGGTGCTGGACTATTACCAGCGGGTAAAAAAACAGCCATGGCTGTTTGACCACTGTTCGCCACGCATCGGGATCAGGGAGGGACGACGCATCGTCGGGGACTATGTCCTGACGGTTGATGATGTGAAAAAAGGCAGGGAGTTTGATGACGCAATTGCGCGTGGGTGCTATTTGCTTGACTGCATGTCTCCTGATATTGAGAAACGCGTCGCAATGGTCAACGATGAAGAAGCACATGTGCCACCTTACCAGATTCCCATGCGTTCTGTGATTGCCCGCGACAGTTCCAATCTGCTCATGGCAGGACGCTGTTTTTCCGCCGACCAGCTGGCCTTGTCGTCGGCCCGGATTATGCCTACATGTGCAATGATGGGGCAGGCCGCCGGCATGCTAGCAGGAATGGCAGTCAAGTTGAACAGCGATCCACGAAAGGTTGATGCCCAGCTCGTGAGAAGAAAAATTGAAAAAAATGGGGCTGTGCTTGGTGTCAGATAACCGTTTCTGAAATGTTCTTGAAAATCAAATTATAAACACTGAACTATAAAGGAAGCAGGAATGAAAAAGAGCTTTTTGTCAGTTGCGTTGCTGATGGGTATTCTTAGTCTGGAATCCTCAGGTGCGGATTCCATTGTGAAGGGAGAAACTGCCATGTCCAAGGGAAACAAGAGTTTTGAGATGGTAAAGGACGGAGTGCCATTGGCAACGATAGTCTTTCCAAAGGAAACGGAGTTTGACCGTTATGTGAAGGCCGCTCCTGAGGACATTGATGCTTTTGCCCGCAGAAGTTTCCCGAAAGCGTCCCCTGAGAATCTTGAACTTGTGAAGAAAAATCTCCCTCACGCTATGAAGAAGGAGGCGGCCAGGGTCGGTGATGAGGAAAAGCTGGCTTCGGAGGAGCTGATTGCTTTCATCAAGAAAATATCAGGAGCCGACCTTCCTGTGAAACGCCTCGAAAAAGGGGAAGCTCTGCCTTCAGGAAAATTGATTTTACTGGGTTCTGAACTTGCAAAAGGTGAAGGGCTTGAAAAAGAACTTGCAGTGCTTTCACCCGATGGATTCCTAATCAGAACCAATGGCGACCGGCTTATCCTCTCAGGATGCCGCGCCCGCGGAACGCTTTATGCGGTCTATGAACTGCTTGAAACTCTGGGATGCCGCTGGGTAATGCCCGGAGCCTTTGGTGAAATAATACCGGAGACGAAAAATATTGTGGTATCCGTAGATAAAATAGGAAATCCGTCGCACCGCGAACGCTTCTGGTGGTGTACAAACGGAGCTGGGGCCGACTATCCGCGCTGGACATTGCGCAACAAGGGAAACTATGTCCATGCGCTTGGAGATCCAAAGGTGCGGCAGGAGCACGCTTCCCAGAAGCCATTGGATTATGGAGCGAAAAATCCCGATCTCCAAATCAAGGGCCGCAAAGAAGTTTCCGAGTGGAAGAGGGACGAGAAGGGACAGGTTCTGCGCTTTGAAAACGGACAACCTGCAGAGAAGGTGACGGTGATGAAGGAAGTCGTTCAGCTGCCTGACGAGTATTACACCATGGTAGGAGGGAAGCCAAACATGGAGATTGCCAATATGTCCAACCCAAAGGTCTGGGATTTGTGCAACGAATACTACCGTGATTATTTTTATAAGAATCCGCTTCAGGGCTATGTTTCCATATCGGCCGCTGACGGTCTTGTGCTTGATGACCGTGCGGAAACCAGGAGTCTTGACAGCAATGAATATGACTGGACGATGGGAGCTTTATCCTCAACAGACCGTCTCTGGTTTTTCCACCGCCGCTACATAGAAAACGTCATCCAGGAACATCCCGACCGTAAATTCGGTGTCCTGGTGTATGCAAACAATATGACTCCGCCACGCATCGAAACTGTGCATCCTTCCATGGCGCTGGTGTTCGCCCCTCTCGGGATCTGCCCTCTTCACCACGTGAGGGATGAAAATTGCAAGACCAACCGTGCATACAAAACATGGTTCGAATCCTGGATGGCGCAGGCGGAGACAGCAGGAGCCGAATCTTATTATTATGATTATCTGCCAATTGGGTTCCAGTGGTGCAATTTCATAATGTCGCCGCAGTGGGGTATTATCGGTAAGAACTATCCATGGTTCCACAAGCTTGGACTGGACGGCCATACCACGCAGGGGTTCGACGATTCCGGGGCAATGGGATTGACTGCCTGGGTCGCGATCCGACTATACTGGGACATAAATCAAGATTACAACAAATTGGTTGAGGAGTACTGCCAATTGCGGTTTGGCAGAAAAGCCACCACGGCGATGCACGACTACTACAATGTCTTTGAAAAACGCATGGATGTTGTTCCAGATATCTGTGGGAATGAAATATGGGGTAATCATCTGACGATCGATGCCGATACGCGAAGCAAGGCCCGCGAAGCGCTGAAAAAAGCTGAAACTCTTATTGAGGGCGAAAGGGAAAAACGCCATTTTCAGGCGGTGTGTGATTTCCAGAAAGGCATGGATGCCTGGTGCGATGGAATTGACTATGCCAGGGAAACCGGTGACTTTGCGGAAGCCGCAAAGAAGATGGAGCCAGCCTTTGAAATCGGAGGGAACCTCAATAAAATCTATTCGCATTATGTCAACCCGACCCGCATTGACAAGAAGACCAGGCAGCCGTATACCCCTGGCGGCTGGCTCCTCAAGTATATGAGCTGGGATAAGAAAATCAAAGGATCGAAGGCAAATGTGGTTTTGCCGAGAACGATGAAAGTCGCACTTGATACCGATAACCTGGCCTTTACAAAAGGCTGGCATAAACCGGAAGTGTCAGTTGCCGGACTTGAAGACTGGGACAGCACCGTGGTTCCGGATGTCAAATACAAGACAGACCGGGAAGTGGCTGCGTTCTTCTATCGGACAGAAGTTGAAGTGCCTGAATCATTCAAGGGCGCGGAGAAAGTTGTCCTTTACTTCCCCAGCCTGATCGCGCGCGCCATGCGCATCTGGATCAATGGTCAGCCAGTTGTTTTCGACAACGGGAAGTACAAGGATGAAATCTGGCGCGGCCCGGCCTATTTCTGGAACAACTACTACCATCATCGGGAGTTTTACGTCACACCATATGTCAAGCCGGGACAGAAGAACACTATCGCCTTCCGTATCTTCAAGTCCTTCGATCATGCAGGAACCTATGACCGTGTATTCCTGCTCGCGAATCCGCCAAAGGATGCGATAAAAGAATGAATGACTGCAACAAGGATATAGAATGTGCAGCATGGGGAAGTCGCTTCCCTGGCAAAACGTATTTCCCGCTTTACCTCGCGAACGGGGTCGATGCAATGATGATCAACCTCCTTGGTTCGGGCGATGCTTGGTTCGAGCAGTGCGACTATGGCGCACCTCTTTCCGTGCAACGCTCACCAGGATGGTACAAGTCTGACCGGCGGACGCATACGAACCAGAAATTGGCGTATGGGATCATGTTTCCGCTGCTGGAGTTCGCCTCGGCGCCAATGCTTAATGGCGACAACGCAGTCCCCCGCGACTCAAGGCAGTTTTTTGATCCGCGCAATGCCACGCTGACAACCTTTTACGGGCAGAAGGACAACGAGACTGAACAGTGGATGAAGGTCAAGGTCACGACCTTTCTCACAAGGGAACATGTGCTGGTGGAGCATTATGAATTCCTGGAAACCCCCGACTCCGGTACCGCGATCGCCTTCTACCTCAATTCACCGTCCGAGGCATACCTCCATCTCTACGAACGCACAGTCAAGATGGATCGGGCTTCGTTGAAGGTTTCTCCGGAACGGTCGATGATGAGTTACGATTTTGTCTTCGAGAAGTTCCGGGGGGGGGCGCGGTCATGGTTCGACTGCGATAGCGCGTCTGGAACGGCTACCGACAGGAAGAAGGACGTCTTCGTGTATGGCTCTCTCCGGACGCGCCCGATGTACAAAGGGGAGTCGTTCACGCGGTATCTCGCGGTCCTCGACAACGAGGATGCCAGGAATTACCGGGACGCGATGGATGCCGCTATCGACGAGTGCCGTACCCTGGGCTACGAACGCATTAAAAGACGACACCACAAGGAATGGCGAGCCTATTTCGCCACCAGCTATGCCGAAATTCCAGATCCGTCCGTATCGTTTCTTTATGACGTTGGCCGCTACATGCTCCGAGCCAATCTCCATCCCTCCGGATTCCTTCCCATGGGATCGCTGCCATACCTCTGGCAGGGCATCATGTTCTGGGACGCAGGCTTCGTAGTTAAGGCCCTCTTAGATTGTGGCAATTTGGAAGAAGCAGGACGCATTCTAGAGCATCTGCACACCTATATGCCTGAAGCGCGGAAACTGGCAGGTCAGTTCGGAGCTAGCGGCGCGCGACTCGAGTGGACAGCGGAGAACCGCAAATTCACTAAATACCAGCATCTGGTGACACAGATCCATAATAACGCCTGGTGGGTGCATATCATATATTCGTATTACCGCCACACCAACGACGTGAAATTTCTTAGGCGGAACATCGGAGTGATGGAGGAATTCCTGCTTTTTGTAACCGACCGTTTCATCGAGGACTGCGGCGATTTTGCGATCATAAGCCGCTGCGAGGGCGTAGACGAATCCGTCACCAACGAGAAGACCAATGACACATGGACCTGTGCGGTTACGCTGAAGGCGCTTGAAGACTATGCAGATGCGGTGAGGACGCTTAACCGTAGACCGGCCATCGCAAAACTCGAAGAGATAATCACAAAGCTTCGCACCGGACTGGATCGCAATATGGATGAAAAAGGGATCATGCAGTCCTTCCAAGGCGGACGCTTGCCACACTGGGGCTCGCTGATATTCGATTTGTTTCCCGAACATCCGGCGCTCAAGGCGACGCTTGCGAAGATGATGGAGAATTACGACCCTGAGATGGACTTGTACAATTTTCATGGAGTTACGCGCTACGCTGAGAAGTCTTTTCCGTGGGGCAACTACTGGGCGGCGCGTATTTTTTCGCGTGTCGGGGATCCGCTTGCCCACCATCTGCTTGCCAATGCCGGCAAAAGCGTTAACTATTTCGGAGGCCTGCCGGAACGCGTGTTCTATCATGGCGAACTCTTTAACAACTGGTTTATCAGCGCCCATGCGGGCATGGTCTGGGCCGTGAACGGAATGCTCGCGAATGCAACAGGCAATACACTGCGTATCCTCGGCGGGTCGCACAAGGCATGGCGCGATGTGAAATTCAAGGACATCTACGCCGGCGAAGGTCTCCGGGTTTCGGCGGAGGTTCGTCACGGAAAACTAACCAAACTGAAGGTCGTCAACCTTTTTCCATATCAGCGCAATATAGAATGCCTTTTCGGACAGGATGCTAGTCCACGCAGGTTGAAGTTTCGCGGATCTGCCCGAAACCAAATTCGAAATCCGACTTGTCGGACGAGTCCGAATATCCCACTTCGCCCAAGGGGCTACGAGGGACCCGGTCGAAATCCGAAACAAATATGCAAATAAAACATGAAAATTAAGGATAGTATTATGAGGGGCAATATGAAAATTCTGATTATTGGCGGTACAGGTCTCATCAGTACCTCGATTGCCCAGCAATTGATGGATCGCGGTGATGATGTGACTCTGCTCAATCGCGGAAGGACTCCGATCCGTCTCAAGGGGGAATTTTGTGTTTTGACCGGAGACCGGACAGATCGTCCAGCTTTTGAGAGCCTGTTACGGGAGTCTGGTTCATGGGATTGTGTCATCGACATGATCTGTTCCGAGCCGGCTGATGCTTCGTCACTTGCGCGGGTGTTCAAAGGGCGGACGGCCCAGCTGGTTTTCTGCAGTACGACCAACGTATATCCGAAGCCTGCGGACCACTATCCTGTGCGGGAAGACCACCGGCTGGGTGCGGCATTCAAAAACGGAATCGACAAAGCGGAATGCGAAAGGATCCACCGTCAAGCCGAGAAGGGGGGCAGCTATCGTGCAACGTTTATCCGCCCCGGACACGTCTATGGAGAAGGAGGCGTAGTCCTGCACAGCCTGGGCAATGCCACGAGTTTCATCGACCGGATCAGGCATAAACTTCCTGTCGTTGTCCATGGTGACGGAAACAGCCTCTGGTCGGCCTTGCATGCGGAGGACGTGGCGCAGGTGTTTACCACCGTTACCGGCAAGACGTCTGCTATGGGCCGTACATACAATGCAACTGGTACAGAGTGGATGACCTGGGATCAGTATCATGCCAGGATTGCCGAAAGCATCGCGGGGGAACTGCCTGAAATTGTCCATATTCCTACGGAACAACTCACCGTTCTTGCCCCAGAACGGGCCGCACAGTGCAAGAGGAGCCTCCAATTCCCCGGCGTTTATGACATGGCTGCTGCCCGGAATGAACTCGGTTTCTGCAGCCGGATTTCCTTCGTGGAAGGGATGAGGCGCACAATTAAATGGCTTGACACGGAAGGCCGAATCGACACATGGCAGTCCGATCCAGGATACGACAAGATTATCGCTGATTGGAAAAGTTGGACATCGCGCCTTCGGGATTAAAGCGGATCATTATTTTTAGATCAATGACATAAGGTGATAGAATTAAATATTGAACGTTAACGAGGCGTATTTGCTATGCAACAATGGTCATATGAGTGTGTTACGGCACCGAGTGGTAATTGCATTCAGGCAGAGGTGCGAAACGGAAGTGGTCCGACCTTCATACTCATTCCTGAAACCTGGGGTAATGCGCTGACGCGGGATCGACTCATTGAAGCGCTTGATCCTGATATGAACCTTGTCTGCGTTGCTCTAGCCGGTCAAGATGAAAACTGGCCGCCGCCTCAGCGACCCTCAATACCGCAATTCAGCGAAGACATCCTCAGCCTTACGGAGAAGCTGAGACTTGGGCAGTTCTTCGTAGGTGGGCACAGTCTGGGCGGCATGATTGCCATCGACCTGATGCGATTTGGGCCGGAACGAATCCTAGGGGTTGTTTCCATCGAAGGCTGGACGAACTGGACTGTAAAAAGTGAAGCGTTTAAAGGAGATACTTCAAGCACCCTCGACAATTCCCAAATGGAGTTGCTCCAGCAGATTCGCCACAAACTGTTAGATCGCTGGGATCCGCAACATCGTGCCGAATATGGCATGATGTGGACAAAATGGGATGGATGGGAAATACTGTCTGCCTCGGATATTCCAGTGCTTGAAATTTGGGGTGACCGAGGGCACCCCAGTCCGTCTCGCGAATTGATGCGCATCCCCGATCGCAAGAATATCATCGTTGAATGGATACCAAAAGCCTCCCATAATTTGCTTGTCGAAGCACCGGAGCGGCTTGCGCAGTTAATAAATGGTTTCATCAGTGAAAAATCTAAAAATAGATTTTCATAAAGAAAGGATCTTATAATGATACGGCAACCGAACATTGTTGTTTTCCTGGCATCCGACCTCGGGTACGGAGATTTGGGGTGCTACGGAAATCCATCGCACCGTACCCCGAATATTGACCGGCTGGCCGCCAAAGGTATCCGGTTTACCGATTTCCACTCAAATGGCTCCATGTGCAGCCCGTCGAGGGCGGCACTTCTGACAGGCCGCTACCAGCAGCGGGTAGGCCTTGAATACGTACTTAACCACCATACCAGGGATTATCCTGCGATGTCGAATGATGCCTATACCCTCGGGCACGCATTTAAGAAGAATGGATACGCCCCCGGCTTCTTCGGGGACCACCATACCGGATATCTGCCTGAGAACTCGCCTTTGAAATCGGGATTTGACGAGTTCTACGGCCTGTGCGGAGGAATGGATCATCATTCCCATGTTACCCGCTGGGGCAAACCAAACTTGTGGAATGGCGAGAAGCCCATTGAGGAAAAAGGATACGTCTCAGACCTCATCGCAGACCACGCCATTGAATTCATGCAGACGCACCGCGATAAGCCATTCTGCATGCACGTGGCCGATTTCCTCGTTCATTTCCCCTTCCAGGGGCCGAATGACGAACCATTGTTCAAACAGGGGGTAAACAATGATTCGGCGGAACACAAGTATGGACAAAGCGCGAATCCAAAAGAGACATACCGCGAGATGGTGGAGGCCATGGACAAAAATGTCGGGAGGATCCTGGACAGAATCAGGGATCTGGGTATTGAGGATCGGACTCTTTTCATATTCACTACTGATCATGGCGGACATCACCTGGTGGCGGATAATGCTCCATGCAGAGGTGCAAAAGGATCTTTCCTCGAAGGCGGACAGCGCATTCCCGCCATCGCCTGCTGGCCCGGGGTTCTTAAGCCTGGGAAGACGGAGGATGCTCCCCTTATGCTGATGGATATTTTTCCCACTGTTCTTGAAGCATGCAAGCTGCCGAAGCCAAACGAAACTTCGTTTGATGGAGCCAGCTTCTGGCCGCGCATTGTCAAGGGAGATCCATTTCCGGAGAGGACAATATTCTGGCGGATGGGCAAACTGAAGGCGGCCCGACGCGGAAAATGGAAACTGCTGGTCGATGCCGATGGCGAACATTTGTACGATTTGAATGCCGACATGGGGGAGACGAAGGACAGGCTGTCCGAAGAGCCGGCTGTTGCGGCAGGGCTACGTGAGGCGCTGAAGCAATGGGAGGCGGATATCCCTCCAGCTCCTAAGCTTCTGGCCAAGGCATCTGGGAAAAACATGGAATGATTGGCGGAAAAAACATCGGAGCTGTTTTAAACGAGGATCAATTATATGTCGCCTGATACAAATTTACTTCCGCTTGAGAATGCCATAATCGTGATTCCGGATCAGATTACCGCATCCGAAACCCGTGCCGTGGCTGCGCTCGTTGAGGAAATCGAGTTGCGCACGCATCGGCGCCTGGCCGTGGAGAAAGTCTTGCCGCCTGCCGGGACGCCTGCGATTCTGGTTGGACAACGGGCCGCCCTCAAATTGCAATTTCCAGAAATGTTAAATGGAATGCAGGGGCTGGATCAGGATTTGCCGGCGGAAGGATTCACAATCCATGCCGATGCGGCAACATCCCGAGTGGTCCTGGCCGGTCAGGATGCACGGGGTGTCCTGTATGCCGTCGGCCGCTTGTTGCGCTCGCTGGTTATTTCCCGTCAATCAATGGCGCTTCCACTCCCTTTTTCCGTTACGACATCTCCCCATTGGCCGCTCCGGGGACATCAATTGGGGTATCGTCCGCTTCCCAACAGCTATACCGGCTGGGATCTGCCGCAGTGGGAGCGCTATATCCGGGAACTGGCGCTATGGGGCGCCAACGCGATTGAGCTGCTTCCTCCAAATACAGGCGGAGTTGCCGACAGTCCGCATTTTCCACTCTCTCGGATGGAGATGATGGTCAAAATGGCGGAAGTAATTGACAGCTACGGGTTGGATGTATGGGTATGGTATCCTCAATTGGGCGACTATTCCAAAACCACGGAGGTGGATTCCGCCCTGCGTGAGTGGGAGGATGTCCTTTCCAGGCTTTGCCGGGTGAATGCCATTTTTGTGCCAGGCGGTGATCCGGGCAAGACGCCGCTCAATCTCCTGATCCCCTTGCTGGAAAAGCAAATCGCCAATGCGCGGCGCCTTTATCCGCAGGCGACACTATGGCTTTCCCCCCAAGGGTTCAAAAGCGAGGAGATGGATGCGTTTTTCGGTTTTCTCAGCTCTCAGCCAGACTGGCTGACAGGGGTGGTTTTTGGCCCCCAGGTACATTTAGACCTGGCCGATTTCAGGGACAAGGTTCCATCGCGTTATCCCATCCGTTATTATCCGGACATCACTCACACACGGCACTGCCAGTATCCGGTTCCGGACTGGGATCTGGCATTTGCGCTTACCCAGGGGCGCGAACCCACATGTCCGCGACCCGAGGGCATGGCGAACATCCTGTGGAGGCTCCAGCCGCACACAATCGGAGCCATCTGCTATTCCGAAGGCTGCCACGATGATGTGAACAAGGCCGTTTGGTCCGCCCTTTCCTGGGATCCGCAGGCTTCAGTGATCGAAGTGCTACGGGACTACGCCAGATTTTTTATTGATGAGAAACTGACCGACCCGTTTGCCCAGGGCTTGCTGGCGCTTGAACGCAACTGGCAGGGTGCGCTCCTAACCAACGAAGGAGTTTATTCCACGTTGCAGTCGTTCCAGGAAATGGAGCAGGCGGCCGATCCGCACCTGTTGAAGAACTGGCGCTTCCAGCAGCCGATCTTCCGCGCGTATTGCGACGCCTATACGCGCCTCCGCCTGATCCATGAAACATCGCTGGAGGAGCAGGCGCTTGATGCCTTGCGCGAGGCGGAGTTCAAAGGTGCATGCACCGCGATGGATGAGGCGGAAAAGATACTTGACCGGGCCGTTACCGCTCCAGTAGGCCGCGCCTGGCGGACACGCATCTTCCAACTGGCCGAAGCTCTTTATCAGACAATCCACCACAAACTCAGTGTTTCCCTATACCATGCCCAGCATGTTGGCCGTGGTGCCCATCTCGATTCCCTCGATTGGCCGCTTAATAATCGCTTGTGGCTCAAGTCCAGATTCGCGGCCATTCGCCTTCTGCCCAAGGATTCTGACCGGCTTGCTCAACTTGCGGAAATTCTCAATTGGACCAATCCGGGGCCAGGCGGATTCTATGACAACCTGGGCGCGTTGCCGGTTACCCCGCGACTGGAACGTGGTAGGGGAGCGACAGTAGATCCCGCATTTGTGCATTCCTCTCTGGTCGGTTGTCTTTATTTGACGCAGGAACCTCTGGTCTGCCGCACCAGTTGGATGACTTGTGTTTTATCTCTCAATGGTGCGCCACTCCGTGTTCATTACGACAATCTTGATCCTCTCGCAGAGTATGAGATCCGTATTGTCTATTCACAGGCGGAGTATAAGGGGCGTCTGTGCCTTGTCGCCAATGAGACATGTCAAATCCATGACTATATTCTGAAACCGGATCCGATGGAACCATTGACATTTGACATTCCTGCGGCAGCTACGCATACCGGAGATTTACAGCTTGCCTGGAAATCCGAAAACAAAGGGAATGAAGGATATGGTTGTGCGGTGGCCGAGCTTTGGCTAATGCGGAAGGACCGGGCTGACTTGAGCCTTCAGGCGAAAGAAAAGTGGCGGTATGCCAACGGATAGTGTCAAAATATTTACTTAATTGAAATGAGAGGTGCCTTTTATGAGAATTACAAACCAGATCATGGATAACAGATTTATTGCAGCTTGTATTTTTACAGCCGCTTTTATTCTCTGCCTGACGGGAACCGCCGCGGACGTCGACAAGAATAAGAAGGATGGCGGTAAGAAAAAGGAACAAGGTAAACTCTACGGACAAGCCGTCTTTCCTGCGGAAGGCAGGATTAGCCTGGATGAAGGAACCGTTGAAGCCTGGGTCTCCCTCGATTATTCAGCTGGTACCACGGTGATTCAGGACAAATCAAACATAATTCCCATGATATTCTTTAATTTCTGCGAGAAGGTTGGAAATGACAAGGGTAAAGATAACTCCGACAACTATGCGGGAACTGACGCCAGGATGAGGCTTGCGACATTTCAAAACAGGAGAATGGTAAATTATCTGGCTTACAACTGCAGCCTTTTCAATTATGATGCGGGAGAGTCGACCCTCAAGGCGATGCGTTACGATCTTGAAGATTTCAGCTGGAAGGAGAATGAATGGTATTTCACCGCGATCTCCTGGAAAAAGACAGGAGCCGGGTATGATGTCTTCATATATGTCAATGGGAAAAAGAAGGAGACGGCGTTTGATAAGTCGGCAACCACTCAAATACCGAAGACCCTGAAGGACCATCTGATATCCATTGGAAGCGTAAGTTCGGCCATGGGGGCCGTAGAGAGCCTGAGGATTTCAAAAAAAGCCAGGACCGACGAGGAGATGGAGGCCAGCATGAAAAATGGACTGTCCAAGGACGATTCTACTCTCTTTCTTTTCGATGCATCGACTCTGACGTCCATGAAAAAGATACATCAGGAGGAGTTTAAAAATGACACGAAGGTGCCCGACAAGGGATTGTTCGTCGGACCGTATAAGACGATCAAGGGGAAGTTCGGCAAGGCCATCCAGTTTCATGAATAAGGGAACCTCTAAAAATTGACATATGGCGAGCAAAAGTAAATTATGGATAAACGGCAAAGAGCGATGGACAGGAGCAGCCCTGAAACGGGCTGTGACTGTTCTCGCGATGAAACATGCAACATTGCATGAAACAGATGTCAAACAACATATAACTTATTCCACCCGAGGATTGAACTATGAAAGCAACATCAACAGTTCTGACAGCTCTGCTGTGCGTCTCTTCCCTGATAGGTGCGCCTGATCTTACGACACCTGTCCAGAACGGCGACAAGGTCAAGTATGAGCAGAGGCATATTGTACAGCTCGACAACGCACGCAAGATAAGGCCGGACGTGATTTTTATAGGGGATTCCATCACCGCCCAGGCGAACTGGGCGTCCATATGGGACAAGAAACTCAAACCTCTGAAGCCCGCCAATTTCGGATGCAGTTCCGATAAGACGCAGAATGTATTATGGCGCCTTGAGAATGGAAACTGGGACAAGATAGAACCGAAGGTGGCGGTGGTGATGATAGGGGTCAACAACGGAGACAAGGGAGATGACCTGGCCGAGGCCCAGAAAAAGATAATCACCAAGATAAACGAAAAATTCCCAAAGGTGAAAATAGTCTTCATTCCCGTGCTTCCAAGGATAATCCCAAAATCGAAGAAGAACGAGGCGGAGATATTCAAGGCCAATTCCAAGGCGTCTGCCTTTGAGAAGGAGTTTCCCAATGTCAAGGTGCTGGACATGTCGAAGAAGTTCCTGAATGCCGACGGAAGTCTGAACAAGAGCCTTTACACGGACGGTTTGCATCTGACGAACGAGGGCTACGAGGTCTGGGCTTCCGAGCTAGTACCTGTCATAAAGCAGCTGCTGAAGGGGAAATGACAAGCGCCTTCAAGGAAGGGGCTGCCTATGCTTGTAAAATCGCAGCCTTTTCCGGCTTATGGGAACCTCTATAAATTCACATTTGGCGCGTTGCGGAAGATTTTTGAAAGCTCAAAGAGAATTTCTGACAGCCTGTCCCGCCATAGCATCCCAGCGAAGGCGGAAGGCGTATCCAAAGCGATTCGCCGACTGAGGAACATTCTTCTTTGAGCCAAAAAGATCCGCAGCCCAAAGGGCAATAAGTTCTTATGGATTCCGCTTTTTGCACCCAGTACACTATTTTCAATGCAGGTTTAGTCAAGCCCCCGTATGCAAAAACAGTTTCCGGAAACCTTCCCTCGTAATGCGTCAGTCTTTACAAAAACGCGTGGTCAGTTCCGTACTTTTCCCTCGTGGCTCGGGAAGAAGTCCTGGGACCGACCACGGTAAAACTGACGCGTTACCTTCCCTCAAAAATAATTCTAATATTCTTAAAGGAACGGCTTGACTGAGGCTCTGCCCGGCCATATAATATAGTACGTACTATATAGGACGCTGTTTTAAGAAAGGCATTTTATGGTGACGATGTCAGACATAGCGAAGGCGGCGGGGGTGTCCCAGCAGACGGTTTCCGCAGTATTGAACGGTCGCAAGCACTGCTACGCTTCAGATGCAACCAGGAAAAACATTCTGGATGCCGTCGCAAAGCTCGGATACATACCTAATCAGATTGCCCGTTCGCTCCGTGGAATGCCCTCAGGCGTCATTGGAATAATAGATGCCATAACCGACGTGGAGATCCACAACGAGCTTGTCAGCCTGATTTCAAGCAAGCTCTGGCAAAAAGGATTCAGGGTGATGCTCTGCGACTCCGGAGGAGATCCCGGACGGGAGGAAAACATCCTGAAGGAGTTCATCTCATGGAATGTTGAAGGGGTGATCTATTATAACTTTAATGAAGACCTTCCCAAAAGCGGTTACCTTTCCAGGATTCCGCATGTATTCATCAGCTTTTCTGAAGGGGAAAATGTCGTTGCCGTCGACAGGCGCAAGGGCGGACAAATGGTTGCGCGTCATCTCATTGAATGCCACGGACATGATAAGATTGCCTTTATAACCACTGAACTTTATGGAAGTGCGGGGAAATACAAGGGTTTTCTTGATGCTGCCACCGGATTAAAATTCAACAAGAGGCACTTCCTGGTTGACGAGCCTGATATGGAAAAGCTTCTCAGCAGGACTTTGCAGCTCCATAAGAAATCAGGAGTGACCGCGTTCTTTGCGAGCAATGATTACCTTGCCGCATTTATCATGAGGAGTTTCATTGATATGGGAATCAGGATTCCCGATGATGTGGCGGTAATTGGTTTTGACGGGCTTGGATATGGGGAATTCCTCAGGCCATCTCTTACAACTGTCCGTCAGCCGGTGGAAAAAATTGCCGATATCGCAGTTGCCACTCTGGTTAAAAAGATAAAATCAAAAGATAAATCAGTCAAATCAAAAAACTGCCTGCTTGTCCCGGAACTGTTAATCAGGGAATCATGCGGATGCGGGAAAGGAAAATAGCTAATGAGAAATAATAGAAATCTGAGTCCGAAGGAGATGTTCTACAGGATCGCCCTTGAGCATAAGCCTCTGATGAGGTTTGACGGTAGGACAATAGGATATTTTAATGAATGGAGGAAGAGTACTTTGCCTGAGGTGGTCAAGACTCTCGGTGACTGGCCGGAAAGAGTACCGTTGAATCCTGAACTGCAGTGCGAATGGGAGCATGACGGACTGATCAAGCAGCGCTGGCTGATCGATGTCGGTCCGCATATTTCAGCGGCCTTTCTTGTCAACAGGCCCAAAAAGACCGTAAAAGGAAGGAAGGTGCCGGCGATCCTATGCTGCCATGGTCACGGAAAGTTTGGAAAGGAGCCAGTCATGGGGAACGACTCCTCTCCAGAACTGCGGGATGCCATAAGTGCGCACAACTACAGCTACGGGCATCAGATGGCGAAGGCGGGATTTGCGACATTCGCAATCGACTGGATAGGATTTGGTGAAAGAAACGATTCGAACAAGCCGCACTCCAGTGCTGTGAATGCCGGTCGGGACTGGTGCAATCTTTATTATCTTAACGCGACAATGCTGGGAATGACATCGCTCTCAATAAATATCACACATGGAATGGCGGCAACTGACTTCGCCAGTACTTTAGATTTTGTAGACAAGGACAGGCTTGGGGTCATGGGTTTGAGCGGAGGTGGGACGATGGCCCTATGGATGGGGCTCTGCGACAACCGATTCAAGGCCATGGAAATAATCTGTTACAGCGATCTGTGGGAGATTTTCGGGTTCAGGGATTACAACTACTGCGGGATGCAGGTGGCGCCAGGCCTTTACAGGCTTGTCGACCTTTCCGACCTTCAAGGCCTTCTGGCGCCAAGACCATTGCTGGTGGATATAGGAACGCAGGACACCTGTTTCAACATTGACGGCGCGATGAAATGCTTCAGGCAGGTTGAGAAAATCTATTATGCAGCCGGAGCCTCAGGAAATCTGGAGCTTGATCTTTTTGCCGGCGAACATTCCTGGGGAGGCAACAAGTCAGTATTGTTTTTCCGGAAAAACATGAAGTAGGTCATTTGCATTGCCAATTAATATTATTTGCCTGATGAAAATGTGGTGCAGGTATGACGGGTAGTAAGATTTTACAATTCTTTCGGAGCTTTTAACAATGAAGCCATATTGCAGGCGAAGTTTTTCCGGTGTAGTATGACTGCAGGTTCGATAAGCATTTCGGAATTCAATATTATAAACTACAAGGCGGGGATTTATGATAAAAGCTGTTAGTCTTGCGTTGATTGGTGCCGGGAACAGGGGTGCGGGAATCTTCGGGCAATATGCGTTGGAAATGCCCCACCGCACAAAATTCATCACGGTTGTCGAGCCAGATGCCGCCAAGCGAAAAGCGTTTGCGGCAAGACACAATATTCCGGAATCTAAATGCTTTGATTCGATTTCCGCTTTCTTTGCCGCTCCTCCAAAAGGGATAGAAGGAGTCATTATCGCCACACTGGAAGATCAGCGCATTGAACCAATAATGAAATCAATGGAGCAGGGCTGGGATATACTGGTTGAAAAGCCGCTCTGCACAAACAAGGAAGAGCTGATAAAACTTTATGATGCGACAAAGAACTACGGGAAAATACTGATTGTCTGCCACCAGATGCGCCTTTCCCCGATATACAGGACCATCAAAAGCCTGATCGATTCCGGTGACTACGGCGACATTGTCTGTGTCCAGCATAGCGAGAACCTGAGCTGGCACCATATGGCGCATTCATTCGTCAGGGGCTTCTTCAACAATGACAGCCTGACCCCGATGCTGCTGGCGAAATCATGCCACGACATGGATATGCTGACCTATCTCCTGGGCAAGGCCGTAAAGGTGGCATCCTTCGGCTCATTGAAATATTTCCGGAAGGAGAACTGCCCGAAGGGCGCGCCGAAGTTCTGCCTTGACGGATGTCCGCATTATCAGTCGTGCCCATATCATGTGATGAAAATTTATTTCGATCACGATACGGATCCGGCGTACATCCGCCAGATGGGAGTTGTTGAAGACAAGGAACATCTCCTTGAACTGATGAAGAAGAACAGGTTTGGGAAATGCGTATTCCAGACGGACAACAATGTGGTCGACAACCAGACTGTCCAGATAGAGTTTGAAGGCGATGTCCATGCCTCGTTCACGATGTGCGGGCATAACGGCATCGGGAGGCGCATGACCAAGATCAGCATGACCAACGGAGAGATTGATTACGACGGGATCAGCGGGGATATAAAGACCTACAGGTTTGAGCCGCGGCTGGATAGCGCGATCAAGGTGGTTGCCAAGGGCACGCATGGCGGCGGGGACCGGGCCATCATGGACAATTTCATCGATGCGATCGTAACACGGGACAAAAGCATCCTGCTTACTCCTATTCAGAATTCCCTTGAAGGACATCTTCTGGTGTTTGCCGCGGAAGAATCAAGGAAGAATGGCAAAGTTGTCGGCATCCGTGAATTTGAAAAACAGACAAGAGCCAGTTTATTCGGAAAAAATAAAAGATAATGCGGATGTCGAATATGAAATTCCGGGTCTTTCTTCCATTTGGATTTTCGATAATCCTCCTGCTCCTTTTTCAGTTGCAGCTCTCGGCTGGCCGCATTGAGGACACCGAGGACGGCAGGACGATAATCCACGTTACGGCCTTCGCCCTGCCGAAATCAAGCAATACTACTGTGGCCGGTCGTGCCGATTATGCCTCCTACCGGCACTTCATAGATGCGTTCCCTGCGCTTTTCGCCGAAAAGTACAGGGCGAAATACGTTGCGAATCCTAAGAAATACGGAGTGCACAACTGGAACAAGGTCGAACTCCAGATGCATCCCGCGACAGGAATAACCCTTGAAGGAGTAGAGACGGATCTTTTGTCGATAGCCGGCGGCATGTCGCCTGACATCCTTTTCATCAATTTCCGGAAGTCCGACAACTACATAAGGAACAACTTCCTCTACCCGCTGGACAAGCCCGAGGATGGATATTTTTCTGAGATGTCCAAGGAGGAGATTGATTTCCGGGTTTATCCGAAGATCTGGCCTGTGATCAAAAGGAAAGGCCCGGACGGGCAGGAGCATGTCTGGATCATGCCTGCCGGCGGTCTGCTTGGGAAAGTCCTTTTCTACCGCAAGGATCTCTTCGATGAGAATAAAATTCCCTATCCCGATGACAAGTGGACCTGGAATGACCAGTATGAGGCGGCGAAGAAATTAACCGATCCGGCGCGCGGCATATACGGACTGCTGCTTGGCAGAGGAAAACGGGAGTCATGGTTCTGGTGCAGCTACCTGTGGTCAGCCGGCGGCGAGATAATGGAGTACAATGATAAGTCGGACAAATGGAAATGCGTCTTTGATTCGCCTGAAGCGGCTGTCGCGCTTGATTTCTACCTGAAGATATCGGCTGAAACCTGGGTGGACAAGGGGGGAATCATCAGGCACGGATATTCCTCGAAGGATGCTTCCGGAACATCATACGTCAAATGGGACAGGGGTGAGATTGGGATGAGGGAGGGGTATATTGACGAAAAGCTTTTCTCCACCATCAATCCGGATCTTGTTGGAATGGCCCCCCTTCCTCTCGGCCCCACCGGGAAAAGGGGAGGGGAAGTCAACTCCCCGATGATGGGTCTTTTCTCCGACATCAAGGATGTGCCTGTCCGCGATGCGGCCTGGGAATACATGAAATTCACGAATTCGACTGAGGCCATGAAGATAAAGACGAAGATCATGGTCGAGGGTGGACTCGGGAAATTCGTCAATCCGAAATATCTGGAGATGTTCGGTTTTCCTGAAATCATCAAGATGGCCCCGAAAGGATGGAAGGAAGTCTTTGAAATCGCCATGGAAAGCGGTAGGCCTGAGCCATACGGCAAGAACAGCAATTTCGCATATGACATGATGAGCGTTCCGATCCAGAAGTCAGAGGAGCTTGATCTTGCCGGCAAGCTTCCGAAAGACGAGGCGCAGCGGCTTCAGGTGCTGGGAGGGTTATTGAAAGCCCAGGTGGAAAGGGCGAATGAAGTCATGATCGGCGAAATAAGCGCCGCTGAAAGAACAAAGCGCCGTGTCTGCGCAGCCGTATTGCTGGTCGCCATAGTGCTTGTCTTCACCTTGATTTTCCGCAGGATAATAAAGCTGTTCAGCCCTTCCGCCCAGACCGGCCTTGATACCAAGACGTGGGCGTTCATGCGCTATAAATGGGCATATCTGATCCTGATTCCGGCGGTGCTTACCATACTGACCTGGCAGTATGTTCCGCTGGTGAGGGGGTCGGCGATGGCGTTCATGGACTACAAGATCGTCGGGGCGTCAACCTGGATAGGGCTCGATAATTTCGGGAACATATTGTTCGATTCCTACTGGTGGGCGTCGATATGGAATTCATTCAGATACAGCTTCCTTGTGATTGTCCTCACATTCATCCCCCCTATAATCCTGGCGATATTCCTGCAGGAGATTCCGAAGGGCAGCCTCCTTTTCAGGATAATATTCTACCTCCCGGCGATCAATTCGGGGATAGTTACGCTACTGCTCTGGAAGCAGTTCTATGAACCTTCCGAGAAAGGCATGCTGAACATGGTGTTCCTGCACATACCGGCGGTCGCATATATTGCGGTTGGCCTGCTCCTGCTTGTCCTGATGCTTGCATTTGCGAGGAGATTGGTCTTCAATGAAATGCATTTCGCGGCGGTATGCTTCGCTGCGGTAGGTGTGATGCTTTTGTCCGCGTGCGTCTCCCTTGCCATGCCGATTATCGCCCATCAGGGCGAGTCCTTGTTCCAGATCCTCATGAACCTGCCCGGGAGGATGTTTGATTTCATGCCTGACTCGAGAAGATGGCTTTCCGACCCCGACACTGCTCTTGTGTCATGCATAATACCGATGCTCTGGGCGGGCATGGGGCCGGGCTGCCTGATTTATCTTGCCGCGCTCAAGGGGATACCTGACGACTACTACGAGGCGGCGGACATAGACGGGGCCAACACCATGGACAAGCTCCTGTTCATCGTATTCCCGATGATGAAGGCCTTGATTGTGATCAATTTCATCGGGGTCTTCATTCATTCCTGGTATTCTTCGGCGGATGCCGTGCTCGCCCTCACTGGTGGAGGCGCAGACACGGAAGTGGCAGGGCTGCACATATGGTACAAGGCGTTCACATACCTTAATTTCGGAGAAGCCACTGCGATGGCCTGGCTGCTCGGATTCATGCTTATCGGATTCACCGTGTATCAGCTGCAGATGCTTTCAAAAATCGAATTCAGGACTGCGAAAAAGTGAAACTATGCCAATAATTTCAAAAATAGGCCGGAAGTCCTTTAAGACCAGCATCCTGCTGACGAGCATGTATGTGCTGCTTGCTCTTGGATCTGTTACAATGGTCTACCCTTTCCTACTGCTCGTCTCAGGCAGCACCAAGAGCGCGGTGGACACCCCGGACTCGGTTGTCATACCTCCTTTCCTGGTGAATGATTCGGAACTATACAAGAAACATATGGAGGGTTTCTTCAACGAGAGCATGACGCTGATGCGCGCCTGCTATCAGAACGATGCTTCCGCCTTCAGGCTGGTCGAGTCTCCGAAGGGAATAAACCAGAAGCTGATAGATGAATGGAGCGCCTTCCTCCTGGAAAGCAATCTTCCGCATTTCTACTATGGCGTCAGCTATACGACTGCCACCGTCTCCAAGGGGGTGATCCCTAAAAACCTGCGCAAATACAAGTCGCTGACGTCGGACCGCTTCGGCGGGGATCTGAAAAAGCTGAACGCCGTGCTTGGAACACAGTTTGAGGCCTGGAGCAATTTCTATGTGTCAACCGATGATTTCATGCAGAGATATTCCAGCATCGGAAGCACCCCGTGGGAAAATGAATACTACAAGTTCAAGATGGACGTGCCCCTGAATGAACGTCTATATTTCACGGCTGACGGCTTCTACAAGGAGATGTTCCTGAAATCCCAGTATCCCGGCGGACTTGCCCAGTACAACAAGGAGCACGGCGCCAGTTGGACTTCATGGTCGGACGCCAGGCTTTCCAGGACCGTGCCGGCAGGTTCGGCTATTGACAGGCAGGAATGGGATTTCTTCGTAAGGAACATCATACATCCCCGCTGGCTCAGGATATCACCTGAAATCGCACCTGCCTACAGGGCCTACCTCGGAGAACGATATGGCAGCATCGGGGCGTTGAATGCGAAGTACGGCGCTGCATATGAGGGGTTCGGGGACATTCCCCCTTATGATGCGGCTCCTCCCGAATTCGGAATACAGGCCAGCGACTGGAGCTTGTTCCTCCAGGGATGGAAGAACCCTGAGTCCGGGAATGAGTTCAAGATACCGGCGGAACTTATTGCAATCACCGGCATTGATTTCATCTTCAGGGACTGGCTGATCTCCAAATATGGAGATTTGGAAAAACTCAATGAGAGTGTTGGAACGGCTTTCAAGTCTCCTAATGATATCCTGCCGCCTCAGGCAGCTTATCATTTCAACGACTTCAAGAAGCGGACAGGGGGGATCCGCATTGAATTCCTGAAGCGGAACCATCTCACCGTGTTCGACTATCTGTTCATGCATGGACGCGCGCTCATAAATACAATCATTTATTGCGCACTCACAATTATCTGTTCCCTGGTCGTCAATCCCCTTGCCGCCTACGCCCTCAGCCGCTTCAAGCCGCCAAGCACGTACAAGGTCCTCCTGTTCCTCATGCTGACAATGGCTTTCCCGCCGGTTGTCACGCAGATACCGAATTTCCTCCTTTTAAGGGAATTCAACCTGCTGAACACTTTTGCCGCCCTTATCCTCCCCGGACTCGCCAACGGGTACGCAATATTCCTGCTCAAGGGATTCTTCGACTCCCTGCCACAGGAGCTTTATGAGAGCGCCTCCATCGATGGAGCCAGCGAAATTCGCATCTTCCTGCAGATAACCATGAGCTTAAGCAAGCCAATACTCGCGGTCATAGCCCTCAGCGCCTTCACTGGCGCATACGGGAACTTCATGATGGCGCTGCTTGTATGCCAGGACAGGAGCATGTGGACGATCATGCCATTCCTTTTCGAACTCCAGCAGAACAGCGGCCAGGGCGTGATCTTCGCTTCCCTCCTAGTAGCCTCAGTCCCCACCCTGATAATATTCATCCTCTGCCAGAATGTGATCATGCGCGGGATAGTTGTACCTGTGGAGAAATAAATCCTACGCAGTTTCACGCTGACTCGGCATGACAATTTACTTGCTTGTTATCTTCAGGCATGGAGTGTTTTCGCAGACCTGTCTTTCCGGCAGCTGGACTAGAAGTCCGTCTTCAAGCTGCCTGAAGGAAAGCTCGCCGTCATGTCCGAGCTGGCGTACCGATGTGATCTTTTTCCCGAATCCCATGCCGAGACTGCGTATGAACGCCTCCCTGCGCTCAGGATATTTCATCTGGAACGCATAGATGCAGTTCTTCTTGCCGGCCTGCCCTGAGCCCTGTCGAAGGGTGAACCTGAAATCGGACGTTGTCCATGGCACTGCATCCTCCTTGAAGGAACTATGCTGCGAGAGCACCTGCGTCGGACCTTCCCCTGCGGTGATCCAAGGCCGTGTGCCGTATATGCCTTCACCATTGATTTTTGTCCAATCCGCAAGTTTCCTTAGGATGTTGAGATTCTCCTCGTCCAATGTGCCGTCCGGGCGCTGCGGGAAATTAAGGAGGAGGTTCCCATTCTTGCTCACTATGTCCACAAGCATTTCAATGACATGCTGCGGCGTCTTGTAGACCTGGCGGACATCATAGAACCAGCCGCCGACGCATGTGTCGGTTTGCCATACATATGGCTTGGCTTCGTTCATCTGTCCGCGCTCTATGTCCAATACACCGATGGCCGCGATTTCCGGACGCAGGTCCTTCTGGTTGTATACGGCTTCGTTCTTCCCATCGTGCAGCTTCGCGCTGATGTTGTATAGATGCGCGACGATATTCAGTCCGACATCAGGGCGGTTCGCCCCTATGGTCGTCTGCCTGCTCGGAAGATCGTATTTGACCTCATGGAGAAATGGAAGTCCGCCGTCCGAATAAAGAAGATCCGGCTGGAACTGGTCCACTAGATCCTTTATCCTGAGGAACCATTTCTCGTGGAATTCCTTGTTCTCAGTGTACCATTGCCATCCTTTGTCCGATGACAGGGGTTCAGTCCTGTTCGGATGGTACAGATCATCATAATCATGGCTTGCTCCGTCATAAGGGACTCCGGCATATGGTCCGGTCTTGTCACAATGTTTTGAAGATTCAAACCATGTATAGCTTGCCCCGAGATGTTCCGTGACACCGAAGCGCAGGCCGCGTTTCCTGGCGGCGTCATGCCAGAGTTTGACGATATCCTTCTTCGGGCCTGTCTTTACTGCGTTCCAGGCGTGATGCTTCGAGTTCCAGTTGTCGAAATTGTCATGGTGCATCGCCTGCGCCACGAAATATTTCGCTCCTGCATCCTCGTAGAGTTTCATAAGGCCTTCCGGATTGAAGCGTTCCGCCTTCCACAGCTTCACCATGTCCTTCCATCCATGTTTTGAAGGATGTCCGTAGTTTCGCCAGTGGTGCAGGTACTGTGGCTGCCCCTCCACATACATGTGGCGCGCGTACCAGTCGCCGTACATCGGAACGCTCTGCGGCCCCCAGTGCGACCATATCCCGAACTTCGCATCGCGGAACCACTCCGGACATTTGTAGTTCCTCAATGATTCCCAGGCAGGGGTGAAAGGGCCTTCTGCGATCGGATTGTCCTTAATGCATTCCATAGTTTCTCCATATGTCAGTTTTTAGTATATCCTCAAAGAGGTGTAACACCCTTTTTCAACAGCACATTTGCGTATTTCGCAGTATCGCCGGTCATCACGACGGCGAATGCCGTCTTCGTCCTGCCATAGAATTCAAACTTGTCGATCCTTTCTATTCCGGGAGCTGCCGGCGCGTGCTTTCTTATCACGCTGGCATATGAACTCCCAATAGCCGGATCGGGATTATCGCATTTCATCTCCTGCATCATTACTACAGGTGAATCAACATAGCTGTCCAGTTCGAACAGCGGAAGCACCGCGTCCAGCATTTCCGGAATTTTCAGCCCGTCGGCGCGGATGACATTACTGCAGAGGCTGTGTCCCGGAAAATGGGCGTCGGCAAATACTATCTCATCCCCGTGCCCCATCCTGCAGAGGGTGGCGAGGAGTTCCGGACTCAGAAGCGGCGATATTCCTTTAAGCATTTAATTCTCCCTGATGTAATTCTATGGATTATTGGATATTATTGGATGACTGGATTGATGGATTGTTGCAAATTAACAAGATATGCATAAGGCAAAGCTGTGTAAAATACAAAATTATCATTTTGAAATATTGCTGTTTGTCAAACATTATTTTGCCCCATTGAATTTAAGCCCAATCATCCATCAATCCAACAATCCATTCATCCGTCATCCTGTGGATGACTCTGTATTCCATTCACTTGTACAGGTCAATGAGAATCTTCGTAACGAGCGCGGGATTCCTGTCCCAGTCCGCAAGCGCATCTCCGGCTTTTGCAAACGGCAACGAGTGCGTTATGATCCTGTCGGACGGGAATCCTCCGCCTTCAAGCATCCTTATCACATCCGCGAAATCCTCCTGCTGGGCGTTGCGCGAACCTCGCACATCGAGCTCCTTCTGCACGAAAAGCTTCGTCTCATATGAAACCGGTTCCTTGGCGTAGCCGATATACACGACCCTGCCGGAGAAGGCGACTTCCTCGACGGCCGCCTTGAACGTCGACGGCAGCCCGATAGCCTCGATGATGACATCCGGCCCCCCGTTTGAGAGCTTCTGCAGTTCCTCATGGAGGTTCTGTCTGGATGTGTTTATCGTGAACGAGGCCCCGGATTTTTTTGCAATTTCAAGCTTCGCGTCGTCGATGTCAACGGCAATGACTTTCGCGCCTCTCCATGCGGATCCGGAAATGGCGCCGAGTCCTATTGCCCCGCATCCAAGTACCGCGACAGTGTCATTTCCACATACATTCCCCCTCGAAGCGGCATGGAAGCCGACGGTCAGGGGTTCGACTATTGCAAGTTCGCTAAGGGAGAGCTTTTTAGACGCATGCAGTTTCTGCCACGGCACTGATATATATTCCGTGAGTGCTCCATCCCGCTGGACGCCCATTGTCTGGTTGAACTGGCATGCATTCGTCCTTCCATTCCGGCAGGACGGACAGGTTCCGCAGCTGGTATAGGGCGAAAGCGTGACATTCATTCCCTGTTTGAACTGTCCAGGCACATTGTCGCCGCCGTCTTCGATCGTGGCGGCGACTTCATGGCCGGGTATCCTCGGCAGGCTCGCCATCGGATTCCTGCCCCTGAAGGTGTTTAGATCCGAGCCGCAGTAGCCGACAAGCTGGACTCTCAGAAGTACCTCGTCGTCATTGATTGCAGGTCTTGGAATGTTCCTGGTCTCCGCGTTCCCGGCCGATGTGATGTAAAAAGCTTTCATGATATTTTTTCCTCATAAGTATGTCGGGTTTTAACCCGACGGTTAATTAGTCGGTTTAAAAACCGACTTACTTTCAATGTGACGGTTATCCAGTTTATAGGCTTCAATTGCTGTTCCAGAGAGGATCCTCTCCTGTTCGGATGCCGACAGCCTTGAGATGTTTTTCCTTGTTATTTCAATCCATCTGCGATATTCGCAGGCGACGGTGCATACCGGCCAGTCGGAGCCGAACATCAGGCGGTCCGGACCGAATGCCTCAATGACAGTGTCAAAATATGGCTGCAGCTGTTCTTCAGTCCATCCAAGATAGTCGGCCTCGGTCACCATGCCGGAAATCTTGCAGTATACATTCTGGCGTCTTGCCAGCTCAATCATGTTTTCGCGCCAGGGGGAAAGGATGTTTTTCCCGATCTTAGGCTTCGCTATATGGTCGAGGATGAATACCTGCGCGGGATGCATGTCCACGAATTCAATTGTCTGAGGCAGATGCTTCTCCAGGATCAGTATGTCATAGGCGAGGTTGACCTTTTCAAGCAACCCGACACCTCTGTTGAAATCATCGCGCAAAATGAAATTGTCGTCAGATTCGCCCTGTATGACATGGCGTACCGATTTCAGTTCATGGTCATGAGTCAGCCCTGACAGGATTGTTTCTAGTTTAGGGGAGGTCAGAGGAACCCAGCCAACGACTCCTTTTATAAAACTATTCTGTCGGGACAAATCCAGAAGCCACTTTGTCTCTTCAAGAGACTGCCTTGCCTGTACGCTTATGACACCGTCCACGCCGGCGTCCTTTATTACCATGGCAAGATCCTCCGGAAGGAAGTCGCGGCGGATCTTCTCCATGGGGTCATCGATCCAGGAATATTCAACAGGATCATATTTCCAGAAATGATGATGTGAGTCAATGGTCTTCATAATACTATCCGTTGTTTTCGTGTCATAGGTATGGGTAATCCCTGGAGATCAGCTTATGGGTTTTCATGTCGTTCCAGAATGCGCTCGAAATTTCCATGTTGGCGGCGATCGCGTTTTCCCTGACACGTTCAGGATTGCTTGTGTTGAGGGCTATGCTTACTATTCCCGGCGCCGACATTGCGAATTTCACACATGCGGTGGAGGGGGTGACGGAATGCTTCATGCAGATTCCGTTGAATTTTTCCCTCCAGTGGAAGAGCGGGGCGTCTTCCGAGCTGGACGGGCTTAGTTCGCGGTAGTCGAAATATCTCCCGCCTGTTAGGAAGCCTGCATGGAAGACCGCCGAATTTATTATGCTTATATTCCTGCTGTTCAAATTATCGATGAAGGATATGAGTTCAGGCGGATGCTGCATTATGGTGAAGCTGACTGCAAGCATGACCCAGTCGAACTTTACGAGAACATCCAGTTCGCGTATTACCCTCCAGTCCTTGGAGCCGATCCCGACAGCCTTGACTTCCCCTTTTTCCTTCAATTCGTGGAGGGCCTTGTAGGCGCCGACTATGTCGGAGAGACGTTTCTTCCTGTTTTCCGGATCCTTTGCGGCGGCAAGATATTCATCAGGATCATGCACTGAGACAAGATCTACTTTGTAGTCGCGACCAAGAAGCCCGCATCCCTGTTCATGGCATTCGAGGATGCCGTCGTAGCTTATTTTCTGGACGGCGTCGTGTTTCAAACCTTTCCAGGCGCCGGGCTCGAATGTCGGTTCCTGAGTCTTCAAGGGGATCCTGAGCCAGCCGAGCTTGTTGCTTATGACGATATTTCCGGCAGGTATATTCAGATCCTTCAGGCACCGGCCAATGACTTCGAGGGCGAGTCCTGCCCCGTATTTGCCGGCGGTGTCAAAGACGGCGTTTCCGCCGGTCTCCCTGATTATGTTCGCGACTATTTTTAGTTTCGTCTCGTATGGGAGCTCCTGGTAGAGATTGCCCAGGCAGCTTGTCCCGAATATCACCGGCGGAAGATTAATTTCTGATGCCATGTTTTCATGTTTCATGATAAAACTCCTTCTTGTATGCGCTAAAATAGGACATATATTAAGCATGCAGAATGGCGGAATTTGACTTTATGATGGCAAATATTGACCTTTAAAATATTTTGATTATAAGTAGATATTCAGTGAAGTATGTCCTTCAAAGAATGTGGTACAGCCGTCTCGGCTGTAATTGAATGCACAGGCGGGACGCCTGTATCACATTAAAGGAAATAACATGAAGCCGATAAGAACAAAGAGAGGTTCTTCCTCCGGGAACCCCGAACTGTCCGGAGGAGGCGACATTTTCTGGCACCAGGTGTCGCTGGCGAAAAGGTTCTGCCTCAATCTCAGTCCCGACAGAAATGCGAAGCTCGCAATTGTTTCCGGCGGACGCGAGAAATGCGCGCAGAACTACAATGTCGAGAGGGAAGGATTTCCGTTCTACTGCATCGAGTTTGTCGCTTCAGGAGAGGGGTACCTTGAGCTTGGGAAGAGGAAATACATTCTTACGCCGGGAACTGTTTTCTCGTACGGCCCGGGCGTCCGGCATGTAATGAGATCCTCAAGCAGCAGTCCCATGGTCAAGTATTTCATTGATTTTGCCGGCAGGAACGCTCAGGGCATGCTGTCCAGGATATCTCTTGCGCCGGGCTCGATCAGGAAGACTTTTGATACCGGACAGGTCCTTAAATATCTTGAGGAGATCATAGAACATGGAAGCCGCGGCAGCCGTAATGCGCAGGGCATATGCGATGCATTGCTCGAATGCCTCATGCTTGTCCTGGATGAGAAGATGATGCCGTACAAGAAATCAGAAGGGCGGAGCGCGGTCCCGACATTCCTCAGGATAAAGGAACATATGTCGAAGAACTACGCCAGGACGGACGACATAAGGAAGATTGCTTCCGAGTGCGGTGTAGATGTCACTTACCTGTGCCGTCTTTTCAAGCGTTTCGAACATGAATCGCCATACCGGCACATACTCCGCCTGAAGATGAATGATGCGGCGAAGATGCTTCAGTCCGATGATCTGCTCATCAAGGAAGTCGCGGAGAAATGCGGCTACAACGACCAGTACCAGTTCTCCAGATGCTTCAAGAACATATTCGCCATTTCGCCGGCAAGTTACAGGAGACTGGCGGTCCGCCGAGGATGACGGTGAAGACGGTCAGTTCATGTTTGAGTGGTTTTACCCGCCTGAAGTGTGTGTCGGACTCAAGGTTTTTCGCTTGTAGTAGCGCATGGTTGCGCGTTCTTAAAGTAGGGACGGGCTTTAGCCTGTCCCATTCCTAGATTAAGATGGTACATGCTGAAGCACGTACCTACTTAACGCGCAAACATGCGCTACTACGAACGAATCCAGCTCTTTTTGAACTCATTTCTAAGTTTGACAGGCTCTCCAGGCGGCACCAAAGGCGAACAGGATCAGCCCTCCGTTATTTTTGAATCTCAATCGTTGGAGTTCACGGCTGTTAGCGTGAGTCTTTCTCCATGCATTCATTCTGTCCCTCTCCTCATGGCGCGGGATACTGTTCGAAGAATGAGGAGCTTCTAACCCCGAGCTCCCTGTCATCTCCGTCGAACCTGACATGCAGGAGCCTGGTGTTGACCTCATCATATTTTTTGTCGTCGGCCGGTACAAATGACGTGACCGTACCGGGATTTATTCCCGCAATATTCTCTAGGAGCTCAATCTGCTCTTCCGCATTGAGCGAGATGTCATAGTTGCTTCCGCCCATCTCCTCGCCCGGAGGATTGTTCAAGCCTGCTATGACGACAACACCGATGCCGCCGGCTTCCACAGTGGCCGCAAGTTCATTGTCGATGAGGCCGAATCCCTTCAGGCCGTTCAGGACATCAGTCAGGCTGTCCTGCGCGACATGGACCATGAGCGGGCTCGCTTTAAATCCTAGATTTTCAGGCAATATCTCGTTTCCGCAGTTCCCGACGGAGACGCCTTCGGAGCCGTAGTACAGCATGTACAACCCCGAGTCCAGCTTTGCGGTTATATTCGGATCCATGGATGTTGTGACAAGGGAGTGGTAGAGCCACGCGTCCTCGCAGTAACCATACGTTATGGGATCAATTGGAGGGCCGTCCGCAAATCCATTTTTAAGATTCATGTACTCCTGCAAGTCGATGACAAAGTCTTTGCCGAATGTTGCGGTCTCGCAGGGGATGTATCCCGCGAAATCAAATATGCCGCCTGCAGTTCTTTTGGTTTTCAAGGTGTAGCTGGCTATGCTTGTCGTGTAGTCCGGAATCGCGCTCAGGGTGAAATCAAAGGTATATTCGCCTTCGGCGCTTACGGGGATGGAGTATGAGAAAATTCCATTTGCATCTGTCTTGGTTGGAATCCAGTATGTAAGACCTGTCGACGGGTTCCTTACGCCAACAGTGAGTCCTGCTATTCCCGTCAGCGCCTCATCCTGCACCTTGCCCTTGAACGTCGCCGTGAAGGGAACCGTCTGGTCGTTGGCAGGCACTTCCGTGAGGAGTATGTCCGTAGCATAGTAATAGGCGGCCGAGAAGTCAAAGTTGTTGTAGGCGCTTGCTCCATAGAGCATGATATACCACATTCCTTCTGCAGGATTTGCAATGGTGATGGATTCAGAGCCGGCAGGCATACCTTCGACTCCCCTGGCATTGTAGCTCGTAAGGGTCGGATATGAACCTAGTTTCGTATACAGATCGCAGCTGCCGGTTGCATCGAGATGAGGGGTAAGCGTTATGACGAGCCTGGAACATCCGGGCTGGACAAAGATATTGAAGAAAGTTTCACTCTTGTATGCTCCTCCCAGCGCAATTGCCGGGTCGCCCTTGAAGAATTCCACGCTGGAGTTGGCCGCATATCCTGTCATGGCCGCGCTCATGGGGCCTTCTCCGATTGCATTTACCGCAGTGACGGCATAGAGGTATTTCTGTCCGGCGACGCCTGTAATGTCGGAGATTGAAACTGTCGCGCCAGATCCCGGGATATTTGTCATTATGGCGACATCCCACGGATCCCCGGCATTTATCTTCCTGTAAAGATTATATGTAAGCGCGAGAGGCACCTCGCCCCATTTTACATCCACATAGTTGCCTTCGCCATTGCTGACCGATTTCAGCGTCGGCGCCGGAGGCAGTATGACGGCATTCTGGGCGTAACCCATACAAGTCGGGCTGAAATCGCTCACATAGTAGGAATTGAAAGACGCTTCGACCTTGAACTCATGGGTGCCAGTGTCGAGAGCTCCTACCGGATACTCATACGATGTTGCTGGAATATTTGGAACCACGAGGACATTGTCGCAGTAGAGATTGTAGGAGATGATCATTTCAGGTCCGACAGAAGACCAGCTGATCCTGATCTTTTCGGCCAGGGTTCCCTGGCTTGCCGTTATTGTGGCAGGCCCGTTAGGTCTGATCGTGCCATAATCGCCCTTGTAGTTCAACGCACCACTGCCGTTCTTTGCCTTTACCCAGTAATAATACTTTTGATTTGGAATATTTGTGTTGGGGTCCGGATCAACGTCTCCATAGTCATCGTAGGTGTAGGTTGTGTAGTTGCTGACATAGTTTTCCGTGGCGATTAGGTCGGACTCGTTGAAGACGCCCGTGGTGTTCCTGTAGATCAGGTACGATGTCGCTCCGGCGACTGCGGACCAGGTGACGGCTATCTTTTCAAAGTATGTGTCCTTCGTGGCGGTCACTGTAGCCGGTGCGGCGGGGATCCTCGCAATGTATCCGCTGTTGTTCGCGCTGTACGCGCTCGTGCCTGCGGCGTTCTTCGCCTTTATGAAATAATAATATGTCGCAGTTGCGGAAAGCGGATTGCTGATAGGATTCGAGACATCGATGTAGCTGATGTCGGACACCTCAGCTATGTTTACGGCCTGCGAACTGCTTGCCGTGGCGGATCTCCATACTTCATAGCCTGCCGCTCCGGCAGATGCCTTCCATGACACAATGATCGCGCAGGGATATGTGCCATCGCTGGCGGTGACCATTGTTGGAGGCGGCGGCTGGGCAAGGTAATATTTCGCCGTCAGGGAAAGTCCGGCATATGCGGTATTCGCATATAGGCTTATTATATACGTATCTGCCGCAGGATCATCTATGTTGACAGTCTCGCTGTTCGTGACATGGACGCCATATTTCAGGAAAGATGCATCCACCAGTTTTGTTACCGACAGGTCGCAGTCGCCTGTGCCTGCGGTTGTATTGATTTCAAGCAGGCTCTGTCCGGCCGGAACAGATATCTGGTACCTTCTCGTTGTTCCAATGTCACCGCTGACCGTTACCGCAACGCCGTTCGCGAGCGTCAATGGTGCCCCGTTTGCCAGACTGCCCTGTGCCGCAGTGCTGAAGTTGCTGGAACCAAAGTCGCCATTTCCTCTGACCCAGTAATAGTAGATTGTCCCCGGCAATGCAGTGGTGTCGTCATAAGTCGTCGGTGTCGGCGCCCCATTAGGAATGCTTCCTATAAGTGTTGCGAGATCCGTAGAATTCTCCTTTGCACGATAGATATCATATCCATATGTCTCTGCAGGGTTTGCGCTGGCATCC
The DNA here is from genome assembly GCA_001804815.1 of Lentisphaerae bacterium GWF2_50_93. GTDB lineage: Bacteria > Verrucomicrobiota > Lentisphaeria > Victivallales > GWF2-50-93 > GWF2-50-93. Next base: position 282,325 of record MHBI01000099.1, read on the forward strand.
CATGACAATGTTACTTTATTCGGCAGGTTCTGCGAGGCTGTGAGAAGGGTAGGCAGGCCCGGGACATCACTGTAGATAGTCACGGTAATGTCGACGTTGTTGAAATCTTTATATCCATAAACCATGATATACCAGTTGGTGGCTGCAGGATTGAGCACTTCGATGTATTCGCCGGTATGGGCGTTCGTGCTTTTCGCATAATATTCATCTATTGAAGGAACTAATCCTGGTCTCACATACAAGTCACAGTCTTCAGTGTCAATGCCATTGAATGAAGTCGTCACGACCATCCTGGTTATTCCAGTAAGATCGCCTGCATTGATCGTAAAGGTCGTCCTGCTGAATTGTACACTGTTGAAATTGTAAGGTGTGGCCGGAGTCAGGGCAGGGGGCAGGTAATTTGCCGTTGCCGTCACATTGCATGCAGTAGAACTGTCTCCATCGACTCCCGTGAGAGTAACAGTAGTGACTTGGGCTAGAGGATCTTCTATCATGCCTGCGCCGGAAATTGTCCAGTTCACGAAATTGGCATCTGTCGCGGAAATTCCCTGAGGCTCGTTGGTGTTTACCGCAATTACAGACCCGGAGGCGGGTATGGTTGTCCCGGTTCCAGTATGATCGATGGTCAGGTTGCCCTGGTTGCGTGCGAAGCTCGCAGTAATGACCATGTCTTCAGCCTGATCCACTATCACTGTCAGCGGGTTGGCGGATGTCGGTAAAAATGTCCCGGTGCCAGTCCATTCGACAAAATGGTAGCCCGGCAGCGGGATGGCTTTCACCGGCAGACAGCTTCCGCCGAAGGGAGCTGTCTGCGGGGTGGTTCCGACGATGGTTCCCTGCAATATGTCTGCTGATTCGAAGACGACACTGTAGTCGTAAATTGCGAAATTCGCAGTGACAGTGCCGGGACCAGTGAGTCTTACCGTCGTCGCGTCCGATGTCTTATCGGCGACAACTGCTCCGCCGGTCGAGGTCCAGTTCACGAAATGACTGCCCGCATCCGGAGAGGCGATGATTGTCAGGTCGGTAATTGTGTCAACCGTGTTTGTTCCGATGGAAATATCACCGCTGATTCCTCCGTTCCCAATCACGGCCATTGTCAACGTTGTCGTGTTGTGTGCAAATTCAGCCTGCAGTTCAGCGGTGTCTGTGTCTCCTCCAGTAAGAGTTCCTGTCGTGATTGCGGCAGTTGGGTTGGCTATTGTCGCAGACCCGCTGAGCAATGTCCACTTCACGAAATGCCAGCCAGCCGCAGGGGTAGCCTTCAACGGATACGCGACTCCGGCCGCTATGCCCGAAGTTGACACCGGTGTCGCTGTCCCGGCTCCGTCTGGAGATACTGTCATTATGAGATCATTGGTGTTCTGTGCGAAATTCGCAGTCAGCTTGGCGGTGGTCGAGGCAACCGTCACGTTAGTGCTTGCAGCAGTCGGATCATCAAAGTCAAAGGTGACGCCGCCACTGTTGACCGTCCAATTTGTGAAATGATATCCGCCTGCCGGCGTTGCTAGAATTGGAATTAAATTGCCGGTGATAACTGGGCCTGTGGCTGGAGTAAATGTGCCATTTCCAGTACCTTTGGCCATAGTCAGGACAGAGCCTGGCAGGAAATACGCGGTAACTGTCGATTCAAGTCTCAGGCCATTGAGGGTGGCTGTCGTGCTTGCCGCCAAAGTATCTGCGATGATGACGTCGGAATCGCTTTGTTCCCAGTGATCAAAAGCATATCCAGCCTTGGGAATCGCCTTGATAGGTATCGCCGTGTGGATGTCGACATTGCCGCTCGCAGGAGTAACCGTGCCGTTTCCAGCACTCGCCATCGTCAATGTCGCCTTCCTATGTGCGAAGTTCGCAGTGATGGTCAAGGGCGCCTTCACGCCCGAAACAGTCAACGGATTAGTATTGGTCGTGACGAATCCCGTACCTGTCCAGTTCACGAAATGATAGTCGGTGCTGGGGACAGCCGTCACTTCCGTGCCGGATCCATTATAGTCTACTGCCTGTACTTTTGGCCCGGTTATGGTTCCATTGGCACCTTCGACGAAGATGACAGTGTTCGTGTTGATCGTGAAGCTCGCCTCTATGGTGTGGGCTTCCTTGACGTTCGTGAAATTGTAGGTGATGGGCGCACCGATGGATACGCCGTCAACCAGGACTTCGGCAATATGATAGTTGGTGTTGGGTTTTATCGTGAAGCTCTTTGCCAGACCGTCGTTCACAACAATGGCACCACTAGGGGTGATTGTTCCGTTTGCACCGGCCGACGCCGTTATCGTGTTTGTAATGAGTGTGAAGTTCGCAGTCACTTTTCCGGCGGCAGTGAGCGTCGCCTTCGTGCTCGGATTCAGGAACTCCAGGACAGTGGCCCCGCCAGAGACCGACCAGCCGGCAAACTTGTAGCCGACATCGGGTGTCGCTGAAATATCAAATGCGGTGCCGGTGATGACATTGCTGGTGCCGACGGCAGGATTGGTTGAGCCATTCCCTACCTTCGCCATTGTCAGGACTGAGCCTCCTATGAAATTAGCGGTGACCGTCACGTTATCTGTAATAATTACGCTCGTTGTTGCAGAAGTTTCGCTTGCAAGCGATGCTTTGGCCGCGTCGCTGACTGTCCAGTTTTTAAACGCCCAACCCGCCTTTGGTGTCGCTTTTATAGTATATGGTGTAAGCGTATTGATAAGTGTTGGGACGGCAGGCGTTGTCGTGCCATGTGTATCATTCGCCATTGTCAGTGTCTTCTGGATGTGTTTGAAATTTGCAGTGATGGTCTTGGCGGCGGTGACTTTCAGGACAGTCAATGGATTAGTTGCTGTCGTCGTGAATCCCGCACCTGTCCAGTTCAGGAATTCATAGTCGTCGTTGGGAACTGCTGTCACAGCCGTGCAGTCTGCGCCGTAATTGATTGACTGGACTTTGGTTCCAGTTATGGTTCCATTTGCGCCTTCGACAAACGTGACGGTGTTGGTGTTGATTGCGAAGGTCGCGCTTATTTCATGATCGGCTTTTACATTCGCGAAATTGTAGGTTTTGACAGCACCGACGGATACGAAGTCGACAAGGACATCGGCAACATGATAGTTGGCGATAGGTGTCATCGTGAAGACCTTGGATGCATTATAATTCACGAGAGACGTCGGAGTGATTGCCCCGCCAGCGCCGGCACTTGAAGTTATCGTGTACTTGCTCTCTGCGAAATTCGCGGTAACTGTTCCGTCTGCGGTCAAAGTCGTAGTCGTGCTGGCAAGGGCGGCATTTGCTACTGTTGCACCTCCGGTGACGTCCCAATGGTCAAAGACATAACCTGTGGCGGGAGTTGCCTTGATCGGAATTGGCGAGGCCGTGACAACAGTGCCGCCGGCGATAGGAGTAGTTGATCCATGGGTATCATTCGCCATAGTCAGCGTCGCCGTTGCCAGTGCGAAAGTCGCATCTATCGTATGGGTGGCTTTTACGGCAGTGAAAGTGTAGGTCTTGATTGCGCCGACGGATACGCTGTCGACAAGCACATCCTCTACGCGATAACCTGGATCAGGTGTTATCGTGAAGGTTTTAGAGGTGTTATAGTTTACGTCAGCGGTCGGAGTTATCGAACCATTTAAGCCGGCCGATGCTGCTATCGTGAATGTATTGATTGCGAAATTAGCAGTGACTGTGGCATTTGAAGTCAGAGTAGCGGTCGTGCCGGGAAGGGATGTGTCTGCAACTGCTGCGCCACCGGGAGTCCAGTCAACAAAATGATAACCTGTAGCGGGGGTGGCGGTGATCGCGACTGGGAAGCCGTCAAGGACATTGCCGCTGGCTGGAGTTACCGTTCCGCTTCCGGTTTTTGCCGTAGTCAGGGCCCAGAGGTTTATATAATTAGCGGTGACAGTACCGGCTCCTGTCAGAGTCACTTTCGTGCTTGCGGAGCCTGGATTTGCGACTGTTGCACCGTCACCGACCGTCCAATAGTCGAAGGCAAATCCTGCTTTGGGTGTCGCCTTGATTGCAATCGGAGTGAATATGTTCACAGAGCTCGTTCCCGCAACAGGAGTTGTCGTCCCCTTGACAGGATCAGTCACCATCTCCAGATTCGCCTTTGCCAGTGCGAAACTCGCAACTATTGTGTGGGCTGATTTTACATTCGCAAAAGTATAGCTGGTGACCGCGCCGACGGATACGCCGTCGACAAGAACATCGGCAACACGATAGTTGGCATCAGGTGTCATTGTGAAAGTCTTGGATGCATTATAATTCACGGAATCACTAGGTGTGATTGAACCGTTTCCGCCATTCACCGATGATGTTATCGTATTTGTAATTATTGCGAAATTCGCAGTGACTGTCGCGTTTGCCGTCAGGGTCGCGGTCGTGCTGGAAAGCAGGTCGTTTCCAAGTACAGCGCCTATGGTGGCCGACCAGTTTACAAAATTATAACCTGTGGCAGGCGCAGCGCTGATGTCAACCGGGACGCCTGTGACCACGTTCTTATTGCCGATCAGGGGCGTTACCGTCCCGTTTCCAGTTTTCGCCATCGTCATGACGACACCGGCTGCGAAATTGGCGGTGACTGTCGCGTCACCTGACAGGGTCACATTTGTATTTGCAGCAGCTGGATCTGCAACTACAGCTTCCGGACCACTGACTGTCCAGCCGGTAAAGGCATTGTTCGTGGCGGGGGTTGCTTTAATTGAAACTGGAGTGGCAGTGTTGACAGGGCCTGAAGCTGGAGTCGTTTTTCCAGTTCCGCTGCCACCAGTGGCCATAGTCAGATTCGCCTTGGTATGAGTGAAATTCGCAGTGATGGTCTTTGCGGATGTGACATTCGTGAGCGTAAGAGGATTGTCCATGCTCGTTGTGAATCCCGTGCCAGTCCAGCCCGCAAAATCATAATTGGGGTTGGGTGCTGCCGTCACCGGATCGGAGTCTGTCCCGTAATCGACGGCCTGGACTTTTGTTCCGGTGATGGTTCCGTTTGCGCCTTCGACGAATGTGACGGTATTGGTGTTGATTGCGAAAGTCGCATCTATCGCATGGTCGGCTTTTACATTGGTGAATTTGTAGCTGGTGACTGCGCCGACGGAGGTTCCATCGACCTCCACATCGGCTACATGGTAGTTTGCTGAAGGTGTTATCGTGAAAGACTTGGAGCCGTAATAGTTCACGGATACAGCGGGACCGGCTGGAGCTATCGAACCGTTTGCACCGGCGGACACTGTTATTGTTTTGACGCTGATTGCGAAATTCGCAGTAACCGTGGCATTTCCGGAAAGAGTGACCGTGGTACTAGCGGCACCAATGTCTGCGACCACAGCCTCCGGGCCACTGACAGTCCATCCGGTAAAATCATTTCCTGCCGTGGGGATTGCATTGATAACAATGGATTTGCCTGTGGTGACAGATGTTTTGCCTACGGCGGGAGTAGTTGTCCCATCTCCGATTTTGGCGATTGTCAGGTCGGCGGGAGGATTTGGGGAAACGGCATAGGTTGCCACATAAGCCGAGAACTGGTTGCCTGCGGTTGTGAATCCTCCGCCGACGTAGAGATTGTCTCCAACGGGATCGAAGGCCATGGCGTAGATTTTATTGTTCGTCCCCGAACCGAGTGCGCTCCAGGCGGACCCGTTCCATTTTGCGATACAGTTTGCCGGTATGCCGCCTGCCGTTTCAAAACTGCCAGCAGCATAGAGATTTCCCAGGGAGTCGCATTTCACTGCAACGACAGGATCGCTAGTGTAAGGATAGGAAATTCCCGAACCGAGTGCGCTCCATGTGGAGGTTGCGGCGGTCCATTTTGCAAGGGCGTAGACTGAAACGCCTCCTGCCTTTTGGAACGAACCGGCCGTGTAAAGATTTCCGGTAGTAGGATCGCAGGCCATTGAATTTACCAGGCCGCTACTCATCCCCGAACCGAGCGCGCTCCAGTTTGTTCCGTTCCATTTTGCAATACGGTTGACCGTGACGCCGCCTGCAGTGATGAAGTCTCCGCCTGCATAGAGGGTCGATGCATCGTGAAAAACCAGGGAGCGGACTCTGTCACTCGTCCCCGAACCAAGGGCGCTCCATGTGGGGCTGCCGCTTGGGGTAGTGCATTTGGCGATACGGTTGACCGCAACGCCTCCGGCAGTGCTAAAGTCTCCTCCAAGGTATAAGTTGTCGGAGGCGTCAAAGGCCAGCGAGTATACGGAACCGGAACTGTTGGTTCCCGTTCCGATGGCATTCCATGCTCCATTCCACATTGCAATATTGTTTGCGGGCACGCCTCCGATTGTGCTGAAGCTGCCTCCAACGTATAGCCTTCCCAATGAGTCGCAGGCCATAACGCTGATCCAGCTGTACTCGTCCAATCCTGTTCCTAGGGCGCTCCAGTTTGCGCCATCCCATTTTGCGATGCGGCTTGCCGGGACGATTCCAGCCATGGTGAATTTTCCGGTGACGTAGACGTTTCCGGAGGAGTCGCATGCCATGACCGACACATTCTCGTAGAGACTGCTTGATATGTTGTTCATGCCAGTCCCGAACGCATTCCATGATCCGTTCCACATTGCGATATTGTTTGCCGAACCGCCTCCGGCAGTAATGAAGCGTCCGCCGGCATATATGTTCCCGGACGGATCGCCCGCCAGGGCATATACATTATTATTTATTCCGGTTCCGAGTGCGCTCCAGACGGGACTGGTGTTTGGGTTACTACATATGGCGACATTGTTTGCCGGATCGACTCCTCCGGCAGTGCTGAAATATCCTCCGGCGCACAAGTTGCCCGAAGAGTCGAAAGCCAGGGAATACACTGAGCCGCTGGTTCCCGAATCGAGAGCGCTCCATGCGGAGCCGCTCCATCTGGCGACGCGGTTGACCGTTACACCGCCTGCGGTGATGAAGTCTCCACCTGCGAACAGATTATCCGAGGAGTCCAGAGCCAGGCAATTGACTGTGTTGTTCATTCCTGAACCGAGAGTGCTCCAGGCTGTGCCGTTCCATTTGGCAATGCGGTTTGCTGGAACGCCTCCGGCACTGGTGAAACCTCCGGCGGCATAGATGATGTCCGAAGAGTCACATGCCAGAGCCATGATGCCATAGTCCATTCCTGAACCAAGCGCACTCCATGCGGTGCCGTTCCATTTTGCAACACGGTTTGCGGCGACGCCTCCAGCGTATGAGAAGAATCCTGCGGCATACAGGTTGTCCGAGGAATCGCATACCAGGGCATATACTTCATTATTCATTCCCCAGCCGAGAGCGCTCCATGCGGTGCCGTTCCATTTGGCTATGCGGGTTGCCGATACGCCTCCAGCGGTAGTGAAGCCTCCGCCGGCGTAGAGATTGCCCAGTGAGTCGAATGTTATTGCGTTTACACGGCCGTTCATTCCCGAACTGAGGCCGCTCCAATTAGCGCCATCCCATTTTGCGATGAAGTTGGCCGGGACGTTTTTTACGGCCGTGAAAAAACCGGCTATGTAGAGATTTCCGGAGTGATAAGCCATCGCTTTCACATCTCCGTTTGTCCCCGGGATTTGCGTGTTGATGGGGGTCCAGTCCGCATCGCCTATGACGGGATCTATGCGTACAGGATATGTTGCGCCGGTGTCGTTGACGGTGATTCCGATGGTGTTTGACGCCAGTGGGGACATCTCGGCGGGAAGAGTTTTACCTGCAGCGTCGGTCACATGTAGATTCGAGTAGGAGAGTTTCCTGCCGGAAGCGAGTTCGATGAGGAGGGCAGGACCTGAACCTGAGACCTTCGCGCCTGAAAGTTCAAGGTTGAGAAGCAGGGGGCCGTTCCCTGATGGACGTGAATTCACGATGAAATCCTGGCGGACTCCGTCGGCGGATGTCGAGAATTCCTCGGTGACACCGGTTCTGGAAAGACGGACAATGTTCCCCTCGGATGTGATCTGTCCCTTTTCACCGGAGAGGTCCTGGAGCTGGCCAGCGCGGCCTACGGCAGCTATGCCCAGGGAAAATTCTCCTACGCCTTCGGACGAGGAGGTCGAACGTATTTTGAGTCCATTGGCATCAATAGTCGCGTCGACTGCCTGCATCGAGCATTTGAGAAGAGCCTTTCCTTCAGCCATCCTTACAGTGTTTTCGGCTGGATCCATTGCCTTGTTGGCGCGCTGGGAAAGGGTCAAGCCAGGTTTTGCATCGGCTGAAGCATCCGCCCATGCAGGCGTATAATTAAAAAAAACAACGAAGCATAGAGCAAGCAACAAAAACGATCTTCTCATGATAGCCCCCGGATTATAAGTATGTATTTTTGAAATTGCTGGGGACGGTATCATCACCGTCCCCAGTGATATTGCCCCAAAGCACAGCGGTATTATACGGAAAAAACCCTCAGAAGTCAAGCCAAATCAAGGAAAACATTGGGTAAGCGTTAAGCTGGTAACGCAGCCTCATAAGTAGGGCGGTTTTTAAACCGCCAATCAAGTGTCGGGTTTAAACCCGACATACTTTATAGGAAAAACAGCCTCACTTCACCCAGCTTGACGCTTACAACATTGGGGCGGACTTAAAACGCTAAAGTGCAGGTTCTTGCTGGTAGTAGTCCTCCTCCGGAGCCTGTCGCGCGTTCTTTGATTTTCCTCATTATAAAGAATCTCCGGCCCGTCCGAAGGGGACGGGCGGCAGGAGATTATTTATTGTTCATCTCAATTTCATGAACAGTATCTTCGCATTGTCGGAAGCTACGCTCTCCTTGGCCGTGCAGAGGATGATGCTGCCCTTTTTGTTCAGTCTCGGATGAACATGGTAGATCTGGTTTTTCATTGAGCAGCAGACGGATGCGAGGATCTCCTTCTTTTTCGTCATGTTGTCGAACAGGATCACGTCGCTCTGGTTTTCCGTCTTGCGCCTGGTGTTCCCCCACCAGCAGGTGTCCATTATGAAAATGGAGCCGGAGGCGTCCGAGGCCACGTGGAGGTAGTCGTCCTGGTCCAGCAGCTCGCCGGTCTTCGCCTTCGGATTTACCAGTATTATGCCGCAGTCCTCCATTTTTGAAACCGGATACCTTACCGCGACCACCCTGTGGCCGGCAGGCATTTCATGCCCTACGCATTCAATCAGCTCTCCTTTGTCGTTGTGCTTCTGCGGGTAGATCGGATAGTGGGCACCAGTTTTCCATTCGAGCAGATGCAGGCGGTCTGGAATCTGTTCGGTAGGTCCCTCGTGGCAGAAGAGAATCCTGCCGCTGTCGGAAAAGAACTGGGTATGGTTCGCAAAGAAATCGAATTCCTTCAGGAATACGATCTTTTCATTCCCAATGTCATAGACGAATATAGAAGTCTTTTCGAGTTTTGAGGCGGACTTGCTGAAGTTCACTCCTGTGAGATACTTGCCGTCGTCGCTCACGTTGAAAGGGCCCGAGAGCAGGGTGTCATCCGGAAACACCGCATCTGAGAACCTCATGGATTTCTCAGGGATTGACACATGGCATATTTTATTGTCGAAAGGGATCAGTACAGTTTCAGTATTCCTGGCATGTCCCGACACCACGAATTCGGCATATGGATCTTTCGCTGAAGTGAACGAAGAGGACCATTTGTCCAAGTCCAGTACCGTTACATGCCTCTTCTGATCAGGATAGTATTTGTTCAAGGAGATCTTTCCATCCCTGCGGCTGTAGAAGATGAAATATTTCCCGTCCTTGCTCCAGACATCGCTGGTGTAATACGGTATGAAGTTGACGGCATTGTCGTATCCGACGAGCCTGCTGTCCTTGACGAGTTGCGATTTGATTTCCATTGATGTTTATTTCCCCACTATGATTAAATGGCTTATTTCAAGCGAATTTTCCTTCACTCTAGTTCCCATTCCAACGGCGATCTTCTTCCATGTTGCAGCATTGAGACGGGTGTTCTGCATTCCGGCATGGCCGGGTCCCGGTTTCATTTCCCCGAAGGGGACATAGACCACATGCCATTCCCCGTCCGCCGGGAACAGGTCGCTCATCCAGAAGCCATCGGGCTGGTTCGGGTTCGCCATGAGCGCGACGTTGTTTGCGGACTTTGGTATTCTTGCACGGATGAGGAATCCGGAGTCTACGGACGGATCGATTGGATTCTGCAGTGTGAATACCGGATATGCCCAGCTGCCCACGGTGGCGGAGAATGCCACGTCCATCTTCCAGATGCTGTTTTCAGCGCTGAACTTGGATTTGCCGTGGCCGGCGATGTTTTCCTTCCATAGATCCAGATCGGTTACAGGCAGGAGCTTCTGGCTGCCATGGCGTTTCAGATGCTCTTCAAGAGTACCTTCCATCACCATTGGAATCGCAAGAGGCGCAGGCTGGATTTCAGTTTCCGTCTTGGCTGTCACCTTGATCAATCTGGTGTCGGAGATGTCCAGGTTCTTCGACGCATCGACCTGCCAGGCGACATCGACCTTCCCCAGGGCTGGGACTGTAATCTGCGCCAGGCTTTCATCTTTGCCGCCGGAGGGCAGCTGCAGCGCCGGGACAAGTTTTATCTCGGTCTTGGAAAGATTGTGGATCCTTATGTTCAACTGGAGTATTTTCGATATTTCCTGCGTTATGAGATACTTGCTGGCTGACATCCTCAGCGGCGTCTGCGCGTTCAGGAACTGCAGGACTATTGGAGATGAAACACGTTTTTGTTCCAATGGTTGCTTCCCGATGGAATAAAGTTTCGCGGCGGCCGTATCCGTCTTCAATGCCGTGCCAATCGATGCAAGATCAGTCCAAACGTATGCCATTCCGTCCGGAACTGGAATTTTCCCGTCCGCGGCCTTGAGATCCCTGCCATCGATGCCGGACACCTTTCCTGCCTGGAATGGGAGTGCTACGAGGGCCTTCTTGTCAAGTTCGCCGGTATAGAGCGCCACCGTGCATTCGCCGGAGTTCCTGTCGCCGAACACGCGTGCGAGCTTTACGGACTTGTCGATGCCCGACAGATCTCCTAGATAGTCCTTGCCAGACAGGAATTTCGCGCACACGGCATATCCTGCCATGCTCCTCAGAGGAGTGACTTCACGGCCCATCATCCCGAAATTCTTCGCGCCTTCCTCATAGTAGACATACACGAACGGGAAGTGGCGGACAGCCCCGCATACTTTTGTCTCAATCGATTTGGCGGTGATTTCAAGTGCGCTTGCCGCATCCTGGTCCATGGGCGGCCGCCCGGGGCCGTTCTTCCAGGACCAGCCGCACTCGGTGTGCCAGAGCGGCATCGATTCCTTGCCGAGGGATTTCAGCCAGGAGCGGTAGCGGACGAACATGCCTTCGACATCCGGGGCCTTGTCGTATGAATGCAGGCTGACGGCATCCGTGTCGTCTAAAATTCCGTTCGCGCTGTAAGTGTCGAAGAACGGACTTGGCGGAATTGTCGCAAAAACTCCCGATATGAGGGGAACCTTCGTCTCCGCCTGGCTCATTGCGAAACTCGCAGTCTTGACTAATGTAGAATACTGGTCGGCCGGAATGAGGGCCAGGTCCGGTTCGTTGAAGACCTCCACTCCACCCCAGGAGCCCTGCCAGTGCCTGGCAAGATCGGTCCAGGCAAGAGAGGCTTCCACCATGTTCTGCGGAAAATAAGGGGGAGTTTTCATGGTTTCCATGTGCTTCCCGCCGCCGCTGATTATTTCCAGTATGGACACCTTGCTGTCAATATACGTCCTGCGCATGCTTTCATTCGCCCTTTCCCCGCCTTCCCAGTCCCATTTGTCCTTCTCGGGATTCACTGATCCGTGGCTGAGCCGTTCGCGCGACATGGCAATTCCACAACGGCTGAGTATCTTCACAAGGGCGGTCCGTTTGCCAGGATTCCTCTCCAGCCATGAAAGTCCGGAATCCATGCAGAAGAACGGATCCGGCTGTACTGCCTTTTCCAATACGACAAGTCCGAAGCGTTCCTCGCTCGATGGAAATATTATCTCGTAGTAGCCTCGGGGCAGCTTTGAAGCAAGCGCCATCCGGGCTTCGCCTGTGATCTCGGCATTCCCGCCGAGCACCTTCTCATCGTTGTAGTCGGTTATCACATAAGGCACGGGTACGCCGGCCACTACGGAATCAGCCTTGAAATGGATTTTGAAATCCTGTCCGGGCTCGACGAAGAATTCGCTGGCATCGTCGGGGACCAGGCCTGAAGTCACCTGCGGGACAAAACTCATCGAATAGTTCTTCAGCCGTGGGACCTCCGGTTTCAAAGTGCCGTTGAAACGGAAGGAGGCGTAGCTGAAGAACGGGCCGATCTTCCTGGTCCGCAGCTCCTGTCTGTCCATGATCTTTCCACCGTTGATCCTTACGGTGAGCGTGTTCTTCAGGGAATTGAATTCCATTTCGAGGCCGGTGAATCCTTCAGGATTGAAATCCGGATAATCAGCCTTTGTGCCGGTCCTGATCTTGCCGACTCCTCTTGCAGAGATTTCATATGATCCGTTCGGTGCGAGGATAAGTGAGAGTTCGGCCGTGGCGAAGAAATTACCGCCCGGATATTTATTGCTGAATGCAATTGTCGTGCATGAAGTTGATGACGGATTCACCTCCGCTGACAGCCTGTAGATGCCGGTGCCGTGGGGTATCGGATGGAATCCTGTGCCGCCTGCGGAATTCGCAGATGTCACGGAACCATCCTCGTGGAAGACCACGGAACCGTCCACAACCCATTTCGCCTTGCCTTTTTCAAGGACAACCCCCATGAGGTCCTGGCCCGCCTGGCGGTCGTTTACCAGCGACATCGAGTCGGAAAACACAGTATCGGCGGAGTAGGCGGGTCCGGATGCCAGCAGGCATGAGGCAATCAATCCAACGCTGATGATTCTTCTCAGATTTAGGATTCTCATTTTATTCCTCTTTTGTAAATATGGCCGGGACGGCTGTCCCGCTTTACTTTATATCGTTAATGTAATACAGGCACCACGCCTGTAAACCTGAAAACACACGATAAATCGCGAACACCAGCATTTGAATCTTGCCGGTGCTCAATCTTTCGAGGCAATTTCAAAATTGCCTCTTTTGAGCCGATTTCTAAAGTAGGAGTCCAAGCTCTAGTGTCATGTATCGCAAATACGCCGAATAAAATTATGTCTATTTTTGATGCGGATTTGGCTTGGATGGAACAAGGCGATACTGAAGTATCGTCGGTTCCGGCCAAGACGAAGGCCGCGCAAAAAGAGGCATAACCGTATTACGGCGTGGGTCTTTCGGCGTTCAGCCCGTCCGCCTCCGCACAACGATGCTTCAGCATCGCCTTAGCGGAGTCGTACAGACTGAACATCCAAAATCCCCCACGTTTTATTTCGGCCTATTTGCGATACATGACACTAGCTTGCGTAACATTCTGAATACTAGGATAAACTAAAGTTTGAACTCCAACGGGGCTCATTTCCGCAACAACCGTTTTCCGGAGTTTTGAAATCAGCTCCTTCAGCCCGCCTTTCACCCGGCTTTGACAGGGCATCCCGTGTGGAAAGGCCTCCCGAGAACATCTGATCAATGGCTCCAGATTGCACTGTCGGTCCTCAGTTCCTCGAACGGACGGCCTTCCACGTGACCGTCGAGTGACACGAACTGCACCATCCTGTTATGCCTGCGCGCTCCTACACCTTCCGTGGACGTGTTCCAGTTCGGGCCGCCAACCGCGCATGCAAGCTCCATATGGGTCTTTCCAGCGGGATAGACTGTGGCGCCTGAACCGAACTCGCTCTCGCCCAGCACCAGCAGGTTTGCCGGATTTGTCACCCTCAGGCTCACCCCGCGCGTAGTGGACTTGTATTTGTGTCCGGTATTGCAGGTTGCAGACCCCCAGGTGCGGACGAGTCCGTAGCCACCGCCGAATTTCATTCCGTCAGGCGCCACGCTGGGACAGAGGAATATGCCGGTACGTATATCGCCATAGCTTACGGCCTTCTCATTTATCGCTCCTGCATTTGCCAGAAGGCTCGGCCACCAGGTGCTGCCGTTGGAAGGAAGCGAACTGTCCATGTTGACAGGCGGCAGATATCCATCATGGCTGTCGGCATATGTGAGCATCGAGAGCCCGAGCTGGCGCAGGTTGCTCTTGCATACGGATCCTTTTGCCTGATCCCTCGCGTTCTTCAGCGCAGGCAGCAGCATTGCCGCCAGAATTGCGATGATCGCAATTACGACCAGTAGTTCAATCAATGTAAATAACGATGATTGACTCTTCAGACTTACGACTGACGACCGACGACTGTCCTGATTGCCGCTCATATTAGCTCCTTTGATGTCATTCGATTCATTGGAGGAGATGAACAGGATTTCCTTTCGACGAGCCTGGTCTTCAAGATAATCCTCTGCGGCGATCCGTCCGGAAGCTTTCTTTCAATGACGTCCAGCAGAAGCGGCAGCGAACGCCTTCCCATTTCGGCGGTTTCAAGGGATACGGATGTGACCGGTATGCCGGCGGTCTCGTTGCCAGGTGAGTCGTCGAATCCGAGGACGCTGATCTGATCCGGGACTTTCACTCCCAGACATGAAAGCCCCGCAATGAGACCTCTTGCCAGCATGTCGTCGGCTGCGAATATCGCAGTCGGCCATGACGAGCGCGGTCTTCTGAGTATTTCGGCTGCAAATCCGACTCCGCCATAGGCATTGTCTGAAGTGTTGAAAATGTCCCTGTCATATATGATCATTCCCGCATCACTGGCCAGTTTCCTCATGTGTCCGAGACGGATCTCATGCATGTTCCTTCTTCTGCACTCCGTTGCCGTGGCGGTCGCAATTCCGATCCGGCGGTGTCCGAGGGATGAAAGATATTCGATGCCGGTACTGACAGATTCCTCCTCGCGGATGCCGACCTGGCATCTGTTGTCCGATTCGGGATATTCGTAGGTTCCTATGAGGAGTAGGGGGATGTTCATTGATTCGATGAGGCCGATGTTGCGCTTGAAATCATCCCCTCCGGGGGTGATCGGTACCCAGATGATGCCTTCAAAACGGTTTCCGCAGAATCCGCTTATTCCGCGCCTCTCGCGTTCCATGTCCCAGGAACTGAAGGAAACCGATATCGAATATCCGCGTCCGTCGCCGATTCTGTATATTTCTTTGAGCATCGGATCGAAGAACTGGTTTTCCATGCCGGTCAGCATGACGCCTATGGTATTGGTTTTCCCGGTGACCAGCATCCTGGCGTTCTCGTTCCTGACATAACCGAGTTCGTCGGCTACCTGGAGGATCCTCTTTTCAATTTTCTCGCTGACCCTGATATTGATGTTCTTGGTGGCGTTGAGGACGGCGTAGACGGAGGCGCGGGAGACTTTTGCCGCCTTTGCGACGGAGGAGACTGTGGCTCTTTCAGGATTGCGCATCATGGTCGTGCCTGTTGTTTTGCTTCCTGGAATCCTTGATGGCATTAAATATATTGCACGTGCAATCAAATGTCAATGCATTTTTCTTGAATATCTTTGCATCATGCTTATATCAAACAACATATAGGAATTAAATGCCTGCGATGGCCTGCAAAACAGTGAACTTTATTTGGACTTACTGTTGACATTCATCCGTTTTTTTGGTATCATGTGCCAATAAATGGTGATAACAGTTTCGGATCTGCGTGTTCTGGAAACTTGCATTTTATGGAGAAATTATGAATTCCACTGAGAAAATACAGAGAAGTACTCTGCCTGAAATAAAGGTGATACCGGTTATCTGCTCATGGTGCAATACCCTCTGCGATCTCAAGAAAAGTGAAGTGTCCAACGGCGGGAAAATAACTGCTTCATTCGGAATATGCCCGAAGTGCGAGAAGAAAGTCAAAAAGAAAATATGCGCGTAGGTTGCAGCAATACGGCCTACTCCACCTTCTGGCCAACGACATTATGCCTGTGGCTTTAAAATTATTTCGTATCGTAAAACCTGACCCTTTCGTTCATCAATGCAAAAGCAAAGAATTGCGGATGGATGGATTTATTCGCCCATGGCGAATTGTTGGATTAATGGATGTTTGGGTTTGAACATATAAAACAAGAAATGCATTTCTGAATTCTGGCTTCTGAATTCCTGTCCGCCGCGGCGGATGAGTTTTGCAATTGGCTCAGGAATATTCCATGCGTATGTCTTTGATGTGCAACCATCCAGGCATCCATTAATCCATTCATCCATAGAACGGTATTGAAAATTATCAATTTAGCGTGTGTTTCGCGTCTTTCGCGGTTTATATTTATGCTCAATAAAAACGGAAGTGGCGGTACATGGAATTTTTTGCGACAGCAAGCAGCGGTACTGAAAGGGCGCTGCAGAACGAACTCATCGAACTCGGTTTCAAGAGCGTCCGGCTGAACAGCGGCGGGACTCCCTTCTTCGGCGAAATCGAGGACGGATGGAAGGCATGCCTGCAGACCAGGATCGCCCAGCGCATACAGCTTGTCCTCAAACGCTTCCTGGCTCCGAGCGAAAACGACTTGTACGAAGGCGTCAAGAGCATCGACTGGACTCCCTATCTGACCACCGACCACACTCTGGCCGTCAGCGCGTTCTGCCATTCCAGCTATCTGACGCACACAAATTATATTGCACAGAAGGCGAAGGACGCGATCGTCGACCAGTTGCGCGAGATCCATGGTTCGCGTCCGAACGTCGACCGCGACGAACCTGACGTGAGGATTTTCATTTTCCTGGGAAACAACAAGGCGACGGTCTATCTCGACATGTGCGCCAAACCTCTTTTCCAGCGCGGATACCGTCTGGAAAAAGGGGAGGCTCCGCTGAAGGAGACGCTTGCCGCCGCGATGCTGATGTATTCGGGCTGGGACAGGAATACTGTGTTATGGGATCCGATGTGCGGTTCAGGAACTATTGCGATCGAGGCAGGACTCTGGGCGAAGAACATTTCCCCGGGAGTTTTCAGGGAACAGTTCGGCTTCGAGCGCTGGGCTAATTTTGATGACAATGCAGCTGAAACCATGAAGCGCCTGCGCGGGGAATGCCGCCGCGACGCCACCGGCAACATGCCGAAGATAATCGCTTCCGACTCAGATCCCGCGGTTCTTGAGATCGCAAGGGAGAATGCGAAACGAGCCGGGCTTAAAATAACCTTCCGCGAAGCCCGCCTTGAGGATATTCAGGCCGACGGCGCGAAACGGATCATTGTGACAAATCCGCCTTTCAACGAGCGAATGGGTGTTGACACCGAATTCTACCGGAAGATGGGCGCGGCTTTCACCAGGCTGCACGGATGCCGGGTCGGGTTTATTACCGCCAATCCTGCCGCCTTGAAAAGCATTTTCGTAAAACCAGTTCAGATGTTCCCAATGAAGAACGGAAATCTGGATTGTGAATTCGCAGTCTATGATATTCCGTGAGACGCGCCTTTATATTTACGTCAGGCGTTTTAAGTAGGTACGTGCTTCAGCATGTACCATCTAACTCTAAGAATGGGACAGGCTGAAGCCCATCCCTACTTGCCATCCTCATAGAAATCCATTATCCTCAAGAATCTTTTCTGCCATGGCGCGGGCATCTTTCCCCATCAGTTTCTCACCCTTGATGGCACAGGAAAATGTGTATGTCCTTCCGTTGCTTTGCACAAAGCCGACAAACCATCCGAGGTTGAACTTTCCAGTGTCATCCGCACCGGAACCGGTTTTTCCGTATAGGATTCCCTTGTCTGTCTTCTTTATGACCATGATGTCTTTCAGTACCGACATGGATTTCTCTGAGAAAGGAAGTTTCCCCGTTACAAGGCTGCAGATCAATTTAGCCTGTCCTTCAGGCGAAATTAAAATTGTCTTCCTTCCTTTTGCAGGAAGCCAGAAGACATCTATGCCTGATGATATGTCACGGTCGCCATATCCGATTTTATCTATCCATAATTTCATTCTTTCGGGACCAATCTTTCGGGCGAGATTCTGGAATGCCGGAACGCAGGACGCCTGGAAGGCCTCTTTCAAGGTCAAATCCTTGTTCCATTCCGGAATGAAACGGACTTCCCCGTCCCACTTATAGAAGGCTTCGCCAGGAGAGGAGATGACACCGTTTTCAAGTCCTGTCAGCGTGTTCCAGATTTTAAAGGTAGAGCAGGGGGGGAGCTTTTCCCTGGCTGCCTCAGGATTGAAAACGCTGATTGCCTGGGAGGTGCAATCAATCATGGCAAAAGTGCCGTTCCTCTCGCCAAATACCGATTGAACAGACTTTTCCGGAATAGGAAAAACGTTTGAATCAGCCAGGGAGGCGGTAGTTAGAAATACTGTGAGAATCAGGATTAAGATATGTTTCATTTCTTCAATTCCTATGTTCATAATCCTTATAATCAATAGGATATTGCAGGGACTCTTCATGCCCTCTTGCTTTTCCCCGGCGATTTGATATAATAACGCTTCAATAAACATTTAAAAGCTGGAGCAATTTCATGAAGCAGATCATATTGTCGGTGATGGTTGGAGTTTTTCTTGCCACCGTATGTCTCATTAACACAGATGCGTTGGCCGACAATAATGCGCCAAAGAAAGATCCGGCGGCCAAGCCAGCCGACAACCAGGTCGCCGCAGTTCCAACGGAAGCCGAATTCATGAAAGTGATCAATGACAAATGCCTAAGATGCCACAAAAAGGCTTGTGTCTCTGTCGACTCGCTCAAGCAGAGCAAATGGGTCGTGCCCGGCAAGCCTGAGAACAGTCCGGCATACAAGGTCATCGGCAAGAACAAAAAACCCGGCGGCACCTATCACAATCTCAAGGATGATGAAAAGAAGATCGTGAATGACTTCATTAAGAATATGAAGTAATCACATCTTCTCCGGTTCAACCCATTGCCTTGTTGCGGCGCCTTTATAAAGGGCTTCCATGACTGCGCTTCTGGCTGCAACTTCACGAACGGTAGAAAGAGGGACATTCGGTTTGCCGCTTACTGCATCAAGGAAAAGATCAAACGCATGCGGCCATGCCGCAGGAAGCTGTGTCCATGGCTGTTTCCCATCCGCCCCTGGCACCTGCGAGCTCTGGAAGAACAGCTGGTCGTTTATGACATATGCGTGCCCTTCAGTTCCGCTGATCTGCAGTTTCACAGGATCGGCAATGTCGACCCAGCCCGCCGCCATGGTCGCCCTGGCACCATTGGTGAACTCAATCAGACCTTCTCCGGATTCATCGCATTCGCCATAGCGGTGCGTGACAACCTGGATCGAAGCAGTTGCGCGGGCCACATCTCCAAACATCCACATTAAAATATCCAGAGCATGAGTGCCCAGGTCGCCATATGCCCCGCATCCCGCGATTGAAGGATCCGCCATCCAGCGCCAATCGGTGTCGAACCATCCGGCAAGAGAACCCTTGTGGCAGTTGCTGTAACGCGCCCGTGTGACTTTTCCGAGCCATCCCTGCTGGACTGCCTGCCTTAAGAACTGATTAACAGGATTGCCCCTCATGAAGTAGCCGGTCTGGAATAGTATTCCAGCTTTCTCAATTGCCGTGAGCATGCGTTTGGAATCCGCCGAACCCATCCCCAGGGGCTTTTCCACGAACATGGGCTTCTTCGCGGCGGCCGCCGCAATCACGAGCGGTTCGTGCCGGTTGGTCTCCGAACAGATCACAACTGCCCCAATCTTCGGATCGGACCATATTGAATTCACATCGGAAACGACCGCAGCCTCAAGTTCAGCCGCATTCTTCTGTGCACGGACTGTGTCATGGTCCCATACGGAAATAACCTTGACGTCCGAACGGGCCTTGATGCGTTTGATGAATCCCGGTGTATGGATGTGTGCGCAGCCGACAAGTGCGAGGTTTGTCATTTCTGGTTCCTTTTCCTTGTTGTTCTGGTTGATGATTTGCATCTAATTTAAATTCCAAGCGAGAAAAACAATTCAAGAACATGCCTCACGGCATTGACTACAAACGAATTAAGAACTTTAATATTTGTTCGTAGTTGCTAGTCGTCTCATAATAGTCTCGATGCTTTTCCTCTTCAACGGAGCGCGGGTTTTCCAACCCGCGGCACTCTATTCATGGCGGGTAAGAAAACCCGCCCTCCGTTATCTTGGAACTCCATTCTATTTCGAGACTATTAGTAAGCCCGTGAGGGCTGTTCTTTCTTTTTCCTGTTTTATCATTTATTTGGTTTTTCCTTTAGATATCACAGCGCAGTACGGACCTTCCGGAAAGACCGCCACCTTCATCCCCTTTTTGAAGGAGGACTCAAATATTTTCCTGACCGACTTCTCGATGTCTTTCTGATTTGCGGAAATTCCGCTGACTGATAATCCGGCAAGTTTCTTCGCGGGAATGCCATGGGTCGCGAAATACAGTTTATCCTGTCCGATCTTCTCGAGAACCCTGGCCTGCATCTGCAGCTGCCACTGGTCCTTGATGAAAACCGCAGGATTCCTGATGTCGGCGATGAACTCGCGCCATCTGCCGGAATATTCCTCCATGGTCGCCTGGTATTCCGGACTGCCTGTACCCTCCAGACAGCTTCCGAACGCGATTATGATTCCATCCTTCCTCACTGCCGGCATGCAGGAGACCATTCCTTTCACGCACTGGTAGAATGTCGCGTCAAGTGGATAACCTCCGCAGGATGTGACCGCTATGTCTGCTTCCGTCCCAACCTTCGGACAGCTGCATCCGGAGACAAAACTGCACGCTGCTGAATGGGCTTCCTCGAGCGCTCCAGAAAAGGCCCTCACGAGCTTCCTTTCGTTGTTCAGGACGACATTCACCGAGAAGTCGACGCCTGCGAGTTTCGCAATCGAAAGGGATTCGAGATGGCATGGATTGCCCTCCAGGTTTCCATTGCAGGCGCGGGGATTTGAGAGGAATTCGTATCCGTGGAATTTCCTGACTGTTTCAAGTGATGAAAGCCCGGGGCATACAGCCTTCCGTCCGCCGGAAAAACCTGCCATGAAATGAGGTTCGACAAGTCCGGTGGTTATCTTGAATCCGGCTTCGGCGAAAGCCCTGTTTATCTTTACCTTGCCGCCGGACCAGCTTTTCCCCGGAAGTTCCACAAGTCCGCTTTCCTCTTCCGCCATGTGGTCGATGATTCCGTAGTTTTCGACAATGGATTTTCCGAACATTTCCAGACGTTCCTCTTTCGTGCTCGGGCGGTGCATGCCGGTGGCGATGATGATGACAATATCATTTTTTGCTATCTTCGCAGATTCGATTTCGCCTAGGAGTTCGGGAAGGAAACGGCTGTAGGGGATGGGGCGCGTGATATCGGAGACCGCTATTGCCACCTTTCCTTTTGTACGCACTTTAAGAAGTTCGACAAGTGATTTTGAACCGGCAGGTTTCCTGACCGATTCCAGTACGGTGGCAGAGTCGGATTTTTCCGGTTCTGGAAATTTCGAATTGTACACTATCGAGTCATCCGGTACCGCCAGCCCGATCTCATCTCTGCCATACAGGAATTTTATGTTCATTTAAACCTGGTCATTTGATTTTGAATAGAAATTTATTTGGAATTCAATTCTATTACGAAACTAACGGTAAAGCTACAATTCAATCGGTGATAAATCAAGAAGAACGGTGTTGGCTGGTATAAAAAGGGACGAGTACTGTAGTTTGGGGAAAGGGGGTAAACAAACTCCAGTACCCGTCAAATCAATCCATGTATTCCATCATCTGCTTAGTTATCCTCCTTTTTTAAGGAATTTTAACCTCAAGCGACTTTTTCAAAGACCCTGAAGGGGAAATGGAATAGGTTACTCATTCAAAAACCTAGTTTGAGTTCCTCCTATCAGGAGGATAGTTCTCAATTTATTCCAGCTCCTTCAATTTCAATCAACCTGTGCCCAAATCTATTAAGGAGCACTCTCTTCACCTTATTCCTGTTTCGGAATCAGGGCGGTGTCTTCAACACCTTGGGAATCTCTTTCTCTTCTCATCACTCATCCCTACTTTATCAGACAGCGGATAAATAGGAAAGTTCCCGGAAAACAGGGTAAGACGGAAAAATAACCGTAATTATTTGGTGTCGCCGCCCTGCGGGTTTCTGTCCCAGAGGGACGAAATGGAAATAGGCAGGGGCATCAGCCCCTGTTTATTGCCGTAGTTGTGTTCGCGTGCCAATGGTACGCGATGTCAATGTCAGGGTTTATGGTTTTCACGGCGTACCTATGGCACGCCTAAATTTATAATCCATTCAACAGGGGCTGAAGCCCCTGCCTATTCTCATCCTGTCCCAGCCGGGACAGGAATCACACGTCAAATTCTATTATCCCGAGGCAATTTCAAAATTGCCTTAATCGAGCTGATTTCTTAAGTTGGTGTTCACGGCTTTAGCGTGTCTAAATCGTTGAATACGAAGATACACTAAAGTTGTGAACACCAACAAGAGATATTCACGCGACAACAGTTTTCTTGCATTTTGAAATCAGCTCATCCCAAAATGCGTATAGTAGATAGGGCTGGTACCTTGAGCTACAATATGTCACCCGATTTGCCGGTTTTATTTAGTATTAGCCTCCGCAGGATGGCGTAATCATTTAGCCCCATGCGAAAGCGTGGGGCATATATTAAAAAAGGCAAAAGCCCCCGCAGGGCGGCGGCATAAATTAATCGGATAGGAAAATATATTTCAATTCACAAGCGAGACGCCTGTATCACATTGAAGAAAAAGAAAGTGGCACAGGCTTCCCGCCTGTAATTAACTGGTCGGATTCCTTAATCCGGCAGCGCTTCGGCAAGAAGCTTCTCCAGATCCAGGGATACGGCCTCCCATTCATGGAGGGCCTTGGGAAGCTCGATATGGATTTCATACAGGCGCCTGTTTATCATGGCATAGGATTTATTTTCATCGGGATTGGCAAGTTTTCCGACAAGCTCCTTCTCCTCGGCTTCCAGGAGATCGATGATCTTTTCCGTTTCTGCCAGTTTTGTGGTCAAGTCCCTTTTTCTGCGTCCGCGCTCCTGTATGAGTTCGGCGCGTTCGCGTCTCTGCATCTTCCGTTCAGACTCCTTGGGCTTGACGATTTCCTCGACGGCCTTCGGCGCTTCCATCGCCATCTTCTCGCAGTAGTAGTCGTAACCGCCGCTGTAAAGCTTGATCCCCGGCGGACGCATCGCCGCGATAGTCGTCGCGACCTGCCTGACGAACTGGATGTCATGGCTGACTATGCAGACTGTCCCATGGAATTCCTTCAGCGCCTTTTCAAGCGCCTCGCGTGCGGCTATATCAAGATGGGTGGTAGGCTCGTCCAGGACAAGGAAGTTAGGCGGGTTGATAAGGAGCCGTGCGAACGCCAGGCGGATCTTTTCGCCGCCGCTAAGTACGCCGACCTTCTTTTCGACGGTGTCGCCTGAAAAGCCGAAACCTCCCAGAAGAGTGCGGATTTCCTGCATCCCGGAACCCTCGCTCACGTTCTTGACGGTCTCGTAGACAGTAAGATCCGGATCCATCGTCTCGGCAAATTCCTGCGACTGGTATCCGGGTACGACATTATGGCCGAGCGTGCGCGTCCCTTCGGAGGGAGGCAGGATGCCTGCTACAATCCGCAGGAAAGTCGATTTCCCAGTTCCGTTGAGTCCGACAAACGCCAGCTTGTCGCCACGTTGGACGCTCAGGTCTACTCCTCTTAAAACCCAGGTGCTGCCGTCATAGGTGAGTCCTATGTTCTCCATCTTCAGGACCTCCTGCCCCGACCTTTCAGGTTTCTTGAGATGGATCCTTCCAGGACTGGTTATGCGGAGGGGGATGGCGATTTTCTCCATGCGCTCAAGCATCTTGATTTTACTTTGGACAAGGGCGGCCTTGGTGTTCTTGGCGCGGAACCTGTCAATGAACAACTGCGCCTGTTCGCGGACCCTGCGCTGGTTCTCCGCGGCCGCGAGACGCTGCTCGTAGCGGACAATGCGTTCCTTTACGTAATAGTCGTAGTTGCCTTTGTATTTCTCGGTCTGGAAGTTGGCGACTTCGAGAGTGACGCTCGTGAGCGAGTTCAGAAGATAGCGGTCATGCGAGATCAGCAGCATGGTACCGTTGAAGCTTTTAAGATATTCGCGCAGCCACTCGATCGCAGGAATATCAAGATAGTTCGTAGGCTCGTCGAGCAGCAGGAGATCAGGATCCGCGACGATGACACGTGCGAGTTCCGCACGCATCTGCCATCCTCCGCTGTACGAACTGAACGGACGTGCAAAGCTGTCTTCCATGAGGCCGAGTCCGCAGAGCGAGGTCTGCGCCCTCGCACGTGTCTGGTATCCGCCGCCAGCCTCGTAGAGCGTCTGAAGCCTGCCGATATGTGCAAGGACAGCTTCGCGGTCTTTCACCTTGTCGTGGTGCAGGTCATGTTCGAGCTTTTCCATCTCGTCATGCATGTCAGTCAGATCCTGGCGTCCGCTTTCCGCATATTCCAGGACCGTCATGTCGACATCCTGCGGATTGAACTCCTGGCGGAGATGCCCGATCCTGATGTTTTTCGGGAATTCAATGCTTCCGGTATCGGCGCTTATTTCACCGCGGAGCAGGGCGAATACGGTACTTTTGCCGGCGCCGTTGGGGCCGACAACGCCGACGCGCTCCCCGTCATTGATACGGAAACTTGCGTACTTGAGGACTTCATGCGTCCCGAATGTCTTGCTTATGTCTACGAAATCAATCATGTGGTATCTTAAGTCCTGATCTTAGTTTTGTTTTTTCTTTATCCCGTAGGGATAGAGGAATAAAGCCTGTGGTTTCAACCACAGGTAAATCATATATCGTCCATCCGTCTTGAAGAGACGGAGGTAATTCATCATTTCGTGATATCTTGTCCTTATCTTGCTCCGTCCCTTCAGAACGGAATAATCTTGATCATATTACCTATGGTTGAAACCATAGGCTTCATCACTAAACGCTTTCAGCGTTTCATCAACTGGTGATTTCAGAAATATTCAGGCTAAAGAGAACCTGTAAATCAAAAATGACAAACGGAAAACATGAAATTAACTGTGACTTCTGTTTCTATGGAGCGCTGGCGTCCCGCCGGCAATCAGGAATCTAGCACAGGCATCTCGCCTGTGACGGCATCACGGATTGAGTGTTGCACATCCAGACTTGGAGACAACTCCGCATGCGCCTATTTGGTGTATTGGCCGATAACGACTGTCAGGATCCTGCCTGAAGGGAGCGTCACGTTGTATTCCTGGGCGGGTGCGTAAGTTCCTACGCTGGCGTTGACCACTTTTGTGCTTCCAGCCTTCTCTCCTGCGAGAGTCGCAAGCAGTTCGAGCTGCTCCTGAGCCATGAGGCTGACGTTGTAGTCGCCCGGATCCGCCTCGTCCGGATTGGCGATGACAGTAATGGCCAGCAGGCCAGTGCCGGTACTAAGCGTGCTGACGAAGGTGGAGTCCACCATTCCAGTTCCTGATGGGCCTATATTGTCCAGCACATTCGAAAGCTGGTCTGGATCCACATGGATCAGCAGCGGACTGGCGGTGAGTCCGGGAGTTGCCGACAAGCCATTTCCGACTGCGGCGCCTTCCGTCCCATATAGAAGAAGGTAGAGCCCGACGTCGAGTTTGCCGGTGATCTCCGGATCGGTTCCAGCTGCCGCCACGCCAATGCTGCCATCCACCCAGTTGGCCTCGTAGGATATGTCAGCGGGAACAGCCATGTCTGAAGGTGTTTCCGTAAAGCCGCGTCTCAGGTTCATGTAGTCCTGCATTCCGGCCAGGTCGTCCGGCGAACTGGTGCCGAGAGGGACGAGTGTTCCCCGCACGTATCCTGCGAGGTCGAAGTAGCCGTTGGATTCGACGGGGCTCTTCGCCGTCGTGACGGTCCGGCTGGCTATGGCCGTCGTGTTGTCAGGTATTGATGTAATGAAGAAGTCATATGTGAATTCCCCCGTACCCGGAATGGCCGCCGAATACGCGAAGTATCCTTTCGCGTCAGTCTTTGTGGTAATCCAGGTTGCAAGACCCGTCAAAGGATCCCTTACAGCTAGATTGAATCCGGGTATGCCGGTGCCTGACTCATCCAGGAGCCGGCCCTTGAATGCTGCGGTGAAAGGGGTTGTCTGGCCATCGGCCGGCACCTGTGTCAGGATGATGTTGGCTGCGGAATAGCAGTTGGCAGTGAGGATGGCGTCAGCGCTGACGGTGTTGAAACCATTGGTGCCCGAGCCTGCGAGAAGGATGTACCATGTTCCCGCCGGGGGATTGGTCACCGTGAGACGCTTGTCGGCAATTGTCCCGGCGATAAGGGCTCCCTTGGCGTTATAGAGGGCCGTCGTCGGATACGAAGCAATTTTCGCGTAGATGTCACAGGATCCGGAAACATTTGTAAGTGTCACAACCAGCCTCGTGCAGCCGGTTGGCACGGTTACGTCGAAGAACTGGAAGCTCCCCTTTTCGCCGGAGAGGCCGGTTGTCGGTGTCCCGTCGACCGGTTGCGGGCTGCTGTTGCCCACATATACTTTCTTAGTTGCGCTCATGGCGCTTTCAGGAACGGCGGGGTTGCATGCCGTTACCGCATAGAGATAGGTCGTTCCGGGTGATAACAACATGTCGTCATCTGTGTAGACGAGGGCTGGCGCCGTGGTATTTCCGATGAGGTCCCATATGCCGGAGTTTATGACCTGCCTATACACGTTGTAGGATGTGGCTGACGGAACTTCACCCCATGTAAGCATCACATTGCCGAATGTACCGGTGCTTAATCCACCCCCTGAATCCCCTCCTATCAATATTGCGCTCTTAAGCACAGGTGCGGGAAGTTTAGGTACAGTTGTCTTAGCATAGCCGACAGAGGAGGCGGTCGAGGCGCTGTCATAATCTGACCCGTTGCTGCTGTATCTCGCCCGGACATAATAGGTATGGGGGCTGGAATCGCCGACTACAGAATCATAATACAATGTAGATGTCCAGCCGGAAGTTATGTCTGTCCCATCTTTGTTCACAATGTATTCTGTCGCGCCAGCCACAGCGGTCCATGTGAGTTTTATCTGGTCGAAGTAGATTCCGGCGCTAGCCTTGAATCCCGCAGGAGCTTTCTTGCCAATGAAACCCGTTGCCATTTTTGAAAACGCGTCACTGGGCCCATTGTCGTTCTTCGCCTTGACCCAGTAGTAATAGGCAGCGTCGGGTTTCGGCTCAGTGCCGGCTATGTTGCTGAGCCCCATGTCGTCATAGGTGTATGTAGTATTGTAGCTGACGTATTCGACTTCGGCGATTTGAGATGCATCTCCCGAGTTTTGCAGTGTCCCCCTGTAGACCAGATAGGATGTCGCGCCGGCCACCTTCGGCCAGGAAATCCTTATTTTGTCGAAGTATATCCCGGCGGAGGCTGTCACGCTTGCAGGTGCCGCTGGTTTGATCGAACTTTTGCCGATGGCGTAAGCGCTGGGAACGCTTGAAAGGACACCCGTCTTGGCCACGATCCAGTAATAGTAGGTCGTGCCGAGGACGACACTCCTGTCCACATATGACAGGTCTGACGTCTCCCCGATGGGGGAGCCTGGCCTTGCCGGAACTGCGGAACTTCCTGGCGTGCCGGCCGCCTGGTATATTTCGTAGAGCGTCGCGCCTGGGGATGCTTTCCATTTGACAAGCACTGCTTCGGCATATGTTCCTTTCGTTGCGCTGACCGTCGCTGGAGGCTTTGGCGCCGACGCATAGTAGCCTGCCAGCAGTGTCACTCGTGAAAATTGTTTGGTGCCAATGATGCCGATCACATAATCGCCTGCCGCAGGATTAGCTATGCGTATGACCTCGTTGGTTGAACCGTTGTCCACCCACTTGTCCATCCCCGAAGTATTTACTTCCAGGGCCACAGCCCCAGTACCGCCATAGGTTTTGACTTCAAGCAGGGCTATTCCTGTTGGAACTGTTATTCTGTAAAATTTCAGGCTGTCTGCAATTCCAGAAAGCCCTGTGACCGGTATTCGATTTCCAAGAGATGGAATAAAAATGCTAAAATTCATGCCTGTCACGTTAACGGCGTTGATAGTCACATTTCGGCTCTTTGGAGTGAATGAGTATCCTGCTTTAAATGGAGTAACCGTGTATGAGCCGTTTTTAAGGCCAGTAAACGAGTAGGTCCCATCAGGCTTGGTCTTGACGGTTCTGGACACTGCGCCAGATATAGCTGTCATAGTTACATCATCCATGGCTGTTCCTGAAACCGTTCCTACGAGCTGGAAAAGTTTGCCCCAAAGAGCCAGATATGGTGAAAACTTATTTCCTGCGGTGGTAAATTTCCCGCCGACATAGAGGTTCCCGAACGAGTCAAAAACCAAGGTTCTGACAAAGCCATCCATTCCAGTTCCAAGAGAACTCCATGTCGAACCATTCCATTTTGCGATCTTATTTACTGGTTGAGCTCCGGCAGTTGTAAAATCACCTCCGGCGTAGAGTTTTCCTGAAGAGTCAAGTGATAAAGACCACACGAAACTGTCCATTCCAGTTCCAAGCGGACTCCATGCCTTGCCGTTCCATTTTGCAATATAAGCTGTGTTGGCAATACCCCCAGCAGTAAAAAAATTACCGCCAACGTAAATATTCCCTGCGGTATCACATGCCAAGGCGTTTACCTCACCATCACCATCTATTCCAGTTCCAAGCGGGCTCCATGCTTTGCCGTCCCATTTTGCAATTTTATTTGCGGGTACACCGCCAGCAGTATGGAAGTATCCTCCGGCATAAAGGTTTCCCACGGAATCGGATTCCAATGCAAACACGGCATTTTCCATCCCAGTTCCGAGTGCGCTCCAGTTGGAACCATCCCATTTGGCAATGTATGCAGTATTGGCAACACCTCCGCCGGCACTGGTGAACCAGCCTCCGGCATAAAGATTGCCGGAAGAGTCAAATGCCAAGGATGAAACTCCATTGTCGTCCGTCCCGTTTCCAAGAGCACTCCAAGAGGAACCATTCCACTTGGCAATATTGTTGACTGAAACACCTCCGGCATTGGTAAAGTATCCTCCGGCATAAAGGTTTCCGGAGGAGTCAAATGCCAGGGCATAGACATCACCATTTAGTCCTGTTCCAAGTGATATCCACGCTGTACCATTCCATCTGGCGATATAAGATGTGTTAGCTACGCCTCCGATGCTGGTAAAGTATCCTCCGACATAAAGATTTCCAGAGGAATCGAAAATCGAGGCGTAAACCAGGCCGTTTATTCCATTGCTTCCTCCTAGCGGATTCCAATCCGAGCCATTCCATTTTGCAATGTTTTCAATAGCTGTACCTCCGGCAGTTGTAAAATCACCTCCGGCGTAAAGTTTTCCCGATGAGTCGAACGCCAGAGCGTGGACGGCACCATTCATTCCCGTTCCGAGTGCGCTCCAATTTGAACCGTCCCATTTGGCAATGCGGTTGGCTGATACGCCACCGGCACTGCGTAAATTACCTCCTGCATAGAGGTTCCCAGAGGAATCAAAAGCTAATGCGTAGACATGATTGTCCAATCCCATTCCAGTTCCCAGTGAGTTCCATTCAGCACCATCCCACTTTGCAATGTGTGTTGTATTGGCAACGCCTCCTGCACTAGTAAATTCACCGCCTGCATAGAGGTTTCCAGCAGTGTCTAGTGCCAGCGTAAAAACGGCTCTTTCCATTCCTGTTCCGAGAGTATTCCAAGAGAAGCCATCCCATTTGGAGATGTAATTGACAGTCACGCCACCTGCTGTAGTGAAGGAACCTCCAGCGTAAAGATTATCAGAGGAGTCACAGGCCAGCGTACTGACAAGGCTGCTCATGCCAGTACTCAAGGAACTCCAGGAAAAGCCGTCCCATTTCGCAATGCGATTGACGGTTATACCTGCTGCGGTGGTGAATTCACCACCGGCGTAGAGAATATCAGAGGAGTCTAATGACAGAGCATAAACCTTACCGTTCATGCCAGTATCCAAGGGACTCCAAGAGGAGCCATTCCATTTTGCAATACGATTAGCTGTCACGCCGCCAGCTACATCAAATTCACCACCGGCGTATAGTTTCCCCGTTGAGTCGAACCCCAGGGCGTAGACGGTGCCATTTATTCCCGTTCCGAGTGCGCTCCAATTGGAACCATCCCATTTGGCTATGTGATTGGCTGAAACGTTGTTCGCAAAAGTAAAATTGCCTCCGATATATAAATTCCCGTCTTTGTATGCTATTGCTTTCACTTCGCCATTCGTTCCAGGCAGTTCCGTATTCATTGACAACCAGCCAGGATCTGAGATTGTCGGGTCAATGCGGATGGGATAAGTAGCTCCAGAGTCATCAACGTTGACAAGAAACTCCGCTGGAGATATTACTTTGAATCCGGCTGGAAGTTCTTTGCCGGTGGCATCCGTGACCAGTAGTTTTGAATATGCGAATTCCCTGCCAGTTTCATTGAGACGGATTTTAAGACCTGAACCGGAAAGTTCGGCAGTTGCGCCGTTGAGACCGATGAAAAGCGATAGTTCTCCGGTGCCTTCAGGCTTTTTGAAAACAATGAAATCCTGGCGGATGCCGTCGCCGGAGACAGTGTATTCTTCAACAAGCTCCGGCCGGATTATCTGCGCACAGTTTTCAGATACGGAAACTTTTGCTTCTGAAGGTAGGGCGGTTTCTGAGTTTACCCCGATTCTATAGACATCGGGGAGAGCGCCGATATAAGACGGACGGTTCGGCGAACCGTCCCTACCTAATTCACGTCCGAGTCCGACTACGTTCATGCTGAACGTTCCGCCCTTTGTAGCGGAAGTGGATCTGATTGAAATACAGGATGGTGTTACCGATGCTTCAAGCGCCTGGAGCTTGCAGACGATTTCCGCGCCATTGCCAACTGCCTTGATCCCGAGGGAGTCTGGATCCATTTTCTCGGTGGCCTTCTGCCCGAGTTCGGAAAAGGCGAACGGCTTTTGAACGCTTCCGGTTTCATCCGTGAAACCCGTAAAACCGATAAAAGTGCAGATAGTAAATATGGTTAGGTATAATCTGCTCATGTGATAATCCTTTTTCATCATAAATTCCAGCTGTAAATCAAGGATAGGAGATTCGATTCTAATAATGTATCGAATTTAGTTTGGAAATGTCGAAATATCAAGGAGTTGAAGTGTAATAAAGCCCGTTTTGTCCTGTCGAGATAATGGGTCAGTTGCATGCATATATGAATCCTGAAGGGATGGAATAATACTTTTTTCATTGCTGGGTAAAAATTTAGTTTCAATAACACACAAGCTGAAGCTAGCCACGTGAGTCACGTTCCACGTGTCAACGTGGTCACGTGAGACTCCAACCTCAGCGCACCTACAAATGTTGGAGTTCAAACTTTAGTTTGTCTTCTCTGTATCTTAGCGCCATTATGGGGCTCTGTAATTTCAGATTCGGATGTAGTGTTCGCCATCTGCTCCGTCGGATGACTGGGGTCTCGGCGAAGATTCTAATTATCTTGTCCGAGACGGACAACTCTACATTAAGACCGTTGCGGACGAGATCCCAGCGGCAACGTGACATGCTAAAAAAGATGTTATTGATAAAGTTGAAGCGTTCCAACCGTTGCTGTGTGTCCGGAAGGGATATGGCAGGATTTCAGGCGTGCAGGGCCTGAATGCCATATCTTCTCATTTTTTGATTTTTCCACGAAGCATTGATGCAAGGCTGCGGACGTGCGGATTTGGATTTTTCTAGTCCTTCAGATTTCGAATCCATTTGCCTGACCTTTCCATTCTACGAAGTAGTTTAATCATTTCTGCAAGTGTTGCGGGCGGAGATTCAAACCATCTTGTGGAATTGTCACAAGGTTGGCTGCCGCCAAGGTTTGGTACTGGATTCTGATGCAGATGCACAAGCAGGGCCTTGCGAAGTTCGCAAGGCGAATCCCGATTGATCACCCTCCTCAAGGAGGACATGGGTGGAAGAACAGGAGACTGTATGGATCTTTTATTTTTCATCGGCGATAAAATGATGTGCGTTTTATATATTTGCTATGGATAAAAGGTAAGCCTTTATAGCGTAAAATTCAAGGAGTGTTACAAGCTTCCGACTTCGCCTGGGGCTGCGCCGGACACGGAAAGCATGTACCTACTTGTTTCTCTGCAGGCCGATCTTTTCGAATGGGATCTGTTTGAAGCCAGTTTTCAGGGCAGGGGAGTCGTCCTTTAGAAGATAGTTACCTTTTTCAGGATCGACGAATCCTGGGTCGAGGTTGACGGTGTTGTCCGCGACTTTCGCACATTCGGGTTTTGCATTCCATTCGATCTTGAGCCATTCACCACCAACGCATATGTTGTTTTTTATTACGATGTTCTCAGGAGGGACGCCGCCACCCTTTTCATAATATTTGTCAACATCGGCGATCTCAGGATAACGCGTGCTGTAAGGAGGTTCATGATATTTTATCTCTTTGAGACGGTCCTTCATGAATTTCGTGACCATGTTCACCCAGACAGGATTCTTGTCGATGCCGCGTCCGTCGATATGGATTGCCGGTTTGCAGTTGATGAAGATATTGTTTTCGACTTTGAAATCCCTGCCGCCCCCGAGAAAAACCGCGCGCGTGGAGTTCTTCAGGATGTTACCCTTTATTTCTGTCCCGCTGACGCAGTCGTCCATGTATATCCCCATGGAGCCCATTCCAACACCGCCTATGTCATGGATGAAATTATAATTGATCTTGTTTCCGCGGTAGGTATAGTCCCTTCCAGTGTAGACCGCGCCGACATCTCCGGTTTCCAGGCATACGTTGTGGATCTCATTGTATTCGATGGTCATGTCATTCCCATTGAAGAGAATGGCGTTGTGCGGGCCGTCGTGGATGAGATTATTTGTGGCGCTGAGCCCCACACCCGACATGGAGATTCCGGCCTGGTAGCATTTTGACCAGCGCCCCATGTGATGGATATGGCAGTTATGAACTTTGTGTCCTCCGGAGACGAGGGTTTTCCTGTTGCCGCCGTCAATGCTGATGCCTCCGTCACCGGTGTTGTAGACATCGCAGGAGATTATGCCGTGGTTTGTCCCGCCGTTCACGTTAATTCCACGGTTTCCGACATTGCGGATTTTGCAGCCTGCGATCGTGATGTTCTTTCCGTTGACAATATTCACGCCATGGGAGCGTCCGTCCTCGACTACGAAGTTCTCGAAACGGATGTTCTCCGCATGGTCGAATGATACGACAGGCGCGTTGTTAATGGAAACGAAGGCTTCTGATTTTCCGATAGGCGAGGGCGGCCAGAAATACAGGATGCCTTTCTCCCTGTCGATATAATATTCTCCCGGGGCGTCAAGCTCCTCCAGGACGTTCAGGAAATAGAACCGCTGCCCCTTGCGGAAATTATAAAGGCCGTATGGTGCGCTTGTCCTGACAAATCCTTTTTCGGAATCGAGGCTTTCAACATGCTCCACCGAGTTCGCCCAGTCCCATGACCAGAAGCCATGGACCCATATGTTTGTATCAGCCTTCCATTTTTTCGGACGGTCATCCTTGTAGAGGAATCCGCCGGAGAGATCACCGGTTTCAGCTTTCCATTCATCCTTTATTGGTTTTGCGTAGCCTGATATTTTCAGGTATCCGCCCTCGTTCGGGTAACGCGCGAGAGTCATGGGTGCGTTGTCGAAGAGGAGTTCCATGTGCGCGGTGGAAACCTTGCGTCCGAATCCGCGGCTTGAAAGGGTGCCGAGATCGGAGATGCCGAGTTCCTTCAGATCCGCCTGCAATACTTTTCCTTTTGCCTCCGGCTTGAACCTTGCAATGGCATCCTGGTTGGTCACGGGCTTGAAATTGGTGATCCTGCGTCCGCCGGAAAGTACAGCCCTGTCTTTCTGCGAAGCCCTGAAAATGAGTGGAAGTTCATCTGTTCCGGAATCCTCCTTCAGGAATTTCAATGATGATTCCAGCTCGAACCTGCCTCTGACATTCACTATTGGAGGAACGTCCGTGGCAAGAGAGCCGGTCTTCCTGAGTTCGCGTATTTTATCCCTGGCCTTCTCCAGGGTGGCAAAGGGGCTTGCGGCAGTTCCAGGATTCTGATCGTTCCCTTTGTCGGACACGAAAAATCCTGTAGTTTTGGACTCCTCCTCTGCGGGGTTGA
The DNA here is from genome assembly GCA_001804815.1 of Lentisphaerae bacterium GWF2_50_93. GTDB lineage: Bacteria > Verrucomicrobiota > Lentisphaeria > Victivallales > GWF2-50-93 > GWF2-50-93. Next base: position 316,206 of record MHBI01000099.1, read on the forward strand.
TCTCTGTCTTTGCCTTCCTGCCGTCTTCCTTTATGGAATCATCGCTGCTGCACGCGGACAATAGGATGAGTATTGGCATTAATAGTATCAGCCTCATTATTTTATTTCCATTATTTCTGCGGTCGAGTTTTAGTGAACTTTTGTTTGCATTAAAAAATCATTCAAAGGGTTGTTTTTCAACATGTCCAGCGGCTTTTTACCTGATATTCCCAATAAATACATGGGTGACATGTATTATGCATAAATAATAACACAGCCTATTGACAACCATTTGCTCTTCGAGTATAATTGGGACAAGCAAAGGAAAATACATGGGTGACATATTAAAAAGAATTCGTCATGGAAAATCTTCGGAGGTGCTCAGGAGGATTGTCGCAGGCATGGAATCGGGGCGTTATTCATCCAGGCTTCCCGGCACGCTTGATTTTGCAGAAGAATTCAAGGTGAACAAGAACACTGTGGACAAGGCCCTGAAAAAACTCATTGAAGAAGGCCTCATAGTCAGGATGCAGGGCAAAGGCACCTACATTGCCGGGAAGGAACCGCATGACGCAGAGAACGGAAGGGCCAATTCCCGACGCTACGCGTTTATCATAGACAGGTCCGACTATTTTACGGGCTATCTCAAGATACTCGATGCCTGCGATGAGGAAATATCGAAGATCAACGGGACGACTATCTTTGTCCAGTTCGACAGGAATGAAAGTCCTGCAAAGCTCCTTGGCAGGCTCCGTTCAAGGCAGATTGAAGGTGTTTTCGCCTGCGGTCTCATCCCCGGCGAGCTGCTCAGGGAAATCAAGAGGGAGTTCAAGGTGATCCTGATAGATTCCAAGGGAGACGGGGAACCGGTGAATTACGTCATATGGAACAATTATGAAGCTGGAGCCAGCATAGCCAGGAGGCTCATAAGAAAAGGATGCCGCCATTTTTCCTGCATCCAGGCCTACAGGCCCTCGCCGAAAAACGTAAAGATAATAAGCCCGAATTATATGGAAAGAGCCGCAGGATTCAAGTACGGGATTGAGGAGGCGGGTCTGAAGATGACGACTTTCCTGACAGACTGGAAATTCTCCGATCCCTCCCTGAATGCCAGAATTGCGGAGGAGCTGGCCGTAAATTTACGGAAAAGGGCTGTCATGTCCCCCTGCTACCAGCTTGCCTTGCAGGCGCTTCTTAAGACTGGCAAGGCCGGGCTGCTGTCTTCCGGACTTAAAATGGGGACGTTCATCAACAGCGAAGAGCTGTGCTGCCTCACGGATGGAGCCTATGCTCTCCTCGACGTAGAGAAATGCGCGAGATCCGCGGCATCGATCCTCCTGGACGTTCTCGGGCGTCCGTCTGAAAAATATAAGACCGTGACAATGGACAACGAATATGTTGAAATCTGAAAGGCAGTAATTATGGATTCTTCATTGCATCAGAATACGAAAGGGCGTAATTCCCATGGATCGGACTGCCCGGATCCGTCCAGTCCCTCCTTCACATTAATCGAGCTGCTGGTGGTAATTGCGATAATCGCAATTCTGGCGGCGATGCTTCTGCCCGCCCTGAAGAACGCGAAGGACAAGGCGAAGCAGATCGTCTGCGCCTCGAATCTGAAGCAGATAATCGGAGCTGTTCCCATGTATACAGATGATTACGGGGGATATATGAATCCACATAGCGGGAAGTATCCCGGCACTTTGGCGACCGTCTACTGGGCTGACTATCTCTGCCCGTACTTTGATCCATCTGCGAAAATCTCAAGCGTAGGGGGGTCTGCCTCCGTTGGAACAATTTCCAGAAGCGGGACATGGGAGACAGGCTGGCATAAGATATCACACCTCTGCGACTGTCCTTCGCAGGACCAGTCTTCCAGGACAGCCGACCGCTATGAATACTCCTGGAACACTTATCACAGCTGGACCACCACCAATCCACAAAATGCAATAAAGCTGAGTTTCTTCAAACAGCCCGATAAATTCTGCCAGATAATGGATCTCGGCTACCCAGGTCCTGATACAGATCCTGAACGCGTCTTCAACCCGGGAAATTCCGGGCAGATGTCGCTTCTGGCCATATACACGCCGCACTCCAGGACTTCGAATGCCAGTTATCTCGACTGCCATGTGGAAACAATCCAGAGAGACTTCCTGAGTTCATATGTTGGCTCAGTCTATATCCCTGTAGGATGGCCTTTCAGACAGAAGTGAAATGTTAAAATGAATATCCTGCTTATAACAAGCGATCAGCAGCACTGGAATACCCTCGGATTCCTGAATCCTGAGATTAAAACTCCAAATCTCGACAGGCTTGCACGCCAGGGCACGAATTTCAGCCGGGCTTACACTGTCAACCCCACATGCACGCCTACCAGGGCTTCGATCATAACCGGCATGTATCCGAGCCAGCATGGGGCCTGGTCGCTGGGGACGAAGCTTCCTGAAACAGTTCCGGCTGTCGGCGGTTATTTCCAGAAAGCCGGATACAGGACCGCACTTGTAGGGAAAGCCCATTTCCAGCAGCTTCTGGACACCCCGGAATATCCATCGCTTGAATCGAACCCCTTGCAGCAGGATCTCGATTTCTGGCGCAGGTTCAACGGGCCTTTCTATGGTTTCGAGCATGTCGAACTTGCCAGGAACCATGCAGACGAATACCATGTCGGACAGCATTATGCATTATGGATGGAGGAAAAGGGCTTCAGGAACTGGCGCGATTGTTTCCAGCCGCCCGCTGGAACAGCTCCAGCGCAAAAATGGAAATGGAACATCCCGGAGGAATTTCATTACGACAACTGGATAGCTGAACGCACCAGCGCCCTCATGCAGGAATACAATGACAAAGGGGAAAACTTCTTTCTCTGGGCGAGCTTCCTCGATCCGCATCCGCCATATCTGGTGCCGGAACCATGGGACACCATGTATGATCCTGAAAATCTGACAGTGCCGTGCATGAACAGGGGCGAACACGACGGCAACCCCCCGCATTTCAGGATGACGCAGGAGGAAAATCCTGATTTTTCCGGATATAAGGAGAAGGACGGCAATGCCTGCCATGGTTTTCACAGCCATCTGCAGGACAGGAAATCATTGGCAAAAAACATCTCCGTCTATTACGGGATGATAAGTCTCATGGACAAGTATATCGGCAGGATTCTTGACAAGCTCGACAGTCTTGGCATTGCAGATGACACGCTTGTGGTCTTCACCACAGACCACGGTCATTTTTATGGACACCACGGACTGAATTCCAAGGGGGCCTTCCATTACGAGGATCTTGTCAAAGTTCCATTCATAGCGCGGATGCCGGGGAAGGTTCCGGCTGGAAAATCATGCAGCAGCCTCCAGTCGCTGGTCGATCTCGCACCCACATTCCTGGACTTCTGCGGGATTGATGTTCCAAGGACGATGACCGGGAAAAGCCAGAAGGATGTCTGGACGGGAACAGTTGAATCAGTCCGGGACAGCGTGATAGTCGAGAACCGCCACCAGCCAACCACTGTTTTCCACAAGACATACATAGACAGCAGGTATAAAATAACCGTATACTATGGGAAGGACTACGGGGAGCTTTTCGATCTTGAACGCGACCCTGGAGAAACATGCAACCTCTGGGACAATCCGGAATGCAGCAACCTGAAGCAGGAGCTGCTTCTCAAATACATTCATGCGGAAATGGCAAAGGAACCGCTGTGGATGCCGAGGGTCGCCGGAGCCTGAAAGATTCCTGGGCTCGAGTTTTTCAATCATTATAAATTGGGGACTACATGAAGATAACCGGTACTTTCATTGATGAGATCAGCCATGACATCCCACACCAGAACTGGGGGCGCAAGGAATGGGATGGCGACTTCAAGGCGATGAAGAATATCGGCATAGACACTGTCGTAATGATCCGCTGCGGCTACAAAAAGTGGATCACCTATCCCTCAAAAGTACTTTCCAAGGCGGAAGGATGCTTCACTCCAGGCCTCGATCTTGTGGAAATGTTCCTGGAGCTGTCGGAGAAGCACGGGATGAATTTTTATTTTGGCACCTATGATTCCGGCAAATACTGGCACAGTGACAGGCCTGACAGGGAAATCGATCTAAGCATCAGGGTTGTCGATGAAGTCTGGGAGAAATACGGTTCGAGTCCGGCGTTCAAGGGATGGTATCTTTCTTTGGAATGTTCGCGCAACTTTGGCGATATCATCGACATCTACGCGAAACTCGGGAGGCATTGCAAATCAATATCCGGTAATCTGCCGGTACTCATTTCCCCGTGGATAGACGGCCGTAAGGCTGTCAGTTCTTCAAGTTCGGAGCTTTCGAGGAATGACGGAATCACCCTTGGGCAGCACGAGAAGGAATGGAATGAGATAATGGGCGGGATCAAAGGGGCTGTGGATATTGTCGCATTTCAGGATGGGCACGTCGACTACGAGGATCTTGCTGACTATCTCGAGGTCAACAAGTCGCTCGCCAAAAGGCACGGCCTGTCCTGTTGGACCAATATCGAGACGTTCGACCGTGACATGCCAATAAAGTTCCTGCCAATTAAGTGGGAGAAACTGCTTTTCAAGATGGAAGCCGCTGAGAAGGCCGGAATCGAGAACGGGATAACTTTTGAATTCTCGCATTTCATGAGCCCGAACTCGATGTATCCTTCAGCCGCCCACCTGTACAAGCGCTACTGCGAATGGCTCAGGATGCGAAAACACAAGCGCTAGGATACCGCCTGTTTAAAAATATGAAAACATGAGATGTGTCTTGGAATAGAATGTGCAATAACAAAAAAAAGGAGCTGAAATGAAAAAACTGACTGTGTTCGTGATCGCAGCATTGGCGCTGAGCCTCAATCTCCATGCGGAAAAGAAGACCAACCTGGTGAAGATCCAGAGCGGTGAGACATTCAGCGATGTTTCAAAAGACGTCACACAGGCCCTCTCCGAGGAAAACACCGGAGGCAACACCGCGTCGCTGAAGGTTGTCTGGAGCGGTGCCGAAGGATCCTGCGGAATGTACAATCCTACGCTCAAGGACTGGAGTGCGGCAAGTACCATGGTCGTCAACGTCTTCTATCCCGGGAAAGCGATAGCCAAGCTCAATCTCGTGGTTGTACCCAAGGATCTCAAGGGCAAATCCCGCTACGAGGGGAGGTCCGACAGCTCCTATGTGATGAAGCCGGGGCAGAATGCCGTGAAAATCCCGCTCGGCGATCTTGTCACAAACGGTGGGCAGCCTCTGGATCTCAAGCAGGTAGTCCAGTTCTACTTCAGCCCTGACGCCAAGGCTCTGGAAGCTGAAAAGGCATATACCGTTTTCTTCCAGGAAATCTACCTGGTGTTCCCGTAAGATAAAACTGAACTGGACATCTGGGAGGAGTAGCTAGATGAAGAAAATTGTACTGTCTGTTTTTGCTTGTGCCGTGATATTTTCCGCGATCGGGCAGGAGGAAGCTCCTTCTTCTGAACGCATCATCCTGAAGGACATTCTTGCTGAAATCGGCAAGCCGGAAATAAGTACCCATATCCGGATTCTCGAGAAGATGGGGAAGTTCAATCTGCTTCCTGCGGAATCTCCGACGAGCGACAATGCCTTCAGGGCGTTCCACAGGGATCTCAGGAATACCGTCCTTTTCATTCCCGCATCCGGAAGACCATTCCTGCACAACCAGGTGCCTTCAAGGGAGGAAATCGAAAATCCCGCGCTCGGCATGAACCTCGCAAAAGGGCAGAAGTCCTTCTCGGTGTTCGGAGTCGTTCCATCTGACGAGCTCAAGGACGTCAAGGTCTCGGTCGGAGAGATGAAAGGCGCATCCGGCAAAATCTTCCCTGCAGATAAAATAAGGATTTATTTCCTTAAGCATCTGATGAAATCTACAGACCAGTATGTATTCAGGCCTTTTCCGTTCGGAATGCAGCCGCTTGATGGCCCTGTCGGCCTGCACAAGGGCATCACCTATGGTTTTGCAGTCGAAGCAACGGCCCCTGCATCCCAGCCGCCGGACACGTATTCCGGGAAAATAACCTTCTCGTCGGGAAATGTTTCAATCGAGAAGGATATGTCGGTCAAGGTATATGATTTCGCGCTCCTCCGGCCGGAAGCTGAAAGGATGAACTGGGGTTTCTACTGTTCGCTCAAGGATGCGCTTGCGGCGGACTACGAATTCATGGCCTCGTACGGGATTAATACGCTGGTCATCAATGCTGGGGTCGGAGAGGCCTATCTGGAAAGAATCAGGAATATCAGGAAATCAGGAATAGACGGAATCCTCCTCCTGGACGTGGGGGCCCTTGATTCAGCCATCAAGGATATCCCGTATACAAAGGAATGGGAGGCCAGGTACAAGGAGCAGGTCTCCGCGTTCCAGAAACAGATGAAGGATGCCGGAGAGGAAGGCAGGTATATAGGACTCATCCACGACGAGCCCCGGGAGACGATGCTCAGCGCATGGAACAGGACTTATGAACAGATGATGATTTACCATAAGCTCGTAGGAGAGGCGGCTCCAGGCATGCCAAGGGGCGTCAACCCCATGTCCGACGGGCCTGTCTCAGAACGGCATCCCCTGGGCCTTTATGCGGATTTCGCAAGGACATTTGAGATGATCATGCCGCACTACTGGGCGCACTGCAGGAATATGATCCGGCTCGCCAGGGAGAACCCCGGATGCAGGCTCTGGAGCTACAACGACGGTGACAACAGGCTTGCCTGGGGGCTTCATTCGTGGAAGGTCGGACTGAAGGGGAGAACCCTCTACAACTACAGGCCATATGGCGAGAATGAACATCCCCTGTCGCCGGTCTACATGTCAAGCAGGGAATTCGACGGCCGGAGCTTTACCGGGAATTATGTCGTGGCCTGGAAGGACAGGATATGGGGCACCGTCACACTCATGAACATGTATGAGGGGATAAATGACTACAAGTACGTCTACACTCTTGAGAAGGTGATCGGCAAGGCGTCCTCCGAAAGGAAAGCTGTCGCCGCCGAAGCGCAGGTGTTCCTGGACAAACTGAAGAGCGAGGTGCCGGAATATGCGCATTCCGAGAAATTCACCGACGGCAAGGAGTCGGGTACCGGTGAAGTTGACGCCCAGATCGTCACCAGGCTGGATTCAATCCGTGCGAAGCTCGCAGACTATATTGAGAAGATGTCAAAGTAGGAGGGGCGTCCTTGAAAATAGAGAATAAAAAATACTGGGCCGGCGAGAAATGGATGCCAGGCGAAAACTGGATCGAGGAGACCCTCGATCTTTCCTTCATATCTCCTGGCAAAGTTGAAGTTTCACTCGGAATCGTGCCGAAGACAATCAATATTCCAAAAATCAGGTTCGCCATAAACGGTTTGAATCGTGATGGATGGTATGTCCTGTCGGAATTCGCCGTCACATGAAGGATTTAAGCTGGAAAAGATCCAGAGTCATCCCACAGGATGACGGATGGATGGATTGTTGGATGAATGGATGATTGGGTTTGAGTTCAAGATAACACAGAAGTCATGAATATGCATGAGAATTATTAGAAAGGCATTTCGGATAATTTATCCAGGCTATTTTTGGTCTTATGTCTTTGATACCCAACCATCCATCAATCCAGCCATCCAATCATCCATTGGACGGCAGTGGATATGATCCGGAGATATTCCAGGAGATGGGACTGTCTGAAAAACAGATAAGCCGTATATTATCCGGAACAGCTGACGAACTTTTTCCGGTGAAAAGCTAGGACTGCCGCTTAAAAAACAAGGATAAGGAAAATAGCATGAATTCTTCTCGTGGAAGCGACAGATACCGGCCCCTCTTTCATTTCACTTCAGCGAAGGGATGGCTGAATGATCCGAACGGCATGGTTTTCTACAAGGGCGAATACCACCTCTTCTTCCAGCTCAATCCCTCCGGGACTGAATGGGGGAACATGACCTGGGGCCAAGCCATCAGCACAGACCTTGTACACTGGAAGCAGCTTCCAAACGCGATAGAGATTGATTCGTTCGGACATGTCTTTTCCGGAACTGCCGTCGTAGACTGGAAAAACACTTCCGGCTTCAGGACCGGAGCCGAAGATGTGATTGTCGCCTTTTATACTGCGGAAGGCCAGATGCTCAATCCAAAGAAGCCTACAACCCAGTGCATCGCCTTCAGCAACGACCGCGGCAGGACCTTTGTAAAATATTCGGGCAACCCCATAATTGATCAGATTACCGTAGGCAACAGGGATCCGAAAGTGTTCTGGCACGAACCTTCGAAAAGATGGATCATGGTCTTATACGTTGAAGAAAAAAGAGACGAAAATAAAGTCCATACCTTCAAGTTCTTCAATTCTACTGACCTGAAGAAATGGGAGCAGACAGGTTCGATTGACGGCTTCTATGAATGTCCTGAATTCTTTGAACTGCCTAAAGAAGGAAATGAAAAAGACAAGAAATGGGTTTTACTCGCAGCAGATAGCGGATATCTAATTGGAACTTTCGATGGTAAATCATTCACCCCGGAATCCTCCAAGATGCTCCTTGACCATGGGCGCAGCTTCTATGCCGCACAGACTTTCAACGATATCCCTGCGAGCGATGGGAGAAGGATCATAATCGGCTGGATGCGCGGCGGGAAATATCCGGACATGCCTTTCAGCCAACAGATGGGCTTCCCAAGCGAACTGACCCTCGGCAAGAGGCATGGACAAATTTGTCTGATTAGAAAGCCTGTCATGGAAATAGAGCTACTCCGCAAGGAATCTCTTTTCAATGACGGCTTTATCTTAAAATCAGGAACCAATCCGTTCAATGGAATCATAGGTGATGCCTTTGAACTGAAACTGAAGACCGTCTGTTCCGGCTCTCAAGGAGTTTCAATCGGTTTCCATGGACAGGAATTGGTCTATCAGCCTGCCAATGGCACATTGTCCGTCTGTGGCAACAGTGTTTCGGTCGGGAAATGCAATCAGCTGGATATTGCCGTGCTGATTGACAGGACCTCTGTCGAAATTTTCGCCGATGACGGTGCAATATCCATGTCGGAATGCTTTATTCCTGACGGCTCAGGCAAAATATCACTTGAGCCCCTGCAAGGAGATTTGACTGTATCAGACTGCAATCTCTTTCGTGTCGGATGAATTTGCCGACGGAACAACGGAGTTGAATTAAAAAATAAAGATAGGTTTACAAAGAAAGAGTTATAAGCAATGAAAAAAATACTTGTCTCCTTCCTGGCAGTTGTCATATTTTCAGTTTGCGCTTCGGCGGAACTCAAGACATTCCCGATCTTCGAGAACGGCAAGCTGATGGACGGAGTGCAGCTTGTCAACGGTGAAATCGTCAATGGTGAAATTTTGACGGCGGAGCTTGCTGCGGAAGGATGGGCGAAACCGAGATTTGAAGTCAAAGGGTTCGACATAGACATTTCAAGATATGATCTTGCGCAGATAAAGGTGAAGATCGTAGCGGTCAGCGATAAGATCGAGCAGCGTCCGAATTATGCCGATGTCGCCGTGCTCAATTCAAAAGGCGAGGCGCTTCACATCCAGAATTTTCCGTTCAGGGCCTATGACAGCAAGGATCCGATGTTCATGACAAGAGCCCTGACCCAGACAGACAAATATGGAAGCATGCCGAAAGGAAAATCCTATGGTGGGATAACTGGCTTGTCAATAAATACAGGATTCAAGGCGAAGCTGCGCCTGAAGGAAATAAAAGTCATGATCGAGACGGATTTCGAGTCGATGTATCCGGATGATCCCGTCGCCGATCCGAAATGGAAGGACGGGAAGCCTGGAGATGTTTATGCGGTATCGGTTTCCGACAGGGTGTTCCAGGACGAACTCGACAGTCCGCTGAAAAAGGGGAATACGGTATGGAAGAAGGGGAAAGTCCACATTGCAGGCGCGAGAATGGAGACTGTCGCATTCCAAGTAGTCCTGGAATGTCCAATTGGAACTGATGGGATCAACAATGTCGATGTGAAGTTTGACAGCCTTGTCAAGCCTACCGGCTATCTGCCATGGGAATGGTTTTCGGGATGGACCATTGACAACTCGCAGTGCAGGAATTTGAAGGATCCGTACTATTTCCCCAAACGCCATTTCCAGCTTTATAAGAGCAGGTACTTGAAGATCGACAAGCAGGACAATTTTACAAATGCCGAGATTGTGAAGCAGGCTGGGACAATAGGCAGGTCGATCCCGGACATACTGATTCCGTTCGAGGCGAAATGGGGCGGAGCGCCGTTCTCGATATTCCCAGGGCAGACACAGAGCGTATGGGTTGATGTCATAATCCCAAACAATGCGCCAGCGGGAAAATATGAAGGCATGGTTGAGGTGACGCATGACGGTATTGCTGTAAAGAGCGTACCCGTGGAGCTGGAAGTCTACGATTTCGATCTGCCTGAGGATTTTTCCATAACTGCGTTCATGGTTGTCGGGGATCTTTCCCGTTATGGGTTCAAGGGCGAGGAATACTGCAGGCTTGTAGAGACTTACAGGAGATTCCTGAGGAGGAACAACTGCTACATGTATTACGGTACGGAGAACAGCAAGGAAAACACGAAAAGGATTCTCTTCTCATCGTCAGGGGCTTATTTCACCAACGCCGCCGGTTACGAGGGTAGAAACTACGCAAAGGATGACCCGCTGAATTTCATAACATTCTATAACGGGAAAAGAAGGCCTTTCGGGGGCCCCGAACCGGATGGCGACGAGAAATCATGGCATGAAGGCCTGAAGAAATGGAAGGACAAATACGACGGCAACTGTCCGAATTCACAGCTGGTATTCTATGCCTGGGACGAGCCTTCACATAATTTCCCCGGCGGGCTCGGGGAATTCAGGAAATGGCTGAATGCAATCGGCCCATGGGTGAAATCGTTCAATGAAAAATATAAGGCGGACGTGAAGATATACGCCACTACCTGGCCGGACGAAATCAAAGGGATCCCATATATCGACGCATGCGGCGCACGGAATTCAGCGGATGCCGAGGAGATGATCAAGGCCGGAAAACAGGTATGGCTCTACAACGGACCGATGACTTATCTGAATTTCGTTTCCGGAATGAGGATATGCGGATGGAAGGCTTTTGCTCTCAAGGCGAATGTCTGGTGGATATGGGAGTCCACGGCATATCCCGCAGGCTTCGACATGTATTCCAATCCCTGCAATTTCCTCAACCAGTATGGCGAACTCGGGGAAGGGGATGGACTTCTCTTGTATCCTGGAACCGATACGATAGTTACCAAGCGCAGCCCTGGCCTTAAGGGACCAGTGCCGTGCCAGAGATTCTTCAACTGGCGCCAGGGCCTGATTGATTATGAATATCTCGCCCTTGCTTCAAAGAAGAATCCGGAGCTTGCACGGAAGATCGCCGATGAGATCGTATCCGGCGCCAGCCTCGGATGCGGACTTCCGAGCGAATCAAAAAGCCTCGGATATCCCAGGGACAATACCATATATGATTCCGCGAGGAAGAAGCTTGCCGAGATAATTCAGAAGTAGGTTCAGATTCCCTGACCCAGGCAAATCCCACATTTGCCGTGGATCTCCGCTGCGTGGCGATCAGCCCTTTGACTCAGGCTTATCACTTGCTTCTTCCTTATTCTCCTCCGGATCTTTCTCGTCAGCTGCAGGCTTCAGTTTCCTTACCAGGAAACAGAAATAGATGTTCCAGAAGCCAAGCAGGACCAGTATGATTGAGAAGATCAGGGAAAGATTGTTTTTAGTGAGGTAGAATTTCAAGATCAGCACTGATAGCGCAATATAGGTTATGCCTATCAGCAGGAAATGAAGATAGCTGATGTTCCTGTTGCTGCCGTCCTTCATGCCGTTGTAGAGCAGGATGGGCTTGAAAAAGGCGAGAAGTCCGATAATTCCAACAACCACCACGAGCAAGATATCATTCGACGCCATGTTGACCACCATTTTTTGATTAATTGTTCTTCACTGCAGTTATTTGCCTTTATATGAGTTCATGAACTCTTCCGGAGTAATGCCAGCTTGTCTTATTGCGCTTCTCAAAGTTCCGATTGCGACTTCCTTGTGCGTGGGGACGACACAACCCTTTCCTCCTCTGCGGAGGACAACGTGGCTACCCTTTTGCCTGGCTACAGTAAAGCCCATCTTCTGGAAGGTTTTGACAATTTCCGAACCGGAAATATGAGGAAGTTCAGGCATGGACTGGAATCTCGAAAGTTGTGAGTATAGGATGACTGACTGATTTTACCGGAAACTCTTCAAGATAAAGCTCTGTTGCTTCTTTTAGATTAGCAACAGCCTCCTCAATAGTGTGCCCTTGGCTTGCAGTTCCAATTTCAGGACATTCGGCAACATAAAGCTTCTTCTCTTTATGCACTATGGCTGTAAATGATTGTGTCATTAGTGAATTTCTCCGTTTCTCTATTAAAATATGCCAATAGACAAGAGAATACAAGGTAATTCAGCGGGCATTTACAGATGTTATAGAATGCGGCACATTCGAGACTGTGCCGCATTCTATGTGTCCTACTTGCTTATTGTCTTCGCTGCGATCTTCGCAGGGCTTACACCGCAGAGGCGCATGATGCCTTCAAGATCTGCTTCTGTCTCGCTCTTGTTCTTCATCCAGCCTCCCTTGAGCCTGGAAGCCAGTTCAATTGAAATGCTGAGCGCGTTGCAGCAGTTCCTTACGAACTTCTTCCTGCATTCTTCGGCCTTGTCGGGATCCGCATCGGTACGGAGCATGTGGCAGTCGAATTCAACTACGCCCTTCCAGCCGACCTGGTCAAGCACCCAGAACATCTGCACGGTCTCCTTGAGCCCTTCGGGTCCGATGAGCGGAGGGAAGTCGTTGTCGAACTGCGCCTTTATCTGGCTTCCAAAATGGAGGAATGAAAGTTTGTTGGTGCTTGTAAGATAGCCGAGAGCCTGGACGCCGTTCATAAGCGCCATGCTTTCATGCTGGAGGAGTTCCGGGTTGACGCCCCAGAAATCAGGCTTCCTGAGTTTCCCAAGGATGAATCCGACGGCATGCCCGGATGTCGGAAGATACATGTGCCCGCGGGGTTCGTTCGGCTTCGGCTCGATTGTCGCTCCGATATAGTTCTTGAATCCTTCTGCCTTGATGTAGTCGTAGACATGATCGAGTCCTTCGGCAAGCCAGTCATATACTTCATCCCACTTTACCGCGATCGGCACTTCAAAGCCGTCACGCGCCACCCAGTAGGTGTAATATTTCGCGCCGAAGAAATGTCCTATGCGTATGGTGCGTTCGACTTTCTTCCTTGCGATTGCACGGATTTTAGGATCCGGATTTGTGAGGCCGCCATTACGGAACATAGGATTGCCGTGGAGGCTGCATGTCGCGGTGTTTACGGAAAGGCCAGCCTTGTCGAGCATGGCCTTTATTGTCCTCATCGTGGCATAGGTCTCGCTGTTCTTGTCGAGATCGTCTTCAGGTTTCTTCGGATCCCATGAAACGAGATCGTCGTCATGGAAGCTCGTCGCCTCGATAAGGCCTTCACCGGCCGCCCAGCAGAGGATCTTTGCGACTTCAACAGATGATATTCCTGGAAGGACCTTGCCGCCGAACGGATCAGCGAGCGGGTTCCCGACGCACCAGAACGGCATTGAACGAATTGTGACAGGACCCTGGTTGTAAGCCTTTCTCTTCATGTCTTCATTTCCTTTCATGAGATTAATTTATGGATTTATTCAGACATAAATTTTCCGTCCGGAAAATTTATAAGTGCTGGCCTCCGTCGACAAATATTACCTGGCCAGTTATGGAATCTGTTCCTACTAGGAATATGCAGGCCTTTGCTACATCCCCGGGAGTTGGCGCCTTCTTCATGGGAGTCATTGCGATCTGTTTTTTCATTTTTGAGTCCTTCATGAAGCTGGGAGGCAGCACGGCGCCGGGTGCGACTCCGTTCACCCTGATCCGCGGGGCCCATTCGAGCGCGGCTGTCAATGTCGCCTCGGCAAGGGCCTTCTTGGAAAGGGCGTAAGATCCATCATCAGGAAAGGATTTGGCAATCCTCCTGTCGAGCAGGTTTATGATGCAGCCTTCCGTTATTTTCTGTCCATGGAACTTTTTCATGAGGATGAGCGGGGCACGGAAATTGATGTCCAGCTGACGCTTTGCGCCAGCTATGTTTTCCTTGGCCAAAGGACAAGGAAAATATATGGAGGCGTTATTGATTAAAATATCTATTTTGCCAAGTGACGGGATAAGATTTTCAACGGCATCCAGATCTGAGAGCTCGCATTGTACTGTTTTGTGTCCGGACTTTTCGCCGCCGAGTTCCTTCAGGAGCTTTGCAGCTTCCTCTCCAGATTTGTTGTAGTGTATTGCGAGTTTCGCACCGGCTTCCGCAAAGGCGGCGCAGATCGCCATGCCGATCCTGACGGCTCCGCCTGTGACTAGAACTCGTTTATTTTTTATATCCATAAAAAACAACTTAATGCACCCGCGTTCATAAATCAATCGCGGATATGTTTTTTCACCTGCCATGCCCTGTATGGATGCAATCCCTCAGTCTTCTTCCCTCTGCGCACTCTGCGTCTTAATCTCAGCGTACTCTGCGGTAAAAGCATTGGAGCCTAACCGCAAAGAACGCAAAGGGAAGACGCGAAGTTCGCAGAGCTTGAAGAGATGCAGGATAAAGACTGAGGGATTGCGTATGGATGTGTACATGCCTTGACATTGCCGGTGCAGGGAGATATGATTTCGCAGGTGAAAAAATAAATGAGGAGCATCCATGCAGAAAATTCTGATTGACACGGATCCGGGACAGGATATCGACGATCTTCTGGCGATAATATTCGCGCTGAAAAGGCCTGAACTCGACATCAAGGCGATAACTACCGTCACCCAGCCTTCTGCGCAACGCGCCAGACTTGTCAAACGCCTCCTGCGCTACATGGACCGCACCGACATCCCGGTGGCTGCAGGGATGGAGCTTCCGCTGAGGGTGCTTTCCGCCGAGGAGCTGAAGTTCATGAATGATCCGGCGATGACCATGAACCATTACGGCTTTGCAGAACCTGAGGATCCTTCCGACGAGCCCGGAAATGCAGACGCCGTCGACCTCATCATCGAGACCGTTGAAAAGTATCCCGGTGAAATCGTCCTCGCCTGCATAGCACCATTGACCAATATCGCGTGTGCTCTCCGCAAGAAGCCGGAGATCGCTGGAAAGATCAAGTACATCGCCATGATGGGCGGCGAACTCACTCTAAACCGCGCCGAACACAATGTCGCCTTCGACTACATCGCTTCGGACATCGTCCTGGATTCCGGGATAAAGATCTACATGGGGACCTGGGATGTCACGAGACGCTTCTTTTTGACGAAGGACGAGTGCCAGGCATTCCACGGTCATCATGCACAGGTCAGCAAGGCTTTGGGCAGGGCCATCGATCTGTGGTATCCCGGCAGCCGCAACTGGAAGCCGGGTCCGGTCATGTACGACATATTCCCGATGATATGGACTTTCGACCAGTCATACTATACGGTCAAGCAAATGTTCGTGGAGGTTGAAACCAAGGGCGAGTTCACGCGTGGAATGACCATCCGTGGCGGAAGCAACCCGAACATCGAGGTCACTACCGACATCAGGGCGGATGAAGTCAAGAAGCTTTATTGGGAGACGGTGCTGGGTTGAAATAAAAACCGTGAGAAAAATCATTTAATAGACGAGTGCAGTCGATTGCGATCGATTGCAGTCGGATGCAATCGTAATATTGAGGGGGCCATGGAACTTTTCCGGAAATCAGCGGGGTACCGCTTCCTTGATGCCTATGTGCTGGCAAATGTGGTGGAGCTGGGCACTGGCCATTTCTGCAGCAGCTTTCTCAATGCACGCAATGATCCAGGAGGGCGCACTTACACGCAGATGACGCATGCGGCCCGTTCAGGCTGCAGGAATTTCGCCGAAGGCTCTGAACGGCTGATGACTTCCTACGCTACTGCGCTGGAACTTCTTGATGTGGCCCGAGCAAGCCTTTGCGAACTTCGCGACGACTACAACAAGTTCCTGATGATGAACTGGCAGGCGCCATGGGCGATGGACAGCAAAGAGGCCAGGCGCATCTATGGTGTCCGCCTTGATGCGCCTGATTATGGAAACGACATCAACCGCGGGATCTGCCTGCATGTAATGGCGCAATTCAGGAAGTTCGAACCGGAACTTTCCTCGGAAGACGGAATTGCAAGGGCAAACACTCTTCTGATCCTTATCACACGCACGCTCAATATGATGGACAAGTATATAAAGAATATCGGAGAGGAATTTGTGGAGAAAGGAGGATTCCGTGAACGGCTTGGGACGGTGCGCAGCGAAGCAAGGACGCAGCAGAACCATGAGCCTGCGGAAGCCCCCAAGTGCCCGAAATGCGGATCGCCAACCCGTTTGCGTAAGACACGAAAAGACAACAAACCTTTTTGGGGATGCTCTGATTATCCCGCATGCCGCGGAATTGTGGAATATCTGGAGCCGGAAAAAAGTTTGATGCCGCTATCCAAGGCTTGATTCAGCTACATTTCCGGACTATCTTACCTCAGCATTGAGAAATCAAAATTCCTATCATCTTGCGATAAGGGGGGCTCTTATGGCTGTGAAAGAATTCAAGTTCAAGCTGGGAAATGTCAAGACCCGCAAGCTTTCACTACTCCATGACAGCGACGACAACAGCCTCCAGGTACTTGTTGATGGCAAGGTCGCGGACAGGGACGAGAAGGGCACCAGATACTTGATAGAAGATGATGCCGGCAATGAAATAAAGTTCGAATCCGGGCTCGACGAGAAATGGAGCCCGTGGCTCAAGGCCGACGGGGATGACGTCAAGCTTGCCCTGCCTCTGGCCTGGTACCAATGGGCCTGGATAGGGCTCCCGGTGATCCTTGTATTTGCAGGCGGACTGATAGGAGGAATGATTGGCGGAGCCACCACATACCTCAACATGCTTGTCATGCAGTCCAACCGTCCTGCAGTACTCCGATACGGCGTAACACTGGTATTGAGTTCTTCTGCCGTCGTCCTTTATGCCTTGCTTGCCGTCCTCCTTAATGTCACCCTAGGAACAAGCCAGGGTAAATCATTTGTCGACGCCTTCAAACAGGGATATGCCGGCGTTTCCGAATCCATGGGCGCTGGCCCTTCCAAGCCGGAAAACATCCCGAACGTATATGTTGACAATGGTTCCGGGTCGGTCCTGGAATTTTCTGTCGATGGAAAAGCCCAGGGCGAACTGGAACCCTTCGGGTATAAGCCAATGAATCTCAAGCCGGGCAGGCACAAATTCACATTTGCCGAGAACAAGAAGGATTTTGACACGGTCGAGGTGGAGATCGAGAAAAACAAGGCATGCGTTGTAAATCCAAATGCACTCTCAATCTATGTCGTGGAAAAGGCGTCGTTCAGCTCATTCAATCTCGTTGTTGGAGGTGGGACAGGCTACGAGACGGTCAAGGGACGGAAGAGTGTATCAGCCGACTACGGATTTGCCGAGGGCATTCCTGAAAAGATTGAAGTGAAGATGAAGGGCAGGGAGATGGGGCAGCTGACCTACCGGACAAAACTCCTGCGGTCCCTGCCGGAGAACCTCTCCAGCCTGGAGTCCTATACCCTGCTCAAAAATGATGCCGACACCCTGAACGTCTTCTATTATACCGACAAGGACTCCTTCATCTCCACCCTCCTTGCAGCCCTTGGCAAGGAACCAAGGAAGCCGGAATACCGTGACCTGCTGCTCGATTATGCGTCCAAGTCGGAAAAATATGTCTTGAACACAGCCCTGAAATCCCTGAAGGCGTACGAGGAGCAAATCCCAGATGAAAAGCTCGCAGGCTTTGTCATGGCAGACGAAAAAGTCATTTCATCCGGAATGCCCTATGACAGTCCTGCAATCGACGGCAGATCCGGCTGGGCGATGAAAATCCTTCTCAAACGCGGGAAGCCGGACAGCCTCGTAAAGGATTTCGCAAAACTCCATCCCAACAAGAAGGGGCTTCTCCTCAAGTATGTAATGATGGAGGGGGATGACACTGTAAAAAAATCCCTGGTCGATGCGGTGTTCTCATCAGAAACCATACAGGATGAGTTCATGCTCAGCAGCCTGCTGACAATAGTTGCTTCAAAGGATTTTTCGCCGGATGAGGGACAGATGGAGAAGGTCGATGCGTACATCCCGAAGATCCAGCTGGAAAGGGCCAGGAAGCACTGGGAGGAAACCTGGAACTCAAAGGTCATGTCCTTGGCTGAGGGCGGAGCGAAGAACCAGTATCTCCAGAAGAAGCTTGTTGAATTGCTCAAGAACGAGGGCAGGGATTCAAAGGTGGTCATGATCATGGTCAAGAACGGCGATTATAAGACCGTAGGCGAACTTTTTGCCGGCCTGAAGGGGTATGAAAAGCTTGATGTCCTGAGGCTGCTTCCGTCGGCTAAAGATGTCAAAGTCCCTGAAGAAGCCTTCAATATCGCATGGATGATTCTTGACGAGAAGGATGACAACCTATGGCGTTATGGCCTGCATTACCTTTCCGCAAATTCACCCTCGGCGGTTGACTTCCTCAGAAAAGCCTGGAGTTATTCGGCAAAGATTCCAGATGAGAAGAGGAGGACATCCTTCAACCGCGAGCTTATGTCGACATCATATTCAAAGCTGAATGAAATGGAACTGAAAGACCTCTGCGCGGTGGCCGCCGAGGCGCCTACTGAGGATTTCGTGAAGCAGGCAGTGGAGAAGCTGGAGCGTGAGGACGGGAAGCGTGCAGTGAATTTCGGTGCGCTCGCAAAAAGTTATCTGTCGGCCGGCGATGTGAACAGGGCGATGATCATGAGGCAGATGAAGAATGTGTCGTATATAAAGTTCGCCTTCCGGAAGCCGGATGAATTCAACGTTATCAGGGAGCTGCTGCAGCTGGGGCTTTCCGACAGGAATGCCGCGGCCAGGATCGGCGCGCTTGAGGCCGCATTGAGGATGGACAGTACGGAATTCCCGTCCGAAGACGAAGCAGCGAAAATAATAGCTTCCACTTCCCCGGAACAGGGCAGGAGCAGCCTGAAAAAGGAATATGAAAGATGGATCTGCGAAGCATGGCGGAGCAAGACCAATGACAGGAATAGCAGGGCGAAGGCGCTGCAGAAGATTGCCGCGGTCCTTGAAGGAACGGAAGACAAGGAAATTGCGAAGTTCGCAAACAGCTCGCTGAGCAATCCTGACGAGGCGGAGAAGCCTTATATCGAAGCGCTGCTCAGGATTGCCGATAAAAACAAACTTCCAGATGCCAGGGAGGACTGCCTGAGGCGAGTGGCAGGCCTTGACGTCCAGAAGAATCCTGCGGTTCTGGCGCAGCTGATGAAATCACTGGACGATCCGGATCTGAAAGTAAGATATCAGGCGTTCTGTCTTCTGGCGCCGAAATCTCGCGACTTCAAGGATGGGAAAATCATTGCCATGCTAAAAGCTGCCGCCGCGAAGGAGGCTGATCTGAAAACCAAGGCCGACATGGAACGGACTTTGAAGTCATATCTTCCGGCGACTCCTCGGCCCAATCCTCCAGCCAGGCGCTGAACTTGAAATCCCCGGTTGTGACAGAATATTCCACGTGTCACAGGTTTTGCGCCAAACTGTCACTTCTTCCATCCTTCCGGCAATATTGCTGTAATATGCATATCATATTGCAGTCAAAAAAGATATGACGTAATAAAAATCCAATGGCACATCTTGTGCTTGACTCAGGTTGGCTAGTAAAATTAAAAGGAGGTGGATTAACATGAAACATCTTCCAACAGTGAGAAAGGGACATGCTTCCATGGCTAGGACGATGGAACATCCTTTCAACAGCGTACCAAGTGTACCGCGAATGATGACCGATATGTTTGAATGGTTCTCCAGGGATCTCGGAGAAATCCGTCTTCCTTCAATGGAACGCTTCTGGAAGGAGCCAGGCTTGATCTCAACGAAATTTGACATTTCGGAGACCAAGGACGCCTATAATATCACGGCCGAACTGCCAGGACTTGAGGAAAAAGACATTGAACTGACGATGGACCATGACAATCTTGTCCTGTCAGGTGAGAAGAAACAGGAGAAGGAGGAGAAGAAGAAGAACTATTTCTTCTCGGAGAGCAGCTATGGCCAGTATTACAGGTCGATCCCGATGCCATGGGGAGTTGACAGCGAGAAGATCAAGGCAACCTTCAGAAAGGGAGTCCTCAGGGTGAACCTTCCGAAGACTGAGATAGCTAAGATGGAACGTCGGAAAGTGAAGATCACCTGTGATTGAACACCCTTTTTGACCATAGTGGGGGAACCGGGAGGAGGCCCGGTTTCTTCTTTTTGCGCCCTGAAATTCCTCCTTGAATTTAAAATGATAAATTTTTAACAATTGATTTGGAAAAAACATCCTTCCTGTGTTAACTTACGAAGTTTTTCCGCTGATTATATCATCTAATGAAATCAGATTGAAAAATCCCCTGTTTTCCGACAGTGCCAGCAGGGGGCGACCATGTTCAATATATACGCAAATTTAACAAGTTAGACTCAAACAAGGAGAAGTAAAATGGCTGGTAAAATGGTGACGATTGACGGCAACTATGCCGCATCACACGTGGCCTACGCTTTCAGCGAAGTGGCCGCGATCTACCCTATCACACCCTCGTCTACAATGGGCGAATACGCGGACGAATGGGCAAGTCAGGGCAAGAAGAATCTTTTCGGAAAACCCGTAGTGATCGCCGAGATGCAGTCCGAAGGCGGCGCCGCAGGCGCAGTACACGGCTCACTCAGTGCCGGTGCGATGACAACAACTTTCACATGCTCGCAGGGACTTCTGCTGATGATCCCCAACATGTACAAGATCGCAGGAGAAATGATCCCGACCGTGTTCCATGTCTCGGCACGCTCTCTCGCATGCCAGTCCCTCTCGATCTTCGGAGACCACTCCGACGTTATGTCCGTACGCCAGACAGGGTTCGCCCTGATGAGCGCGGCATCGATCCAGGAGACATTGGACCTCGCTCTAGTATCCCACCTGGCGACTCTCAAGACGCAGATCCCCTTCCTCAACTTCTTCGACGGATTCCGCACTTCGCATGAAGTCCAGAAGGTATACGACCTCAGCTACGACGACATGCTGAAGCTGGTCGAACCGGAAATGATCGAGCGTTTCCGCAGCCGTGCAATGAGGCCTGAAAATCCGTTCATCAAGGTTGCCGCCCAGAATCCCGACGTATATTTCCAGGGCCGCGAGACCACGAACAACCAGTATGCCGTCTGTCCTTCAATCGTCCAGGAATACATGGATAAGGTCGCCAAACTCACCGGCCGCCAGTACCATCTGTTCGACTACTACGGCGACAAGAACGCCGAGAATATCCTAATTGCAATGGGATCCGGTTGCGAGACCATCGAGGAAACAATCGACTACCTTAATAAGAAAGGTGGCAAAGTAGGTCTCATCAAGATCCATCTCTACCGTCCGTTCGCCACTGAGGCGTTCCTCAAGACCATTCCGGCAAGCGTCAAGAAGATCGCAGTCCTCGACAGGACCAAGGAACCAGGATCAATCGGCGAACCCCTCTATATGGATGTCGTCACAGCCCTCCAGGGCAGGAGCATCAAGGTCATCGGCGGACGCTACGGACTTTCAAGCAAGGAGTTCACTCCTTCAATGGTCAAGTCCGTATACGACCACCTCGCCGGCAAATGCACACACAACTTCACGGTCGGCATCGAAGACGACGTGTCCAACCTCTCCCTCCCTGTAAAGGAAATGATCCACACCGAACCTGAAGACACCTTCGGCTGCATGTTCTGGGGCCTCGGATCAGATGGAACGGTCGGCGCGAACAAGGAATCCATCAAGATCATCGGTGACAACACAGACATGTTCGCACAGGGATATTTCGTATACGACTCAAAGAAGTCCTACGGAATCACAGTATCCCACCTGCGCTTCGGAAAGAGCCCTATCCGCTCACCATACCTTGTATACAGCCCCAACTTCGTCGCATGCCACAATCCGGCCTACATCGGCCGCTATGACATGCTAGACGGAATCAAGGAAGGCGGCGTTTTCCTCCTGAACTCGGAATTTGACAGCGCACACGTATTCAACCACCTGAGCGAGGACCTCCAGAAGACGATCATCGCCAAGAAGTTGAAGTTCTACAATATCGACGCCCTCAAGATCTCCGAAAAGGCCGGCCTCGGCGCAAGGATCAACACAGTCATGATGACTGCGTTCTTCGCAATTTCCGGAGTACTTCCCAAGGACAAGGCTATCGACCTCATCAAGACCTCGATCAAGAAGGCCTATGGCAGGAAGGGCGAGGACATCGTCAAGAAGAACTGGGAATGCGTCGACGCGACCACTGCAGCCCTCGAGGAAATCAAGGTGCCTGCGACGATCACGGGCTCTGTCAAGCCTGCGAAGCTCATCGCAGACGATGCTCCGGCATTTGCCAAGGACATCATCAAGCCCCTCATGCATCTCAAGGGAGACGATGTTCCGGTTTCAAAGATGTCCTTCGACGGTGTCATTCCGACTGGCACATCCGCCCTCGAGAAACGCTGTATCGCACCGCGCGTTCCTAAATGGGTTCCTGAGAACTGCATACAGTGCAATATGTGCGTGATGGCGTGTCCTCATGCCGTTGTGCGCGCCAAGCAGATGGATGCTGCGAGCCTCGCAGGCAAGCCTGCTTCCTTCAATACCGTCAAGTCGAAGACCAAGAACGACAAGAATCTCGACTATAAGATCCAGCTCTTCGTCGACGACTGCACAGGATGCGGCGTCTGCGTAGAGACATGTCCCGCGAAGAACAAGGCCCTCGCGTTCTCGACCCTTGAGGCGGAACATGAGAAGGGTGAAGTGGCGAACTACAAGTTCTTCGACGCGCTTCCTGAGAACGTTCTCGACGGCGCAGGCGAAGACACTGTAAAGGGCGCGATGTTCAAGAAGCCCCTCTTTGAGTTTTCCGGCGCATGCGCAGGCTGCGGCGAGACTCCTTACGTGAAGATGCTCACACAGCTCTTCGGCGAGAACATGGTTGTGGCCAACGCCACAGGATGCTCTTCGATCTATGGCGGAACATTCCCGACCGTACCGTACTGCAAGACCAAGGAAGGACGCGGTCCAGCATGGGGCAACTCCCTCTTCGAGGACAATGCGGAATACGGATACGGAATGCGTCTCGCTGTCGACAGCAACCGCGCCATACTCAAGATGAACGTCGAGAACCTCCTCAAGATCGGTACGACCGCCGAACTCAAGTCGGCCCTTGAGAAATCACTCGCAGTCTGGGATATCAGGAAACCCGTTGCGATTGCCGCACAGGACGAAGTGAAGAAGGCGGTTCCCGCGGCCCTCAAACAGGCCTCCGGCGCAGCCAAGGACATGACAAGGAAGATACAGGAGCTCCAGGACTACTTCGTAGACAAGAGCGTCTGGATCCTCGGTGGAGACGGATGGGCATATGACATCGGTTTCGGCGGACTCGACCACGTGGTCGCGCAGAACAGGAATGTCAACATCCTCGTCCTCGACACTGAAGTATACTCCAACACCGGCGGACAGGCCTCCAAGTCGACGCCTATCGGCGCAGTTGCGAAGTTCGCAAACGCCGGAATGCGCCTGACGAAGAAGAACCTTGGATTCATGTGCATGAGCTACGGCTACGTATATGTCGCATCGATTGCGATGGGCGCAAACCGTCCTCAGGCCCTGAAGGCCTTCCAGGAAGCTGAAGCATACAACGGTCCTTCAATCATCCTCGCATATTCAACATGCATAGCACACGGCTTTGACATGATGAAGTCGCAGACTGAGGAAAAACGCGCCGTTGAAGCCGGCTACTGGCCTCTGTACCGCTACAATCCTATGCTTGTGAACGAAGGCAAGAGCCCGTTCGTATGGGAGACAAAGGAAGCCACGGCGAGCTATCAGGAGTTCATCAGGGGCGAAGGCCGTTACAAGGCCCTTCTCAAGACAGCTCCGGCAGAAGCCGAATCCATCTTCAAGATGGCCGAGGAAGACGCCAAGAGGCGCATGAGCTTCTACAAGAAACTCGGGGAAGTAATGTAAGAATAATTTTTCACTGCGTGAAAAATTAAACTGTAAACTTGAAGCGGCGCGGAGAATTCCGCGCCGCTTTTTTTTGTAAGTAGGGGCGGGCTTTAGCCTGTCCCCATTCTTGAAGATCAAGATGGTACATGCTGAAGCACGTATCTACTCTTAAGTAGTGGCGGGCTTTAGCCCTGTCTACTATACGCATATCTCAGGAATTTCATCGAGAGGGCATCTGTATTTGATTTTGAGTCCGTGTTTGTTTACAACCTGAAGGGTTGTCAGATAGTAGCCGGAGGTCGGAGCATCGCGTAGACCTCCGGATGGAGATTAAAATTAATTCGCACCCTGGAGGGGTGCCAGAAACTGGCGGAGCATCTATGGGTTCAACATATTACAGCATTCATCATCATATTGTTTTCAGCACGAAGGCATCATCACAAGGTTACATTTGTGGATGAATTGAAACGGTTGTTGGAGAAGAACGGTGTCAAATACGAACCGAAATATTTGTTGTGACGGTCGAATGATTATTAGAACGTATGATTCTGGCACCCCTTCAGGGTGCGATTCGTTTTCCCCCTTGATCCGGGGGTATCGCAAGGCTCAACCCCCGGCTACTATCTCTCATCCCCCCGGGATGAAGATGGAGAAACTCGGGAATTCATGTGTGGAGGTTGTAAAATATTCGTATAGTAGACAGGGCTTTAGCCTGTCCCCATTCTTGAAGATTAAGATGGTACATGCTGAAGCACGTACCTACTCTAAAGCACAGGCCTTGTGGGCTTGACTGTCAACGGGAACATAAATATTATTTTTTCAAAGTGTCTGGCAATTTTACTTTATGAAATACCCCGATGACTTCCAGCTTCCGTCCTTTTCCAGCATCATGGTGACGGTCTCGACTGCGGTCTTCTTGTTTTCGAAGGAGGTCTTGAACTGGAGAATGTAATATTCCCCGTCCGGGGTGCCGGGAAGCTCTGTCTTGTAGTCCTTGGTGTCGATTTTCCTGGTGACAAGTTTTCCCAGGGGTTTTCTCACAGGAGCGACAGCTTCAAGCCATTTTTCCTTGGTGAGGGCGTTCTTGAAATAAGCTGCCGCGGCATCCCAGCTTTCCGCGTACTTTTCCGAGTCGATCAGTTCGAGCCATGCTTTTGCAGCTTTAACAGCCTTGGTTTCCTTGTCATCTGTGGCAAGAAGAGCCGTTGAACTTAGCATGCAGGCAAGTATTGCGGCGAGAATCAGCTTGTTCATAAAACCTCTTTTTGTTTTGAATATAGCACAAAAAATTTTACGGTGCGTAAAATTTTAATGGCTGTCTTTGACTTTTTTCCCATATTCCGCCCTTTTCTCCTTCACGAACTTGAAGTCGCTTCCATTCGCGAATGCTTCCATTGAAACTGCGGTCTCCGGGAATTTCCTCAGGAGCTCCTTGTCGGCGGTGACGAGTTTCACATCTAAATCCTCTGCCATTACAACGAACTGGGCGTCATAGCCGGAAATTCCATTTTTAATTGCGAGGTCAAGTGCCTTCGACATATCAACAGGCGTTTCACTTTCAGAAAAAAGCATCAAGGCATCTTCCCAGACCGACTGGTATTGGGTGAGGTCTTTTCCTTGTTTTTTCTTTTGCATGTGAATTACCGCCAGTACATTGATAAACTCATGTTTCCATAAAGGTGGGATGATCCACTCAGGATCCCGTTCTTTAATTTTTTGGGCAAGGGTGGTGTTTTCTCCTTCAACCATGTAGTACACGAGAATGTTTGTATCTACTGCAATCATTTGCGCCCCCATCTCTTGGCAGCATTAAGAAAGCCATCATCAATTTTAAAGTCAATCCTATAAGGCTTGAAATCCCTTATGGGCCTTATGTGCAGAAGAGCGGTCTCAAGCTCGGTTATCGCCTGCTTTGTCATGGATCTGTGGTTTTTCCTGGCCTCTTCCTTGAGTCTTTTATGGATCTCAGGGGGAAGATGTTTAATTACTAGCGATGGCATGTGGAACCTCCTGTGATAATATTTGCGTTTAAAAATATTATAGCATAACGCTAGCAAAATGCTAGCACTTTTTAAGCGAAGCAGACATTCCTGTCTGCTTCGCAGTTAAATTAATTGTAGGGACTTTGCATTTTGGGATCGCTGGCAGCCGTTTTTCAGGCAAAATTACTATTTTCTCCCAGCCGCATTGAAAATGAGCGGATTTAAAGGGATATTATAACGATAAACAGAGCATTGAAAAATTAACATGGCAGACGGTATAAATGACACGGAAAACGACGATGAAATTCAGCCTTGATTGTATGAAGATATTTGTGCTCACCGCCGGGATCATGGCGCTCTGCGCCGGATGCGGGCTTCTCAGCCTGCCTTTTGCAGTGACAGAAGACGCGCTGGAAGGAACGGCCGTGATTGTTGAAGAGGTAGGTGAAGCCCTTTGAAAATACTTGCAGCCACGAATAACAAGCATAAGATAGGGGAGTTCAAGAGCATTCTTGCAGGTGCAGGGTTCCAGCTCGTTTCCCCGGATGAGCTTGACAGGGAGATTCCGGACATCCCAGAGGACGGCTCCACTTTCGAGGAGAATGCCGGAATAAAGGCCCTTGGTTTCGCGGAACTCGCAGGAATGACTGTCATAGCCGATGACTCAGGCCTTGAAATCAGGGCTCTCGGAAACGCCCCGGGCATTTATTCCGCGAGATACGCGGATACGAATGAGAAGAGGATTGAACGGGTGCTGGAAGAACTGAAACGGCGAAACGGTGAACCGGAGAAACGGCGAAATGAAATTGGAAATAATAAGGCCGCCGACCCGTCTTCATTGGGAAATTCCGCCGTGGCAGGCCGACGACCGACGGCCGACGACTGGAAACCGGCTGCTGGCGGCTGTTCCGGCCGTTCGGCCAGGTTCGTATGCGTGATCGCGCTGGCTGAGCCGGGAAAGGTCATTGCGACATTCCGAGGCGAGGTTTATGGGAAGATAGATTTCGAACCCAAAGGCAGCGGTGGTTTCGGCTATGATCCGATCTTCATCCCGGACGGATATGACAAGTCATTCGCAGAGCTTGGCTCTGAGATAAAGGACAAAATCAGCCACCGGGCGAACGCGCTTGGCAAAATGAAGGTATACCTTGAAAGCATAAACCACGAAATACACTAAGAGGATAACTATGAAAAAGGCGTTGCTGAAGAAAACACTTTGCTTCGAATCTATTTTTACATTTATAATTTTGGCATCTGTTTTTATGCCAAAATTATCAGCGGATGAAGCGGCGCAGAAGATAAAATTCTTCAGGCCTTCAGTTCCAGGCAGCGTGCTCTCCTGCAATATTGAGGCCGAAGCGAAATCCTCCACGCTGATGACGACGGAAGATGGAAGGAAGTCGGAAAAGAACCTCTGCAACAAGATAAAGATCGCCGGCATAATGACAATTAAGACGGTCACGGAATTCGGACGCCCGGCTACGATCGAGTTCAAGGTCGACAAGGTCAAGGGTGACATAAACGGACAGGAGATCAAGTTCGCCTCTGAAAACAAGGACCTTGACATAAATCTTGAGAGCAAGCCCTGCGAATTCCGCATCAAGGACGGCAGCGCTGACATCAGCAGGGAGGAGAAGCTTCTGCTTTCACTTGTATTCAGGAAATCCGGCAAGGAGAATCTTTCCGACTTCATAGGAACGGATAAGGAGGTCAAGGTAGGAGATTCATGGAAGACGCCTGTCGGTCCGCTCCAGAACGAATTTGAAAAGCGCAAGCTGAAAGTCGATGATCTCGCCGTGGACGGCATGGTGAAGCTTGCCGAGAAGAAGGAAGTGTCAGGATATGAGTGCTGGCTCTTCAATGCCGGCATGAATGCAAGGAAGGGCGACGAGTTCGAGTTTGATTTCAAGGTCGAAGTTTCGCTGCCGACGGATGAAAAGATAGGTGCCGTGAAGACAAGCCGTGTGTGCGTTGAGAAAATGTCGAAGAAGATAGTGGACAAGGAAAACGCGATGATGCCGGACTTGAAGGAGATCTCCCTGACTGTGAGTGACAATATGACTGTGCTGGCAGTTCCAGCGGTGAAAAAATAATCAGGAATGATGAATGAAAATGAAGAAGATTCTTTATATTGAACCGTTTTCAGGTGCTGCCGGAGACATGATGGCGGCGGCATTGCTAGGACTCGGAGCCGACTGCCCCAGGTTCTGGAAGGAACTTAGAAGCCTTCCGCTTGAGGAGAAGATTGAGATAAGATTGAACAAGGTCGTGCGCGGCGGAGTAAGCGCCTTGCACTTCGATGTTTCCGTTGAGGAAAGGCATTCCCATGATCACGAACATGGACATCATTCGCACAGGACTCTTGGCGAGATAGAGAAGATCATCAGAGCCGCTGCTAAACTTTCCCCCGGGGTGAAGAAAAGAGCTGTTGGTGTTTTCAGGATGCTCGCGGAAGCAGAGGCGAAAGTACATGGTTCAAATATAAGGCATGTCCACTTCCACGAGGTTGGGGCTGCGGATGCCATAATAGATATTGTAAGCACCGTGCTGTGTCTTGAGATCCTCAAGGTTGACAAGATTTATTCTTCCTCCATCGCGCTTGGTTCCGGTACTGTGAAGACCGCGCATGGCATCCTGCCGGTTCCGGCACCTGCGACAGCTGAGATCGTCAAGGGATGTCCTGTCCATACCGGAACTGTTTCCTGCGAGCTTACGACTCCGACCGGAGCAGTGCTCCTGAAATCCATTGTCGATGAGTGGGGAGTGCCTCCGTCCGGCGTGATAAGCAAGGTATCATGCGGCGCTGGTTCAAAGGATTTCAAGATCCAGCCTAACGTGCTGCGCGTGTCGCTCATAAGTTCTCCGGAACCAGCCGTTGGAAAAGACAGGATCGCAGTACTAGAATGCAACATCGACGACATGCCAGGTGAAAGCTTCTCGTATGTCTGCCCGGAACTTCTCCGGATGGGGGCCCTTGACTACGCGCTCATTCCAGTCTACATGAAGAAGGGCAGGCCTGGAATAATACTGCAGGTCATATGCAGGCCCGACGGAGTTGCGAAGTTCGCAGACTTCATGATGAAAGAGACCAGTACTCTGGGCGTGAGGTTCAGGATGGAGGAGAGGAGGATCCTCGCCAGGGAGCAGAAGGAATATATGACGCCGTGGGGTGTTGTCGGAGCTAAACTCGCATTTGATGGAAATGGAAAGGCGGTCAAATGCAAGCCGGAATTTGAAAGCTGCGCGAAACTGGCAAAATCGACCGGCATGGGCTATTCTTTAGCATCTGAAAAAATTAGGGATTATCTTAATAGAAGGATCAAGCGATGAGCCTGATAAAAAAAGAACTTCTCGAAATTCTTGCCTGTCCCGTCGACAAGCAGCCGCTGAGGGAGCTTGAGAATGAGATGAAACTGGAATGCTCTGCCTGCGGCAGGAAATATCCTGTCAAGGAAGGGATACCTGTGATGCTTGTTGACGAGGCGGAGCTGCCGAAGGACAGGAAGAACGGTTGAAGCAGTGCAATCCTTGGCTTGCGGAACCATCGAATATCGAATCCGCCACGGCGGAAACAATCGAATGACGAAGTGTTTTTGTATGAGTTCGCGGTAACCTGATTTAGTGAAGGACGGATAGGCATGGCTGATGAGGGAAAAGATGTTGAGCAGGGAAAATCCGGCATGGAGCCCGGAACGGTTCCTGACGACAAGGCCAGGAAGGTCGAAGCTGCAAGACCGAAGAAATCCATCAAGCATGCCGACCATAAGTTCAAGATAGACGCCAAGATGTTCCAGATCCCCACCTATTCCATGAACGCCGACAAGGACGGAGTGCTCAGGAAGAAGATTGTCCGGATATCCTCCGCAATCATTATTCTGATTGTCATTTTGCTCTCCATGGCCTACCACTTTGATAACGTTAGAAAAGCGAAAATAGTCAATGACAAGATTGCGGACGTGGAGGGCAATATTGGAAAACTCTCAGTCAGCATTGAATCAAAGCGCGACTATGACAGGTATCAGGATGTCCTGAAGGTGCTTGCCTGGATCGACAGGGGGGCCAGTCTTGATGCCGACAATCCGGAGAAATGGGGGGAGTTCAGGACGAAATACCTGAAATACCTCAATGACAGCCTTCCTGTGGAGAGTTTGAATTTCGTGGTTCCGAACGTTGCTGTGGACATGGTATACATTCCCAAGGGCAAGTTCTCCATGGGCAGGAAATCCGATGAGAAAGGTGGAAAGGATGAGACTCCAAGGAGAACCGTGTCGATCTCATATAATTTCTGGATTGCACGGACTGAGTTCACAAATATCCAGTTGAGGCAGTATTATCCCGAGCACATTACAAAAGAGTGGCACGAATGCTCACTTGACAGATCATATCAGCCGGCGGTCATGGTCGACTGGCATATTGCCATGAAATGCTGCGAGGAGATCAACTACATGGAACGCAAGGCGGGCAGGATTCCGAAGGATTATGAATACCGCCTTCCTACCGAGGCTGAATGGGAATATGCATGCAGGGCCGGAACGGACACTGTTTACTACTGGGGCGACACCTTTGGAAATATAGGTGCGCAATATGCGAATATAAGGGATTCGGGAAGCGCACGCCTCCTGAACTGGAAAGATGAGAAGGACATGCCTGCGGAAGATGGAAATATTGTCAGCGCGGTGGTTGGCTCATACAAGCCGAATGCCTTCGGGCTTTATGACATGTCGGGCAATGTCTGGGAATGGTGCTGGGACTGGTACAATCCCACTGCATACAGGGAGATTCCTGAGATAAATCCCGTGCAGAGCAAGCCTGTTGTCTGCGAAATTGAGATGACTGCGGCCTATGACAGGCGTTATACGATACAGAGCGTCGGCAGGGTCATACGCGGCGGATCCTGGGGCAACATTCCAGAGGAGTGCCGTTCGGCCAAGAGGAGTTCTGCGGTTCCTGAACTGAAGAATCTGGGCATTGGATTCCGCATAGTGCTCGCGCCGAAGATAGTGATCAGGACAAAAGGCAAAGGTGAGAGCATATCAGAGGAGACTCCGGAGGTAAATATTCCCTGAAGTATTTCCTGCATGGAATATTTGCGATTATTTCTTCTCAGGCGCCAAAGGCTGGTCGGAGGACGACTTGGCCTTGTAGATATAGATGACTTCATCACGCCTGCAGAGGCCGAATTTCTCCCTTGCGACTTTCTCCACGGCCTTTGGATTGGTCTCAAGGTCGCTGAAAAGCTGGCGCAGTTCGAGGCATTCCGCCTTTTTCTCCTCAAGCTTTTTCTTTAGATCCTCGTTTTCGGATTTCTTCTTCTGGAGATTTGTATATGCAGGAATGATGAGGACGAAGGATATGATCAGTATGATTGCGGATATCGCAACGTATACGAGTTTCAAGAACTTATCCAACTGATTTTCCTCCTCTTCGGGCTGGCTGTGGAGTTAAAGATTTTGAATATCCAATAACCAGCAAGGAAGACGGAGCTTTGCTCCCAAGCCCGACCATGGTCGGGAATGAACGGAGTGAATGGCAATTTCCAGTGTCCAAGTTCATGTTCTGACCTTCATCAGCTGGATATTGAGTGTTGGATATTGGATGTTCATCATATTTGAAGTGGACGGAGGAACTACTCCTCGGCCTCCTCGTCTAAATCCATGTCTTCGAGATCCTCAAAGTCGATATCACCGAGATTGTCGAAGCTCTCTGTACCTTCCTCTGCTTCGTCCTCAAGATCGTCAATGTCTTCGTCGTTGTCGACCAGGATAGATGAGCTTGTGATCACCGAACCGCATTCCGGACAGTATCCGTCTTCCGCTTCGACCGCGCTCATGCTGATTTCCATGTTACAGTAAGGACAGGAAAGCATTCCCATTTAAGCCTCCAATTTATTTTTATTATAGTTTTGCTGATTAATTAATTAAATTCTTGGTATTATACTTGAAGAGTCATCAAAAACTCAATGTTTGTTTTAATTTTCTTCAATTTTCCTATAAGCAGCTCCATGGCCTCGACCGGCGGAACGCCGTTCATGGCCTTTCTGAGAGTCCAAACCCTCTGCAGCTCATCGGG
This sequence comes from Lentisphaerae bacterium GWF2_50_93, assembly GCA_001804815.1. GTDB lineage: Bacteria > Verrucomicrobiota > Lentisphaeria > Victivallales > GWF2-50-93 > GWF2-50-93. The sequence goes on from MHBI01000099.1 coordinate 348,262, forward strand.
ATGCAGCAGGAGCTCTTCCTTGCGGGTTCCGCTCTTCTCGATGTTGATGGCAGGATATACACGCCTGTCGGTAAGATGCCTGTCGAGGTGCAGCTCCATGTTTCCGGTTCCCTTGAACTCCTCGAATATGACTTCATCCATCCGGCTGCCGGTATCGATGAGCGCGGTGGCTATGATCGTCAGACTGCCCCCGGTCTCGATGTTCCTGGCTGCGCCGAAGAATCTTTTCGGCTTGTGGAGCGCGTTTGAGTCGACACCGCCCGAGAGGATTTTGCCGCTGTGCGGCTGGAGGGTGTTGTAGGCTCGTGCAAGACGCGTGATGCTGTCGAGGAGGATTACGACGTCCTTTTTGAATTCGACCATTCGTTTCGCCTTCTCAATGACCATTTCCGCGACCTGGACATGCCGCTCAGGCGGCTCATCGAACGTGGAACTCACCACTTCGGCTTTCACGAAGCGTTTCATGTCGGTCACTTCTTCAGGACGTTCGTCGATCAGAAGCACTATCATGTAGGTTTCCGGGCTGTTGGCGAGGATGCTGTTCGCGATCTTCTGCAGCAGGACGGTCTTTCCGGTCCGGGGCTGTGCGACAATGAGTCCGCGCTGGCCTTTGCCTATCGGCGTAATGATGTCGACGACGCGTGTTGAAATCTCATTTGGGTCTTGTTCCAGGATGAACCTCTTGGTCGGGAAATAGGGGACAAGGTTCTCAAACGGTATGATTGATTTCTTTTTCTCCGGTGACTCGTGGTTGATGGATTCGACCTTGAGCATCGCGAAGAAGCGTTCCTTCTCCCTGGGAGGACGTATCTGTCCTGCCACATAGTCGCCGGTCTTGAGGGAGAACCTCCTTATCTGCGACGGGCTGAGATAGATGTCTTCGGGGCAGGGCAGGTAGCAGTAGCTTGGTGAGCGCAGGAAGCCGAAGCCGTCCGTGAGCACTTCAAGGTATCCGCTGCCGTACATGAGGCCGTTCTTTTCGGCATTGGCCTTAAGGATTTCGAATATGAGAGCGGACTTGTCCAGTGCGCCGATTCCTTCGACACCGAGTTCTCCGCCCATTTTCGCGAGATCCTCCATGCCTTTTTCCTGGAGTTCGGTAATGTTCAGGCTTGGAGCGGTCTTGTCCCTGATCGGCATGTCGCCGTTCCTGTACTGGTCATTGTTCTTGTCATCCTGGATTGGCTTTGCGGCGGCGTCAGTGTCGGTCTTCATCGGGCCTGACTCATCGGAAACCGGCGGTTTCTGCTGTTGGGGCTGCTGCATCTGTTGCTGCTGGGGCTGCTCGGGGAGGGAGGGCTGCCTGTTTCCTGAAATTTCAGCCTTCTGTGCGTGCGGTGAAGCCCCCCTGGGTGCGAATCCGCGGCGCTGGTATGGGCGTCTTTTGTATCTTCCGTCCGAGTCCGAAGGATGCCTCTCCCTCTGGTCTGAGAGAGGATCATAGAATTCGGGGCGTTTATCGGACCGGACCGGCTCTTCCCGGCCTGCTGATGCAGATGCCTCGGACCTGTGTTTCCTATCTCTTTCTTCACTGCTTCTTTCCATAGTTCTTCCTTATGTCTTTATTTAATATTTTGCATTGTTGATAAAGTAAATCGATGCCGCCGTTGTTTATTATGGCGAAATCGGCCAGCTCCATCTTTTCATCGGGGGTTATCTGGCATTTGCATCTTCTTTCTATTTCCTCCAGGCTCCAGCCCCTTTTTGCGAGCCGCTGATACTGGGTCTTCCTGTCCGTCCAGATGGAAACCGTACAGTCGAATTCCTTTTCCCATTTTGCCTCGAAGAGAAGCGGTACTGCGAAGATTACATTCCTGTTCTTGGATTTTCTGGCTTCCTTGACTGCCCTTTCGAGCACCATCGGGTGGAGGAGCGAATTCAGCCACAGGCGTTCCTTTCTGCTCCTGAACACTATGTCTGCGACTTTCTTCCTGTCTACATCCCCGTTTCCGGAAAAGACCCTGTCCCCCCATCTTCTACGGATGGCTTCCGCCACTCCGCTGTTCCTATCTCCATAAAGTTCGTAGCATATTCCGTCTGCATCCAGAGTTTTCCAGCCGAGAGAGGAAAAACATTCAAGAGCAGTGGATTTGCCGCAGCCGGTGCCGCCAGTTAAACCAACGAACATCAATTTGTTACTCTGTTACGGATTGAATGTAAAAAAACTGAATGTAAAGCACGTAGTTGAAAAATTGGATTGTTTAAACTTAAAGGCAAATATGATGTGCAAGCCTGTTCTAAAATTTTTCTTAAATTAATGTGCACTTGTTAAAATGCAAACCGGAATATGCAAGATATATTCATTATTTCTCGTAAATCATTCACTTGGAGAGAATATGAGCAAGGCAAAAACAGTCTCCAGAAAGAAGATCGCTTCCGGAAAATGGCTTTCGCTCGAGAAGATAAGCTATGTCGACCATTACGGCTCCCGCAGGGACTGGGAATGCTCCACGCGGATCCGGAGCCGAGGCGCCGTCGCCATAATCGCCATATTGAAACCATCCGGCCGCATAATGCTTGTCCGGCAGTTCCGCCCTCCCTCTGACGGCTGGACGATCGAATTCCCCGCAGGTCTGATTGACAGGAATGAAAAGCCTGGAACTACCGCCAGGCGTGAGTTATATGAGGAGACCGGATATTCCGGAAAGGTCACAGGCGTGGGACGCCCGCTGTTCAGCTCTCCCGGAATGTCAGGCGAGACAGTCCACCTCGTACGGATGGAAATCAAAGAGAACGCTCCTGAAAACAGGGACGTGAAGACTTCCTTTGACGACGGGGAGCACCTGGAGACCTTCCTGGTTCCGTTGAAGGAATTAATGAAGTTTCTTGAGAAATCCCACAGGAAAGGTGACCGTCTTGATGCTAAGGTAGTGTGTTTTGCGACTGGGATGAATATCCAATATATTTATAAAAAATAAGGGGGCTACATGAATCTTCCGAAGTATTCCATGGGTATCGGCGACAGGTTTGCACACCAGGGAACGGCGCAGCTGAACGCTTTCATAAAGGCGAAGGCCAAGGGCGTGGATGTCGCCCCGGTCTGGAACAAGTCCAACCGCGAACACCAGATCATCCACACGTTCCCGCCTGATGTCAGGAAGGAGGCGGACTCAGCCGCCAAGATCCTCGCCTGGAAGAGCCCTTATTTCGTGGATGCCGACCATATTAATCTGAAAAATGTCGAAGCATTCATCCATGCCAGCGATTTCTTCACCCTCGACGTGGCTGATTTCACCGGCAAGTCCGCCGATGAGGAAAGCATAAAGGCCTTTGTGAGCAAATATTCGTCCTATGCCGGCAAACTCAGCATTCCAGGAATGGGCGAGACTTTTGACATTCATAACGAGACCATCATGAAGATTGCACGGAAATATCTTCTTGCGGTCAAGGAAGCTGGAAAAATCTACAGGCAGATTGAGTCGGTGAAGGGCAAGGACCATTTCGTAACCGAAGTTTCAATGGATGAGACCGACTCCCCGCAGACGCCGGTGGAGCTCTTTTTCATTCTCGGAGCCATGGCCGACGAGAAGATCCCCGCCCAGACGATCGCTCCAAAGTTCACAGGCCGTTTCAACAAGGGCGTGGATTATGTCGGCGACGTCGCCAAGTTCGAGAAGGAGTTCAACCAGGACATCGCCGTGATCGCATATGCCGTGAAGGCGTTCGGGCTTCCGGCCAACCTCAAGCTCAGCGTACATTCCGGCAGCGACAAGTTCTCAATATACAAATGCATCAACAAGGCAATCAAGAAGCATAATACCGGCCTCCACATCAAGACCGCCGGGACAACCTGGCTCGAGGAAGTCATCGGACTCGCTGAAGGCGGAGGCGAGGGGCTTGAGATCGCCAAGCAGATCTATGTGAACGCCCTCGGCAGATTCGACGAACTCTGCGGACCCTATGCCACCGTCATCGACATCAAGAAGGACAAGCTTCCTGCACCCGAAGAAGTGATGAAATGGAATTCTGCGAAGTTCGCAGCCACCCTCCGGCACGACCAGAAATGCAAGGACTACAATCCCAACTTCCGCCAGCTCATACATGTCGGATACAAGGTGGCCGTCGAACTGGGCCCCCGCTATTACAATGCGCTGATTGTGTATTCAGCTGTGATCGGCAAGAATGTCGAGGAGAACATCTACGAGAGGCACATCAGGCCGGTCTTCATTGGCTGAGTCCATGTCTGGATGAGTTCTTGATGAGCGTAGCGAATTCTTGGAGGCGCTTTTGGTAAGACCGCCATGCTTGACCCATTAATTTCAACAGCTCTTACGAGCTTGACTAATAATGCGGTCTAAGGAAATTCATCTGGATTCGTTGGTAGTTAATGCCGCAAGGCATGTTCTTGTCCAAGCGCTGTCCAGCTCAATGTGCTGACTGCAGAAACACAGAATGCTTGAAAAGAGCCATGGTATTCCTTGATTTTGACTTAGCTACAAATCAAAAGGAAGGAGTGTACCATGGCCACTGAGAAAGTAGCCCGTTTAGCTTGAAAGTGCAAGTCTTCTTATTTTGCTTTGGCAGGAGGAATCTTGAGCTTTACGCCGATCAGCAGAGGATTCTTGATGTTCTTGCTGTTAACGGTAGAATTTCCTGTTTATTGTAAGAAATGGCGTTCCGGGCAGGATTCGAACCTGCGACCTACGGATTAGAAATCCGTTGCTCTATCCAGCTGAGCTACCAGAACGTTCAAGCCGTAATTATATTCGGCGCGGCGCATAAGATACTAGGCATATGCATCAAAGTAAAGGGAACCTCTGAAAATTCATAATTGGTTTTGAGGACCGACGGCTTCCATGTAAACTGACGCCATTTTTGCATTAAGCCCAAAGCAGTATAGTTTATGGGTTATGCTGTTCAAGGAAAAATATAAGTTCATTCCCGAGCTGAGCCTGGTGACGCTGCTCCTGGCCATTCATTTCTTCCTGGCGTTCACAAGCCTTGTCCAGGAATCGCCGACATTCGACGAGACCGTGCATGTGACCGGCGGTGTCTGCTATTGGAAGACCGATGACTACCGGATAAATCCGGAAAACGGGAATTTCCCCCAGCGCTGGGCCGCGATACCACTGCTATATGATAAGAACCTCAAGGTTCCGTTATTTACAAAAAGCACCTCGATAGAATCCAACGAATGGCTCACCGCCTACGACTTCCTATATAAAAAAGGGAACAACCCCGACCGCATCTTCATGCTCGCCAAGACAATGATGGTGCTGTTGAGCCTCCTCCTCGGATTAGTCGTCTACTTCTGGTCGAAGAAAATATTCGGCATTGAAGGCGCCGCGTTATCCCTGCTCCTATATGCGTTCTCCCCTACCATACTGGCGCATTCGCGCCTGGTCACATCCGACATTGCTGCCGCCCTCGGGTTCATCGCGTCTCTTTGGGCGATCTGGTACATGCTCGAGAAAATCACGGTGACGCGGGTGCTTCTCGCTTCCCTGTGCCTGTCGATGCTCTTTCTTTCAAAAATGTCCGCGTTCATGATTATTCCGATGTACATGATTATGATTGCCGTGAGGTTGAAGACCTGTCCGGAACTGGAGGTCAGGATTCCAGGACGTGTATTGAAGCTCAGGTCCCAGGCTGGACAACTCGTCGCATTCCTTTCCGCAGGCCTCGTCAATGCACTCATCATCGCCTTCTTCATCTGGATGTCGTTCGGATTCAGGTATTCGATGCTGAACGACGACATCGGCAAGCGCGGGATCATGGATAACAACTGGCATGACATCCTCAAGGATACCGGAATGCCCGGGAAAGTGATCGACTTCACGCGCCAGCACAGGCTTCTTCCTGAAGCATATCTTTTCGGGTTCCAGTTCGTCCTGAAGAAATCTGAATTCCGCTATGCCTACCTCAACGGCGAATGCCGTCTGACCGGCTGGTGGTACTATTTCCCCTACGCATGCCTTGTGAAGACTCCACTGCCTGTCCTGGGGCTGCTGGCGATGATCCTGTTCCTGGCGGTAAAAAGACTCCGGCCATTATCCCCAGATGCGATCATTGAAAAGATTTATCCGGTTATCCCGCTTATAATCCTGGTTTGTGTTTTCGGGACGTTTGCAATGGCCAGCAAGATGAATATCGGGCACCGCCATGTGCTTGTCCTTTATCCGGCCGCCTTCATACTCGCAGGCGCCGGATGGCTCCTGCTGAAAAAAGCCGGTGACATCGCCAGGTTCTCCGCCATCTTCCTTGTTATATGGTTCATTGCAGAATCCATGAGCATATGGCCGCATTACCTCGCCTATTTCAACCAGCTTGCAGGCGGTCCGGCAAACGGCTACAGGCACATGGTCGACAGCTCCCTCGACTGGGGACAGGATCTCAAGGGGCTTGGCAAATGGCTGAAAAAGAAGGATCTTCTCAACCAGAAGAAAACTAATGTGTATGTCTCATATTTTGGAATCGCCTGCATCGACTATTACGCCCCCGGCGTCAAGAAACTCCCCTGCTACTATGGACAGGAGGACGATGTCCCCTTCCAGCTCAGGGGAGGCGTCTACTGCGTCAGCGCCACAATGCTTCCGATGATCTACATGCCGGAACTTCTGGACATCGGCGATCTGAACAGCGGAATCCTGGACGAGAACCTCTACAAGGAGGTGGAGTCGGACGTGAAGCAGATGTTCGCAGCAATGACCAGCAATGAGAAGTTCATGGAGTTCATCAAGGCCAGGGGAGGCGAATTCGTAGTCAGCCGCTACCGCCTGTACCACATCCTCCGTTTTGCGAAACTCGCAAGATACCTGGAGACCCGCAAACCCGACGACAACATCGGCTATTCCATATTGATCTTCAAGCTCACCGACGAGGAAGTCTCTAACGCCCTGAAGGAAAAACTGTAGAAAAAGCAGGTACGGGCTTCAGCCTGTACCAGTATTTTGGTGTTTTAGGATTTAAGAATGGTACAGGCTAAAGCCCGTACCTACTTGAATATCGTCTTCCTGTAGTTTGCTGGCGACAGCCCGATCTGGCTGCGGAACAGCTTCGAAAACTGCGCCGGATCGCTGAATCCTGATTCAATTGCGACATCCTTGATCTGCTTCGACGGATCCCCGAGCGACTTTGCCGCCGACTGCATCCTGCATCCCAGGACGAAATCATGCGGCGCCACCTGCATCCTCATCCTGAACAGACGGCGGAAATGGCTGTACGACAATCCCATGTTCCTGGCAATTTTGTCAAAATCGTATTCGGCGAATGGCATGGCACGGATTCTCGATGCCTGCTTGTCAATAGAGTTTCCGTGTAAGGAATCCATCATGCCTTCAAGCTTGTTGGTGATGAGGAGCGACAGGAGCTGTTCAAGCAGGAGCACCATGTCCGGATGGTTTTTCTTGTCATGTCTCTGCAATAGCTCCAGCAGCCTGTTGAATGTGTCTTCATAGATATTCGGCCGGGGTGCGTATACGAATCCTTTTGGTGAAAGCTTCATGAAACCCTGTTCCATGATGAGTTTCCCTCTCGGACCGCGGAATGTGACCCAGTGGTGGTGCCAGCTTTTTGCAGGAGCTGAGGGACCGTACTGGTATGAATGTTCCGGATGGTGCCAGAAGACTGCCGGCCGGTCCAGGGTCACGCGCTCCCCGCCGTCAATTCCCAGATACATCCTGCCGTCCAAGATGAACTGGAGATTGAACATGTCATGGAAACGGTTGTCCATCACCGCCCGGCAGGCGGGAATGTCCTCTCCGTTTATGAATGTTATGTCATCAAAATAGTTCATGATCAAATATGACAAGTTAATGAACAATACAGCCATTTACTATAATTTAGTTACATGTACAGTCAATGTGCATTAAGAAATATCATGACATAATCAAATATATCAACAAGGAGATGATATGAACGCAAGATCCAGGCGCAACCAGGAGTTTCTGCGGAACATTTATAGGAAGGGGCCGTTCCAGGGGCACGGATTTTTCTGCATGCCGAACTATTTCACGAAGCCTGAATATCCGAAGGGGGACTACACGATATCGGATGAGCCGGTATCAAGATGGATCTCTCCGCTGGTCGATCATTATAATAAGCACATGAAGTTTCTTGAAGCAGTAGGAGACCATTCTGTGCCTACCGTCAAGCTTGTGACCGGCACTCACATTTATGCTGCAGCGTTCGGCTGCGAGATCCACCGGTTTGAAGGCAGCAATCCGGCGGCGCTGCCATGCGTTGCCAACGCGGAGGAGGCCGACAAGCTTTCCGAACCCGACATATGGAAGTCCCCGACTCTCTACCGCGTCTTCGAACTTGCCGAGGCATTGCGCAAGGAACTGGGGCCTGATGTGCCATTCGGTCCGCCGGACATGCAGACAGGCTTTGACACCGCCGCGATCGTCTGGAACAAGGAGGATTTCTTCTGCTCGATGATGCTTGAACCAGATGCAGTGAAGCGGCTGGTTGCAAAATGCGCAAGCCTCTTCAAGAAATTCCTCTGCGAACTCCGCAGGGAGTTTCCGAACCTGAGTCCGGCCCATTGTCCGACCACCTGGGCTCCACCGGAAATGGGGCCATGGCTTTCGAATGACGAGTGCGGTGCGTTCAACGGGGAGTCTTTCCAGGAATTCTGCCTGCCTGAAATGATAGATCTTGCCGAGACGTTTGGCGGACTTGGCATGCACTGCTGCGCCGCGGCCGAACACCAGTTCGAATGTTTCAAGAGGATTCCGGGCTTCTATGCGTTCAACCGCGTTCCTGCAGGCGGAAAAGGATTTGATACAAGCGTCGATGCATTTGGCGGAGAAAAGGGGCCGGTTCTATCACTAGCCTGGCTCGATGAAGCGACCATCGAACGCCTGATAAGGAATTCCCCTGGGACGGCCAGATTCATCTTCCATGCATCCTTCGACGAGATCGGGCAGGCGAAATCGTGGTTCGAGAGGATGAGTGTCATAAAGAAATAGTCGGACGACTATTTCTTTATAACTTCAATATTGTTAGTGAACAGGGAGGAATTTGGTATCAGATAGATCTTGTTCTCCGCTTGCAGGATCGTGTATCTGAGGTTGACTTCGAGCACTTGTCCATGGCATCCGGAGACTGTAATGGTGTCTCCGACCGAGAACGGATGGTATATGAGGATGAGAGCGCCTGAGAGCAGGTTGGAAAGCGCGTCCTTGAGCGCAAGGCCCAGGGCGAATCCACCGAGTCCGAGACCCGCGATCAAGGCGTTCACGTTTATCCCCAGCGTGCCCAGTGCGGTGATTGCGCCGATGATCATTATCGCAATCTTGATCGTTGATCCGGCAAGCTTCAGCATATGGTTCTTGTCGGATTCAAACCTGTAGTCCATGCGGAAGAATATCATCTGTGCGAGCTTTCCAAGCCCCATGAACAACAGGAATATTATCAGTGCTATTATGAGTTTCGGCATGTAGTCTATGGCCTGCGTCAGGAAATGATCCGTCATCTTGTGGAAGTCACCGGCCGCGCTGAATGTAGTTTCGATTGTCTCGTCCATTGCATTTTCCTTTCTAAAGTAGGGACGGGCTTCAGCCTGTCCCATTCCTGATTTCTAAGACATGGTACATGCTAAAGCACGTACCTACTCTCAAGAACAGCCCTTGCGGGCTTGACTACGAACTAAATTCAAAATACTCTGTGCCTTTGTGCCTCTGTGGCTTCTATTTCCTACTCTACTTCAGCAGATGCAGGTTCGCAATAGATATTCCGCTCAGCATCGAACCTGTTATCCCCAAAAATCCTTGATCCGTACCGCACAGGAACAGGTTTCCGATATGCGTCCTGCCGTCCTTGATTTTTCCCGGACATCCATAGACCGCGCCGTTGATGTGCCCCGTATACCGCGTGATTGTCCTGGGCGTAAAAGTGTCGATGAGTTTGATTCGTTCAGTAAGGCCAGGCACTCCTGTGAATTTTGCGGCTATCGACAATGTCCTGGTTGAACAGTCCTTTTTAAGCTTCTTGTATTCATCATGCGGGAATTCGCTCCAAAGCCTGTTGTTCGCCAGCACGGTTATCCTGATCATCGGGGCAGGGGGCGTGTCGGAGGGCAGGTATTGGAAATTGTTCGGACAGCAGACCACGCCGCTGCGGCAGTCGATCTCATCGAGGGGGTTCTGGTAATGGAACTTTTCGGAACTGTTGAAGAATATTATGGCGCTTTCGTATCCTGCCAGTGGTGAATCGAGAAGGCCGACAGTTTCCACGAATGCCATCTGTCCTCGCGGGATTTCCGTGAAATCCGCAGGTTTCCGGTCGCATAAGGAAAGGGTTTCAACGTATCCGGCCGAAGAAAGGATGTTCCTGGTGTAAAGTGCCTCGCCGCTTTTCAACTCGACGGCCTGAGCCTGTCCATCCTTCGATATTATCTTGCGGACTTCGCAGTTTCTGCGTATTTCACCGCCGGACTCGGTGATCCGCTTTTCGAGGATGTCCAGAAGCGTCCTGATCCCGCCGGCCGGCCTGCAGAACCCTTCCTTGAAAATGCTCTGGTACATTATTGCGAACTGCGCAAAATCCATGTCGTCCTCGACGGCGCTTCCGTAGTACATGAGCGGACAGAATAGCATGTCGGCGAGGAGCGGGCTCCTTATATGCTCGGATACAATCTTTCTTGCCGAAACGAAATGGGAGCTGAGGTTGAGGCTGTCATAGCTTGAAAGTAGCTTGTCGAGCTTTACGAATCCTTCAAGGTCGTCCTTGAATTTATCTTGAATTCCGGATTTGAGAAATTCAAAATCATTCGTGAATTTCAATGATACGCCAGGGAAGCTGACGAGGGAGTGTTTCTGTTCGCGCAGTTCGAGTTCGTCGTGCTGGATCCGGAGCTGTCGGAGGAGTTTCGCGAGGGGCGCAGATTTCGGACCTCCCTTCGTGGTGAAGTTTGTCATGGCATGGAGCCCGGAGTCGATCTCGTATCCGCCCTTCGTATAGAAGGAATTGAGTCCGCCGAGCAGGGAATGCTTCTCCAGGATGCAGGTTTTCTTTCCGAAATGGGAGAGCCTTATTCCGGCCGCGAGCCCGGAAAGTCCTCCGCCGATGATTATGCAGTCGTATTCCATGGGAATGATTATTGCCGGCGAGACGCCGGCGCTCCTTGTAAAGCCTATAATTAACCACCAAGACGCAAAGACACCAAGTATTTTTACATCAAAAAGCATAAAAACTGACGAGCTGCCTTGGATGTAATGTTTATTTCCAAAGGTAGGGACGTCTCGCCGAGGCGTCCGTTCTTGAGGCGGCGCTCTCGGCGAGAGGCGCCCTACCTTAGAAAATTTTACGAATATCTTTGCAGTACTGACGCACTACCTGTGTTGTAAAACATTGAGTATATTTAACTTGCCTTAATCTGTTTAAATGATATAGATACTCCACTAAAACGGGGGTTTTTCATGCAGGAAACAGAGACAGACAGGATTATCAGGAACCACTTCGCCTCGAATATCTTCTTCAGGACTTTGTTCGAGAAGTCCGCGGACGCCAAGGTGATCATCGATCCTCTGACGTCGGAGGTCATCCTGTTCAACGAACTCGCCTACGAACAGCTTGGTTACACCAAGGAGGAGTTCAGGAAACTCGATCTTTCAGACATCGACATCTATGAGAACAAGGAGGCTGTCAAGGAGCATATCAACAGGATACTCGCCGCGGGGGAAGAGGCGTTCCATACGAAACATAAGACCAAGGACGGCAGGATCCTGGACGTGGAGGCGCTGGCCAAGGTCGTCGAACTCGCCAACAACAAATTCATTCTCTGCGGCTGGACCGACGTGACCGAGCTGTATGAGAGCATGAGGGAGAAGGAAGCGCTTATAAAGGAACTCAAGGACTCCATTGAGGAGATCAAGAAACTCCGCGAAATCTTGAATATCTGCACCTACTGCAAGAAAATCTGCGTCGACAAGAAAAGCTGGGAGACCATTGAAGGCTATATGCAGTCGAGGACCAAGTATGACTTCTCCCATGGGATCTGCCCTGATTGCATGAAGGAAAAATATCCCGACTATGCAGAGGACGCGAAGAAGTAATCGGCTCCAACGTTTTCCCCTGTCGATGGGGTAATTTGAAATATCATTTATCAGCGCTATATTCCGCCAGCTAAACAACGGATTGATAAATACTTATGATGCAGCATAAGATAAAATTATGCAATTTGAGCTACTCCAACGTCTTCTATAAAACCCTGTTCGACATATGCGCCGACTCCATGGTTGCCATAAGCGTGGATGTCGGCAAGATCGTCGACTTCAACGAGAACGCCTGCAATTCACTCGGTTATACCAGGGACGAGTTTTTAAAACTTGATATCATCGACTACGACGTGACCGAGACCCCTGCGGAGATGATGGAGCACATTGAAAGGATAGCCCAAAAGGGCGAAGAGACATATTTTACCAAGCACAGGAGAAAGGACGGCAGGATCCTGGATATTGAAGTCAGGGCCAGGTTCATCGAGATCAACAAGGACAAGTTCATCTTCTGCATCTGGCGCGATATGACTGAGTTCAACAGCATGATGAAGGAAAAGGAGGAGCTGATAGTCAGACTCAAGAGCAACATGGATGAACTAGACAAGCTCCGCCGGATCGTCAACATCTGCAACGGATGCAAGCGGATATGTGATGACAATGGCAACTGGGAGCATATGGATAATTTCATTTCATCCACGCCTAGCTCTGAGCATCCTAAAATATTATGTCCTGCATGCAGCAAGAAAAAATAGTTAATATTGTATTTAGATGATTATGTAATAGTCACGAATTAAAATTTCCACAAAAGGATCAAAAATGAAATACTCGATTTTTACTGTCAGCCTGCCAGACCTGGCTCCCCATGATGCGCTTCGTGAGATGAAGAATGCCGGATATGAAGGAGTGGAATGGAGGGTTGTCGACCAGGGACCGTCCGCGGATGGCAAGCCAGGCTTCTGGTCAGGAAACCTCTGCACCTGGCCGTTGAAGAGCTTTGTCGATGATGCCGACAGGATCAGGAAGCTCGCCGGCTCCGCTGGAATGGAGATGCCGTGCGTCGGGACTTATGTGAACTGCGAAAATCTTGAAGCTGTCGAGACCGCCATGAAGGGCACGGTCAAGCTCGGAGCGAAACAGCTCAGGGTAGGGGTTCCGGGATATGACGGAAAAAGTTCCTATCTCAAGATCCGCGAACGGGCCTTCCGCCAATATTGCGATGTTGCGGAACTCGCAAGAAAATACGGAGTCAGGGCGCTGATCGAGATACACATGGGCAATATCACTCCAAGCGCCAGCGCCGCCTCAGCGTTTGTCCATAATTTTGATCCGAAATACGTGGGCGTCATCCATGATGCCGGGAACATGGTATATGAAGGATATGAACAGTATGGGATTGGACTGGAGGCCCTGGGCAAGTATCTGGCGCATGTCCATCTCAAGAGCTCACGCTGGGATGCTTCCGGTACGCGCCCGGACGGCTCAGTCAACTGGAAACCTTCATCCGCCCCGTTCGACAAGGGCATAGTCGATGTGACCGCCCTCCTGAAGGCTCTGAAGGACGTCGGCTACGACGGATGGATCTCATTCGAGGATTTTTCCACGGAAGAGACCACCCTCCAGAAGATGAAGAAGAACATAGAGTTCGTGAAGAAGGTCGAAGCGAGCTTGAACTGACGGATGGATGGATTAATGGATTGCTGGATGATTGGGTTTGAATCCAACAATCCAGTTATCCAATAATCCATTTCGATGGATTTCCAGCTTACTCCCCGGCCTTCGGCTTCGCGCCTTCGGTTACTACCTTGTGGGCGATGTTTCTGAGGACTGCGGCGTCTTCCTCGGACATGTTCTTAGGCTTGAACTTGATGTTTCGCGCGTCTTCCTTGAAGAGGAACTCGAACCATACGCAGCCTCCGAGATATTCCCCTGCGAAATTCGCATGGTGCGAGTCGTAGCTGAGTTTCTTGTTCTCTCCTGCGAGCTTCCAGAAATATCCGGCATGGAGGGAGTGGAGCTCCTTCGGAAGCTCCGGATGTTTCGGATTCTTGTAGTCGAAGCTTTCGTCGCGCTTGAACTCCCATTCAGGGGATTCATATGCGAGCTGGAAGGCCGTCCCCACCGGAATCACCCTGCATCCGAGTTCCTTTGCGATGGTATAATAAGCATTCGTGACCTGCTGGTACATCTTGACGGAATTGAAGTCGTCCTTGAAAAGGCCCTTGTCGTCGGAACGGTACGCCCAGGTCTGATGGATGACCACTTCCGCATCCGGCGCATACTTCTTGATATAGTCGTAGAGGTTCTTGGCGTGGGGACGGTAGCTGTCGACTTTATAGCTGATAACGCTGAACTGCTGGATCGTCACGACCTGCCATTTTTCTCCCGTCAGCATTTCCTTGAGCCCGGCTTTCTTCCCATTAAACATATAAGGCTTGCCTTCCGGATCTTCAGGATTGGATTCATTCTTCTGGGCCAGATTCCAGTGCTTTTCCATCGGACAGCCGCCGATCATCGCGTGGCCGAACACGAGTTCGCAGTTTCCGGAGTCCTTTACAATATCCTTGAGAAACTTGGTAGTGTTGGCGGAAAAACTGTTTCCAATCGCCAGAAGTTTCACCTGCTTCACGGGTGTCACTGCAGCAGGCGCAGCCTTCTCAGCATTCTCCTGCGCACCGAGATTCATGGAAAAGATGATCAAAAGCCCTGTTAGAAACGAATGAAGATTTCTGCTCATGGGAAAATACTCCTTTTTTTTAGAATGATAATCCTGACAAAATAGTTCAAATAACGGATTTCGCAAATATTTAAAATCACCCCATCCCTTCCAGACGCTTCCTGATTTGTTTCAAATCCATTTCTGCATATTTCATTTTGAGTTCATTGTCCAGGAGTTCTGCCGCCCTCGCTTTTTCGTCGATATCGAGATACACGTCGACGAGTCTCATGACAATTGGTATGTCGTCAGCGCAGCGGTCCTCCTTTTTAAGGTAGGCGGTTATGAGCCCGATGGCGTTCTCGTAGTCGTCGGTCCTGTCGACAAAAACCTCGACAAGCAATGCGATGACATGGTAGTTGCCCGGATCCTTTTCAAGGAGCCCTCTAAGATCCGCCACGGCTTCGGCATATTCCTTCCTTGCGATCTTCGCACGTATGAGCGGAAACTCGGGGGGCATTGGTTTGACATTCTTGGGCGTGTAGAATCCGAAGGCCATCCTGTCCCCGATCGCAGGGATTATCAGGTACGCGAATAGAAATCCCGCAATCGACACATAGACAAGTCCAATCACGAGGCCAGCCCCGTCACCGTGTTTTACGGAAACTGCGATGGAGAGTACTCCGTAAAGGGCGAGTATTCCGAATATGGTATAGGCTATGAACTTGTAGAGCGTCTCTTTGATGCTGGAGAACATGTTTCTTACCATTTTTTCGTAACAGGATTTTAACTGGAATAGTCTAGCCGGTATATCCAGGATAGTCAATGAAAGTAGGTTGGGCTTTTAGCCCGACATCTTTTTGGCCTTGATAATAGCTTTTAAGTGAAAAACACAACCTCAATTAAATATGTATTATGAGCGTGGATATTGCACTGAGCAAGATAGAGGTGACAACATTTATCGGCGTGCTGAGGTTGGAGTTCAAGCTTCAGCTTGTGTATTCATGATGGCAGAAGTGCTTAACTTAGCGACATACAGGAAAGCCTCCTTTTTGAACCCCTTGATGAGGGCTAAAGGCTTCCGGCCTCATGGATCGCGGTGAAGAACGGCGGTAAGGCATCGCGGCCCCGAACCGTATTCGATTGTCTCCATCGCCGGGATCGTGATGACCGTCATCCCTTTTTTGGCATAGGCTTCGGCAATGCGTTGAAGATGGTCAGGCACCACGATTGTGTTTTCATCAATGCTCAGGTTGTTCGCACCGGCGACCTCGTCGAGCGTGATTTCAATCTTGTCCCATTTTGCCAGTGGTTCGGGAAGGGGGTCGAGCAAGGCATCCGGGCAATAGGTGAGAAGTCCTGGCCGGTTCAGGGTAAGCAGCCAGTCAAGGTGAAAGAGTTCCGGCTGCAGGCGGATCGTGTGGACCTGGTGCTCGTCACCGAGCAGCTGCTTCAACCATGCCACGCCTTTCGGAGTGGAGGCATTTCCCGACATGCCCACATATACATTATGTCCATCAGTCATGATGTCCCCGTTTTCAAGGTAGAGCTCATCCCTGGTGTAATGTGGAGACGGAGGGGGTGTCGCAATATATGTCGCGTTGCTGTTTTCAAGAAGAGGTTCAAGCATCCTGCGGACGCACCAGACATAGCTTCTCCTGAAGGGAAGATGAAATGAGTTCAATAGAATCACACGTGTTCCTATCACCCGGAAAAAGTCTGCGCCTCCAATGGAATAATTGCCCTTCTGGACATCCTTCAGGTACGCCTTCTCCTCCTCGAAACCTTCAGTGACCGGCCCGGTACGGTGAACCGTGACCCCGTGCTCTATGAGCACACGCTGCAGCGTGTCAATCGTATTCTTCATCTTCTGGGCTTTCTCGGGAAAGCCTTCCCTGGTCAGAACTCCCGCATTTTCACGCAAGCATTTCTTCCCTTCCTCCGAAACCCAGATGAGCGCCGGAATATATTCCGGTTCGATCATGTCGTCCACCTGGCCAAGAACCGCTTCACGCAGCCTGCCCCATTCGTTCCATGCTCCCACTATCTTACGTTCACTCATGATACCGTCCTTATGTTTTACGGCCAGTGCCTCAGGAAGAATGCGGAGCCGTATTGACTGAAAATATCCTTTTGACTGCGCCTTTCAAAGAAGAATAAAGAGAAATGATGGCGATGTTCATGGAGAATTAAGATTGAAACACCAAAGGTATGGATATAACTAATTATAATACAAGGCCATGCCCAGCATGGCAGCAATGCCGCTGCAATGCTCCAAAAGCCGCTGTTATTTTGACACCCTGGGCGATTAAATATAAGGATTATGATTTTAAAACCGGAGATGAATTTGACGTGTCGGGTTTTAAAAATGAGAATGAAACATGGGCATTTATGGATTTATGGAAAGATAATAAAATTCAATATCTTGTTAAAGAGAAAACAGAAAAGGATAAAAGTAAATTGCTTTCTAAATGGAATAATGATAATAATTAGTGAGCCTAATTAGTTATTCAACTACTTGTCAGGCATCAATTTTTATGTAGAATTTAGTTTTCCGTGAATCATCGCACATCATTTCAATGAACTCACGATCTGATTTATCGCCGACTCCTTTTTCCAGAATGATATTTCCGAGCTCCCGAAGCCTATTTAGTTTGGCTTGAGTGCCAATTCTTGATTGCAACTTTTTGTTTGTCTTAATAACATTAACAAATGAGGTTACACATTTATTGTCAAAGTGTTTAAACATTGGAGTAATGTGTGATGCAGCAGCATTTGAATAGAAATCTGTTCTCGAAGAGCGATAGCTGCCTCCTGTGTATCCAACAAATGTACAAGTTATTCCATTGACATATTCATTAATACATGAAGCCGGGATATTATAACCTAGCTTTTCAAGCTCTTTAACCGTTTTTTCCTCTTCATCCCATTTATCAAGGCTATGATTCAATTTATCAATTACGGGACGGAATATTGCCTCTCTAGTTGCTGTGCTTACATACATAAGTCCGTTGACAAGTTTCATAAATTCCAATCCGGACTGTGTTACTGAAGCGATTCCCTTAGAAATATCTTTGTCAAACCCTCTCCCAACTTCTAATTTTATTTCTTTGCTTAATTCTGGCCATAAAATTGGAGCAAGGAATTCAATATTAGATTTAATTGTTGTGCTTGTTGACGGGCTTTTGTACATGGAATATAGACGATGGATAAGTTCTTTTTTGTAAGTCTCCGGAAGATCCGACATAGCCTGTCTCACCGCAATATCATTTCTATCGTAATCGGTGCTATCCATAGTTTTCAGGTAGTCGCTAATATTTATAATAGCTATTGGAAACTCAACATTTAACACGTACTTATTACAATCAGAAATAAAAGATAGTACCTTTACTAATTCAGGAGAACTACTCTTAGGATGACCATCAAATACATTTCTCGTTTCCCTTGCTTGATGGAGAATTTTTCTTGCCTCCCAAGATATTGCACCCATTCGGTAAGCGCACTCAATTAAATCATAATCCGTAACATGATTTTGAAAGTCCTCATACTCCTTAATGTCCTTTTTCCCGCCAATGGCTTGATATTCTTTGTTAAAAACATCTAAACTTCGATGCATTACCTTTCTTCGCAAATCATCAATTACCGAATTCCAGTAACATCCGATTGCGCTGCGGTAACCTTTGACAGGCAAAACCCTGCGTGCTTCTATAAGGTATTCACAATCCTGTTTATCTTCTCGAACTTGGCTGATTTGGTTTATAATATACTTTTGTTCTTCATCGCCAAATACAATAATTTCATTTTTCATTTGTGGGTCTCCTTGATATTTCATATTCGCGATAAATTATTTTGGGCAGATTCTTGCCATGTGGACTTAATTAATAAAATAATCTTCCCCCGATATAACCCATTTGAAATGAGAGAGCAAAATCAATAGTAAGCCCCAGTTGTTCCATGACGGATTACAAAAAATCGAATTAATAAGGTGGCTTTACTTTTTCTGCTCTGAATAAACTAATAATTGCCACTCAATGTTTCCTGTATTTGGATTATGTTGATGATGATTTTGCGGGGGCAATGTATTACCAGCTGCTATGGCTATTTCATCACCACATGCAGTACAACGATAGATACCATGGTATGGCGCAGATGCTCCAGGAGAGTGTTTTTTGTCGAATGCTTCATGGTTACTCTGTTTCAAGAGCTGTCCTTGCTTGTAAAGAGCCATTTTATCCTCTCCATTTAATTATATACGAAGCTAAATTAGTTTACAATACACCTCGAAGACATAACAGTTCAAACATTTTATCATAATTTATCATTTAAGGAACCTTAAAGGTTGGTATAGTTATGCAAACTCATCTATCAAATAATATAATTATAGTTGTAATTATTGATTAAATTAACACATAAATATATCTTAATTATCTTGTTAATAGGTTTACTATATATAATAAAAATTAAACAACTTATATAATTCAAATAAGGAGATAAAGAAATGAAGAATAATCCATTTACACCAAACAACCCTGTATATACTGGAATGTTTACAGGTAGAAATGAAGAAATAAAAAGGATCAATGCCCTCCTTCATCAAACAAAAGAAGGAAATCCGTCAAATATAATGATTATCGGAGAAAGGGGAATTGGCAAAACATCTTTATTATTATTTGCAAAATTCCTTGCCAATGGGGATATAACATTGGATGGCAAATTCAATTTTATTTCAATATTTATACCCATTAAACAAGATACAAAAATAATTGATCTGTTAGATATGATAAACCATCAAATCAATAGAAGTTTTTCTCATGATGAGAAAGCATTGACATTTATGAAAAAAACATGGGATTTTATAAGTAAGTTTCAGATTGGCGGAGTTTCATATAAAAAAGAAAATGAGGGGAAGGATGATTCTGATGAAAAAATGATACATGAAGGGATGTATTCAATTGTTGATACAATAAAGGCTATTACAGAGGATAATAACGCTACTGAAATTGGTCTTAAGGAAAAGAAAGATGGTATTGTTTTATTTATTGATGAGGTTGACAATTCTTCAGATAATTTAAAACTCGGAGCCTTTTTGAAAATTCTTTCAGAAATATTAATTTTTGAAAAAGCTAACAAAATGTTATTTATTATGTCAGGACTTCCTAAAACAAGAGATGTATTGAAAAACAGTCATGAATCATCGTTAAGATTGTTTGAAGAATTTAAATTATCTACACTTTCAGAAGATGAAGTGAAGATAGTCATAAATAAAGGAATTGCTGAGGCCAACTCAAAAGGAGCAAATATCAAAATAGCGGAAGATGCATTAAAGGAAATGTGTCAACATTCTGAAGGGTATCCTCATTTTGTTCAGCAGATAGGATATTCTGTATTTGAGTCAAACACAGATGATATTATCGATAAAGATGACGCTATTGAAGGTATTTTTAAGCAAGGCGGTGCTATTGAAAAAATTGGAGATAGATATTACAGAGACATGTATTATAATCAAATAAAAGAAGAATCATATAGGCAGATTTTAAATATAATGTCAGATAAATCAAATGATTGGATTTCAAAGAAAGAAATAAGAGAGAAATTTAAGCATAAGACATCAGCTCTGAACAACGGATTAAAGGCTTTAAAAGATAGAAACATAATTCTTTCAAAGCCGGGATGTATTGGATATTACAGGTTGCAATGGACAGGATTTGCAATTTGGATAAAAATTTTCTCAAAAAACGCTCCAAGCACATAAAATATTATCCGGAAAGTTCGGTCGAGAAAAGATAGGTTTACGGTGTCGTTAGCACATACATAAGGCGCATATAGATAGGAAGATGCAAGATAATTCGCTCCAGAATACGGTCTTAGGCGCTTTAAATGATGCCAAAAAGCGCGTTTAAGGTTTTCAAATACCACTCAAGAATCTCCGCCGTGACGGCT